>DATFEP010000083.1:0-59675 GCA_035250975.1 Nitrososphaeraceae archaeon | reverse complement strand
AAAGGAAAAGATCCTTATATGATTGTAGACGAATATGATTTTCAGGATCTACTTCATTGTTTTCTTACTATTGAGTTCAACGATGTACGTCCTGAAGAATGGACACCGCAATATGCTGGGGGGAGTGCAAAAATAGATTTTTTACTCCCCGAAGCTTCTGTTACTGTTGAAACCAAAATAGTTACCGAAACCCATAAACAAAAAGAAATAGGTGAAGAGATAATAATAGATATTGCAAAGTACGTTTCCCATCCTAAATGTGATGTTTTGGTGTGTTTAGTGTATGATCCGAATTTTCAGGTAAAAAACAAATTTGGATTCATACGAGATTTAGAGAAAAACTCTAGTCTGAATGTCCGGGTTTTTGTAATTCAGTAACATGTACTTATTAATTTTCTATAATATTCAAAAATTATTTTTCAATGTTGTAATAAATTACCAAAAGAATAAAAACAAGTTTATCGATCCTAATTACATGTCATGCTCAAAGCCCTTTCAAGCTCATCTCCAAATTGGGATCATATAGATACGTACGGGTAGAGTTATTATTGACGATATGATATTAAAGAAAAGATTTTCACATTAGGCTACTAAAAATTCATCTCACTCTGACATAAAAAAAGTATATAGTTGAGAATAAAATAACGTTGATTACTACATTCCATGAACAGCGATAAGGTGTCCGAATCCCATCCCCTCCATGCTAGTCATGCTGATATTATTTCTTATCTTGGGTCTTTCTTCATAGACATGTGTCGGTTGCTGTAGTGCTAGGATTTCACTTTCTACCTGAACATCATTTTCTATTCTTCTTATAGTCAATAATTCTGAAAGTTGAATTATTACAACTAGCAGCAATAACATAAGTCCTAGAAGTCTGTAGAATAATTATTCTTAGTTACTTAATTCTAATAAAATTTTTTGGTTGATTGATTCTTTAGTGTTGTATTTGGGTTTTTCCAGATATTCACAAATATGTTTATTGTTTGTCTGTACTTCCAAATATTCCCCTTTTACCGGATTTCAGTATATGGGAATGTCGCAACCATAAGAAGATTTAACGTTCATTTTACTTCGCTTACTATTATTAATAACATAACGCATATTTCAAATATTCCTATATAGTATTCATAGTGCTATCATATTGTTGGTAACATTTATAACTACAGAATTTTTGTCTTTGCTTGATTTGGATATTATTAACATCGTATCCATGCTATAAAATGCTATTAAACGATAATGTTTATAATATATTGAGGTTGTTATGTCCGATTAATGAGATGTCACATCGTGAAGATGGACGCTCATTAGACATAACCCTCCGTGTTGTTATATTGGAGTCTCTCACAATGAAAAAAATACAAGATTAAGAATAGTAACCACGGCAACCATACACATTACTCTAGTGATATTGCACTATAAACCCGTGAATACAAGTAATGGTTCCAATGACATCCCTTCCAGACTGATTATAAAACCTGTAAAATATCTTTATAAAAATGAATTGCGAAAAAAGTCTTCGAAATATATTATAATTC
Source organism: Nitrososphaeraceae archaeon (assembly GCA_035250975.1). Taxonomy (GTDB): domain Archaea; phylum Thermoproteota; class Nitrososphaeria; order Nitrososphaerales; family Nitrososphaeraceae; genus TH1177. The sequence continues at coordinate 58,137 of DATFEP010000083.1, read as the reverse complement.
TGAATTGCATTTTGGCTTGTACATTATATGATTATCTTATTTCTCATGAATAGCCTCTACTTGGGAGGTAGTTCTTTTTATATATTTAATGATAGATATGAAAATCAATACGGATACAACAGAAAATAATAAAAAATTGTTGGAAATTACGTAGAGTTTATGATCAGCCAATCACCTAAAAAGAATTATGAAGCATTATTAAAGTTAGAAAAAAAATCTGCTGAAATGTTTACAAAAGAAAAGGTAGAATATGATCTTTTTTTTGCTTACGAAGAATACTAGCTGGGAAGGATTTACTAATATTGCCAAAAATGTTTTGACGAAGCAAGAAAAAGATATATGGATAAATATGCTATCATATAGAGATCAAAAACATAGAGACGAATTTCTAGCAAAGACGTCTAGTGATAAAGAACGCCAAGAAGGTTATGAAGAATTTACAAACTTGATTACTCCAAGGCTCAGATCATTACGGGAGAATTCAAAAGACTGGATTAACAAGAATATCGTGAAATAATAAATGACCAATATACTGAGATTAATTACCATTGTTATAAGCTTATCTACATCTATCCTGTTTCTATCATATCTTTTAACTCTTAACTTGCAACCATCACTATATTTTGTTCAAGCTCAAAATTCAACCACAAACTTTGCTCAAAATGATACTAAAATCTTTATTCCTACAACGTACCTGCTTTTGTAACTCTTGAACCTGATGATTTGGAAGGATGAAAAAAAATCAGCAAATGAACTCTATGACTATATTTGAATCTCAACCAATTATAGACAGTTATCAGTCTAACGTTACATATACTAAACTAGGAGGTGTAAATGTTCTTGACGTCAAACCACAAGACTGGAAAGACAATAACAAAATTGTAGTATATCTACATAGTGGTGGATATACCTTTTTTTAGTGCTAATTTTACATTAGGCGCTGTTACACCGGTAGTCAACACAACTGAACTTAGAGTAATTTCTGTTGATTATACATCAGCTCTGTTTCTGTTCCCAAATAATTAATTATTATTATCGTTATATTTCTATGAGAAAAATAATGTAAAGGGTTTTATTATCATACAGTAGATTAATGTCCTCTGTTGGACAACTCCCACACAAGATCATCGAACATCGAATTCATGTGATGAACTTTCATTTTCACACCGTCAAGGAGGTTTAGGGCTTCAACAGTATTATTATTTTTTAGTAATGTAATTACTTCATCTACATTTTTTTCCAGTACTGTATGAGTAGTACGCATATCTGTAATCATTATATCAGCAGTAAATTGTGCAGAAGCAACTGGCAGAATAAAATATAGACCAGTAGCCGCTAATAATAAAATTATTAGTGTATGTCTCATGTATTTATTACGACTTGGGTTTTATTTAATTATTTATGGAAAATTTTTCTCTAAAAAGAGCAAGTTAAGAACAATTGTAAGACCTTTAAAAGAAGATTTTCTTTATTTGCAATTTTTTCAATTATATACTCTTTATTAGGATCTGGCATTGTAGCATGTATAAAATTCATTTCTTGAAAGAATTAATGAAGTTTCAAATCCTATTCCAGTTGAACTACCAGTAACTACTGCAATACCTTGTTATTCTTTCTATTCTTGTATTATGCAATTACAAAAAAGAGAAAATAAACGATTACACATTATTAAATTGAAGAATGAAAATTCAAGTTTATCTTAGATAATATGGTTTATGAACAAAAGATATTACTACTAGAAGAATTTGAGAATGGAAGAATAGAATAGAAATTCATTAGCATATATATGATATAAACAAAGGAAAGTCATAAATTATAGAATTAATCACTGGATAGAGAAAAAGGTGTAAAGGTTGAAAATAATAGTAATGACAATTTACCTACACTGTTAATATATTATGCAATAAATACTGGGTCATATTATTGGGGCATTGTTTATATGATAAATTAGTAGATGTTTATACAATCCGAATTGAATAATAATTTAATTTATATAACTTTATTCATAAATCGATCAATGAATCAATAAATTAATCATTTTGCTTTTTTTTCATCAGTTTATAACTTCTTTAAAAAATCATATTACTGTAATTATTATTTTTTTTCATCATATAAAATATCTTTATAATCTAATATTAATAAAAATTTCATTAACATTAGTCACGCTCAATTCAGATTCTGGTTCTCCTTCAATGACATATATTAACATTAACAGATGGTCTCCAGTAGGTAGAGAGTCGAACCATTTCCTATATCTTAAAGAAGTGTCATGATCATCATCAAATATTAAGATATTTTTCATACATATAATGCGGTTAATACAACTTACAGATAAATTTCACGAAGATAAAATTTCAATTTTTGAAAGTTTAAAAAATTAGAAATTAGAAAAATATATTCATATTATAGAATAGTTTATTTGTATGTTCTGATCTAAACTGAAATATTTATTTATTAACTTACTTTTTTAAGTTTATTGGAGCATGCGATATTTACTAATATTTCAAATATGATGACTTTCTGATATTTAATTTCCAATAGAAATTACAAAATCAAATGATACTATAATAGATTGTAATAAATTACTGAAAAGAAAATTCATTGAGGAAGATCAGTATAAATACATTTAACATTTAGAATTTGGTAACGATTCCAATTATACAACTGATATATATATAATAAACCTTAATCTCGATAAAGATGACTTTAGAAAATGATTATCTTGAGAGAATATATTTATTATTGAAAAAATGAAATTTTAAATTGTCATTGATATATTGATAAATAAAATAATTTAAAAAATTTATAATTTAAAAATGTCAGAATATAACAATACGAACTATTATAGTACAAAAAAATGAAGGATTTATTTGTTGTAAGGTCTTTCTAATTTTCTGATATAGTTGAAGTAATTTCGAGTTGTATCGTTGAAATATCTTTGTGCATATTCAATAGATTTGTTAGCTGTTTCTATATTTCTTAAAACAACTTCATTGATGAAATTTGTTGTATCGGTAATATTATCAAGAACATTTTTGTTGATTGTGTTGTATGCTTCAGTAAATCTTTCTGGAATATTTGAATTTGAATCCTTCCAATATGAATGGGATAAATTTTGAAGGATTTGACTATATGCCGATTGATAAATATTGACTGTATTCTTTTGTAATTCAATATAGTTATCAGCAATGTGTTTACTTGTATCAATAATTTGGTTCTGATATTGATTTATTCTTTCAATATTATCTTCGTATATCTTTCTGGATTCATCTTGGAATTTATTTATTGACTTTGCAATTTCATTTGTATTTGTAGACATGGTTATTTACAGGAATACTAAGGATATTAAGATTAATACTATTAACTATGTACTTTTACTTTCGTTATATACAATTAAATACAGTGTATTCTAGTTTAAATTTTAAAATAACTAGATAAATATATCAATAAAGGATATAGAAAATGACAAATATGATAAAGAATTTAAAAATTTTTAAAAAAAAATGAAATGAATTTTTATCATATATAAAGACTCTATCTTATATCACTCAATTATTTGATTAAGTCGATCAGCGAATAAATGCAAAGGTTCAATCTATATGTAGTTATAATTTCAATAATTTTAGTAATCATAGGTTTAACCTTAAATGTAGTATTTGGTCAAACCCAAGAAAAATTTCTAGATTTTAACACCAATAATTCTAAGGTAAATATCTTATCAATAAACTTAATTCTGTATATAAATAAATTCTTTGATATAGTTCAATTTTGAGAAAATATTAAAATAATTTGTTGTTTAATATAATATGTAAAGATACATGAGTTGTGAAATATTTCTTATATCAACTGTAACTAGTTTAGTACTAGCAGCAGCAGTATTAGTATTTAAGTCCTTTGGGACAAGAAAAGACTTGGAGGAAGAACCTACAATGGAAATCAAGATCAAATAAATAAAAACAAATAAACAAAAAATACACCTGAAATCATGTATATACACACAGTGTGTTTATGTTAAAATAATTCCGATTAAGATAACATTTTCTATAAACATCATGTGTACTTTTATATGCTTTATTTTGCTCTATTTTTTGTTTCAATGGTTGGCAATTGATTTTCAAGCAACCTTAGATTATATATTACTTCATACTTTTATCTAATTTACTTTTAACTTTTTAGACTTGTTGATTTATTATATTACCATTAAATTAGAATATATATTGTATTAATGATATTGGTTTTCAATTAGCAAGATATTATAAAACAGTATTTTTTTAATTAATAAAATCACACTCATAAAATCTGTTCACGCTACTACAATCTATCTCAATATTATCCTTCTATAAACAAATTATATTATTAGTCCAATTGTATAAGTCCAAGATTGTAAATATCTACTAAATCTTATTATTATCTATTAGATAGATATTCATACTTGGCATAAGATGTATAAAAAAAATTCAAACTTGAAACTTAATAATGTCGTTGGAGAGTTTGTGAAAGTAATTAAAGATATCTACCATGCCGCAATGGTTGGATATCAATATGTTTTTCTAGATCTTTCTCTCCAACACCACCAAATGTGAGTATCGAAGTTGTCCATAGGTTGTAACAAGGCAATTTTGTTGGCATTAGATTGTGGAAGGATACTGCTACAGAAATTCGCTATAGACAAATTATTCAGTGGTTAGTATATTATACAACATTATGATATTTAACACTTTAATTTTGTATGAAATACTTTAACGACGTTGTTAATTTAAGAACATGGATTTAGCTGTAAGTATGATATTCTGGTGGGATTATTATTACTGATTTTGGATTTGTAATTGAAGCAGTTCACTAATCTGTGCTTGGAATACATATTTCCAAGGGAACAAACATGTTTGTAGCAGATAGATTTATGTATTTACTAATTGACAAGTATCAAAGATATGTAGTATACACAGATGATGGTACATGAAGTATGTATACAATTGGATTAATTAGTTTATAGTTTATCTAAAAATGTAACAATCAAACAAAGAATTCATTCAAAATAGTACATATTAGTTCTAACGGCACCAAATCATGTAAAAAAGTAAAGAAAATAATCTCTGATTTTAATTTTATATATCATTTTTTCTATCTTCTTATCTGTCTTAATGTCTTTATCGAATGACAATTTGGACATAAAGCCTGACAATTCTTTAAACCATTATTAGATCTATTTCCATCCTTATGATCAAAGTGAAATAATGGAGGCATTTTTTTGCATGCTACACATTTGTGTTTCTGTTTTTGAAGTATCTGGTTCTTTATGGATTTTGAAAAGTTTTGACGTATTTTATATCGTTTTCTAATACTCTTAATAGACAGAGTAATGCCAATGAGGAAAACTATAAAAACAAAAAATGTCATATTGTTACCATAATTTCCATCTAAACGGAAAATACTTTCAGGAAATAAAAATATTAATAACTGACCGATCAACAAAATAATCATTGCAATCTTTATTCCAATTCTTTTTACATGCTTAAGCCACCACACTAATAATATTATTCCTATAATACATATTAGAAAAGATGATGATGAAAATGATTCTTCAGATCTATATATTGTTCCTAAGCCAAAGAAGATGGTGCCAAAAAAGGATATAATTAATCCCAAGATACCGACAGTATTCTTATAATTTGATTTCAAAGAGGACAGATCTATACAAAATTAATATAATAATTTTTTGGGAATAAAACCACTTGGAAGAAAAATGTATTAATACTTACATAGAATAATCATAGTTTTATAATTTTCATTTAAAAATGTTTTACATTCATTTAAAAAAAGTTAAAGATTAAATTTTTAATGTTTCTCAACTAAAAAATAAATTATTTTTGGATTATAATATTATAAGAAATTAATCTCTTCATATGCTTTGGTAAAAAAAATATATGAATTGTTTTTTATCTTTGATTATTAGTTATCGTCCTAGTCATCGTCCTCTTTATCGTCTTTATCGTCTTTATCGTCTTTATCGTCCTCGTCATCATCTGATGTTGTCCCTGCTGATGCAGTTGTTGCTGCTGTCGCATTTGTAGCATTCATAGCATTTGTTCCCTCTAACATTTGGTCGTCTGCCATTTGAGCCAATATATTAAATGAATTGCTTCCTATACCAATAACGCCTATTGCAAGAGCCATTATTGCTATTGTAAAGATTTTTTTCATTAAAGAAATAATTAATCTAATTTATAAAAAGTTTTACATTTCTATTGTTAAAATTGAAATCCAAGTCATATTCTGAGAAATATATTCTAAATAATCTAAAAATTGAAAGTAAATAGTCATTATTTTAGCTGAAAATTAGTGTGACAGCATAAAAATTATTAAAAGTTAATAAACCAACCAAATAATTTGCCTGACTATTTTATTATTAATTTGCTTATATATCTCATCTTTTGATTTTTTTTAGCTATTTTTATTGTTGTGGTTGAAATAAAATCATCAAAATATGTTGTAACCTCTATCTGAAAGCTGTCTATTTGTTGTACAGGATCAAGAATACCCCAACTTATCAATTAATTACTTATATTTCACTTCTTGTGGGTGGTCAGATTTATATGATTTCAAGATTACCAGTTTAATCACTATACACTTTATTATATGATGAATCCTGTCACCGTCATTTTGTATATTGTCACCATGGTTACCTTTATACCTTGAATTTTTACAAACGATTCTTCGACATCCATAACATAACCCTCCGACAAAGTTTGCAATTTCATAGTGATTCTTCCACAACTGTTGCTATGGATGAAAAAAAGTAATATTCTCCAGATCTAAAAACCATTAGTAAAGCGGGAATTGAAAATCAATTTCCTATAACCTAATATATTATATTTATCTTAATTTAATAAGTGCATCTATTATATAAAATAGACATATTTTTTATGAGCCATTAAAAATTATCAAGTTACTACAGTTATCTATTAACCTAAAGAAATATACATACTATATCTATTTCATATTGTTTTTAATGCTCAATGTTAGACGGAATTAGGAAGTTCTGTATATTTAAAATTAATAATTAATAGGTCATTCTATAGAAATAAACACGTTTTATACAAGTCTAGAATCTCTGGAAAAATTTTAATATAATAAAAAATAATAGTAATATATGTCTAATATATATGTCTAATATAAAGTATAATACATAAATTCAATGGATAGATCTTTCTTTTAAAAAAACCAATCATTAAAATTAAATAAAAACAATAACATTTTCGATATAATTTATGAATAGAAACGATGCAACAATTTACAATAATTTTAGTAATTATCCATTTTTAGATATTCCAGCCTCGATGGTTGAAGAAATGTTATCCAAAACTACACAGATCGGAACCGAATTATTTAATTCAATCAATACTATTAAAAAGAAAAAAAATTACTTTCGTTCCCAATTAGATAAGTCCTGTATATTAAAAAATGATTCTGAAATAAAATCTCAAAAACCTTTGACGTGTTGTGCGGTAGATGGAGCTTATGCCATAGAAAGACTTCTTGGAACTGATCTTATTGCTATAGGAACTGTAGGTGTAGAAGGTCTAATGTCTTCGGATCAACAAAAGGGAAAATGGGAATCACCAAATCATAACGTGTTTATCAATACTGAAAAACATGATCCTGAAAATATGATTGCTGCAAGAGGTCTAATGATTGAAATGGAGATAAATTTAGCAGCCAATTCACCATATAATCTAATTTTCTTGGACGGATCACTTACAACTGGCCTTATACATATGTATAAAGCGATTGATTTCATAGAAAAACGAAAAACAAATACCGCCAATAAAATCAGAGATTCATATAAAGAATTTCTACTCTCTTACAAGATAATTTTAGAATCGAGTAATGTAGAAAAACAATGGGTAGGAATACCAAAATATACTTCACGAAATGACATTGGAAATATTTTTGATTGGCCCAGAGACTATGATGATCGCGCCATTTTAACTTTGATATTAAATGAGGGAGAATACACAATACCAAGACCATTCACAATCAAAGAAAATTGGCATATGAAAATTCCAAATTTTTATTATGAAAATAATGAAAATTCTAAAAAGGAGCATAACGAGCTCGAAAGCTTAATGGATGATGTGCTTGAAAAAATTACACAACTTCATGTTATATATTACAAGCCATACAAATGGTCGCCAGCTTTGAGGATAGAAATTCCATATTCGATAGCTATTGATAACAACAGACTACATCCATTACTTCAAACAATAAAAAATCAATGTATCGTTCCATCAATAATAGAGCCGTATCCTCTCTATCTTGCAGATCGGATAGTTAAGCATATAGCACCAGCCATTCCTGCATATAAACAAATTCTAACAAATAATTTAGCAGAACTTGAACAAGACAATACTAGAGAAGATATCTCTGATATCATTTTTATAATGCATTCGTATAGAACAGAAAGTGGGATGTAAAAAAGAATATGGAAAATAATGCAAATTATGATTCCAACAAATATAATGAAAACTATGATATAAAATCAAGTTGTGATCATAAACTAGACCAATTACTGTCAAATACCGAACCTATAGGTACGATAGGCTCACCATCATCTACAAGTGAATTAAGTCTAAATATTTTACATAATGCAGTAACTAAAAAATTAGTTGGCGAATTAGTAATTTTTAAATACATACAGGATTCACAATCCAATTATTCCTTAGGACAAATCACCGAAATAGAGCTTAAAAATGCACTGTTAGAAGATCCAACAATAAAATCTGTTGCACGACAAAGAGGCCTAGTTAATCCTATAAGTGGTATTCAAGATACACATGTAGGAAAACTGCTGTGTAGTGCAGTATTTAGTAATAATAAAGAGGAAAATTTTTTTGATACTAGTTTATTAGGAACTGTACCTCCTACAGGAACATTCATTCATTTAACAAATGATGCCATTTTAGATTCCCTATTAGAAAAACATTTGGATAAATTATTTTATCTTGGACATGTTTATGGATCAAAAACCAAGTTACCTATGTGGTTCAAACATTTTGGTGATGGTTCCAATGGAGCTGGTGAAGCATATCATTTAGGAATATTTGGTACAACAGGTTCTGGAAAATCAACATTAGCTAAAATGATTTTTATGGCCTATTCTAAATATCCCTCAATGGGATTATTGATATTTGATCCAGTAGGAGAGTTTTCGAAAGAAACAATCTTTGATGCAACTGAAATCTATAATAAGCAAAAAAATAATGCATTTTATATAAATATGAAAGAAGTTTTATTATCTTTAGGTAAAAAATTTGAAGTAGTTAATATTAGAAATCTAATATTAGATAGGTGGGATCTTTTTGAAGAAATTCTATATGAATCATCATTCTTTTCATATTTATCAATAAAGGGAGAAAATAAAAGAGATGCAGCAAATATTTTGATTAATGAATTGAAAAGTAGACAACATATAAGTCTAACCAATCTAGTAGAACTAGAATCATTTCACAAAGTACTTAATATTTTGCGTAATCCAAACATTCAATTACTAATCTATTCTACAGCAGAACCACGGTCAAGGTTAAACACTGTTCTTTCTGAATTAGATGAGGATTATATTTACGAAAAAATTTGGAAACCTATGTGTCAATTATTTCATTATAGACCTGGTGCACAAACTGTAGACTCCTTGCTAAAGAAATTTACTTTTGATGACAAACCTATGATCATAGTTGATCTCTCTTTACAAAGTGCTCATAACATGAAATTAGATTATTGGAATGAAACTATACAAGCTCTAGTTCTAAAGAGACTTCTTTATGGCTTAATCTATTTGGGAGAAAAAAGTTGGGAACAAAATAATTCTTTAAATACTTTAGTTGTATTGGATGAAGCACATAGATTCGCAAGGAGAGAAAAATATGAAAACTCCAACGATTTAGAAAATGTAAGATTAGCATTATTAGATGCCGTAAGGACTACTAGAAAATATGGACTCGGATGGATGTTTATTAGTACTTCTTTATCAAGTATCCACAAAGACATATTGCAACAATTAAGAATATTTTTTTGTGGGTTTGGATTGTCTTTAGGAAGTGATCTAGTAACTATGAAAGAGTTGGTATCAGACCAGAATGCCATCAAATTATATCAATCCTTTACTGATCCTGCAAACTCATTTAATACCAAGTCTAAAAAATATTCCTTTATGAGTCAGGGTCCAGTTTCACCACTTTCATTTGCTGGAACCCCATTATTTTTAAATGTCTTTAATCTATCTGAAAGTTTTATCAAAGAAAATAAACTATTGTCATACAATCAAATGTCAAAAAACAATCTCTCTTATACTCAAGATAGTTATGATTTTTGAATTGAATGATTACTTATTTACCAAATAAGGGTGATAGGTTTATTCTAAAGATTATTCATATTTCTGACACTCATCTTGGTAAAAGACCAAAAAGAACAAGACCTTCTATAATTAATCAAGAAATAAAGCCAATCGAAGATGATTTCTATAATGTCTGGAAGACATTCGTAGATGAAATTATAACTGATAGTAATCTAAAACCAGATATTATTTTACATAGTGGAGATTTTTTTGATACTCCTTCAGCTAATGATGCCAATCCACCACCGGAACTTGCTAGGAAAGTTGTTGCAGAGACGTTTAAAACATTACATCACAATAAGATACCTATAGTGCTTATCGACGGAAATCATGGAAGATATACACAATACCGAATTTCTACATTGAGTGAATATCCAATTCTCTTTGATAATGTTCACCTATTTACCTATTTTGATATAAGAGATAGTATTAGAGACAAGAAACCTTTGTTCAAAGACTTCCAAGAACTTAACTTAAGGATTCACGCTCATCCATCAATCGAATCTAATGATATGTCTCAATTATTTACAAAATACAAAGAATGGATTTTAATTCAAAATAATAACATTGATCCTAATATGATAAATGTTGGATTAGCTCATGGAATGATAGAAAATAATACGTTACACAGCAATTTTTTAATGGCAAACTATGATTATGTAGCTCTTGGAGATAACCATAAAATGCAACAAGTAACTGATACAGCATGGTATTCTGGTTCCACGGAGCTATGGAGCTTTGGGGAACAAAGTTATGATAAAGGTTATTTAATAATAAATATAAATTCTAATAAACATAAATTAAAAATAAATCCAAAATTTTTTAAACGTCAAAGAAAAATAGTTGTAGAAGAAGTAAAAATATTAGAAAATGATACTAATATACAGATCATAGAAAGAGTTAAGGATATTTTTAAACAACATGATTTGAATGTTGGATACAATTATTTTACGGCCGCGAGAGTTAAAATCAGCTTAAAAGGTAACAAAAATTATGGATCTTCCTTTCATCTGAATGAAATAGCATCATATTTAAATAAAATTACGTTAGATAGTAATGAATATAATATCGTGGAATTTATTTTAGATGTTCCACATTACTCAGATTTTAATGAATCTAGTAATAAAATTGGACAAGATGATCCATTTATTGAATATTTAATAGAAGATCCAGAACAAGAATTTAAAGAATATGTAGATTCTACTAGAAAGGCGGATCTAAAAAAACACAATTTAGATTCGAATTTATTGGCTAAATTTTTCTTCGAAGCTCTAAAAGAATAAGTGATTCTATAATGAAAATATTAAAAATTGAGGCACGAAATTTCAAACCTTTTCATAATATTTCAATTCCTTCAGATGGATATTTTAAAGAAGGCTTTTTCTTTATTAAGGGAAAAAATTCCATGGGAAAAACAAGTTTCATTGAAGCCATTCTTTGGGGAATTTTAGGAGAACAATTAATGGCAGAAAAAGATAGAAAAATACTGATCAAAAATGGAGAATTAAAATGTGAGGTTATAGTTACTTTTGAGATTAGTGAGGTTCAATATCGTGTCATTAGAACTATGGAAGTAGTAAACAAAAAAGTACAAAAAAACGAAACTAATTCTAGTATTAATAATATGATTAAATCCTCTGCATTACTCTTCAAGCAAGAGAGAGTAAATAATGATAATAAATATAAATTCGTTCAAATCTGTCGAGGAACGAGTACAGTTAATAGAGAAATAGAATCACTATTAGGAATTTATCCTGAAGCTATAGAAAAAACAATATATATCCGACAAAAAGAGGTAGATAAACTAGCATTAGCTGATCCAAGTGAATTACGAGATCTTATGAAGAATCTTTTTGGTTTGGAAGAATTTGATTTCAAGATTAAAAACTATTTAAGAAAAAAAGTAAATGGACTTAATCAAGATATAAATAATTTGAATACTCTAATAGGAAATTTAATGACAGAAAGAATTGAATTAGACAAGCAAAATAACATTTTGAAAGATAAAGAAGAAAAATTATCATCAGAACAAAAAGAATTATTGTATGATGAGAATGTTCTTGCTACATATCCAAAAAAGGAATTATTGCTTGAGATAAAAAAAAATATTGAAACTATTAACAAAAACCAAGACAATCTAAATTATATAGAAAAAATTACAGATCGCGAAAAAGAAAATTTATCAATTCAAAAAAATCGAATTAAAGAACTTCAAGATAAAATATACGATCTAAATATTACCATAAATATGTTATTAGAAGAAATTCAAAAATATCCAAAAATAAGTAATATTAAAAATGCTAGAGATATTTTACAAAATATTGAAAATGATGAGAAACATATCAAAAATCTAATACTACAGTCTGGATTATCTTCATTTGATTTTCAAAATATTTCTATTGATAATTTGCAAGATATAAAACGAGAAATAAAGAAAAATGATGAGCATATAAAAAATCTTGGAGATGAAAAAGACAAGAATATTAAATTATTAGATGAACATAAACATCTTCTAAATACAAATCAAATTTTATCTGATATTAAAAAAAGTAGTATGGAATATATCAGTAATAATAATACTTGTCCGATATGCTCAAATGTTATAGATAATAATTCTATTTTGGTTACAAATATACGAAGAGAAATACATAATATTTCTCGACAAGAAAATATTGTTAAAACTGATATCGATATTATAGAAAAACAATTACAAAAAATAGAAAAACAATTAGATAATAAAAAAAATATAAAACAAGCTTTAGAATTCCTCGTTCCAATTATTAGTGGAATGATAGAAAAACGATTTCACTTTTATGACCAGCTAAATTCTGTTATAGAATTATCTCAATGTAATTACGAAATATCCAAGTCAACATATAAAATAATTGACGATCTATTTTCAAAAATAATGAAAAAAGAAAATGAGATTTTTACATCAAGAGAACTTGTCAAAAATTTTGAAGATAAACTTAGATCAGAAAATATAAACTTAGAAAGATTAATGAATGAAATAAATAATCTTTTTTCACAACAAAATCAAGCAAAATTACAAATAGAATCAGCGGATAAACTTTTAATAGAATATTATAAAAATTTAAAAATAGTAAATTTAGAAGATCTATTGAGGCCCTTTTTGTGTGAAAATATTGATGGATTGATCTCCAAAAGAACTGATCTAACAATACATATTAAAGAAAAATCTAATTTAATCGAAATCATTAAAGAGGATGCTTGCTTCTTACGAAATGAGATCAATCTACGAATAAAAAGAATTAATAATTTACTTCAATCAGAAGTAGAATTAGAAGAAAAAGAGAATGCATTGAGGCATATTTTGTTTCTAATTGGTGAAATTGATGGATTCATATCCAATGATATAGTTGAAGGTAAACTTGCTAGTGTTTTGATGAGAAGCACAAATTATTATCTTGTACCTTTTACTGAAGGAAGGTATAAAATAGCAAATGTATCAAGTACCATGCGAAAAATCAAAGACAAAATATCTCATGGATTAACAATGACTCTATTAGATGATAAAGATGGAGTTCAAAAAAGCAAAGAACAATTAAGTGGTGGAGATGAATCCGCGCTTGGTTTGGCCCTTAGAATAGCCATATCAAAACTTATGTCAACTATAAGACCTTTTAAATATATAGAAAAAAAGATTCCAATGATCAATTTTATAATTTTAGATGAACCATTAACTAGCTTGGATGAAGCCAGAAGAAATATTATAATGAATATATTAATAAATGATAAAAGCTTCAAGCAAATTTTTCTAATATCTCACACAGAAATAGAAGGAAATAATTATCATTCAATTATAATTAATGATGATGAAAATTCTCAAAGACAGATATTATACAATCATCAATAATATTTTAATAAATTAGTAACATAATATACTTAATATTCTTAAATAAAAAACTTAAATACCTTTTATCTAAAAATATTTGATACAATATTCAGTTAGAAAAATTCTGAGAACTGTATAAATCAAAAAATATTATTTACTATAAAATATGAAAAAACAAACTATTTTTTTATCTGGATTTAGTATATTAACGGGATTAGTTGCATCGTCAATAATGATATTAATTGGTATTATGTGAATCCAAGAGATCTATTTTAAAACTATTTGAATTATATACCGTGTACTTTACTCAATTTTTAATAAACATTCGATTTTGATGTTTAAATCCTTTAATATTCAAAAAATAAAAAATGAAGTTGAAATATATTCAATTTAAAGAATTCATCTGCGACTTTATCTCATTAGCAGTATATCGTAATGTAGAATTAATAGGACAAAATGAAGAGGTTGATGTGAAAATTCTACATAATATAATAGTTTATCCAAAAGTAAAAATTTATTCCTCAATGTAATCTGCTGATAACTTTCATGATTATGTTTTGTATTTATATTATTTGCTTATTTATATATAATTAAACTTGATAACAAAATAATATATTACCAATTTATAAAAAAATAATTTCGATATGAATTTTATAAATTAAGATATTAAAACTATTTTAAATACTAATTTTTAAATATGTAACGATCTATCTAATATATTATATGCAATTAAATATTTACTATATTACAATCATTTTTATTTCTCTATCTGTATTGATTGCCATTTGGTTCAATTCTACTAATATAGAAGGAATAATACAAAATCAAGAAAATAATACAGTAACATTTGATAATTCTACTACTGTCAAAAATAGTACGAATATTACAGAAAAGTCTCTGATCTCAAATCTTTCTAAAATATGTTCGATGCCGCCTTGTCCAAAGGATAAAGTATGTATACAAGTATGTCCGGAATCACTTCCTCCACCAGCAAACTAGATTTAATTATAATTCTATTTATTAGCTACATACAATAATGGCTCATGAAAATTATCTTTATCTGCTGAAAAATACCCAAGACCATTCCCATCACAAAAATCTGATATATGTGATCCTGATGCAATTAAATGATTTTTGACTTCTATCGGTGATGAATTTTTATGTGTACTTATATATAATGCTGCAGCTCCAGCAACGTGAGGAGCAGCCATACTAGTACCTGTTAAACTAGCATATGAACCAGATTTATATGTAGAAAAAATTTCTACACCAGGTGCAGCAATATCTACCACATCTCCATAATTACTAAAACTTGCTAACGTGTCATCTGCTCCGTATATTGTATTCCGTCCATTTCCTCCACATTTCCCATCTGTATCTACAATTGCAGAAACAGCTATGACATTGGGATTATTAGCTGGAGAAAATGTACGTGCATTTTTTCCATCATTTCCTGAGGCAACAACAAGTGTTACCCCTGCATTAACTGCTTGGTTTACTGCTACATCTAAAGCTCTAGAGTTACATTGACATCCAAGACTTAATACTGCTACATCCATCTGATCCGAATTTTGTACTACATAGTCTAAACCCTTGATTAAGGTAGAAATATCTCCTGCTCCATTTTCTTCAAGAACTTTTATTGCCCACAGTCTAGCTCCTGGTGCTATACCTACAGTACCAAATGAATTATTCTTAGCAGCAGCTATTCCCGCAATATGTGTACCGTGTCCATGATCATCATCCGCTGTATTTGTTCCAGAAGTAAATGTTGTTTGTTGATACACATTCAAATCATTGTGATCTAAATCTATTCCAGTATCTAAAATTGCAATATCAGCATTAATCGAATGCATGTCATCTTGAATAAAATTTAAATCACCATCTACTCTATCAATTCCCATAGGCAATTCTTGCTCAGTTTGTTGAGCAAATGTTTTCTGATGATTAAAAATTGATACTACTCTATCTTGGCCTATGTATTCTACAACTGGATTACTTTTTAGTAGTTCTAAAACACTTTCATCTGGAATCTTTATAGCCAAACCTTTTGCTACATGGTTGTATGTAAATAATAACTCTGTTCCAGTATTTTTTAATTCCTCTTCATAAAATTCTAATGGATCGATAGAATTTAAACCATTGTAATTAGTATCCCTGAGGTAAATAATAAATTGATTAGGAATTTTTATACTTTCATCATCAATATAATTTTGATTTTGGTTATTGTTCATAAAAATAGATTTGTCTGTTTTGTTGATCTCAATCTGGCTATTAACTTGTCCTGATATGTTAGGAAATAGTAATATGCTAGATAAAAAAATGAGTAATATCATAAAATCATATTTGGCAATCTTCCTATATTCCATTTTTATTTAATAATGAAAAAATCAAATGAATTTATTAATACTTTTTAAAATTTTTGTATTGACAAACAATCTAGAAAATTATTCATGTTTTTCTTAATCTAATATAATAATCTAAACAATTTCTATAACCAAATATTAGAATATCATAGTAAACCAAATTTTTTATCGTTCTTTTCATGACAATATTATTTTATTAAGATATGTATTTAAAAAGACAAAACGTATAATATAAATTTTATAATAAATTTGCCATATAATTAATTTTACCAATACTAAATCTTAAATTTATATTATATTGTTATTCTTCATTTTTTAAAAAGATATTATTGAAATATCAATTTTAAAGCTTTAATTTAAATAATATAAGATCACTCATTTTTTTATGTTAAATAGAGTATTGGATGTTCAGGAACTTTTCTATTTTCCTGGAATCACAGCTCGATATGAAGGTCATTTTCTTATTTCATCATCAGATCCTCTATTAAAGGAAATAACTATGAAAATCAAAGATTCTGTATCAGAAATTCCAAAATATCAACTATTATTAAAAGTTAAAGATGATGATTCTTATGAAGTTTCAGATTGTTGTATAAGTAGATTTGATAATCGTGATCATGACTATACGGTATGTTATTTTTTTTGTAACGAGATAGAAAAGGCAACATAATAACAGATCAGATAACCACAATATTGTAAGAAATTTAAATCATGGTTCACTTAAATTTATGAGAACAATGTAATTATGCATTATTTTGAATGTACAACAAAATTAGTTTTTTATTTCTCTACTACTATTTTTTTTACGTTGGAATGTATGAGGTGAGCTGACACTATCTGCTTTCGATCTAATTTCCAGATGATATGGATTAAATTTTTGGATTATTTGGAATTTTTTAAATGTTTCTCCTTGATGTAGTTCTAATCCTTCAATAATTATATTTCCATGTTATTTATGTTACAAATAGAGGGATATTTATCATTATGTCAATTTTAGAAGATAAATAATTAATAAAAAGAGAAATCAGATAAATATAAAATCATACCATCACTTGTAGCAATTATTGAAACAACTATTATATTCTATACCCAAAGAAATCAGTAATTAGAAAGATATAATTTTAATAATATCAATAAAATATCATCTTTCCCATTTGATAGTCAAATAGCCACATTTTTCATAAACTATCAAATATAATTTGAGCTCAAATCAGAATTACTAATTTTATGGAGAGATTTAGCAAAACTTGAATGCATAAATATATATCACTTTTAAATTCATGTGCAATCTTATCTCTTAAAAAAATATTTAATCTTTTTAATTTTTTGGGCTATTTTGATCGTATATTTTCCTGTTTTTATCATTTTGTAAGTTTTAATAGAGACTTTCATAAATTTAAAAGGATAAAGAATTGGTATCAATATAGTCATAGTAATATCTATCCAATATTTTTTAATGAAAACTTTCCAATTTTTAGTAACTTTATATTTCAAATATAAATCTAATGCTAAAACTATGAATAAGATCCAAAGCAATGAATCAAAATAGTATTTTAAATTATGTGGAATATTTATTATTGGTTCATTGAAACCGAAAAATTTGTAATCATATGCAAGAAAACCAAGGAAAATAAAAATTACTAAGCCTATAATAATTAAATCCAAAATCTTGAAATATTTTGAAATTGAAGATCTATATGGATATATTTTATTAATCAACTCCGTAAAATATTTCTAATTGAATAATCATAATCCTTTTTCTCAATTAAAAAGAAAATCCTACATAACATGAAGTTTTTTTCATGAATTTTATATTTATTAAGATAATATATACTGTCTCTATAATCTCTGTTTTGTTGTTGATATTTGTTGTTCACAATACGTTTGACTTTATTACATTATTCAATTTATAAATAATTGATCTGTTGTAATCAACTAGATTCTATATACCAGAAGGATATGTTGAAAAGAATCTATTAGAATAAAGAATTCTAATGATTACCACCAAAGTGTTAAAAACCAACTGACTATGAATATATTCTAGAATATATTATGTTTTCACCATATTCTTACATAACCAAAAATATATCATGTAATAAAGTTATTCAAATTAATAACAACAACAAATAACTTTAAAATTTTCATCCAAACTTTATTAAACCCAATCTATCCATCTTCTATTTATGGCAACTTTTGGTGTAGATACTCTGGGAGGATTAACTGAAAAATTAAAACAATTAATTGATGATACTCAAAATCAATATGAATCTTTACTTGATTCTACTCAACGATTCAAACAAGGTAAAATTAATGATAAAGAATATTTTGCAAGCATCGGCAAGTATCTAATTGCAAGCTCGGCCTTGAATTTTTTAGCTGTTAAAGTTATACTAGAACTAAAATCAGCATTTGATAAGGGCTCTTCATTAAAGAGTTCAACTGGAGGATTTGTTGATCCCTCATCTAAAGGAGGTTCAACCGATTTCGGAATCGGAGGATTTGTTAGCGGTGGAGGTCAGGTAGGAGGAAACACAATTTCTACAATAGGACCTAGTCTTCGTCCAGCAGATAGTGAACTTGAAAGATCCAGTCCTACAGATGCAAAATCTATTCCACCTGGTATTGCAGATGATAAAAAAATCAAAAATTGTATTGTATGTGGAATATCTATTCCAACCAAAGCAAAATTTTGCAGTAAATGCGGTAATTCGCAATAATTAAAAACAACCAGTGATATTTATTTAATAATCATGAAACTATTTAATGGTAAATCCGCAGCAGAAGAATATATGTCTACACATACTTTAACTTTTTCTACTCCAGAAATGACATTAAAAAAGTTTGCTTATTGGTTATCCGAAATTATAGAATTTCAGGGGGAACAAGTACCAAGATTAATGCTCTTTTTAGAAACTAAAAAGGATATTCCAGAGGATAATGAATCAATCAATGATAATAGTATTTATACCAATTTGTTACCTGATGTGGATGAAAGTTTTCGACCAACAGGAGCAATTAGTGATATGTTTAACAGAACAGATTCATCATCTTCCGAGAATAAATATACTGATGATCATTTTCTAAAAAAAACTGGTACAGCTGATTCTAATTTTCTATCAAACTCCAAGAATCAAGAACTAAAATTTTGTATTGAATGTGGTATTAAACTCAAATATAATTCTAAATTTTGTATAAAATGTGGTTCAAAACAATAACGACCCGTATTTGTTATATACATGTTCTGAGAAATGCTTTACTTCATTTTACTTGATCCTCTTTTTCTTTGATTATTAAATAACATTCATTACAAATAAATTTCGAGAAGATAAAATTAAAAGAATAAAATTTGACCCTTCCACATTTTTGACATTCAATCATAATAAGTAAATTAATTTAGTAGTTTATTATTTTTATCAAAATAGTTCGTGATGATAAAAAATTTATTTATTAAATGTGTTTTCTTTAATATTCTTCATCAAATTCATCACCATTCTCTTCTTCAATTTCATCCAAATCTTCATCAAATTCTTCCCTCTCTTCAGCAGTCTTAAAAGGTAGATCAGCCTCACCGGTAACTCCACAAACTGGACACTTAAATTCTGTAGTTTGTCCCTCAAGATCCAGTAAAAATTCCTTAGAGAATACTTCATCGCATTTTGAACAAACTAATGTTCCTTGAATGTTGTCTTGAGTGAACTTATGAGACTGGACTCTAAAGATCGCTTCTGCCATTCTTCTTACCTATAAAAAATTTACTTTATTATAAGCCTTCTCATTATAAGAATTATATAATAATTACTGCTCTCTCTATTTTTCATAATCAAAAATCATTAAATATGCATAAACTCGATATTTTTTATATATTTCTTATATTATTTTGCCTTGTATAGATCAAGGAAAGTACGTTTTCTCTAAGATCTTTCTCTTCAAATACGCCCCTATATGCAACTGTTAGTATTGAACTATTATTTCTAACTCCCCTCATTTTCATACAAAGATGTTCCCCTTCAATTATTACTAGTACACCAGATACATCTCTTTTGGCTATTTCATCAGCAATCTCCTTAGTCAATCTTTCTTGTATTTGCATTCTTCTAGAATACTTTTCAGTCAGTCTGACAAGTTTTGATATACCAAATACCTTTCCATTTGGAATATATGCTATGTGAATTTTTCCGTAAAATGGAAGCATGTGATGTTCACACATACTATAGAATTGTATATCTCTTGCAATTATAGCATTAGTTTCTTCACTGAAGCTTACATCAAGCTCTGAACTCATTCCATATCCACAAAAAATCTCTTCATACATACCTGCAATACGCCTAGGCGTCTCAATCAATCCTTCTCTATTGGGATTTTCTCCTAATTCTATAAGCAATTGTCGTATTATCTTTTCAATTTTATTTTTGTTCATAAAACCAGTTTTTTGTATCCCAGTTTTTTGTATCCTTTTATTGGACATTCTTTATTTAACTTGCTCCTATTACTTTGTGTAACTGAGGAATAACCCTAACATCATTATATCTTGGATAAATCAGATCGTAAAATTTCAACAGATTATCCACAGTTGGTTCATCTATCTTAGTAGTAGGCTGTATTATAAATCCTGCTAAGCTCTCCGCATGTATGATACTGAAAATGGTTTCTATCAAATTCTTGAATTCATTAATATCTGTATTATTTGAAACCACAATTTTGATATAAGTAATTTTATTATTTTTAATGGCTATCTTTAAACATTCTAATTCATTTTCTAGAAGATTATAATAATGTTCAGGTTCAACCACCATTGAATCCTTCATTTTAAATTCAATCTTACAAATATCAAAATAGGGAAGAATCTCGTTAAATCTATTAAAATCATAACAAGAAGATTCTATATATGTTCTTAAACCGATCTCTTCTTTGATGAATCTCGCTAAATCCTTTACTGCTCTATATTGAATTAGAGGTTCTCCGCCAGTAAAATTAATTTTGTATGTGTTTTCTTTTAAATTCTCCTTGATCATTTTTTTTACCTCATCAATATGATAAGTATTTCCACTAGTCAATGGTAAAGCATAGCCAGTATCACACCAGTAACATCTCAAATGACAACCTGCCATTCTAACGAACATGGTCTTTGTACCGAAGAAAATTCCTTCGCCTTCAATACTTGTAAATATTTCACTAAGCTGCACTTTTTTATCTTTTGTAAGCATATTCTGTTTTGTCACGTATATTGGAATTTTTAAAAGCTATTCTTCTATTTATACACGATTCACAAATTCCACAATGTATTCTTCTTTCTCCGATGTTGATACCATCTGAATAACAACTCCATGTCTCAAAAATTTTATCTCCTAAATATTCATACCCCATTTTTATCAGATTTGATTTATCTATTCTATCAACAGCTGGAGACCAAATTTCAACCTTATTACGGAATCCCAGAGCAATCCCATCACTCTCTCCTAAGTTTAAAGCCTTACTAAGAGATAAAGCAAATTCCGGTCTACAATCTGGATAATTATGATCATCACTATGTGCCCCGTAAACAACTATTTTCGCTCCAATACTCATAGCCCATGCAGTAGCAATAGTGATAAATATCCCATTTCTTAGAGGTACAACTATTTTATAATCAAAATTTTCTGGAATATTCTGTTGTTTGTCAGTTAAAACATTTGTTTCTCCATAAATTTCTTTCATAAACGATATATCAACAATCTTGTGTTCTTTAAAATTCAGATAATCTGAAAATTTCTTAGCACATTCTATCTCATGTATGGCCCTCTGACCATAACTAAACGTTACCATATACAAGTTAAAATTTTGTTTTCTCAGATAAGCAGAAGTACAGATAGAATCCAAACCACCGCTAACAATACAAACTACAGACTGTGAAGATATATCCGATCTGTTTAACATAAAAGACATACTTTTAATATATTTATTAAATTAATATAATAAAATACTCTCGTTGACATTTCATTTTTTTGACTTATTGTTAGAACCTATTCTAGCTAATTGAGCAAGAAATGCAGTTAGTTGAATTTCTGAATGAGCTCCAACCGATAATCTGTAATCATATTCAGCCATTATCGACATTATTTCTTCAATGTTTTCAAGTTTCATATCTTTTATTTCTTGATAAGAATACTTGAAAAAATCTGCAGCCGATAATCCATAGACAAATAATAATTCCAATAGCTTGATTCTTGCATCATCGAATTTACCGTCTAGAGACAATTTTATCACTTGACCAATTTTTGATCTTCCTGATAATCCCATAGCTGCATTAACATTCGAAAGATTGATTTCACCAAATCCTGATGCTGTCTGAAGTATATTAATAGAATGTCTCAAATCCCCTTCTGTGTAGTTATAAATCTTTAATAAAGCTTGATCCTTGTATTCTACTGCTTCACTATCACAAATCTTCTTTAAATGTTCTACTATTTCTTTTTCCCCCAATTTAGTAAAATGAAATACTGCGCATCTACTTTGAATAGGCTCAATTATTTGTGAGAGATAATTACATATTATAATAAACCTTGTTGTTTTAGAGCTATCCTCAATTATCCTTCTTAATGCTGTCTGTGCTTCTGATGTCATTTCATCTGCTTCGTCAAGAATTATGATTCTATATTGTCTGTCATTTTTATTACTAGGATCTTTCAAATCTTTTCCACTCGGAAGTTTGATTACCGCAGCAAATTCCTTAACACGTTCTCGAACCATCTTTATACCTCTTTCATCTGAAGCATTTAGCTCAAGAACATCTCTTCTCCATCCCTCTCCCAATAATTCCTTTGATAAACATAAAGCTGTAGTAGTTTTCCCAATACCTGCAGCACCAGCAAACAACAAGTGTGGTATCTCATCTGGTTTTTTAATCAAATTTTTTAGAGATCTGATAATATCTTTTTGATTAACTATCTGTTCAATTTTTTTAGGCCGGTATTTCTCTACCCACATTAAGTCGGATATGTTAGTATCATTGGTATTTGGAGGCATTCTAAAGAGTATATAAATTTAATAAGTTTATTAATATCTTCTTATCTTCTATAAGGCCGATTATATAGTTCTAAAAATATCATATATTGGTAATCATTTCAACCAAATTGTTTTGTTAATAAAAATAGTTAGTCTAAGTTGATTTAATATTATGGTCTTCATATAAAAACAGATGAGTCATACAATGACAGAAAATAATAACGCTAATAATATCTATAATTATGACAATATCAAAGACAGGATAGAATTTATCCAAAAATTCTATTATGCAAAATATCTCATGGAAGAAATCAGAATAACCTTTAAAAAAAACGTCTCAATAAATTTAGATAATCTTTCTCTTGAAGGAAAAGATGGTGAAATTACTTCTATTCCTAGATGGCTAGCGAATATTATGGAAGCTAATGGAAATGTGGAAATTCAGGATATTGATGTTTTAGTATATATCTCTAGATCTTTAAATCGCGAAAGAATTTCAAAGCCTCATGATTTATCCGGAATAGATATCGATTTTTATATACGAGTAAATGATTATATCAAAAGATTAAAGGAAAGTGAAAAAGAATCTATATTAGTTTCTCTCAATTCTTTTATAACTTCAAGAATAGAGAAAATTGTTAAATTAGCTGCTGCGTCATCTCTCACAACAGACTTGGAAAGAAAGCTGTCTGCGGAAGAAATAGAACTGTATAATTTCATTCATAATTCTTCTTATTCATTTAAACAATTGGCGGTGAACAAACTTGGCTGAGCTTAAAACTGAATCTGCTATAGTTAATGATTTAGAAGAATTTTTACGTGCCTTTAAAGATAGATCTGGGAATTACAAATATTTTGATAGAATTAATAACATGATGGCAGCAAATTCCACTTCTCTATTAGTTGATTACATTGATTTTGATACATTCAAACCTGATCTAGCAAAGAAGATTACTGATGATCCAGACGAGATGCTAGAAGCATTTAACAAAGCAGTTTTTTCTATACTTTATGAAATTCATCCAGATTATGCAGAAGAAATATCGAATAACATTAAAGTTAGAATAGGAAATTATACAGTACAAAAAGGGTTACGAGAAATAAATGCAGAAGCAATTAATAAGCTAATTGCGGTTTCTGGTATGGTAGTAAGAACGTCTGAAGTTAAACCACTAGCAAAAAAAATTGGTTATAGATGTCTTAATTGTGGTGAAATAAATGACGCACAACTAAAAAGCTTAGTATTAAAAAAACCATTAAAGTGCAAACAATGTTCAGAAAAGGAATTGGAAATGGATCCAGATACTAGTATTTTTATTGATTTCCAAATGGTAAGATTACAGGAACTACCAGAAGACCTTCCTGCAGGTCATCTACCACATTATCTTGAAGTTACTGTTATTGGTGACTTGGTAGATCAATGTAGACCCGGCGATAGAATTCTACTCACTGGAATTGTAAGAATAGAGCAAGAACAATTATCTCAACATGTAAAGACAAGTCTCTTTAAACTCAGAATGGAAGGTAATAATATAGAGTATCTTGGAGGTAGAGCTGGAGATAAAGATAACAGAACGATGGAACGAATAGAAATAAGTAATGAAGATGAGAAACGTATTTTTGCACTCGCAAAGAAAAGTAATTCTTATGATATCTTAATATCATCTTATGCTCCACATATTTACGGTCATGAAGTGATTAAGGAAGTGATCTTGTTATTAATTGTTGGATCAGTAACGAAAATATTAGATGACGGATCCGCAAGAAGGGGCGATATCAACGTTCTTTTAGTCGGAGATCCTGGAACAGCAAAATCTGAAATGTTGAAATTTGCAGCTAAAATAGCTCCGCGTGGACTTTACACTTCGGGGAGAGGTACAACAGCTGCTGGTCTGACAGCTGCAGTTCTTAGAGATAAATCTGGCATCATGATGTTAGAAGCAGGAGCTGTTGTATTGGGGGATCAAGGATTAGTGTGCATAGATGAATTTGATAAAATAAAACCTGAAGATCGTTCAGCTCTTCATGAAGTTATGGAACAGCAGACTTGTTCGGTTGCAAAGGGAGGAATAGTTGCAACACTAAATGCAAGAACCTCGATTTTAGCAGCTGCCAATCCATTGTATGGAAAATATGATCCGTTCAAAAATATTACAGAAAATGTAAATTTACCGATTCCACTCCTGACACGATTTGATATCGTTTATGTGATACGAGATACGCCGGAAAGGGAAAAAGATAATCTGATTGCTAGTCATATTCTAGAAATACATAGAGACACAGAAAGAAATAGTCAATCCGTGATTGATACAGATATCTTTAGCAAATATCTTGCTTATTCAAAAAATATGGAACCAAAATTAACGGTGGAAGCAATTGATAAGATAAGAGATTATTACATGAAGATGAGAAATGTAGAATCTGAGGGTATGATAACCGTCACTCCAAGACAGCTTGAAGGATTAGTAAGACTTGCAACTGCACGATCTAAATTATTATTAAAAGATTATGTAGATTCAGAAGATGCAGAACGAGCAATTTATTTGATACAGACTATGTTAGAAACTGCAGGAGTGGATGTTAATACTGGTAAAGTAGATCTAGGTGTTTTACATGGCAAACCTCAAAGTGAAATATCAAAATTGAAATTATTTATGGAAATTTTTAATGCTTTATCTGGACAGGATAAGAATGACGTAGAAGAAAAAAACTTTATTCAGGAACTTACACAGACAGGAAGATTTTCAGAAGACGATGCAAAGAATTTTATCAATAAAGCTATGCAAAATGGACAGATATATGAACGAAAATCAGGATATTATGCTAAGGCATAAAATTTCCGATTGTATTTAATTATTTTTATCTATGCTAAAATATAAACAGGATTATAAATGAAAAATAGTTATAAATTAAAATCAGCAGATTAAACGTCAATGATGATCAAAAAGAAATCATGAATATAATTCCTCTAGAACATGAGATTGCCAAAAATGTTGTTCTGAAAAACAGTTAAATGATGCAAATTTCATCATAACAAAATGTAAAAAAGTCCTGTTGTAAAAAGCAGTCACAATGATTTTTTAATTGAACATGAATCTGAAGAAGAATTGCAATATTCTTCGACGACAGTTAAAATCGTAGAAAAATGATATTGACTCAAAAGACCGAATCCTACGTCCAGTTTGATGTTTTTTAAAAAATTATGTTATTCATAATAGCTCACACATAAGGAAAATTCAATGCTAATCTATTCCTTATCAAATAATCATTGAAGATATCTCCAAATAAAAGAAATATAATTATAGATTTTTATTTAATTTTGAATCATACTACTAACATAAAAATTATTTTCATATAATTCTTGTATTTGATTCAACTCAAATTTGTTAAGGTATTTTCCATCAGCCATTTCAGCAAATGAATCTAATTCTTCAATATCCAATATTGTGGGAATTACAACAGAAATAGGTTCTTGTGATAAAATAAATTTGATAGCTAATTGCGTTATTGTCCATCCCCTTGATCCAGCTATGGGTCTCATCTTCTCAATTTTTTTCATTGCTTCGATAATCCACTCTTTTTTTCTGTAGCTTCGGTGGTCGTTTTCCTTCAAGATGGTCGCTTCAGTTACTTTACCTGTTAATACTCCTGATGCATCAGGAACTCGAACCATTATTCCTACATCATATGTTTTATCTTGTATATTTTTCTTATTATTTTGTGCATCTATACCAGCATTTAAAAAAGACCTACCAGGATCTTGTTCTAAGATGTTGTAAACTGTTTGGAGACAAGTAATATTTCTATTTTTCATAGCATACAATCCTTCTTCTTCCCATCCTATTGCCGGACCTAAAGCTACTCCATGACTTTTAATATCTCCTTTAATGACTAAATCATCCAACATATTGAATAAAAGATCATTTTTGATTGTATCTATTTTTGGATTGTGCAGACTATATACATCAATATAATTTGTCTGCAATCTTGACATACTTTCCTTTAATGCAAATTGCAAGAAATCAATATTATGTTTTTGCGGAATTTCATTATGTCCAATTTGTCGATGACTATACATATCATAACCCCACTTAGTCGAATAAATTACTTCATTTCGCATATCTTTAAATACTTGTCCAATTATCTTTTCGCTTTTACCCTTACCGTACATATCTGCAGTTTCAAAAAAATTAACACCAATATCATAAGCCCTTTTTAATATTCTTATAGCATCTTCATCTTCAATCTTCTTACCCCACCAATCAAGACCTAAAGTCCATGCTCCAAATCCGATTTCACTTACTTTTATTCCACTTCTTCCTAATTTTCTATATTTCATTTATTAGATACTGCCTCCTTAATCCCCTTAGCGATCTCATTGAATCTATAATCATTTAATACTGGCTCTATTAGAGCTTTTTTATTATTGTCATCTGTATCATTTCCAATAATATTGCTCTTGTCTCCTCTTAACCCTTTATTCAAGTAATCCGTCAATTCAAAATTTTCCCATTTTTTATCTACATCAATATTTAACCATGATCTACATCCTGCCCATTCGTCTTTGATGTCTACAACTAAAGGTTCTTTAATTTTAAATATTCTTAATAATAATATATTAAGTGGCTTAGTAGGATTATAATTTATACGCATAGTAACATATTCATTATTCCATATATGATAATTTTGTAATTTTGGTAAAATTGCTCTATCTGTGATCTCAATAATTTCATATACTTGAGCAAATAAATTTATACTATTTTTGTTAGAATCATATTTTTTATTATAGTGTCTGTCATATAACAAACTTTCTAAATATGGTATATACTCATCTTTGATCGCGTTCTTAGACTGATGTTCATATGTAGGATAAAGAAAAAATTCATTATGTTTGACCTCAAAACCTTTTCTAAATTCCATAATTCCTCCTTTACGAAGTAACAAAATTTGTTTTCCATCTTCTAAAGCTTTACATACAATCGCCCATTCTTTTAATGCTATCATCTTTTCATCCCAAACTCTTAATGACTTGATCAATCTTGTTGTATACACAAACTATCATAGGAGTATCCTTAATTACATATCTACTAACTTCAGTTTCCCGTAACTGAATGATTAAGTCCTGAAAACTGTTAAGATCATCGGTTTCGAAAGCTAACATAAAATCTTGATCGTCAAGACCAAAAGAATATGATGTATTTAATCTAATATTAGGAAATTTTCTTCCAATCTCTATATGTTCATCCATCATTTTCTTTCTTTTTTCAAACGGCAGAAGATACCATTCTCTTGATTTTATAAATGGATATACTATGTTATATCGTAATGGATTCACGTCATCTGTAAAACCAAGTTTTACTTGATTTGAATATACAGATCTTCTTGAACAAGACAAATAAATTTGAGAAGGCTCTACGTATTTCCCTAATACCGTCAAATAAATCTTTGATGTAAATACTTGCATTTTTTCTACTGAATCCGAAATCATCCAAAACATAAAATCTGCATCATCTCTAAGTCCAACAGTAGAATATGGTATAACCTTCATTTTTGTATTAGCTACTTCTAGTAAATCAGCGAATTCTTTAATGGCTTCTTCCTTTCCTATTTCATTTAGCCATCGCCATTTTGGATCAACCTTGAAAAACGAAAAATTCAGGAATACAGGTTTTTCACTATTCATTATTACACATCTTTTCTTATACATTAGTCCTATTATTAGTAATCAATTTATGATCATTAGAGAGATTATTCGTGGTGTTTTCAATAGACAGTTCTATTTTTTTGATAAGATAATCGAACTGATCTAGGACTCATCTAGACCTAACCATCCATATCCCTTGCTCTCTAATTCTTCAGATAATTCTTTACCTCCAGATTTAATGATTTTTCCTTTTGCCATAACATGAACTTTATCGAGTTTTGAAAGATATCTTAAGATTCTGGCATAGTGAGTTATTACTACTATTCCTGCACCTGTGTCAATTAATTTATTAATCGCTTCAGCAACTGATTTTACTGCATCAATATCTAGACCTGAATCTGGTTCATCCAATATAGCAATATTTGGTTTTAGTACGAGCATCTGCATTACTTCAGATCTCTTCTTTTCTCCTCCAGAAAAACCCTCATTCAGATATCTGCTTAGAAATGAAGGATCTAATCCAACATCATCCAAATTTCTTTTTATATATTCGTGAAATTCCTTTACAGTGAGAAAAACTTCTCGATTCTTTTGATCCTGCATTAATGATTTATTCAAAGTATTATAAGCATTTCTCAAAAAATGGCTATATCCTACACCAGAGATTTCTATGGGATATTGAAAACCAAGAAATAATCCTTGTTTAGCTCTCTCATCAGTAGATAACTCTAGAATACTCTTTCCTTTTACCTGAATGTCACCTGAATTAACAGAATACTTGGGATGACCCAAAAGTACGTTTGCAAATGTACTTTTACCCGATCCATTAGGACCCATAATGGCATGAACTTCATTCTTTTCTATCTTTAAATTCAAACCAGTAAGAATTTCTTTTCTTTCAATACTAGCATGTAAATCCTTGATCTCTAAAAAAGCCATAAACGAATAGTATTCTTATTTACATAATATAAGGATATCCTCATGAAAGTTCTGACTCTAGTGCTTGATCAAAAAAATAAAATTGACTCTAGATTTCTATTGTATCTTCAAGTTTCCTATCATATATGGATGAACTGTACAATAATAAGCATAGTCGCCAGGGTCAATATTTTGTGTATCTATTATCGAAGCTTCTCCGGCATTAGTAATACCAGTGTCGAATATTTTTCCAGAATTAGAATCATTTGGACCTCCACCATTAGTAACTGTATGAGGTACTGTATCCTTATTATCCACCTTAATAACATCCCCCTTCTTCACAGACATTTCTTTTGGATCATAATCCGGATTACCTTGTGTTGCTGCTCCTTCCAAAATTGTCAAAATCGCATCAGCTTTAATTGTCGCAGGATTTATTTGCGATTTTTCTCCTCCCGCACTTGCTTGGGCAGTATCCGGTGGTAAATCTTCTCTATAAATAGAACGTGTATCTCCTGGAGTAGGTTCAAGTCCCATAAATACTGTATATGTTAAAATTCCCACTATAGCACCTAATCCAAGAATTCCCAAAAAAATTATCTTTTCATTAACTCCCATTTATCTAACTAATCATGGATGGAGAAAGGTCCTAATTAATTTTTTTGAAATCTAACTTAAATTTACATTATATTTTGATATTGATTTCATATACATGTTTAATTCATTATTAAAAAAACATTTTATTATCGTATTTATAATGCTACAAATAATTAATAAACAAAATGTCTGATTCCACAAAATGTACAGTTTGTAATAATGAAATTAATATTTTTAAATACAAATCTATGCAACAATGGAATGTATTGGGCTATTTATGTGGTTACTGTTACTCTAAGAAATTAGTAGAATTTTATCATCCACCAACAAATATTGATACCTGAAATAATAGATTTTCTTATATTCTGTAATGTCATTCAAATTGGACTACTTTCAAATTGATTAGGCATAATGTCTTTGCTATACCTTATAACCTAATGGACAATGCAAGTTGTAATTTCATTAGCTATGTTTTTCTTTTTGGTGTCGGTCGGTAGATTTTTAAGAGCGCTTTGGACAAAAAACTTCACTTAATATTGACTTCATCTATAAATATTTTAGAAAAAACAGATCAAAAAATAATCCTAAAATTTAATAACATTCCAAGACAGTATTTAAATGCCATTCGTAGAATCTCAATAAGTGAGGTTCCTATTTTAGCAATAGACGATGTAGTAATTTTAGAAAATTCTTCCGTTATGCACGATGAAGCAGTTGCTCACCGTCTAGGTCTTATTCCATTACGGACAGAATTGAACAGATTCATATTACCTGACAAATGTGATTGTAATAATACTTTAGGTTGTTCTAAATGTCGTGTATTACTAATTTTAGATTCTGAGTCTTCTGAAAAGACGAAACTCGTTACTTCAGGAGATCTTGTATCCGAAGATGAATATGTGAAACCAGTGAGCAATAATATTCCTATAATTACTCTTGCTCCTGGACAGAAATTAAAATTTGAAGCATATGCTAGATTAGGAACAGGTAAAGATCATGCAAAATGGCAGCCCACTACTGCTGCAATAGTAAAGGATGGGAATGAAACAAATGAATCGATATTGATAATAGAAACTATTGGGTCTCTAACAGCAGAGGAAACAATAAAGGCTGCTATTAATATAATAAATTCAAAATTAAATAATTTCAGTACCATGATAAAATCTCTAGATTTCCAAAAAGGCAACTAGGTAGGTTTATTTGGGGATTATTGTAATGGAACATGATAAGGTCACGAGTATGTTTACTAATACATTGAATGATAACACTAAATCAAATTTGCGTAATGCATACAAAAGAAGTGGAAGTCCAATTTGGAAATCTATAGAAAAAAAGTTTAAAAGTTCTAGGTCTAATCGTTCTGAGGTAAACGTTAGTAAATTGGACAATATTACCAAGGAGGGTGATATTGTTATCGTTCCAGGCAAAGTATTGGGTTCTGGTATTATCAATCATAAAATAATTCTAAGTTCTTTTTCTATTTCGGTTGCAGCAATGAAGAAGGTTATTGATTGCGGGGGAGAAGTTATTACTATCAATGAACTTGTTAAACAATATCCTGATGGAAAAGGTGTTCGAATCATTGGATGAAGCTAAAAAAGATATCAATACTAATTCTAGTTATGCGAACAAAAATAATTCTAAAAACCAAATAGTAGTTGATGTATCTTCTTGTATAGCTGGTCGTGTTTGTTCCCGTATTTCAAAACTTTTACTTCAAGGGAATAGGGTTACTATTGTCAATTCCGAAAAGGCCATGATATCTGGAAATCGTTATAAAACAATTGACGATTATAAAAAACGTCTTGAAGTAAGTTCTATAACAAATCCTATTCATGGGCCTTATCATCCAAGACGACCTGATAGAATCTTAACAAAAATGGTACGGGGCATGACACCAAGGAAAAAATCAAGCGGAATCTCTGCATTTAGAAGATTAAGAGTGTATATAGGAATACCGGTAGAATTTCGTTCGAATGAAATAAAAATATTTGATGATACAAAAATAACTAAACCAGAATCATATTATATAACAATTGGAGACATTGCAAAACAAATAGGATGGAAAGGAGAATAAAAGAAATGACAAAAACAACAACAGTTGATCTCTATCCAGGACAAAGAAAAACATCAAGGGCAGTTGCAACTATTTCTAAGGGGAATGGAAAAATCCGAGTTAATAATATTCCAGCAGAGGTTTTACAACCAGAGGTATCTAGAGAACTAATCCTAACGCCAGTTAATATAGTTGGTGATTTACGCAATAAAGTTGATATCAATGTAAAAGTGGCGGGCGGAGGATTTATGGGACAAGCCTTCGCTACAGCAGTTGCAATATCACGAGCCTTAGCCGGTGAGGCAAAGGGCGACAGAGATCCAAAGGATCACCCATTATCAAAGAGTATCCGACAAGATATCCGTAAAAAAATAAATGAATTTGATAGACATCTTCTCGCAGGCGATCCAAGACAGACAGAATCTAAGAAATTTGGAGGTCCTGGTGCAAGAAGAAAGAAACAAAAATCATATCGTTAAAAAATCAAATATTTTATTCCTACATTATAGCAATCAATATTATCATGTTATATGTCTCTACATGCATAAATACTAAATAGGATTTCTATTACTTTGTGACTGATAATAAATCCACTATAGTTCGTTTAGCTATAGATAATGATAAATTCGAGATTTTAGTAAAACCAGACCCCGCATTAGATTATAAACTTGGGAAAAAAATCGATATATCTAATATTCTGATTTCTGATGAAATTTATGCAGATGCAAATAAAGGAACTAGAATAGCTGACGAAAAACTACTTAGAAATTTCAAAACTACAGATTCGATTGAAATTGCTAAAAAAATACTAGAACAAGGTGAAGTTAATCTAACAACAGATCAACGTAGAAGAATGGTCGAAGAAAAGAAAAAACAGATTATTCAATATATCAATAGAAATTTCGTTGATCCAAAAACACATCTTCCTCATCCTCCATTACGAATACAAAATGCAATGGAAGAAGTAAGATTAATAGTAGATCCATTCAAGAAACCTGAAGATCAAACCAAGAAAATTATTGAATCTTTACGAAAAATTTTACCATTAAAATCAGAAAACCTGCAATTGCTAGTAACTATTCCACCACAATTTTCCGCACCTTCTTATAACGTTCTCAAAAATATCGGTGAATTAAAAGATGAAAAATGGTTGCAAGATGGTTCTTTAAGGGTTATTGTTGAAATAAATGCTGGGATAAAAGGAACATTCGTTGAAAGGATGAATTCGGTAACTAAAGGTTCTGCCCAAATTCAAGAACAATAATAACAATAATAAATATCTTTTATCAAAATAGGAAATTGAACTTGAGAAAAGATCATAAAAATTTATATCAAAATATGGATGATATGCTTTTCTTTGTAATTTTTGTTAACAAGGAGATGTTATCCTAATTTATGTTAGAAATAAAGCGAAAGTATGTTATTCCAGGAGATGTTATTATAGAAGGAAATTATAAACCTCTGATGAATGTAATTAGAAAAGAAAATTCCATTATAGCTACACGAATAGGAATAGCAGAAT
Organism: Nitrososphaeraceae archaeon; assembly: GCA_035250975.1. Classification (GTDB taxonomy): domain Archaea; phylum Thermoproteota; class Nitrososphaeria; order Nitrososphaerales; family Nitrososphaeraceae; genus TH1177. Next base: position 23,807 of record DATFEP010000083.1, on the reverse strand, counting down.
CAAGTAAAGATGGAATAAAGGTAATTCCATTATCGGGAATATATATTCCTAGGATTAATGATATTGTCATAGGAAAGATAATTGATAATTCTTCATTATCATGGGAAGTAGATATTAATTCATGTTTTTCAGCTCATTTACCTGCTCAAGATGTATTTGGAAGAGATTTTTCTCCGGCAAGAGATGATATGAAAAAAAGATTTGCTCCAGGAGATCTCGTTACAACTAGAATAATCGCATTTGATAGAACACGAGACCCTATGTTGACTATTCAAGAACGAGATTTAGGAAAAATTTCTCATGGTGAATTTTTAAAAATATCCTCCACACGTGTTCCACGTTTGATAGGTAAAAGAGGATCAATGATACAAACAATAGAACAAGCTACACAAACAAAGATACTGATAGGTCAAAATGGAATTTTAGTAGTAAGTGGCAAAAATGACGAAGGAATAAGTCTTGCATTTAAAGCTATAAAAATGGTTGAAGAAGAAGCACATACATCAAACCTTACTCAAAAGGTAAAGGATTTGTTAAATGTAAAGGATGAATTACAAGTAGAGTCTGAAAATAATTCTTCTGGTAATAACGAGGCATACATTAATAGCCATAACGAAAACAATTCAAAAACAAATGATGTTGAAAACAATAACTATACTAATAATGAAATTACAAAAACCTCTTCAGGAGATTCTCCTTAACTAATTGGAGGATTGAAGATCTTGAATCAAACAATTTTGGTAGATGAAAATGGGAAACGTACAGATGGCCGTTCAATAGACGAATTACGTGAAATTAAACTTACTGTTGGAATCTTAAAAAATGCAAGCGGATCTGCATTCATTGAATTTGGCAAAAATAAAATAATTGTAGCTGTGTATGGGCCAAGAGAAGTTCATCCAAAACATATGGCTCAACCAGATAAATGTGTATTAAGATGCAGATATCACATGTCCCCATTTTCGACTGATACACGTAAAAACCCAGCTCCATCTCGTAGAGAAATTGAAATATCTAAGGTTATGAGAGAAGCTTTAGAACCTGCTGTTGTATTAGAAGATTATCCTCGTGCGGCTATAGACATATTTGTTGAAGTATTACAAGCTGATGGTGGTTCTAGATGTGCTGGAATAACTGCAGCATCTGTTGCCTTGGCTGATGCAGGGATTAACATGCGCGATTTGGTAGCAGCTTGTGCAGCTGGAAAAATAAACGACAAAATCGTTCTCGATATCAATGATGTAGAAGATAAAGAAGGCTCAGCTGATATGCCTGTTGCTTATCTACCCAATCTTGAACAAATATCCCTACTACAACTAGACGGAGTACTCACTCCATCACAATTTACTGAATGTTTGGAAAAAGCAGTACAGGGATGTAAAATGGTTTATGAAATACAAAGAAAAGCTTTGATGGAAAAATATTTTGGTAATGATATCCCCATAGACGAAGAAACTAGTGAGGAGGTAAAAGAATAATGAGCTTATCAAAGAAGTCTCCAATAATAATTGAATATCTCCGCAAGCGTCAAATGTTAGACTTATTAAACAATAAAAAAAGACTTGACGGCAGAAATTTAGATGATCTCAGAACACTTGAAATAGATCTCGATGTAATCAAAAAGGCAAATGGATCTGCTCTCGTAAGATTAGGAAATTCTGAAGTTATTGCAGGTGTAAAGGTTGAGACCGGTGAACCATTTGAGGGATTGGAACATAAGGGAGCTCTAATTGTTACTGCTGAAGTTTTACCCACAGCTTCTCCTTTTATAGAACCAGGTCCACCGGATGAAGATACCATAGAGCTTGCTAGGGTGGTTGATAGGGGAATCAGAGAATCTGAAATGGTTGACCTTGAAAAATTAGTTTTGGTCCCTGGGAAAATTGTCTATACTATTTTTGTAGACTGTAGTGTTATCAACGCTGATGGTAATCTATTTGATGCTACATCCTATGCTGTAGTATGTGCCCTAGCTAGTAGTAAATTACCAATTTTCGAAATACAAAATGATCAAGTTGTGAATACAGGCAATAAACAAGACCCTCCGATTACGACATTACCAGTATCAATAACTGCAATAAAAATAGGAAATACTATTATGTTAGATCCTACTGCGGAGGAAGAATCATGTATGGAATCCAGAATAACAATAACTACTAATTCTAATGGAGAATATACTGCCATTCAAAAGGGTTCAAATGGTTCTTTTACCTTGGATCAAATAAAGTATGTGGCTGAAATAGCAAGAATTAAAGGAGAGGAAATAAGAAAAACAATAAAGGAGCTCGTGAAATAACAAATGGTTAAAAGAAACACAAAAAGTCAAACGGCACTTAAGGGTCTTGGTGTAAAATTTGGTGCGACAGTGAGAAAAAGATACGGAACTGTTTATAAAACACTTAAACAAAAAAGACGTTGTCCAACCTGTAGCTCCTTAAGATTTGATCGAATAGCGTCTGGAATTTGGTATTGCCCAAAATGTAATTTGAAGGTAGCCTCTGGGGCATACGATATAAATATTGAAAAGCTTCAAAGCTAAAATCAATATTTCTTTCAAATTATTATCAGATAAACAAAATAAGGACTTTATTAAATCAATATTTATAGCCTTACAGCCAGACATAAAAATTTTGGAAATTCCTTCAGTTAAATTAACTGCCAATGAAGATAAAAACCTTTTTTCAATAGACATAATTGCCCGGGAAGTATCAAGTTTTAGATCAACAATTAATTCTTATCTTAGATTGGTCAAAACTGCGAATTGTTGCTTGATTGAATCATTTGATATCTAACAAAATAAATTTATATTAAATATCATTATTAATTATCAAGTTGAGTCAAGAAAATGAATTACCTCCTTGGCTTAAAGAACAAATATCTCGATTACAACAACTTCAACAAAATCTACAAGCAATAATCATGCAAAAACAACAAATTGAATTAGAAATTGTTGAAACGGATAGAGCATTGGAGGAATTGAATAAAACTAAACCTTCTGATTCTATTTATAAAGCCGCAGGGCCTTTATTAGTAAAAACAGAAAAAGATAGTGTCGAAAAAGAACTATCTGAAAAAAAAGAATTGGCAAATACTCGAGTTATGGTTCTAGGAAAACAAGAATCAAGAGTAAAGGAAAATCTAAAAGAAGTTGAAAATAAAATTAACGAAATGATTAAAGGAGCATCATCTAACCAGCAGCAGCAACAATAATTTCAGATATCATGATATATCAACACTGAGTTATACAAAATAAGTTTCCTGCATAACTAACTATGTCTTTTCGGATTGTAGTAGATGAAAGAGAAAGAAACAGCAAGGTTCCAAAATTCTTAATCAATAATGGTGTACATGTAGATTATGCACGATTAGTGGTCGGGGATTATATTGTATCTTCTGAAGTTGCTATCGAAAGAAAGACTATACGTGATTTAGTTAATTCTATTTATGATGGGAGACTTTTTGTTCAATGTTCTGATCTGTTGCAATTTTATTCAAACCCTCTATTAATAGTAGAGGGAAATATACTTGAATTAAAAACTGATATTGAAAATGATATTGATTACCATCAAAAAGAAAAAATCGCTTTAAACAAAATTACGCAAATTTATGATGCCCTAGCAACAGTGGCAATAATTTTTAGAATACCTATTATTCATTCACCATCTGCAAAATATACATCAAAATTTTTAATTTCATTGTCGAATAAGATCTTACAATCGAATTTATTTTTAAATGGTCCTCTGATAAAGAAAATTAAGAAGGCAAATCATGTACAACTACAGCAATTATCTATATTATCTTCATTACCAGGAATAGGAGATAAACTTGCCCTAAAATTACTTGAAAAATTCAAGACACCATTAAAAGCAATTAATGCTTCGACTGCGGAATTAGCTATGATTCGAGGATTTGGGATTGCCAGGGCAGAAAAAATAAAAAAGATTCTTGATTTCGAATATGAGGAAAAACATTTAGCATATCAAAAAAAGTTATTGTAGTCCATTCAATTTGTTAAAATAATATGTATCCATTTTGAGGAAAAAATTTGAAATGTTAGCTATATATCAAATACCTAAATATAATATATTTGATATTTATAAAATTGTGATTTTTGTTGAAGTTAATAAAAAAACTAGAAATTCAATCTATAGAAAATATAATAAATTTCCTTAATGATCGGTTAGTTGGTAGACTTGCAACGATAGATAGCAATGGTTATCCACAGGTCATACCAATGAATTTTGTTTACATCCAAACCCGTAACCATAAAAACCATTCTACTTTATTAAACCAACATTCCATATACATGCATTCTTATCGTTATGGAGAAAAGATAGATAATATTAAAAGGAATTCAAAGGTAGGATTTGAAGTAGATCAGCATATAGCTTTTCTGCCATCATATTACTTTCATCCCACAGATGCATCTCAGGCAGACACTCTTTATATCAGTATAGTAATCAAGGGAGAATCGTTCATAGTTGAAAATTATGAAGAAAAAGCTTTAGCTCTCAATGCTCTGATGGAGAAATATCAAAAAGAAGGAAAGTATCAAAGACTTGATTCAAAAATGCGTTCTGTACAAGAGGTGACAGTTATTAAAATTATTCCTATAGAAATACGAGGAAAATACAAAATAGGACAGCAATGGACTTCTTCTTATCGATTGAAAATTGCTGCAAGTATTCTAGCAAGAGAAAACGACGGAGCTATACCTATTTTAGATATCATGGGCATCGAAATACTACCAAATAATACATTGCATATACAAAGGGAACCGATACTGTGATTTGACCAAGAATATTCTTAACTTATTCGTACATATTTCTAATCATGCAGGCCACATATCTGGAAAGCAAACATGATAGATCCAATTACTTTACCATTTACCCTTAATTGATAAAAATTGTTAGTGTCTTTTGGCATTAATTCGTTTTTTAATTCTTTGGTTTCATCTATAGATATTACTATTTCTTGCAAGCGTTTTATATCAATTTTCTTCCAATCCAAAGAGTATTTGTCTGAATCCTCGAAAATACACATAATCGCAATTATCCTATTTGGATTTTCTTTATCAACAATAGTCGAATAACGAAAATTCTTATTGTGATTAAATGGATCAGAAGTTGTAAATGAATCGATACTAAATGATTTTATTATTCTCTCTTTCAAGATATACGAAAGTTCATTCATAATTGCCACATCAGATATTTCTAGTAATCTAATAGATTTAGGATCTGGAGGTTGTATTTCAGATGTCAACACATTGCTTATCTTGATAATATGTTATATAATTTTAATTCATTCTCTGATAAAGTAAACAAAAATTTTTGGTTCACTCAAAATATTTTACCCTTTCCTTTTTAAACTCTCTTGAGCTAAAAAGAATCTTGTAATTATAGATTCTTATTATATTAGACATTTCTTTTGCGATTTTTTCGGCACTATCAAAACTGCGTGCATGTATCATACTAAAAAGATTAAATTCCCAATCCGGATATGTTGGTCTTCTATAACAATGACTCACTTGGGAAAAAGTTGCCAATTTGAATCCTATCTTGTCAATAATATTATCTGGAACTTTCCATACTATCATACCATTTGCAGTAAATCCTGCATCTCTGTGTCGTAATATAGCAGCATATCGTCTCATTATCCCATCTTTTTCAAATTCTCTTGCCTTATCAAAAAGTTCTTCAGTGCTAATAGATAATTTTTCAGCACTTTTCACAAATGGTTCTGGTATTATTTCCAAATCCTTTTGTAATTCTCTGATAAAATCTTTATCAAGTTCTGTTAGGTGAATTTTTTCTGGATTTAGTTCCTTAATTCCTTCAGTTGGTTTAGGATTTATAGAATCATCATTTACCATATCCAACTTTACTCCTATCTTGTACATTTTTAGTGTAGGCAATAATCTATATTTAATTACCCCATCAAGAGATGCCATTTTGTCTAAAGTAGCTTTCATTTCTGAATTAGGAGGTATCGCTAAAGTAAACCACATGTTGAATTCATGGTTTCTTTCATAATTATGACTTACACCAGGATGCTTGTTAACTTCATTTGCTACATAATCTAATTTCTCTGACTTTACTGCAAATGCTATTAGGGCACTTTTGTAACCTAATCTTCTTGTATCAAAGATTGCGTTTATCTGTCTTATTAATCCATTTTCTTTCATAGCTGAAATTCTATTCATAATGTCAATTTCTGTAGTATTATGACGCTGGGCAATCTCTAAGAAAGGTCTATCAGTAAGAGGAAAAAGCCATTGAATTTCATTTAAAATTTTTCTATCGAGTAAATCCAATTGATTTACTTGTATAGATTCAGTCAATTTTTATTGAATAGACCTATTATCTATTAAATACTTATCCATTTTGACCTCAAATATGGATTTTTTTTACCCAATTTAGAGATAATTCCAAATAAATAATTTTTAATCTCTTTTTTAAATAATTGTTAAATTTATACTAATATTTTATAACATTTAACATAAATTAAATTTATAAAATACTTCAAATCGTTAAGTATTGAATAAAAATTAATGAAAAATAAAAAAAATCAGGATGATCTTGATGATATAATTGATTATGACAATAATGATGAAAATAATAAAGAGTCAAATTTTAATCAAGACGCCTTATTAAAAAGTATAAATTCAGATGTTTCTGACAAAGATATTCAAAAAGACCCTAAAAATTCTATCACATCCAAACAAGAAGAATCTAAAAAAACACAATTTAAAAATAAGTTACTAGATTCAGATTCAAAATTTTTTGCAATTAGAATAACTGGAGGACAGGAAAATATTGTTGCTAATATATTACAAAATAAGATAAACTCTAAAAAGATCAACCTACGCTCGATTCTTATCCTCGAACATTTTAAAGGCTACGTGATAGTTGAAGCATCCGACTCTAATGTTGTGTATGAAGCACTATATGGTATTAGGCACGTAAGAGGACAAATACGAGGGGATCTTCCTTTTAGCGATATTGAAAAATATCTTATCAAAAAACCAGTTGTTACCGAATTGAATGTTGATGATACTGTCGAGGTAATTGCAGGTCCATTTAAATCCATGAAAGCAAAAATTACACGTGTCGATTATGAAAAGCAAGAAGCTACGGTTGTACTATTAGATTCGCCATATCAAATCCCTGTTACCGTTGATGCAAATTACTTGAAGAAAATAATCACTTGATATTAATAATTTTAATATATTATTTTTGCTAAGTTATATTATTTTTATAGATCTTGACAAAATTTGATGACCATTTATATTTCGGACTGTTATTTTTTCCGATATGGGCGATAAAAAGTCAGTATCTGCTTTGGTTACTGGAGGAGAAGCCAGTGCCGGACCTCCTTTAGGACCTGCATTAGGGCCTTTGGGGATTAACGTATTACAAGTTGTAAACACAATCAATGAAAAGACCAAAGATTTTCTTGGTATGAAGATTCCCGTTAAGGTGGAAATTGATTCTGAAACTAAAAAATTTACTGTTGAAGTAGGAATACCTCCTACAACTGCTCTAATTGCAAAAGAAGCTGGAATTACAAAAGGTTCAGGAACATCAGGAAAGGATTATGTGGGAAATATATCCATGTCCGACATAGTCAAAATTGCAAGAATGAAGATTGATGTATCTTATGCTTTAGATTTGAAGAATTGTTCTAAAGAGATTATTGGATCTTGTGTTAGTAGTGGAGTAAAGGTTGAGGATAAACCTGCAAAAGATCTGTATACTGACATTAACTCTGGAATATACGATTCCTTATTTCAATAAACAAATTTAACTATTTTTTAATACTAAAAAACTTGCAAACTATTTCGTATAATGTTATATATTGCATAAAATTAAAATATCCCAAATTCTGTCAGTTTCTTTAGAATTAATTTTAAGGTGAAAATGATAAATGTCAATTCAACAAGGTTCAGCTGGTGGTGTACCAGTGTTAATATTAAAGGAAGGATCTACTCAAACAAAAGGTAGAGATGCTCAAAAGAACAACGTTACTGCAGCAAAGTTAATAGCTGAAATCGTCCGCTCAAGTCTAGGTCCACGTGGAATGGACAAGATGTTGGTGGATTCTCTAGGTGATGTTACAATTACAAATGATGGTGCAACTGTTCTGAAAGAAATAGATGTACAACATCCTGCGGCAAAAATGATGGTAGAAATCAGTAAGGCAACAGACAATGAGGTTGGAGACGGTACAACTTCTGTTGTTGTTTTGGCCGGCGCTTTAATTGAGAAAGCAGAGGAGTTGATTACAAAAGATGTGCATCCAACAATAATTGTAGATGGCTATAGAAAGAGTGCTCAAAAAGCGATAGAAATTCTTAATAAAATTGCACAAAAAATTGATGCAAATGATAAAGAAAGTTTAATTAAAGTGGCAAAAACATCAATGCAAACAAAGTTAGTATCAAAAGAAGCAGATGAGTTAGCTGAAATTGTAGTTAAGGCAATTTTACAAGTTGTAGAAAGCGTTAATTCTAAAAATAAAGTAGACATAGATGATGTAAAAGTAGAAAAGAAAGCTGGAGGATCGTTGAGAGATACAACTTTAATTCAAGGAATAGTTCTTGACAAAGAAGTGGTACACGGTGGCATGCCAAAAAGAATAGATAAAGCTAAAATTGCCTTATTAAATTGTGCTTTAGAAATAGAAAAAACCGAATTTGATGCCAAAATAAACATTAGTTCACCAGATCAAATGAAAATGTTTCTTGAGGAAGAAAACAGAATGCTAAAAGATATGGTGGAAAAGATTAAATCTTCTGGAGCTAATGTAGTTATTTGTCAAAAGGGTATTGACGACATTGCCCAGCATTATTTGGCAAAATCAGATATATTGACAGTTCGTAGAGTAAAAGAAAGTGATATGACCAAATTGGCAAGAGCTACCAACGCTCGTGTAGTAAACAGCATTGACGATCTCACTTCTAATGACTTGGGAAGTGCAGACCTGGTAGAAGAAAGAAAAGTAGAGACTGATAAATGGGTTTTCGTTGAAGGATGTAAACATCCAAAATCGGTAACAGTCTTGATACGGGGAGGATCTCAAAGAGTAGTAGATGAAGCAGAACGTTCTATTCACGATGCACTTATGGTAACAAAAGATGTTTTAGAAAAACCAGCGATAGTTGCAGGTGGTGGAGCTCCAGAAGCTTATGTTGCTAGTAAGTTAAGAGAATGGACTAGTACATTAATTGGAAGAGAACAATTAGCAGCTGAGAAATTTGCAGAAGCCTTGGAAGTAATACCACTTACATTGGCAGAAAATGCAGGTATGGATCCAATCGATGCAGCAACTGATCTAAGAGCAAAACAAAGTAAAGGAGCAAAATGGATGGGGATTGATGCAAGAAGCGCAAAAATCACAGATATGTCCAAAATGGATATCTTTGAACCTTTAAGTGTAAAAGAACAAATAATTAAATCTGCGACAGAAGCGGCATCAATGATTCTACGAATTGATGATGTAATTGCATCAAGTAAATCTCCTGGTGGTATGCCTCCTGGTGGTATGCCTCCTGGTGGTATGGGCGAAATGTAATATCCTCATTTTTTTTCTAATTCGTAGTTAATAATATCCATTATCCAAATTCCAGTATCTTCAATTTTCAATAATCTTGATAAATATTCATCCCAAGATATATTGCTTGAAAATGCATTGTACCATTTTATGTATCCTTTTTTGAGACTTTTTAATGCTAGATTATGATTAAAACAATATTGTTTATTAAAACATTCAGCCGAACAAATAATACATTTCAATATATTTGTCTTCTATTAAATACATATTGATATTAAAAGCTTTAACAAATAGAACTCATGAATTAAGAATTCATTATAAAAGTATTTATACTTATACATGCATGCTTTCTTGTTGAACTTCAAGTCAAAACCAATACTTATAATATCAATAATTTATCTAATTATATTTTTTGCATTATCTTCTGGTTTAATAAATGCTATACTTGAAGGCTCAAGTTTACCTGAAGGAATAACTTTCATTCCTTCTAGGTCAGTACAAACTATAAGCGAAACAATTATTATGACATTGATACTTTTTGTTGGAATGAGTGGGGCTTTTTTAGTTTACAAATCGGGGTTTGCTACAACACCAAAAACTCAGTACGGATTTTTGGCAGGAGGATTTTCTGTAATTATACTATCGATGTTTATTGGATTATCTCTGATTAATGTCAAAATTTAATCTACATCAAACCAGCAAGCAACTATCAAAATAAAATATTATTTTATACTAACCTGAAATGTTTTTCTAAATTAACATTTATTTATTTCACTATTATTTCACTATTGATGCTCACAGGATTATTCATAGGTCGTTTTCAACCATTACATTATGGTCATATCGAAACTATCAAATCCGTTCTAAAAACTGTTGCTTTCTTGATTATTATTGTAGGAAGTGCACAAAACAGTCATGAATTGAGAAATCCATTTACAGCTGGCGAACGAATTCAAATGATAAGAAATACTCTAATCAAAATTAAGGAGATTGATATTAGTAAGATACTTATCATTCCAGTATCAGATACAAAAGTGCATGCGCTTTGGACATATAATATCGATTTATTGGTCCCAAAATATGATCTAGTTTTTACTAACGATCCGTTTACAATTGTATTATATAAAGAGCGAGGAATAAAGATAATTCAACCAGAACTACATCACAGAAAAAAATTTTCTGGAACATTAATAAGAGACTATATGATCAAAGATGAAGATTGGAAACAATTAGTACACCCAGAAACGACCAAAATAATTGAAAATATAAATGGGATAGACAGACTAAAAAAAATCTGGCAAAAACATAAAGAATTATTGGATGTCACTTAATTTTAGTTTATTATGGGATTAGGTTATAATTATCTATGATAATCACTTATCTTATGTCAAAAGATGATAATGTTGGGTTCATACTAAAAAATACCAAAACTGGTGAAGTTATTAATATTGTTTTAACTGATGAAACTGTAGTTACTGGAAGATTAATGCCTGGATATGAATATGATAAGAAAGATCATATTGTAATAAAACTAAATAATGGTTATAATATTGGTATAAAAATAGAACGGATCAAATCCATCCATTTGATTTCATCTACAAATTTAGAAAACAAAACATCCTCATATAAAAATGTTAAATATGCTAATGGTAATAACCATTTTTCTAATACATTAACGGATTTGGACCAACCTAAAATCTTGTTATTAAGTACAGGAGGGACAATTGCAAGTAAAATAGATTATCGAACTGGAGGTGTCACATCTGTTCTTTCAGCTCAAGATCTTTATAGTTCTGTTCCGGAAATATCAGACTATGCAAAAATTGATACTGAAATTTTGATTAACGAATATAGTGAAAATATAGGACCGAATGAATGGAACTTAATTATTAACAAGATCATAGAGAAAATAAATTTGGGTATGTACCACGGGATTATTATTTCACATGGAACTGATACTATGAGTTATACTGCCTCTGCATTGAGTTTTGCATTACAAAATATTCCAATTCCAGTAATACTAGTAGGTGCACAACGATCTTCTGATAGACCTTCTTCTGATGCATCTTCAAATTTAATAGGAGCTGTTATCTGTGCAAGTAGACTAGATTATTCTGGAGTATTCGTTGTCATGCATTCTGGCATGTCTGATGATGTTCTTGCTTGTCATATTGGAACACGAGTAAGAAAAAATCACACAAGCAAAAGAGATGCATTTCAATCAATTGATGTCTCGCCTGTTGCTACTATTAAGAAGAATCAAATCTACTTAAATCATGAAGTGGTTTCAAATATTATTCTGAAAAAGAGATCTGTTGAATATGAAAAGAGTAAAGTAAAATATCAAATTTTTGGGTCTAAATTTGATAATAGAGTATTTTTATTAAAATATTATCCGGGTTTTAATCCAATGTTGATAGAATATGTTGTTAGTCAAGGAAACAAGATTGTTATTATTGAAGGAACTGGGTTAGGGCATATAAATAAAAATTGCATTTCTTACCTGAAGAAAGCAATTGACTTAGGAGTATTAGTATTTATGACATCACAATGTATTTGGGGTAGGACCAACATGAATGTTTATGATACTGGAAGAGATTTACTCAAGATAGGAGTAATTCCATTGTTCAATATGCTTTCCGAGACTGCTGTAGTAAAGGCAATGTGGCTTTTAGGTAATGAAACCAATTATACTTCAATTATAAAAATAATGCAGGAGAATATATCAAATGAAATTATTCCAATTTCTCATATTCTATAAATATAATTCTCACAATGATTAAAATATACATTTTATATCATAATCGTTGTGACTATAAATTCAAAAGAAATTATCGTAAAAGTCGGTTTTGAGATTCATCAACAATTGTTAACAAAAAATAAATTATTTTGTAACTGCAGTTGCACAGAAACTCAAGACTATAATTCATCTTTCTTGAGAAAATTACGTCCTACTCAAAGTGAGCTTGGGTTATATGACCAGGCTAGTATGTTTGAGTTCTCTAAAATGCAAACGATCAAATATTATTCTTCTTTTGGATCTACTTGTCTAGTTGAAGCTGATGAAGAACCACCACATGAAATAAACAAAGATGCTTTAGAAACTGCATTAATTATTTCTTTAGCATTGTATTCTAAAATAGTGGATGAAATCAATGTAATGCGAAAAATAGTTATAGATGGTTCTAATACAAGTGGATTTCAACGAACAATGTTAATTTCATATGGAGGGTATTTACAGGTTGAGGATAAAAAGATAGGAGTACAAACGATTTGCCTAGAAGAAGATTCTGGAAAATTGTTATCTGATGATGGAAACATTAAAGAATTTGGATTAGATAGACTTGGAATCCCATTGGTAGAAATTGCATTAGAGCCAGTTACTGGAAAACCATCTGAAATAATGAAGATCGCACTTACTTTGGGAAGATTATTACGTGCAAGTAAAAGAGTAGCAAGAGGTATAGGAAGTATTAGACAAGATGTTAATATATCTATTAACAATGGGAATGGGATAGTTGAAGTAAAAGGAGTACAAAGATTAGACCAACTGATCAAAGTGATAGAGTATGAGTCAATTCGACAACATGGTTTAATGTTAATAGCAGAAAAATTAAAAAAAGTAAGAAAAGTTGATGAGCCATTAACAGGGGACAAAATTCTTGAAATAAGTAATATTCTGAAAGATTCAGAGTCAAAAACGATCAAGAAACTATTAAGGGATAAGAATAACAGTATTAATGCAATTAGAGTCAAAAGTTTTAAAGGTTTTTTTGGTTTTGAACCATATCCTGATGTAAGAATAGGAAAAGAGTTGGGAGAATTGGTACGCTTTTATGGTTTCGGTGGTATATTTCACTCGGATGAGTTGCCAAATTATGGAATTACAGAACAAGAAGTTAAAAAAATAAAAGAAAAATTAGAAATTATTGATGAAAAAGATGGTTTCATAATGATTGGAGGACCTAAAGAGAAGATGTCTATTGCTATTGATGCAATATGCAAGAGACTTGATATTGTAAAATTTGGAGTTCCCTCAGAGACCAGATCTGCATCTATAGATGGAAAAACTATCTATAGTAGACCAAAACCTGGATCAGCTAGGATGTATCCGGAGACAGATATACCCATCTACACTATAACCAACGATCTTTTGGGTTCTCTTATTGAGAAAGTTCCCAAATCATGGAACGAAATAATAAAACAATTAAGTAAAAAATATCAGATGAACGAAATATTAAGCGAAAAGATTTTCGACTCAAATTATTTCGAAGTTTTCGAGGAAATATCATCCTCAACACAAATTCCACCTTCTTTTATAGCTTCAAAACTTACAGAAGACGTAATTAATTTAGAAAGACAAGGATTTGATTCATCTGTCTTAACAAAAGATATTATTACAAATATCTTTAAGAAACTAGATTCAAATAAAATCGCAAAAGAATCCGTCTTTCTAATTTTTGAAAAACTAATGAAAAAAGAAACATCTACTGTTGAATCTACAATAGATCTACTTGGAATAAAATCAATAAGTGATGAAGAGCTTGATAAAATTTTAGATAAAATAATAGAAAAAAACCATTACATTATTCAAGAAAAAGGAATGGATTCAATAAATACTTTGATGGGAAAAAGTATGACTATTCTTCGTGGAAAAGTAGATGGTAAAAAGATTAATGAAATCATAAAATATAAAATAAAAAAAATTTTAACACGATAATTGATAATTGATAATATAATTTTTCAATAAATTATTTTTATACCTTCTTTGACTATGTTATAACCTTAAACTCAAATTGGTTAGACGGTCTCATTTATTACACATGTATTGATAACTATTAGCTAAAAATGTATGTGCCAGGTTCAGTAATTCAAACCTCAGTTAATCAATTTATATAAAATAAATGATAGAACTTTATTCTATAATTTTATTAAAAAAATTGTATGAAATCTAGTATTTTTAACTTGAAAGTAAATTCCACTCTGGAAAAAAATGAAACTGTATTTGACAATAAGTTCCAATGATATATTAGTAATATTATGATTTATATGTTGATGTTTTCTGATGTTTCATCTTTTCTGTGAAACAATATATGTGATTACAGATTCATTTCTTCTTTTATAAATACAACATATCAGATCTTTGTTAAATCCAAGTTCACACACATTTACTTCCTCTAAGTTGACCATCAAATAATGAAACATCAATTTCTATTTCTCTAAATATACCGGCTAACTAAATTTAATATATTCTATAGACATTAAAAATATCATTTTAAGCATAAGAATCATTTTTTATAAAAAATTTGTAAATGAACTTTTGTTAATCGAAATAGTTGGAGTTTATATTCGATCTAATAAATAATCGTAAATTCATATCTAAATATTATAAATGTATCCAAGTGAATATTACTAATATCTAATATTATTAAACCAGAACTATGTCCATGACACTATTAAATAGTCAGATCTCCTTTTGCAAAAATACTTTGGGTATATCTTCTCCCATTCTAAAAGCATGTGACAAAAAAAGAAATATTTTTCATTAAGCTATTCTCAAATTCAATTCGACTGAATTTAAGAACCAAAAATAACACAAAAATAGATATTAGTTAGGTATTATCTATTTATTTGAGTTCATATAGAGCAACAGATAGTTTAAAGACCAAGATATCATCAGTTAAATTGGCAACAGGTAAAAAATAGTTTTGAGTTTCTTCTTTATATCGACTAATCATATCTCTATGGGGACTTTGTTTGAGGGTTCTAATATTATCTATTCTATCAGAGAGAATGAGATATCTGAGAATTTTTGAACTTTTTAAAAGTAATTTATGATATTGATCTACCTCCATATCTTTTATATCATATTTCATGACGGATAAAACAAGATTTAGTGATTGCTCTCCTATTACATCGTTAAGATTGTCTTGGAATTGATTTGCATATGTTTGATCAAATATATCATGAAGTATCGCTGCAGCAATTACATGTTTATCTTTTATATTTAATTCTCCTGCCATTATTAGTGCTACCCGAAGTGGATGATTAACGTATGGTTCTGATTTAATACCATCATAGAATTTTCCCATATGAATGACATTTGAAACACTAAAAGCCCTGGTTAACATAACTACACTATCAATTGATTCTTCAAAAATCTTGAGTAATTTCATAAAAAGTAATTTTGTAGATTCATGTATACGTAAGTTCATCATAAGATATATCTGCTACAAAGTAACACGTTATATATAATTAGCATAGAATTTATTTAATTCATTTTAACATTTATCTCAAAAAATCGAGAAAAATGGATCCAAATCATTTTAGGAAAAAAATAAAAATAAAATAATAGTTGAATAAAGTGAATATTATTGATTTTCAGTTATGATCAAATTACAGTCAATCACTTAAGATTCAGTAGTTTCAGATTGGATTTGTTGTGAAGCAATATTTTCAGGTGATATGTTCACTTTATCACTTTCCTTTGTACTGGCTTTTTTTGCAGGTGTTGTTGCCTTCTTTGTACTGGCTTTTTTTGCAGGTGTTGTTGCCTTCTGAATTGCTTTTGATTTAGTAGATTTTATAACTTTACTACTAGATTTTGTTTTTTTATCCATAGACATGTATATATTTAAAACACTTATTCTTATATTGATCGGAAACAGAACAATTTTGAATGATTGTTATTTGATTGTTTTAACAATATTTTATTAAAGAATGAATTAACCCAAATAAAAAATAACTGAAAATTGATAGAATAGAAAGTAGATTAAATTTTAAAATACCAAATTGATAAAAGGATTTAAATTTATGAGGAATATAAAAAATATTTTCAAATGTATATAAACTTTTTATTAGAATTAGATACTATCACATCTGATTAACCAATATGTTCTTAAATCTAATAAAAAATGCTTATCCACAATAATATCATTTTTTTTGATCTGAATTTTTTATAGCAGTTTCATGATTGTGTTAGTTTAACGATATTTATTGCTATAATGTGCTATTTCTTTCTAACAATTCTTGATCATTAGAATAGAAACAGAACATAGGATTGATGATCTGTTCTTCTCTCTATTTATTTCCTCTCTTGTTCTCTATCAGTCTGGAAAAATAGCGATTGAAATCTTCTAAAGATGAAAACAAAAGAAGTTACATCTCAAATTGAATCAAGTTGGATCTTTTCAAATCTATAGGACAACGTTCTGCTTTTGTAGTAGATAAAAAAATAATCAAATATTACTTTAAATATTATCGATAGACCTGTACTGTACTGTATTGAACTTGAAAAATCGGTGCTTGTAATATATTTGAGAAGAAAAATGTTTGTAGCAAATAATTTTAGTCATTCTTTGATTGAAAAATATGAAAAACATACTGTCTACAATAATGGTGTTACTATTCCTTTACATTTTTCTATTTTATTTCTTATTTTCCATTACTTTTTCAATCGAATGTTCTTTTTGATTTTGTAAATTCCATTCTATAACCTTCGGTAAAACTATTGTAGGACAGAAACTCTTATCCATACATCCCATATTCACTATTGAATCCGAATTACGAATCATTCCATCAGTTATATCTTTAGAATGTTGTTTACTGATATCTATCCCAACTTCTTTCATTACTAGTGCTGCTTTGGCATTAATATGTGAAACATGTTTTGTTCCTTCAATTTGTATTGGGAGCATATTTTAAGAACCTTTTCCTTTTGATTTCCAGCGTTTTCAACACATACAAAGAGAATTGATTATAGTCTTTCTTGCGAGAAAATTTTTCATGGAACTTCATTATTGTAATCATATAATTTGTAATTGCTTTTACTATTATGCTGATTACTTTTCTCTGTCACTAAAATGATTTTCATTCATGTATATTTTTTTATTTAATATCTAATGTTTTGAAATCCAGTATCCCTAATACTTTGCATATAATTTTCTTTTGTTAATGTACCGTAAATGTAACTACACCAGTTTTCGCCATTGATATTATCTTTCCTAATTTCTTTAGTTGTTACTAAGTCAGAAATAATCATCTTGCTTTTCCATCTTTTTCAACATACGACAATTGCTTTGAAACTATTTCTCTTGTTTTACGTCAAATTATTTACAAAATACTTGTAACAACATCTATAGAATCATCTTCAATATGGATTTTCTCTTCTATGTATCCTTTTCTAAATTCTACATTATCATAATTATTCATATTATAAATAGTAAAATGTATTACAATTCAAGAATATGATCAATGTGAGATTCTATTTAATAAAATTTGATTAATAAAATTATAAGAAAGAATTATCTTTTAAAATATATTAAACTTCTGCTTTTCTTAAAGTTCTTAAAGTATGACTGAAACTGCTCCAGCATTAAAACGTACAATAAATCTATTTCATGCTACTATGTATGGAATTGGGTCTAATTTTAGGTGCTGAAATATTTGTAATAATTTGTGATGCATCAGAGATAGCAGGAAATTTACTATGGATATCCATTTATCATTTCTTCTTTCCTTGCAATATGTACTGCATTTAGTTATGCAGAACTTTCATCAATATTTCCTAAAAGTGCAACAGAATATGTATATGTAACAAATTCTTTTGGAAAATTATCCGTATCTATATTTGTTGGTTGTTTAACAATATTTGTTGGTGTAGTTTCAGCTTCGGCAGTTGCAATAGGATTTTCAAATTACCTTTCGGTATTTTTACCTGACTATCCACCTATTATTTTTTCTATATTAATAGTAGCTATTTTATCTTTCATTAATTTTTATGGAATAAGGGAGTCTATCTGGTTTAACACTATTTTTACATTAATTGAATTATCAGGATTAGTGATAATAATATTTATTGGATTTATATTTGGAAACTTTTCCAATGTTAATTTTCTAGAATCACCTATTTCTGACAAAATGTCAAACAATAACAATAATAACGATAATTTTTTATCATCAATTGGACTAATTTTCGGAGCATCTACATTAATTTCTTTTGCTTATTATGAATTTGAAAATATTCCAAATATTGCAGAAGAAACAAAAAACCCTTCAAAAACAATTTCTAGGGCTATATTATTATCTATAGTAATTACAACTATAGTATATGTCTTAGTAGTAATATCCTCTTTAAGTTTAGTAACATAGCAAGAACTATCTTCATCAAATGTTCCCTTATCATTGGTAATTGAAACAGTATTTGAAAATAAAGGTAACTTTATAATCTCTACTATAGCACTTTTTGCTACAACAAATACAATACTGATGATGTTAATATCTTCATCGAGAATAATTTATGGTATGTCAAAAGATGTTGCTCTAATTAATTTTTTTCCAAAAATTCACAAGACAAGAAATACCTCTTGGTTAGCAACAATAATAACTGCCTTATTATCAATAACAGTAATTATTGTATCTTCTAATAATATATCCTCTGTATCAAAAATAGCTGTTTTTGGAATATTTACAATATTTCCATTTGTTAATATCTCTTTGATATTATTAAAGTTAAAAAAATCTTCTTCCTATTTACCAAACTCATTTTTCTCTAAATTTGCAAAGATTGCCTATTTTTGCAATTATGGGAATATAATTTCTTTTATAATGTTATTACAATTTGATTCTACAACAATTTTATCTTCTTTAGTTTTTATGAGTATTTTATTCTTCATTGATGTTTCTTTTGCTAAATCTAAAAAAATTAGAATAGAAAAATCTTAATTTAATTATAAAAATTAGTAAAAATATTTGATATAAATACTTAGACATATCTTATTGTATCGGCTAAGGCAGATGCTATTCCACCAAGAGCTAATTAATTCAATTTTGAAGAGATTTTGAAACTTTAGAATATATTAATAAAATTGAAGGTATAAATAATAAAATTATTATTTCTATTATTGATACCCACGAGGAAAGCATCATTCCAGCAAACAGAGGATCATCTGCTGCAACAGTAGATTTACATTGTATCCTCCATTTACCTTTGAAATTCAGAGCACATTTAGAAATTGTAAAATATATGACCTTATTAATAATAAAAATTTAATTTGTTATTTTTATCAATTGATCCAAAGATTTTGATCATTTTATCATCTAATAATAATAATTTAAAAATGATTCGTCTATCATCTTATTGTGATTACACTCCGCAAGTTGAGCGCCGGGAGTGGACTAGAACCATTATTCATCAAATGCGGATTCTATCCTCACAGATAAAAGGATAATCTACAACTTCTTGCTATTGTCATAGGCACCATCAATAATGGTATTTTTGACCATTTTGATCCATTATATTGTTATCTTGACTTAATATCATTTCAGCTTAACAATCAAATTGTAATCCAAAAAGTGAAGATAATGGATCAAGATATTGTATCTATAACTTTAAAATATTCGCTAATATCTTCAAAAGATTTTATTTTGTCGTCACTTGATACTGGTATAAATTCAGTATTAAATTTTTCCTGTACCCTTTGCTTTGTATATGATGAGATGATAATTTCACCCTCTTTAGCTCTTCCTTCCATTCTACTCGCCAAATTTACATGAGTTCCGATCACTGTAAATTGGTCTCTTTCCCCGCTTCTCAAAAGTCCAACAAGAACCGATCCAGTGTTCATACCACATTTTATATCGATATCTATATTAGAATCAATTATTTTTCCCCATATTTCTAACCAGTTATTTTTAATATCTTTAAAACGTCTTCTCAAAATTATAGCAGCAAGTATCGCATTTTCTGCACCTTCAAATCCATCTACATCATTCTCTTTGAAGCAAAAATATGAAAGTATCCCATCTCCAATGAATTTATCAACTACTCCTCCGTGTTCATGTATTATCCGAGTTGCCAATCCTAGATATTCTCTAAGGAATTCAGCAATTAATTCTGGATGATCTTGTAGTTTCTCACACAAATTTGAAAAACCGCTAATATCCCAGAAAACTACAGTCAAGACTTTATTCCTTAGTAAAGCAGCTCGAGAATTACTAAGATACTCAACAATTGCTGGGTCTACTTGCCTTTGTAGACGAGTTACGATTTCTCTATTTTCATTATCAAATAGAGAAGGAACTATAGAATCCAAGAATTGTAGTCTTTGAGTATTGGTCATTTCGTCTTCGTCCTTTGGAAGAATTGCAATTACTCCTCTCTCAGCAGGATGAAGGGAACAATAATAAGTGATTGCTGGCTGGTCGCTTAGAATTCTGATTGTTGCTGATTTTCCTCCAGGTATGTCTTCAGTATGAAAAAATTCAGTCGGTAATAAAGAATCGGCATTACCAGAAGTTAATCTATGTGTTTTTGTATCTCGATTCATCCATGTTATAGACATCCCACTTAAAATCTTCACTATCCTAGGTTCGAAATACAGAATCTCATCTAGATTTTCTCCTGAACTAGGAATAATCACAAATTGATCCATTAAACTTCTGACTATCGATAAGAGTTTATATTTATTATTTTATTTGAATTTTAATATTTTATTTTATACTTTGCTTGCAAAAACCTATTCTATAAAGTTATAATCTAAAACGATAATATTTGTAAAAATTAGTACTAAACAAAAAAATAGAAATACAAACATACAGAAACAAATAAAATTGTTTAATGAAGAATTAAATATTGATTCTGATTTCTCATTCGATTTATGTCTTAGAGAACAAAAGATTGGAAATTATATCTTTTATATACATGATGCAATTAAATTAACAACTAAATGCTTGGAGAATTATTATTTGTTATAAAAGGTACACTTACAGGTTCTAGAATCATAAATGCAGATGAATACAAAGTTGAACACTCCATGATAGAAGAAGGGAAGTTTAAAGATATTGAAATTACAATACTAGGAACATTTTTGACTATTCCTACTACAGAGAAATATGTAACTTATGTTGAAGGACAGGGAATAATAACTACCAAAGATGGTGAAGATACTGCAACATTTAGGGGATGTGGAATAGGCCATTCTAAAGGACAGATCAGCTCCAGTTTTCGTGGTTCTGTATTTTGGACATCATCAAAATCAACAAATGGAAAACTCTCGTTTTTAAATAATAAGATAGGAGTATTTGAAACTGAAGTAGATGAATCTGGAAATTCTATTGAAAAGGTTTGGGAATGGAAATAATGATAATGATTTCACAATTCAATATTGTAGCATTAAACATTGCTTTAATGAGTATTCTTAGTTTTGCAATGATTGATAATTATCATCATGACCTTGTCTTAATTTATGCTCAACAAACTCTAGATTCTGATCCTATTGATAATAACACAATCAATTTAGCTAACATTTCTTCCAAACAAATTAAAGTTGGAGATATTGACATTTCATATAAAACCTTTGGTAAAGGAGATCCAATTTTATTGATTATGGGTTATGCAGGATCTACGTATGCTTGGGATCCAACTTTTTTAAAAGGATTATCTGCAAATCATACAGTCATAGTTTTTGATAATCGTGGTATTGGTAACACTACTATTGGTTCTAAAAATTTCACAATCGATGAATTCGCTAAGGATAGTGCATGGTTATTAGATACTCTTAAAATTAACAAATCTGATGTCTTGGGATATTCAATGGGTGGAATGATTGCTCAGCAATTAACATTAAACTATCCGGACAAAGTCGATGATTTAATAATATATGCTTCTAGTTGTGGAGGAAATCAATCAATTCCACCAAATCAGCAAATTGTAGAACAATTTACAGATCTATCAGGTTCTTCTGAAGATATAAAGAAAAGATTTATTCCTCTTTTATTTACTGAAAACTGGATTAAACAAAATCCTGACTATATGAAAAAATTTGCATCTTTAGAATTCCCTCCTGTTGATATACTTGAAAAACAATTTGATGCAATTTTCTCTTGGAAAGGAACATGTAATCAATTAAAAGATATATCTCAAGACACACTTGTAGTAGCAGGTACAAATGATCTTGTATTACCATCTGCAAATTCCATAATGTTAACAGAGAAAATTTCAGGAGCATGGTTAGTACAGTTCAAAGATGGTGGTCACGCAATAATGTCCCAATATCCTGAAAGGTTAAGCGCAATTGTTAACACGTTTCTAGACAATTAACCATATTTTTTTTATCAAATAAATTTAATTTATTTATTTATCAGGAATTGTAATACAAATAGTAATTATAGAACCATCTTGTTACTGATTGATAGATTGAATTATTGTTTTAGATGATCCAAGGAAGCATATTGTTCAAACAATAATGTCATAAGCAATGACTCTAGAGTGATCTTCTCCTTTGGCATTAATCGACGGTGAATATTTGTAGCAGGACTGTAACATTTGTTCAAATAATTCCTTCTTATTTCTTCTTAGACAATCTGAAAATTTATGCCAAGATTCTATTTCTGATGTTAGAATAGTATTGTCAATTATTGAGACTGCATATCTAGGAATGATGTTCTTTTTATCTTCAAAATTACAGTTTTTCTTTTCCATTTTACACCTTAATTTCTCATAATTATGAAAAATTATTGACATAAAAATTGGATATATTCGGAAGGGATTTACGGAATACGAACAATCACTGTTGTATAATCTAGCAATAGAAAACATTTCTTTGAAAAGTTTTTTATCCTCTTTATTAAGATGTTTTTGATATGGTTTCCATCCTGTTCCTCTAGGATACTTGCGATTCTGAATGATGGAATAGTTCTACCCATTTATTGACGATAAAAAATCTAGGATATAGCCACTAGAGAACTTGTGGGAGAGTACGGGGGATGTATTTTTCATTATTACAGAAAAATCTTGGATAATTTGTCCTATTGCAATCTCCATTACCATTATTAATTATTTAAAAGGATAAAATAGTTCACCATGGTATTCATGAAAATATTCTATCACCAATTTCCTTTTCCTTTCCTTTTTTTGTTACCTGTGAGATCTGCAATGTCATTTTCTTTTTAAAAAATTATCTCTCCGAAATTCCTTGCGGATCTTGATATTATTCCTTTTTGTAGAATCACCTTGTGAACCGCGGGGAGTGGGATTCGAACCCTTGTTCATCAAATGTGGGTTCTATCATCTAATATTAAAATATATTCAAACAAATTGTATTTACGATATTTCTAGTATTTGCTAAACATAATTAAATTTACTAAATTGTTTTTATAATGACTGTCAATACATGTCAAGTCCTTATTGTGTCAATATTCGAAATTTTCTGGTTTTAAAATGTAAAACTTTGAATATATTAATTAGAATATTTTCA
>DATFEP010000075.1:0-4298 GCA_035250975.1 Nitrososphaeraceae archaeon | reverse complement strand
AGATGGAAAAGAGGTCTCTACAAAAATAACGAGAGGAGCGTTACCAGATAATACTGGTACCCAACCTTTAAGGATAGGAGCAAATTCATTGGAAGAAGATAAATTTTTCAATGGTGCTTTGGATGAAATAAGAGTTTGGAATAGGAGTCTAACTGGATCTGAAATATCAAATGCATCCAATAATGATATTTCTAGTGCAATTAATCCGATTGTTTATCTAGATTTTAAAGAAAATGATGTTAATAGTATTGTTCCGGATTCAGAGAATAATAAAAAATTACAAGAAAACAAGAATTTTAATACACCTCTGGAAAAAGAACAAAAAAAATCTGATACAAATGAAAAAATAGATGTGCAAGCTTGGAACGAGCTTTTCCAACAGAAATCAGGAAATACACAGCAGAACAAGGCTTCAAATGTAACCACTGACAAGACGAATTTCAATATAGCGGTTGCCGGTGATTTTGGTTGTTCACCAAGAGCTGATGAAAATGTAAAAAATATAGAACTTCAAGAACCTGAATTGTTTCTAGCTTTGGGTGATTTAGCATATAAACCGACTCCTGAATGCTGGTTTACTATGACGAAAAATATAGATTCTAAAACTAAAATTGCAATTGGAAATCATGAAGATAAAGAAGAATCAGAAGGATCTGATGTATTGATTCAACAATATCTAGATCACTATCAACTTCCCAATTCGTACTATTCTTTTAGTCTCAAAAACCTTCACGTTCTTGTTTTAAACACCCAATTAGAATTTTCTTTGGATACTGTAGCGTCTTATGCTATTCCTACGCCAGTTACAGATGAAAATGATAAATCAGATTCTAAAAATCAATCAAACTTAGGGGTTCCTGACATAAAATTAGAAGATTTATTGAAGAAATATTCCCTCCAAATAAAAGTACCGAAACTTGACAAATTACTAAATAAAACGGCTCTAATTCCTGATCTGGAAGTAGATCCCAAACAATACGAGTTTGCTGTTGATGATTTAGAGAAAGCAAGCAATGACGAATCGATAGATTGGATATTTGTAATATTTCATAAACCGATATACTCCTCACCCTCAAAACAACTTGAAGAATACATAATTAGAGAAAAATATCAACCAATATTTGATCAGTATAATGTTGATCTAGTACTACAAGCACACAATCATATCTATGATAGAACTTTACCTATAAAGTTTAACCCGCTTAATATAACAAATCCAACTGTAGATAAAACAAACAACAATAGCACTTTTACTAATCCAGATGGCACCATTTATACAGTAGTGGGAACAGGTGGAAAAGGACCAGTTCGTATCTCCGGTACTCCATTTTACACAGTTAGTCAAGATAAACCTATAGCGGGATTTCTAAATATAGATATTGATGGAAAAGATTTGGAAGCAACATTTTATGATATTGGCTTAAAATGTAAAGAAATTAAATCAGAGAAAACTGGCAAACCTGTATTAGACATCGAATCATGCAAACCAAGAGATGAATCCACGCAACTAAAAATTGTAGATACATACAAAATATCAAAAAGGTAGTAAATGAGTGTCATTCATGTATTACTTGAAATCCAATTATATTTTGACTTGTTTTATTCTTTTATGTTCTTTATTTTTCTCAACTGAATATTTTGTTAAGAATTCTTATTCGCCTACAAATTCCACTGATTTTAATTTCGCATTGGTTGGAGATTGGGGTTGCACAAAAGACACTAAGAAGACAGTAGATTCTATTCAAGATCACAATCCAGAGATAGTCTTTAGTCTTGGGGATACATCTTACCAACTTGACAGTGACTGTTGGTTAGACATAGTTAAACCAATATCTAACAAAATGAAGGTTACAATTGGAAATCATGATACAATGACGCCATATATGTTGAACCAATTGATGAACCATTTCGAATTATCCAAACAATATTATTCATTTGATTACAATAATATCCATTTTCTGATCATGTCCTCTGAATTTTTATATCTTCCTGGTTCTGGACAGTACAGCTTTATTGAAAATGATTTGTCGCAGGCCTCCAAAAACCCAGATACAAAATGGATTATTGTCTTGACACATAGACAGCAATATTCTTCACACTGTGGAAATCATGACTCTTGTGATCCAATAAAAAAATTGCGAGATACATATCATCCCCTATTTGAAAAATATGGAGTTGATTTACTTTTTAGCGGCCACGCTCATAATTTTCAAAGAACCTATCCTCTATCATATAATAGCATAAATTCATCACAACCAATTATCAATGATAATGGCAAAACTGAATACATATCTCCAAAAGGAATGTTTCAGATAGTTGTAGGGACGGGAGGGATCGATTTTGATCGTTTCACCAATCAAGAACCCTATATTGCATATCAGCAAGATTCTAGCTATGGATTTTTAAACGTAGATGTAGTCGATAATGGATATGCGTTAATAGGTAGATATTATTCCAATAATGGGACTATATTAGATGAATTTAAAATTATTAAATAAAAAACCTACTACTGTAAAAAACCTTGTTTTTGCCACATATGCATACCTATTAGTCAGAATTTTCGTAGCATGATATCTATCTATGTTTTAAAAAGGAGAAAATTAAAAAATTTATTTTTTATAATACTTCCGTCATACAGAATTTTCTATAGAGAAAGCCAAAATATAACCTATATAATATTTTGTGGGAATCTCTTTAAATTTATGATTAAAACTAACGATTGAAAAGTATATTTAATCTTAGAATTTAATTAAAAAAATTTAGTTGTTGTAAGATTTTTCAATTTTTCTTACATAGTTGAAATAATTCTGTATTGAATCATTGTAGAACTTTTGAGTTACTTCTATGGATCTGTTAATAATTTCAACATTTCCTATTACAATATCGTTGATTATCTTTGTAGAGTTTGTAATGCTATCAGATACGTTTTTGTTAAATTTGTTATATACGTCGCCATATCTTTCTGGAATCATAAAATTGTTCCAGTAGGTTTTATATAAATTATTTAATACCTGAGAATATCCTGATTGATAGATATTGAGTATGTTTTTTTGTAATTCAATGTAGCCATTTGAAATTTCTTTAGATGTTTTAATAAATCGTTCTTGATATTGATTTACACTGTCAACATTTTCTTGAAATATCTTTTTAGTTCCTTCTTGATATTCGATTAATTCTGTGTTGATCTTATTGGCAGTTTCTTTAACGGTTGATGTAACTTCTTCTGCTTGTTTTTTTTGCTGGTCTGCATTTTTTTCTATTTCCTCTTTTTTACTTGACATGGGTTTTAGATCAAACGAAGCATCACATAAATACTTTATGTAAATTCCGGTACAATAGAAATATAAAAAATATCCAATTTGTAAAATAAAATTCAAATTTCTTCAGAAATCTAAGAAATATTTATTTATTTTTCAATCTCATGCATAAATCTGTACCTCTTAAATTTTACTATCAAAAATAATCCTTTATCATCGAATCTCGAATTAATTATTCTCTATCTATGTTTTTTTGAATTTTTCTTTTCTTTATTTTTCCAAATTTAGAGTGCCCCATTTTACCTACACATTCGACAAATTCAAAAAAATGTTATAAAGTATTTCAAATTCTAATAAACTCATTTTATTGATGTTTTCATTCAAATTTACATAACAATTTGCACCTGCATGATTTCAATATGCCTCTATACGGAAATGTCTTGATCAAAGAGGCAATTGATATGTGATCTATATGGATATAATCTGAAAAATACTTGCCATCTTGATAAGTAGTTTTGAACAAACAAGTATTTTTTATCTATGTTGTTATTGTGTCAATATTTTTTATACTGTACAGCATGTTTTTCGGTATGACAGTTGTCGGAGCAATAATAATCATCACACATGTAACAGAAAACTGGATAATCTTGTGTTTTTCTTCCACAATTTGCACAGGTTACTGACATATCCATAATTACTAATATGTCATAATGGTATGTAAATATGACTCTAGATAAAAAAAATAATCGTGTTAATCAACTAACGACCTAGATCTCATTAAAGAGAATTTTAGGTATTTAACCTAAAAAATAACGATATACAATTATCAATCTCTTCCTGAATTTCCATAATCATATCAACGTTTAAACGACTCGGTTAATTGTTTGTTATTCATCGACTTTTATCTTATCTTCGACCTTTTGATTTTTTCCTGCAATAACATGCAACCTTGAATCAGTGTTTCAGGTCTTGGAGGACAACCTGGTACATAGACATCAACAGGTATAACGCCATCAATACCTGGAAGAACGTTGTAGGAAT
>DATFEP010000074.1:0-30625 GCA_035250975.1 Nitrososphaeraceae archaeon | reverse complement strand
TTTCAAGATGAACTGGCCATAGGGACCAAATTCTTCCCCAGTTTATTGCATACCCTAATGGTTGATCAAGAGCGTTAACTAATACATCGCTAACCTTGCTTACCAGAAGGTTAAAATTTGAAGGATTTATTAATTCTTTTAACATTTGTACTCGATCAACCCCTAAATATAATATATCATCAAGATAATTTATTTATTTGCAAAACTACTTCAGTTTTTGATTCCAAGAATAAGACAGATGAATATATTATCAATATTGACACTCAAAATATATTTTACCTATATTTAGATCTTTTAAACATATAAGATTATTAATAAAATAAACTCACATGTTTTTAATGAAGGTTTGTTTACTTTTTTGATCAAATAGTTACACCAAATTAATACATTTTATTGATTTAATTGCAAGAACATATTATCATTTCATATTATTAAGGTCTATTTTTATTAACATAATTGCATTATACGGATTTCATCAATTACAAACATTTTTAAGATTATTAGCTTGAAAAATAATAAATATCGTCGATGTTTTTAACTTTATGTATTGGAATTAAATTATGATTACCCTGTTTATCGACCTCCTTCAGAAGCCAATTCTATGATCTTTCAGGTAACTTTGGGTTGTTCATTCAACAAATGCTCATTTTGTAATATGTATAGAACAAAGGATTATTCTGAGAGGCCATGGGAAGAGATAAAGATGGAAATAGATATTTCCTCAAAATACTATCCGGAAACAACTAGAATTTTTCTTGCTGATGGTGATGCTCTCAATTTATCTGTCGAGAGATTAACACAGATTCTAGATTATTTGTATCAGAAGTTTCCGTCGCTAGAAAGAGTTTCTTCATATGCTATGCCGAAAAATTTGCTACAAAAATCGGATAACGAACTACAATTGTTAAAAAAAGCAGGTCTAAACATGTTCTATGTTGGTCTCGAGAGTGGAAACGATATTGTATTAAAAAAAGTTACCAAAGGAGCGACCTATAAAAGCATTGTACAAGCTTGCAATAAGGCTAGAAATAACGACTTCATTTTGTCTTGTATGGTTATACTTGGCTTGGGTGGCACAACCTACACAAATGATCATATTGAAGATACCGCAAAGATTCTTGGAGAAATTTCACCAGATTACGTTGGTGCACTAAATCTTCACCTAGAAGAGGGAGTATATGAGGAATTCATGGCTAAATATAATGAACCATTTACTTTCCTGGATGATATCCAAATATTGGACGAATTGGACAGACTTATTTCCATTATAAATCCTTTCAGACCAATAATTTTCAGGGCAAATCATGCATCAAATGTATATTCAATTAAAGGGACTCTTCCTGAGGACAAAGACAACATTTTAAATTTAATTAGAAATCTGAAAAATCACCCTGAAATGTTAAAGCCCAAAATACTAAGAAGGTTTTAAAGATAATTTAATACAAATATATCATAATAAGTGAAAATGATAAATTCTAAATTTTTGGGCCTGTATAATGACTTACTGAATAGCTATTGTTCGGCTATAAAAAAAAATACCCTGCCTTCACCTACCATACTATGAATTTGGTTGCTGTGTGGTAGTGCTCTTGTTATTTGATATCTACAATATTATTTTTTAATTCTAAAAAAAGTGCAGAGTATAATACGTTTAACTAATTTATATCACATTACGAAATAAAATTGTGATAGGTCAGCACTACATTTGGCATGACCTTTGATTGATCGATTGACAGGATATTTTATTAAAAATTACTGATAGAACCAAATCTATGGATATAAACAACAAAAATCATGTCATAACGATGATAAAACCATTTTTTTCTTAATCTTGCAGAAAACCAGTTTCATAAACAGGCTTTATTTATACAACATCACCGAATTAGTACTAACCCGAAGTAGTACTAACCTTCATGTTTTGGCTTTATAATTCAAAGATTTACTAAAACAATAACAATAGGCAGTAAATCTAGAAACAACATTTCTCTAGCAATCCTATCCATAGTAAGGAGTGTTATCATGAATATTACCACACTATTTTCAAAACCTACTGTCAAGATATCCAAAAATTTAGTTACTTTAGGTAAATGATATGATATCTAACAACAAACTTGACTTAGAATTGGTGATAGCAGGGTGCAGTTTCTTATATCACAACATTATCTGTTCATTGAATGATGATGCAGCCTCGATTATTTATTGCTTGGTCGAAATCTCAAAATAGCACCTATCTTGCCAAGACTTGCTAGCTGTGTGCCCTCTTCAGTTTTACCTGACAATACTTCAAGCTTGCACCCTGTCATAATCGTTAATTCTTCTAAAAATTCAATAAGGTCCTGTTCATTTGCATCAAGCTCATTGCTACTACCTGCACAAGACGGACATGGTTTAGATAAAAGGTCTTGTTTAACAGATACCAAATCACTCCTGTCAATAAATTTTTCCTGAGTGTGCGAACATTTATTGCATTTAACCTCTAGTCTTAAAAAAGTGATATCATCAGTAACGATAACAAGATCTGCGATTCCATTTCGAAGAGACTCAATTACATCAAAGATTCCGTAAATTCCGAGGCCTTTTCCTGAATGTACCTCACTCATAAAATTCTTTATTATCTTCTTTTCTTCCATTAAACGATATTCCATCATTATCCCTTGTTCATTGACTTTATCTATTAGTTCTCTAACACCTTCTCCTCCTGAATAAGAAGAATCTAGAACAGCTATCACATTATTTTGTAATCTGTAATCGAGATACTCTTCCCTTAAAAAATTTTCCTTTGTAGGACCAGGGCCTCCTACGATTATCCCTTTTACAGGATATTCATCGATAAAAATCTTTTGAGAATAATCTGCAACTCTTTTATAATATTCATTTAACTCATTATCCCGTAGCCTTTCAAATCTTCTGGCAGATTGACCACCTTGACGATGTTTTCCAGCCACACCAGAAGTCAGAGATTCGACTACTTCCCATCTATCCCCAGTCAATATTCCTAATCCTGCCTCCTGTGTATCCAATGAAAGTATTCCTATTACCTTGTCATCTTTCATCATGTCTTTTAGATGATCAATCCAAAAATGATCATCACATCTATACAGATTAATTTGTATGGGTTTTGGAGGAACCACTGAAAATATCTCAATTTTTTCAGTTCCAAAACCTTTTCCAGTGGGAATTGCACCACAAAATATTACAAGGCCGTTCTCTGGGGCTTCCTTATACAGCTTTAGATATTCGATTGTCCTGCTTAATGCATCCTGTACGTGAGTCCTTGTAAGATCTGATTTAATGTTTGATGCCGTACCGGCTTCGTTTTTAAGTTGAGCCATAACATCATAGATTGGTCTTTTTGGAGGAATATAGACAGTCACAAGTTCGGTTCCGTGACCAGTAATATTTCCCAACTTGTTTATCATTTTATTTAGTTTATAACGTTTAACTGAATCCCAGTTACTTTGTGAAGATGACGACATTTAACAGGATCTCAAATTCATTTATAATGCTATTTTATTGTTATTGTAATTAAAATCCCAATGTTATCCTATAAACCTATTAGGTATTCTGTTACTTTGGTTTATAGATTTTAAATATGAAATCATCGCATTAATAACCACTAATGCTCCCAAGATTAGAATACATCAGACAGACTCGCATCAAATTAGGAATAACTCAAAGAAAGTTGGCGTCTTTAACTGGAATAAGTACC
The DNA here is from genome assembly GCA_035250975.1 of Nitrososphaeraceae archaeon. Classification (GTDB taxonomy): domain Archaea; phylum Thermoproteota; class Nitrososphaeria; order Nitrososphaerales; family Nitrososphaeraceae; genus TH1177. Next base: position 26,916 of record DATFEP010000074.1, on the reverse strand, counting down.
TCAATGATAAACCAAATAGAAACAGGAAGGTGTAAACCAAGTTATGATACTGCCAAAAAGATCTTTGAAATTCTGGGTTCCCTAGAAGGAAATTCATCGAAAAAAGCAGCAGATCTATGCAGCAGAAAAATCATTTTTGCTCAAAAAAATGATACTCTTTATAACGTAGTTGAAAAAATGAGGGACAATTTTGTAAGTCAAATACCTATTTTTGATGGACAGAAAATAGTAGGAATTGTCTCTGAAGACAATCTTGCAAAAAAAATGGTTGAAAATGAAGAAAGAGATCTGAAGAAAATGACGATAGAAATGGCGATGGAGTCTCCTCCTCCACTAATCGATTCTGAAACTCCTGCAAAAGCACTTGTTCCATTGATTAGATTTGCAAAATGCATTCTTGTCACTGAAAGAGGAAATGTGATTGGAATAATTACAACAACAGATATCCTGAAAATGGTAGAATAGAATAGAATCGAAATTCGAGATAAGAATGAGATGAACTAAATAATCTAGAGTTTTTCCAAACCTATACAACAGTCTACACAACTTATGCACTCTTTACAGAGATTTAGTTCGTTCGAAGAATCAGAAATTAAAATCCCGCATAATGCGCACTTTTTTTTATCCACAATAGTATAGGAATTTACAACTTATTTAAATCATTCCTTAAATCCAAAGTCTATCGAGATTACCATGATAATACAAAGAAATTTATTCGAAAATTTTATCCTGTATTTGAAAAGTTCAAATTTTCTACTCATATTTTGAAAAACGTTTTTTGTTTTAGATTACTTGAATAAGAATATAGAAATTTACATTTGATTACCATGAGCATTTTAGCGAAGGTATCCTTTTTGTAATCTTTATACTTTCTTAATCTATTTTGTACCTTTGCTAAAACATAATCATTAATAATTATTTATCCTTTTTTTAGACAATTAGTTAACTAAAAGCTTTCACAAAAAAATGCTTAAGATAATTTTAGAAATTTCAATTAAGACTTTTTCTGATAATACACCAAATGTTTTAATGAAATAATTTTCAATCAATATAAAGACCTCAAATTAAGTCAATCAGAAAGTGCTAAATATTAAAAAATAACACAATGGTAAAAAATCCATTAATATATTATTTCATTTCATCGTGATTTATTTTTTGGGGGATCACCTTTTAATTCTCCTTTGATTCTATTTTCCAAAACCAAAACAAAGAACATATTTCCAATGAATCTAGCTAGAATTTGGATATGAAATGGAAAAAGTTAGAAAATCAAAAAGTTCGTTCTAAATATGAATCCTATTATTCATTTTGACTAACCCAATATAAAAATAGATTTATTATAAATTATAAATAATAGAATGATGATAGCATAAAGAAATTAGAAATAATAATAACAAAAATCATCAGTAAACGTAGCAACATCAAATTTATTCAAAGCAATATCCATCACAAAATTTAAAACACCAAAAAATAATTTTAGGAATAAAAGTTTTATATAACAAAACCATGAAAATATTATGGTCTATAAATACATCAATATAATAGGAACATCTCCTAAAAGTATAGATGATGCAGTAAAAGATGCAGTTAAAGAGGCAACACGAACAGTTAACAACATAGAATGGGCAGAACTTGGACGAGTGACATTCAAAATTTTAGAAAATAACGTCAAAGAATTTCAGGCAGAAGTAAAAATTGGGTTCAAAATAGAAAGAAGAGATTAACTTGAGCTTACTTTTTTGTACTTTTATAAATTTTTAAAAGCGAGATATCAATACTTCAAAAGATAGTGTAGGGTTTACCTGAACAAAACTTTCATATTTTTAAAGATATGGAAGAATTTATTAAATGACCGTATAACAGGAAAATTAATGAAAACAAAGATAATAATAACATTTGTTTTATGATAATTATAATTATAACAACCATTTCTACTGCTTTACTTTCCCCCTTTCAAACCGATTTTACCGAATCATTTGCTCAAGCAAATGAAACAGGAGATTTATGATCATCTGAAAAGATAGTCTTTGTCAACTGACGGAATCCTATTTGTTGGGCCCATACTATAAAGAAAATGAACCAATTAGCCAAAACTCTTGGTAATGATCTCTCAGCAGAAAGAATAGTCTTATCAGGCAAAGTATTGGATTTGCTATGTGAACCAGTTGAGGTTGCAGTATTGGATTTCTGGCAGGCAGATAATGGTAGAGCATATGATAATTTAGGATACACGCTGAGGGAAGGTTAAGAGTGATAAGAAAGGAAACTATTTGTTTAATACAATTTTCCCAAAACAATATTCCCAGGGTGATAACACACGCCCTAGTCACCTTAATATAAAGATTTGAGATCTAGCCCAACCAAACCCAACTCTAGCCCAACCAAACCCACCTACACGACTTTATTTTGAAGTTGATCCATATATGAATAATAATGTCAAAGATTCTTTGATAATAAAAATAAATAAAGAAAAGGATACGAAAAAGCCAATTTTGATTTTGTTATAGAATATTATAACGAATATACTAGATAGTTGCTGGAATGTTTGTAAAAACTAGTGATTGTTAAAACTTTTGATTCGTCATTCCTTAACGTCAATTTTGCAATGATTTTTTAATAAAATAATAGTAATATATGAAAATAACATCCTGGATTATTGTAGTGAAAAATACTGTTTTATTTATTGATTCTTTTTATTATTTGCCAATAATCTCTTGTTATTTCACCAAAAAAATTTATTCTGCTTTTCTATCTTTGTTACAATTGTTTATAGTATACATAAAAATTTCTAAAATATTATAATATGCTGATAAAGTTGGATCAATCAGTTATAAGTTTATTATCACTGATAAATTAGTCTTTACTGACTTATTAGAATAGAAAAATTACAATCAATTTCAGAAATCGTCAAATAACTTTATTATCTAAGTTTGGCAATGATAATTATGGGTTATGAATTTAGAACCAAGGATATTACAAATACTTACAAAAAAATAATAGAAGATTCCATGAAAGATCTTAGTCCGGATATGAAAGATGAAATACTCAAGTTATTGGACTCATGGGAAGGTAAAAACTCAGCAATAAAACTTGAAGCAATTCTAGGCAAGGAAAGAATTACATCTTTAATAAATAAAATTAGGACTAACGCAGAATCGTTAAATGAAGAAGATGAGAAAAATTTGAAGGATTTGTTTAAAGAATCCATAACATTTGATTAAAAAAAATTTCCTTCGATATTATAGTGCCAATCTTTAATATGGTCTTTTTGTTGTCAAGTAATGGAGATTCTAAATACATTGCAAAAGTTAATCAAATACGAGTTTAAATCTCGGAAAATGATCTAAAGATATCAATTTTGTGTTATATGTAACATCCTGATCATTATTATTTTTTGATTAATGCCTATATAAGAAATCATGTTGTGAAATATAATAAAATAATAATTATAATATTAATAAAATAAAAGAAATATATTTTTTATACAAAAATATGAAATGCAAAATTAAGATTCGAAAAGCCCTCAAGTTTTTGATGAAAGAAGTATAATATCTTTGAACTTGTTCTATTGTTCTACTGGAGATCTCTATATACTTTATTAAAACATCCTTACTCACTTTGGCTGTATCAACAGAATTTTTAATAATTTTTTTGTTTAAATTGCTATATACTAAGTATTTTTCTGGGGTGTAGATTTTTTCCAATAAGAATTCAACACCTCATCTAGAAATCTGGTATAAATTTCTTTAGCTGTTATTAATAAATTTTTGCAAGTCTATATAGTTATTGGAAATTTCTATTATTGCATTACTGGCTTTTTTTGGTAATGTTCTACGCCATCAAAGTATCTTGGGGGAACCATCCTGTTTTCTTGTGATTTCAGCTTTGTGCCTCTATTTAAAATTTTATTCCTTTTGTTTTTGTTGCTTCTATAGTATTCTGCCTCACTAGTAAATGATTTTGATGGGATTTGTTCGTTTTGTGACTGATTAGTCAATCTTTCCCCTACAGCATTTTTTTATTGGTTTTTTTGGGGCTACTTCGTCTTGATAACATTATAATCAAAATAATAGGTCGATACATATAAGCAAAGATATACAAATTACCTTAATACTGAATCTACATCAATCTAACGATTTGCGTTAATTATTGTATTAATATCAAAATGTTGTATATTATGTTCCTACATTCCATTTTAGTAAAAACAACAAGATTATTATTTGGAATATTATGCTTGTTTAGCACTAGATGAGTTTGAATGATTTTGATTAATGTGCAGATCAAGATCATTCTTATTTTTAAAAATCTTATTACAAAACTGACATTTCTTGAATTTTTTAGTACTTAAAAAATCTACCAGCTGCATAAGATATATACCAAAACCGAACATTGAATAATAATACAACTTTCCTTCTAATATCCTTTTTCAACATTAAAAAAATTACATTATTACTATTGTCATATAAGACGATTAAACATAATTAGATTGTCAACACATAATCACAATAAGAATATTGAAAAGACCTTAAAATAATACTATAATCTGGATTTTACCCAAAAATGGCAACTTCATCTCGTTCATTTAAAAACACATACTATTTGGAAAATAATGATTCTACTGGGCGTAGTCAATCTTGAAATTATATCATAAAAATTGACATAGTATTATTATTCTATGATAAACTTTAGACCAATTATTGATATCCATACATAAAATGACTAAAAGAAATAATAAAACCATAATTTATTAATTTATTATCATTTTTATAGAATATTTTATGAAAAATGATTCTATTGTTTTTTACTAGAAAATTAAACAACTTTATTAGTTATGAGATCTATATTAATGTATGAAAGTTATTGAGCGTAACTCCTCTGCATATGATGATTTCTCCATACATGAGCTAGAGTTAGCCGCTATCACGAAGAAGTTTAAAATATTAGAATCGTCGTTTTCTCCCGCTCGTGATGAAAGAATTAATTTTATTGAAATTGCACAAGGACTAAAAGATCTCTTATTTGAATCAGGGTTTACTATAGAATCTTTACTAAATACCAGACCTATAAGAATCGCTGAAATCTTGGGAATAGATGAATCTGTTGTATTGTTGATGCAGCTTGAAGCCAAAAAAATATTATAACAATTTTATATTTTTTGGAAATAGTTATTACCATTTTTTTCTATTTCTAATTTGAAAAATACAAAGATATAACAAATACTCATAAATTATCGAGATTTTCGTTCTGCAATATTTGTGAGCCTTCTAAATAAGGTAGATAAAAACGATAAAAGGCATCTACAAAGATTATTAGGAAAGTGGATTGATCTCTTTAACTATATCTGAATAAACAAATATTCATAATTTTTAATCCGAGAGTGTTACTTGTGCGCCATTTCTGCCAGGGGCCGTTGATACTCCTGGCCCAGGATGGCTGCCAGATCTACATAGATAGACATTACGTATTGAAGGAATTCTATAATTCGACAATTCTAGAATAGGTCTCATATTAAATAATTGATAGGGAGTGACTGCACCACACGAGAGTGTCCCAAACCTTGTGTTTGTCGGTCTATTTTCGAAATCAAGGGGTGAAAATAATACTCTTTTTATGGTCTCTTTTTTTTAAACTTGTAGATAATTTTCTGTTATCAAGGATACAATTGAATCAGCATAATTTTCCTTGAAATCAACCCAATTTTCAGCTTTTTGTAAATATGTATTTTCTTCATTTTTCTCATGCGCGTATTTATAATATCTAATTTTGTAAGGAACATTTAGCACAAGAAATTTAATTAGATGTCTTCTTTTGACGTTCTGCTTACATCCACCATTGAATCATTATTCATGATAGCCAGGGGTTTAGATGGAACTTTACCGCTTCTGCATTCATAAAATATCTTTGAAAGGTATTCAACACAAGGCGGTGAAAGATGAAGCTGAGTTCAATTTGTGACTTCAGGGTCTCCTTTAGACTTGATGGAATTTTTTAAAGCAATATAAATAGCTAAAATAGAATCTCCCCATTCCAAATTTTTCATTTGTTTGACAATTGTCGAATTTACATTTTCCTCCCCTATGTGATCAATTATTTATGTATATGGATCTGTACTAGATGCAATCACTTTTTAACACCAATGACCTTTCCGTTTTCAAGTTTTACTTCTATTGCTCTCCCTTTTTTTATAATTATCTTATCAACGCCATATTTCGGAATTATATTTCCTCCATTTGCTTTAAGATATCTCGCTAATGCTAATGTAGGTTTATGAAGCCTCCTCTTACTAAATTGTTACCTTCATCTTGTATTATACTGGAAAAAAGGTAAGATAAGGATCTTCCTCCCAGCATCGTCTGGAAAAAGTTTTACAAATGCTGCAAAAGTTCCAAACATAACTCGCGCATCCTCAGATTCAAAATATTCATGACACCAACATCGCATTGATTGAATGAGAAATCGATATCTGTTTAATATTATCTTGTCAGCAACAACTCCTTTTTCCATTTTTTTATTTTGGAGGATACTAATTGTGGAGATGAATTAATAGAAGAAACAATGTCCTTTTTTTCTTTTTTATATGTATCAAATATCTTTATTCATGTTTGAGCATATTTTTTTGAGTACTTTTCCAAGCTCTTAACCGTTTTTTTTAAATCTCGATACATTGAGATAGAACGACCATCTGGAAAATATGAGAGTAACAGATCTCTGGTTTTATTAACTCGAAGCCATTAATTATAGAGCCTTAATTCACCAGGAACTGGAGATAAATTGGCGAGCTGATAACCAAAAGTATGTACATCGGACATATATCCTGGTAGAGTTATCTCTTCAGTTATTGTCATACCGTCGATAGAATCATATTTTTCTATTACCAGTAATTTAAGAGTCTATCCCAAAAATAGATAGGAATATAGCTCGTTAGTTCCTTATCTTATTTTATAATGTTTAAGAGTAAAAAGTATGTTAGAACTATTACAAGTATTCCAGACGATGTTTGGAATGAAATCAAAAATATTTTACCAGACGAGAAACGAGAGAATACAATAGGCCGTCCAATTGTTCCTTATAGAAAAGTACTTGATGGTATCATGTTTATCCTGAGGACTGGATGTCAATGGAAAATGTTAACCAAAGAATATGGCTCCGGTTCTACCTGTCATAGAAGATTTCAAGAATGGAGAGAATCAGGTATATTTGATAAATTATGGACCAGACTGTTAAAAATATACGATAACAAGAGAGGAATCATATGGTCATGGCAATCTCTTGACAGTATATCAGTAAAATCACCTTTAGGGGGCGATGACTGGAAATAATCCTACTGATAGAAGTAAATTAGGAACCAAAAGACGTATTTTAACAGATAAAGATGGTATTCCCCTTTCAACTGTTATAACATCTGCAAATACTCACGATGTTACTGTTGCAATTGATACAGTTGATAGTATGGTTATAAAAAAACCATCATCCAAACCAGAGCACAAACAGAAACAGAATCTATGTCTTGATAAAGCATATCATTCCAAGGAAATAGAACAAGAAGTTATCAAAAAGAGGATCTATTCCACATATCCGACACAGAAGAGAAGAAAAGAAACGCATCAAGAGACATCCTGCAAGAAGATGGGTGGTAGAAAGAACAAATTCATGGCACAATAGATTCAGGAAATTATTTACAAGATATGAAAAGAAGGATGAGAACTATCTTGGTCTTGTGCAATTAGCTAATAGCATCATTTTTTATAGGAGGATAATTTTGGGATAGGCCCTAAGTCTAAATCTAGCTAAATAACAAGCACAAGTTTAACGTTATGTCCTGCTCCTATAACTATGGCGTCAATAATATGGGTGAATTATAAGGTCACTGGTCAAAACAGTCTTTTCATCTTTTCATAAACCCTATTAGGTATTTTAAGGATAGATAATTGTTTAATGGAAAAGATATCCCCTTTTAGTCCCAAGATTATTAGAGCTGTTTATTTCCAATTATATAAAAGTTGATAGCATTATTCTTATAGAAAGATTTTATCCCAACATAGATATTAGCAACAATTTAGTATTATTTTTATATTCTAATTTTTATCAAAATTATCACAAATTCCTATCTTGACTACCATTATATCCGTTATTGTCTTTTTACTAATATTTTATGGCACTGAACATTGATCTGACACCAACTAGATAAATATCATCTACAATATCCCAATATAGTGAATCATATGGTTGAATTTGATTACATATTAGTTAACTTGGTTAACTGATAATTAAATAGCCTATTGTTTCATTTTGTCTGATGTCTAAAGATAAAGGTAGATCCAAAATCTTAAATTTATTTAAATTTAAAGAAAAGTTGTATAAAACCAAAGATGATCAACACATTTTCAAATGTAAGATATGTAAGATGGAATTTGATAACAAAGACCGAATGAATATTCATAAAAAAATTGCACATTCAGGTAAAGGAGAAAAGAAGAAACAGTCAAGACATTAAATTTTTGCGTAGATCGTTCTAGTCAAAAAAGTGGCTGGAATAACAACAAAATTCTAGATTTAATAAATATAAAGACATCGTCAGTAGTTGTAGTAGTTAAAGAAATGATAGGGAAGGCAATTGTATACTTGTTACAGACAAACTGAAGAAGAAATCGAGTATTACAACTTCAAGTACGACGATCTATTTATTTGGATAAATGGGAATATATAAAATAATAAAAAGTGATTACGACAACAGTGTAAATTTACGATCAATGTAAGATAAATAAAAGTATTTTTTGGATCATGAAAAGACTGTTTGGTGATGAAATAGATGGTTTATACTGAGTTTTATTTATACTAGTTGTATTAAAATTAGATATTTAAAATTTCTACAATCGAGATCTTCACTTTAAAATATTCAAAACTGATTTTTATTTTTGAATTTCAATTTTAATTGCTGATGAAAATATAAATTCAATGTCCTTGATAAAAATAAAAACGAATCACTTAATCTTATCCTAAGCATATTTATCCTAAATAATTGACACTTTTCTCTCATATTAGATTATCTTTCCGAAATAATTCTGGAGCATATAGATCAGTTCTATTTTCAATTAAATATGTAGATTGTAAATTTGTCTAAGAATATTGGAGGGAAAGAAAATATAATAGCCTATTTTATAAATAGGACTTTATTTTTTACAAATATTCGCATCTACGAATGAAAAAATTGTAGTCATATTTATGCAACTTAATCCTGAATATAAAAAAGTTTTTGATTCAGATAGTATAAGTGATTATCAAGATTTGATATGCGAGAAGGATTATCCTTTACTGCAGTTCGTCAGGATATTAAAATAGATAAAAACATCAAATTGTTATTTGATAAAATTGCAGATGTAGAAAATATATTTGGTTATATGTGTTATGTAGTAATGGGATCTGATTATGGGTCACCTATAAATGAATTAGAACCCGAAGATCAGGAGAAATTGGTTGATTGGATTGAAAGAAATTTAGAGTCTACTCATGTTTTTAATTATTCTTCAAAATAACCAATTCTTTACATATCTAAACTTTATAAAGACAGTCACCGTATTCGATTAACTACTTCATATTTCAACATCTGCGTATGAGAATGTCAAAATTTGCAGAACAATTATAATAATTTGACACATCAGGTTTTTTGGTTAGATTTGTTGATATGTAATTATCTTAACAATCCATAAATCTGATGGGTTTAAACCGATTTCAATATTTATCCAATCAATTTCAAAGAGTTTCAAATAACTTGTTTTTATATTTTTACTAATATCCAAATGCTGATGTGTTTCCCAAAACATTAATTCCATACTAATTACGACAAAAATTGTAACTTTTAAATTACTATGCCACAATAGAATTTGTTGTGTTTTAACATTCACTTTTTTAAAATATGTTCTAACGCATGATCCACTAATTTATTGATATTCTTCTGAAAATCCTGTCATAATCAGGAATTGATGCTAGTATGTGGCAAGCATGCATGCAGTACTACACCTTCTATCTGTTCGTCCATATGATAAATGAAGATATGCTCTCATGTACCCAAATAACATGATTAATAAACGAATCTCGATATACGAACATTCCCTTTATTTTTTCTTATCTTGCATTCAATATGCTAGTTATCAATTACGTCAATATCATGCAGTAGCTCACTGCTTTTTACTAAATACTCCTTGTACTCTCTGGAGTTCACAAAATATGACTAGGATAAGTTAGCTAAATGTATTAGGAAGAACGAGTTAGAGGAAAAGACAATTGAACCAATTAATATATTATCTGGGTTGGTTGCCTTTAAATTGATTGGATTATAAGTAAAATAAATTTTGATGAGTAGAAACAAAAATGGTTCACTTATAACAAAAATATAAAATCAAATAGCTCAATTAAAATCAAAAGGAATCAATGTCATAGTAGACTGTATGTTGCTAATTTTTCTTATCCTTTTTTGAATTATGGCTTCTAGATCACTAATTTTGTCAAATAATATTTCAACTATGATATCATATACGCCATAAACTATACTACATGTCAGTACATTCTCTATTGATTTAATACTATCGGCAACATGCGTCTCATTACCTGATTTACAGTTAATTAAGATATATGCCTTGGGCATTAAAATTTAATAAGAGCGTCCAACCAAAAAACCTTTGTCAAAGATTATTTGTTATTCTGGTTGTAGTTACACACATCGCCTAGAAAAAGTTGGTTATGCTTTATTTTATATAACAGTCAAAAAAAATCTTTCCTATTATTTTCAAATCCGTGATACGGTAGAAATGGATTCAACCATTTAGGGAAATATCCTATAGATAAAACAAAACAAAATAATGATTTATCAGCATGCATAAGGCAAGACCTAAGAATTTTATTTTCTTAAAGCTTCTGAACTTAGACCACATATAAGAGGTTTGGGTGCTCACGAATAAGCAATATCATAATCTGAAAAATTTAACAAGTTTTCACAACTTCAAATTTCAAATAAGCTGGGAGCAATCCTTCCACAACTAGATCCTAATCTAACTGTTGGTAATTTTAGAATTACTGAGAATTTTCTTGATAGATTACATTCAGTTGATGACAGGTATTAGAATATAGACATTCATGATGAGATTCAGCGAATATGTGAGAAATGTTAAATATTATGCAATTGCAGTAAGTACACATCTACCATTAGGAATAATTTGCAATTTCTATGTTGCTATTAAATAATCGAATTATATTTAAAATTAAGAACTATTACTTGATCCTCTAAGAATAATGATTAGGTTTAGGTTGTAAACCAAAATTAAACTATTTCATAAGCAGTCTATTTTTTCACACAATCCAAATAACTTTGAATTATGTCTTGGTAAAATTTTTGTGTGATTTCCATGGATTTGATAAATGTACTCAAATTTTTGGTCATAATATAGTCTAAAAATTTTTGTATGTTACCTGTATTACTAATTAAACTGGCATACCTATTCGTGTCGTCGAACATACAATGTGTAAGACTTTTATTGATAGGAAAATAATCCAATGAGGAATCGGAAATTTCCTGTAATAAATTTGAATATACCGAGTTATAAGTGCTAATCATATCCAAGTGAAGTTTTATGTAGTAGTTTGCAATCTCTCTGACTGTCCTAACAATTTCTTTTTTATCTTGTGTGACATTAACGTCTTGAACATTTGATGATCGTATAGTTTTTTGATTTTTGCCCCGGTAGATAATAGGATTTCCTAATTTGTTGTTCAAAAAATGTTGGCATTCCAATTCAGAATTCTCCTCCTTTTTTTTGATATCTTTTTCAATATTGTTTATCTTCTTTGATATTCTATGGTTCAAGATTCGTTCAGATATCAATACATAATTCTGCATATTCTTACTTATAAGCAGTGGGTGTACAGGATTTTAACAGCCTAAAAATTAATAGCAATACATTCCAACCTTTATACATTTATGATTTTATTTTATAATGCGCGAGAATTTCGCCTTATCATGATAAACATTCTGATATGCTAGGCACCTCAGGATACTATGAATATGCAACTGTATTGAATCAGACGAAGTCTTAATTTTGATATTAATTTTTCAAAAAAAAGAAAACTTTTTCGCAAAATATTTAATTCATGGGTAAAAAATACTGAGGTCATATAATTCACGCTGGCTATAATATTTGATATAGTGAATCTGAATATATACATCTAAAAATAGAAATAATTGATCGCTGAAAAGAGAAAGATAAATGATACCGTATTGTAGACAAAAAAACAAATTTTTTAATTTCTGTCTATGTGAATGCTACCTACGAAATATATTTCAGGTTTCACGGGTCATGGAAGATTTCAATAATGCATACATTTGCGTAAATTTGACAAATTATGTTCTAGATTATTAAAAATGCTTAAAAATGCAAAGGCAATAATATCATTATTGGCTATTGATAAAAAGAAAAAAAATGAATTTTTATTTATCTGTTATACGATCTTTCTATTTTCCTTGCGTAATTAAAGTTATTTTGTAAAATATCGTTATAATACCTTTGTGTGAGTTCTAATGTTTTATTGAAATTTTCCACACTGCCTACTATAACCTCGTTTATCAAATTTGTTGCGTTGACTGTACCATCCTGTATATTTTTGTTTAATGAATTATATGTTTCAGAGTATCTTTCTGGAATCTTGAAATTTTGCCAGTATGACTTTGAGATGTTGTCTAAGAATTGAACGTACGATGTTTGATATGTATTAATGATATTTTTTTGTAATTCTACGGAGTTATTTGATATTTCCTGTGAAGTTTTGCTGATTTGTTCTTGATATTTCCTGAACGTATCTACATTCTTTTCGAATATTCTTCTATTATCTTCTTGAAATCTACTTACTCTTTCATTAATATTTTCTGTTGTGTCTGATAAATTAGCTGCGGTATCATTGATTTGTTGGTTTTGTTGTTCGATGTATTTGTCAGATGATTCTTTAACTTTGTTGGTAGTTTCTTTTATATTATCTTTTTGGGAAGACATATAATAATATCAGACCTTAAACGATATTAACATTTATAGTATTGACTATAGATTATCCACTTTATTATATAGTAAATAAATTTTGTCTCCATATGGAAGTTGATTAGCAAATATTGCTTATAAATAACCTGTAAGGTAAAGTTTCGGCGGTATAATAAAAAACCTCTTATTCCTGCAGAACAAGAAAATATAACATATGTTATGACAAAATACACTTAAATTCAATATGAAAAAATAATAAGAAATTTATAAAAATCATTGAAACGTGTGTCTGCTCGTCGAACTAAGAACAAATACAAAATTTTTACACTATTTATTTGGGAAATGTCTATCCCAGGATAGAGATAGACATGTATTAATGCGCGAAAAAGCTCCTTTCTGATAATTGAATACCAAACACACTCAAAGATACAAACAGCAAATTTTCTACATATGATATTATTACCCCCTGCAAATTTAGTATAAGATTTACTAATTATCAACAGTAAGACCAATAGAAAATCAAGGATAGGGCAGAAATTGGAATCCTATGAGGACAGCAAGCAATTAAAAATAAAATATTTATCCCAAAAAGTGGGTCTATGTACTACAAAATTAAATAGATACAAATTACTAAAATATTATAAAAATGAACTTAGAAAAAACTAAAATCAAAAGATATGGTCCGGGTCTTGAAGTCTGGTAGTTCCGTCTTTTTTTGATTTGGATTACGTCATAAAATTTTACTACTTTTTATTCAATAGATGAACATTCAAGTTTCAGATAGTCTAGAAATACCGAGAATCTTATTGACCATTATCTTTTTGTTCCTGATGCATTCCACGTAAAAAGGATTCTCTTGCAACATGATAGTGTCTTATCATAACGGTCTACTCTAGTAGTTAGTATTTTTGTCGAAACTGAAAGTCTTATTGAGGCAATTTGAATAATTGTGCTTGCTTATAAACAGGCCGGGTATTTAAATTTTCATGGGCCTAAAGGGGTTTGAACCCTTGACCTACCGGTTATGAGCCGGTCGCTCTGCCAGGCTAAGCTATAGGCCCAAATTTTTTATACTTTAATAGTATCAAAATTCATTGGATATAAAAATTTTAAGTTTATCTAAGTTATTTTTATCTTTTTTCTGCAGATAATATTTATCCTAAACAATAAAAAGATAATCTTTAACTACACACATATTTTTCATATACAGAATCGAGAATAAGATTTTGCAATTGCAATGATTGCATTGCTGTATTAATTATGTCATCGTTTTCTAGTCCATCATTTAGTGTATGTATATTTGAATTAGTCATAATAGTTTCCCAGAGCTTTGCGTGTTTTATATCTGCAGTCTGATGAATCTTGAAGTAGTTGACAGCAACATCGCTATTGATTCCGTAAAACTTATCCAAGCCATCTATTTTGATAGAACTTATTTTTGGAATTTCTTTTTCAAAGGAATACATTGTAGCAGCTCCACTCAGAAAAGAAAAAGAGGATAATTTTTCTAACTTATTTATTGCTTGATTAACCTTTTTTGTTCCATCATATTCAATTATTTCCTTTCTAGTTAATCCCAATGAAAGAGCAAAATTGATCCACGGTTCAATATGTTCAGATTCTTCTATTTGCACCTGTTTAATATTTTCCAAGTATTTGGTTCTATAATCATTAATTTCCTGATCTAAAATAACATTATCAACTGACAATTGAGTAGACCCATTGTAATAAATATTTTCTACGAATTTTGGTACTGCTTTTACCAACTGGAAATATTCTTTTGAATATCCTCGTAGATGATCAATAGTCAATTTTCCTTCTGTCCACATTGTATAAAAAGGATGTTTAAGTAAACTTCTTTGTTCAATCTCATAGTCAATCTCTTCAATAACAAACATTAAATTATTTGGAAATGGCAAGTTATTATCGTGGGTTTTCATATATTGATTTAATCCAATAGAGAATAGAAAAACCTTTTGAATTTTATTTTTTATTAAAAGAAGGTTTTACCTATTAAGAAAAGATTTTATTAGAATCCAAACAAGAAAGTTTTGCATGCTCCGGTGGTGTAGTAGCTATGCTGCATAGTCCGGTCAAGCATTGTGGCCTTTCGAGTCGCAGATCCCGGGTTCAAATCCCGGCCGGAGCAAGATTTTAGATTAAACCATATTCTCATATTTCGAGCTTTCCAGATTCAATTCCATAGTAGCATTAATATGCTAATAATTTTAAATCTAGACCTAAGTTATCGTACTTGGATGAGAATTCTACTGGTAGTAACAACATGGACCGAAAGTCAGTGAATCCATTGACGGAACAGTTCGGTGATTTTCTTTTAAGAATTAACACTATTTTAAAAAGAGAACTAGATCTATATTCATGGTCGGAGTTTTATTCTCCTTTAAAATATGCCTGCGAGGGAGGAAAGCGGATACGTCCGCTGATATTGGTATTATCTTCTGAAATAATTGCATCAAAGAATTCTCAATCAAACAGTAACCAAGTGACTATCAGGGATCGAAGATTGGACAATAATATCTCAACAAGATATTCAGATACTATTGAATCAAAAATAGACGAAAATACCTACCTTGCAGCCGCTGCGATTGAACTTCTACATACTGAATCTGTCATACATGATGACATTATTGATGAAGATGAAGTAAGGCGAGGTAAACCTTCCTTTCATGTAAAATATGGGTATAATAATAGCATATTGACTGCAGATTTTGTTTTGGGAATTATTTTAAATATTACTTCAAAACTGAATAATCCTCAAATTGCTTCTGAAATAGCAAATGCTGCGATAAGAATGAGCGAAGGAGAAATAATGGAAATTAGATTGAACAAAGATAATAGCATTACAGAAGACGATTATATCAAGGTACTAGAAAATAAGACAGCCTCATTATTTGAATCCTCTGCAAGAATTGGAGCCATTCTTGGAGGTGGAAACGAAAATGAGATCCAAGCTATGGGAAATTTTGGTAATCTCATGGGTATTGCATATCAAATTCATGATGACCTGGACGATTGGAATAATGAGGATAGATTATTTAATCTACTAATGAAACAGAATAATCACTCTAATCTAATTGTAAAAAGAATGGAAAACTTATATAGATCTTATTCAATCAAATCAAAGAACGAGTTAAACTTGGTAACAAATAATGTTGAAAGTAAATTAACGAAAAGACTTAGACACCAATTAGAAGAATTAACAAATTTGAATATGATATCATTTTAAAAGTTTCTTCCCAATTACTCCCTAATTAAATTAGGGAATATTCATAAATTTACAAGATTATCTTAAATTGGATCATCTATTCTAATAATTTTTTGATAAAATATAAAATTGCAATTCTTTTAACATCCCATTTTTATATTTTAGACATTTATATATATTAATTTCAGTTTCCTTTTTGTTATCTTTTTTGTTTCCCGTATTTTGACCAATAAATTTCGGTACTAAAAATAAAACGAGCGATTTTTGTAAATTATTTTCCGCCAACCTGAGCTAAAATTTGATCAAATGGAGGTGGAGAAGAAAGTGATGCAAATTCCAACAACGGAGCATGCCATATTCCAAATCCTACCATAAAGATCATACCAAATATCAGGACAGCCAGTATTACTTTTGGTTCTTTAATTCTTGACATATCGTTACTTTCATCTAGATACATTTTTCTAATTATCCATAAATAGTATCCAAGTGATAGTGCACTATTTAATACTCCAGCTATGGCAAGATACGGACCCCACGATATTACGGTACCGCTATCAATAGCTGATTCAAAAAGAACCAATTTGCTCCAGAATCCGTTTAAAGGAGGAACTCCAGCCAATGCTAACAAAGAAATAGTAAGTGCTATTGCCGTCAGGGGCATTCGCTTGCCAAGGCCCATGTATTTATCCAGACTATAACTTGCAAGTCCTATAGCAACGGCAGCAATCGCAAGAAAGGCAACGGATTTCATTACGGCATGATTTAGAATATGAAAAAGCGAGCCGTCTAATGCCATTGCTGAATAGGGTGCGATTGCCAAACCTATCATTATGTAACCAGCTTGGGCGATACTGGAATATGCCATGATCCTTGGAACACTTTTCTGTAGTAATGCTCCTAAGTTTCCAATAGTCATAGTAATTATTGCCAAAATCGCCAGGACAAAACTCCAGTCTAGACCAATTACAAACATCCCAATTATTACTACACGTATTGTTGCGGCAAAACCCGCTTTTTTGGTACCAGCGGCTAGCAAGGCACCTATTGTTGTTGGAGCGCCTTCATATGTGTCTGGAAGCCACATATGAAATGGAACAAGACCCATCTTGAAGCCGAAACCAGCAATAAGCATACCTATTGCAAGATATGAAATTGGTATAACTCCACCAATGAGTTGTCCCGGTCCAGATTGAGATACAGTATCAGCCAATACTTTCATGGATTCCCCAATATTTGTCGTTCCTGTAGCACCATATACGAAGCCTATTGCCAACACAATCAAAGCAGAAGAAAGAGCTCCGAACATGAAATATTTTATTGCGGCCTCGTTGGAAATAGGATCTTTCTTTGCATATGCCGCAAGAGCATAAGTAGGAATAGACATCAATTCCCAGGCAATAAATAACATTACAAGGTCGGTTGAGTAGGCTATTAGAACCATACCTATAGTGGATAACAAGATCAGAGAATAGTAAGAGGCAGGATTGGATATGCCTCGAATATAGTTCCAAGATGACGCTGAAACCATTATTGAGACAATCAGCAATGTAATTGCGAAGAAAGATCCAAACATGTCGTCTGCGACAACATCTGCACCAAGGTTCATCGCAGGCAGTGGTTCTCCTCCAATTACTCTAGAAATGACTAAAAGTATGGAAAGTATTAGGGTTCCAAAGGTTATTGCACTAAATAGCTTGTTCTTGTTCCTTCCTTTTTCTTTTCTAATAGCGTCAATAACAGGTATAATAAGGCCTACTGTGCCTAACAGTATTATTATCAATATTGGTGTTGACGAAATATCAATCATTTCTATTTCTCATATCCTCCCATCTTTCATTTTCTCCTATAATAATAACATCATCAAAACAATGATGATACCTGCGGCAAATACAAAAAGATAGGTCTGAGTAACTCCTGTTTGTGTAAACTTTACCCATTTAGAGAGAAAAGTCATTGAAAATTGTATTGATGGATTAAGTCCTTGAGCAATCTTGCTTTCAAGATATTTCCATATTATACTGTAAAATTTTAATGGTATTTTTACAAATGCCCAATATAGTAGAGAATTAAGATACCACCTGTCATACAGGAACCTCCATATAGACTGAGTAAGACCTGAATGAGATATAACTGCGGGATCTTTTGTCCTAGTTATATAAAATATTGTTCCCAAGCCAGCTCCTATTCCAAATGCAAATACTGAAGCAATTATTGCAATAATGTTTATATTTGAAGAGATAGGCTCTTCGACATTGTTATTTGTGCCTATTCCAAACGACGCTTGAAGGTAATTTCCAAAGATATGAAGGAGCTGATCCTCAAATAAAAAGCCTACAGCTCCGATACTTATCGTTGCCACAGCCAAAACAGCAAATGGTACCCACATTAACGGACTAACATCATGAAGATGTTTAGGTCCTTTCTCATGTGAAGTGTTTTTCTTTTCATTTTTCTCACCTTCTGCATTATCATGATTATCAATATGCTTCTTATCGGATGAGGAATTTACTACGTTGATAGTTCCTCCATGTTGTTGTTCCAATTCTTGAATATACTTGCTCTTTTTACCAAAGAACACCATCCCAATCATTCTAAACGTGTAAAAAGCGGTCATTATTGCAATAACAAATGCAATAAAGAATAATGCAGTTCCAGACGATGAACCTGATTCTATTAAAGCAGCAAATATTGCATCCTTACTCCAGAACCCAGAAGTTATTAATGGAGCACCTGCCAGTGACAAACTTGATAACAGCATAAAAATGAATGTCTTGTTCATATTCTTTTTCAAACCTCCCATATCTGTCATAAATCGAGAGCCAACAACATGTAATATCGCACCCGCAGCCATGAAAAGAGATGCTTTAAACATTGCATGACTCATGAGATGAAAAAATCCTGCAGTGTAACCTTCCACAAAGTGTGTCGAAAGTCCTGCAATTCCAAGAGCCATCATCATATAACCTATCTGAGAACCTGTGGAATATGCTAATACTTTTTTGATTTCCGGATTTACGATTGCTTGTGTAGCAAGGAGGAATGCAGTAATCGCTCCCACCCATGCAACTACTTCAAAAAATTGCGCAGCATTAAAAGCGGCAAGTGCAAAGAAGAGAGGACCTATCCTGGCAACTAAAAATACTCCTGCTTTTACCATTGTTGCAGCATGGATGAGCGCTGACACTGCTGATGGGCCTGTCATAGCTTCTAAAAGCCATTCATTAAATGGAAATTGTGCTGATTTTCCTATTGCGCCACCAAACAGTAAAACTGCTGCAGGAACAAGAAGATTTTGTTGCATCATTGTATGAGCCCATGTCTGATCTGCTAATAACTCTTTGAAACCAAAAGTTCCGGCATACGTGAATATCAAAAACATTCCAGAAAGCATCATGACATCTCCTGCCCTAGTCATCAAAAATGCCTTAATTCCGGCATGAGTGGGAGAAGCCCACATGGCAATTCCTTTTACAAAGTGACCTTCCTTCCCAACATAATATTTCTTTTTGTCTGAATACCAAAATCCAATTAACGCATAAGATGCAAGACCAACACCTTCCCATCCAAAGAAGACCATCAATAGATTATCTGAAAGAACTATTAGCTGCATAGACCCGATAAAGAAAAGCATCCAGAACCAGTAACGCGTGATATCTTTATCTCCATGCATGTATCCTACAGAGTAGACAATAATCAAGAATGATACCCACGCTACTAGGTTTGTCATTATTATTGAGAGTGGATCTGCTAGTACACCTGCTTTGATATTCAAAGCAGATATCCAAGAGATCTGACTATGAGTTTCTCCCGATTGAACCATCGGAATCAAGGTAGCCGCAAAAAGAGCACTAATTAATGCAAAACCAACAGCAGAATAATTTGTTATTTTATGATTTGATTTCTTAGCAATCGCTGGAATTAATGCGGCGCCTACAAATGGTATAATCCACACTAGCCAAGCGTTTATCGCTATTCCTTCAAATCCAATTGATTCAACCATTCTTTTTCTTTTTCACCTTTTGTACTTTTTTTGTTCTCCTTTTTTGGAAATTATCAGAGGATTTCTTGCTTTTTTCTCTTTGTCCATACGAATCCAACAATAGATTGCATTGCCATTAATTGGGCATTCCATTAATGGCCTTGTTGGTTTTTGCTAACATCAAACCATCATCACCTTCGTAATTTGATA
Source organism: Nitrososphaeraceae archaeon (assembly GCA_035250975.1). Lineage (GTDB taxonomy): Archaea > Thermoproteota > Nitrososphaeria > Nitrososphaerales > Nitrososphaeraceae > TH1177. Next base: position 6,482 of record DATFEP010000074.1, on the reverse strand, counting down.
TTTCCATATTTTTTGTGGTATCAGTTATTGGTAGAGAAACAACATCTGGAGAATCTGAGAAAATTGTTTCTGCATATCCAATAACTGGATTAACTAACGGATCTGGATAGACACCCATTAGCAATGAAAGAGCTGCTATAACTACCATAGTAGTTATTACATGTCTATTTGAATCACGTAATTTATTATATTCTGGAGACATGGGTCCCAAAAATATATACTTAAACATCCTCAGAAGATAAGATGCCGTAAGTACAGTACATAAAATAGCAAGTGAAAACAATACTACCCTGAAGGAATCCATATTTTCCGCCCCAGTTTGTAAAGCACCGTTAAACAATATCCATTCAGACATAAATCCTCCTGTAGGTGGTACTCCTATCATTGTTAAAACACCAATCATTGCCAATGTTGCAGTGTAAGGCATTTTGCCTGCAATTCCACCTAGATTAGACATATTTCTTGTGCCTGTTCTCATTATTATGACACCAGCCATCATGAACAATATTGTCTCGCCAAGCGCATGAGAAACCCACATCATGGTACTCCCAGTTACACCAAGAATGCTTGCGCTACCAAACCCAAAAATAATGTATCCAATATGACTAATACTTGAATAAGCTAAAAGTTTCTTTATGTCGTTCTGCATCAATGCCATGGCGCCACCAAAGATCATTGTTACTACTCCCCACAAGTTTACGTAAATACTATAATCTGAATAAGACACGGATAACAAATCTATCCAAATTCTCAATAATGCATAAACACCTATGCCGCTCATAGGTCCAGCGATTAGAGCAGATATAGGTGTCGGAGATTCAGCATAAGTATGTGGGATCCATATATGTAATCCAAAAGCGCCTAATTTCACAGCTATTCCTACCACAACTGCAAAAATAATTAAACTCATCCATTCAGAAGGGATTTTTGACGAATTTGCTTTAATCGTATCAAAGTCAAATCCACCTGCAAAAAGGCCCATTGCCAATAAGCCCAAAAGCAAAAGTACTGCACCAACATGTGTCCAGAAAAAGAACATCAATGAAACTCTTTTTCTTGTCTCATAACCAAATAATGCTATTAAAAGGAACGCAGGGACTAACATTAATTCAAAAAACACGTAAAATTCTATCAGATTGGTAGAGAGAACTGTTCCCACCATACCCATAGAAAATGTAAGAAATAATGCAAAATACAATCCCATCTGTGTATTGATTGTTTGACTTAAATATGGTTCAGTGCTGAATGAACTTTTAGAAATTTGATTCTGATGTTTCATCATACCTTTATCTGCAGATGATTCGTATCCGTTTTCTTCATTACCATTAGTATTTATGTTGTCATAGCCACCAATATTGAAATCTTGATCATTTGTATCACTCTCTTTACCAGGACGCAAATTATCAAACTGTCCCGCTATCTTTCGTATCATGTATGGTTTTGAAAAAATAACAAGGATAGTAGAAAGAACATAGATCGTCACAGCGAATGGAGAACTAAAACCATCTAGTTTTAGACCAAAATTACCAAATTGACTCCATACATACGATTCCTGATATACAGGATTTTCACTAGATAGTTTTATACCTGGAATAATCAATAAAATTGCTGAAATCAATAAAACAGTAAAGGAAAACCAAGTTACGGAATCTACACCTTTTCTTTTTCCTATAAAATAAGCCACTGGTGATAACAATAGAGGTAAAAAAACTGCGGCCATAAGAATACCTGATGATTCATACGCCATTTAACATACTCTCCTTTTCTTGGCCTCTTGCTAGGCGTTGTTGATAATTGGATGAAAACATACAACTAACCCCGCAGACTCCGGTATTCTGCAACATCTATCTCTTTGTACAGTCTATAAGCGATTATTACAATAGCAAGCCCAACCGCAACTTCTGCAGCAGCAATAGCAATCGCAAACAACGTTAATACCTGACCTTGAACGTCCCCAAGATAGCGCGAAAATGCTATAAGATTAAGATTTGCAGCATTAGCGATTATTTCTATTGCAAAGATCATTCTAATAGCATTACGTTTGACTATTAACCCGTATACGCCTATTCCAACAAGGATTGTAGAAATTGTAAGGAAATTGATTAGCTCGGTCATTTTATCTTAAACCGTCCCAATCTAGTAAAAACACTTTTTTTTTGAGATTTTTGCCCAAGAAAATCATCTTGTGCTACGTAGGAATTTTCATTTATACTGCCCTTTCCATAACCTTCTGCGCTATCTGAAAATTTCATTGACTCATCTGCTGCAAAGTCATTATCAGTATCACTATTTTGATCTTCACGTCTTGCAAGAGATAATGCTCCAATAATTGAGCCAGCTAGCGTTAGTGCAAGTAAAATAAAAGCGGGAGAATAATAAGTTAGCATTTCATTTCCGATTTTGTTAACCATTTCATCTACTAGAGGATTAGATTCAACTTTCGAAAATTCTGAGCTTAACAAAACTATTCCTATTCCGATCATCATTAAAACTGAAAATATCAATCCTGCAATTTGTCTTCCTCGATCTTCCTTACTAGAAAATAATGCTTGTGTTCTTACTAACATTACTATAAATATTACCAGCACAGCGACGGCTCCAACGTATACGGCTATCTGGAACATTGCAACAAAAGGAGAATCCAATAATATGAAGAAACCTGCTATACCAAGCATACTTATTGCTAATGAAATTGCACCATAAACTATCTCTCTGCTTTCTAAGGCAAATAATGCAGAACCTATGGTCAACACTGACAATCCAATAAATATAGAATCAACCATGCCAAGCTCCTCTTTCATCAATCTTTACTTCAACTGTGCCATCGTACTTTGGTTTGACTGCAAGTTGAGCTGGTGTATAAATAAGATTTTCTTTGGTAAACGAAGCCAATTCAAAATCATCGGTCATGAATAACGCATAGAATGGACATGCATCTACACATAATCCACAAAATACACACTTACCATAATCTATTTGTGGCATTATTGCTTTTTTATTTTGTTTCCATTTTTCGTTTACTTTGACCATTGCTATCGCCTCGGCTATACCTTCGCAAGTAATTGCACATAATTGACATCCCGTGCATTTTTCATGAAAGAGTATGTGCCTACCACGTGCCCCTGCAATACCAACGCCTTTTTTTGGATCAAATTGATAACCGTCACCAACAAGTTTCAATTTTTGTTCAGGAAATCTTAATGTAAATCTTTTGAGAAGCAAATGCTTTGAGCCAGATTCAATTGCCTTAATGAATCCTGAGGCAGTAGAGGTCTTTTTAATAACCGAAGATGGGGATGGAGATGAGGGTGCTGTCATAGGCTATTGTAATCCTCCTGGAGTTATTATCCCACCATATATTAGGGTTAATACAATGAATATGTTAATGAAAGAAAGAACTATTAATTTATACCAACCTGTATGAAGGAGAATGTCGATTCTTATTCTTGGATTAATTCCTCTTGGAAGCAATATCAACATTATCATTCCAAAGGTCTTTATTGTAAACCAGAAAATTCCGTTGGCAACAGTGGCATTGTAAATCTTTTCTCCTGTGTAATTTGGAATTAGTTCTTCTGGAAAAATTTGTGGACCAGTCCATCCACCTAAGAAAAGAACAACAAAAAGAGCGGCAAGAACATATAATTTGAGGTAGGTTCCTAGCTGTATCAGTCCATAAATCATACCAGATGTTTCTGTTAACCAACCCGCCACAATCTCACTTTCGGCTTCTGGAAGATCAAATGGTACCCTTTCTAGTTCCGCCAATGAAGAAATATAAAAAACAAAGGCACTCAGAGGAGCAACAGCAAAGAACCAAAAAACGTATTGTGATTCTACCATGTCAGTTAGGTTCAATGAGCCCGCCAATAAAACAATTGGAAGCGCTGAAAGAATGAAGGGAATTTCAAATGCAATCATTTGATGAAGAGCACGCAAACCACCGATGAAGGGATACTTGCTATTGCTGGACCATGAAAATAATAAAGCTAAAAGCGGGAAAAATCCCAATATCGCAAAAACAGCTAAAATTCCAACATCAAGATCCGATGCTACCCATCCAGGGGCTACAGGTATTAGTGCAGTAGTAGCTGCAGCCGTTGCAACAAAAATTACTGGAGTTGCCCAAAATATCGGCTTATCAGCACCAGAAGGTATTATGATTTCTTTTGAAATTAATTTAAAACCGTCTGCTACCAATTGTAAAATCCCTTCAAATCTTCCAGCATATAATGGACCTACCCTTAATTGCATCTTTGCCAAGAATTTTCTTTCAATAAATATAGTAGCAGCTGCAATTATTGTACCATATGCAAACCCCGGAAATATCGCAGCTCTAAATATATCGGTGTGAATAATGAAATTAATAATCGGAATAGTTCGTGTAGGGTCGACCATCATAGAAAAGAAGAGATATGGAGTAAGAACCTCATCTCCTGCATAAGGAAGAGGAAGATAAAAGAGTACTATGAAAATTACTGGTAAAACAACTAAAGTTAGGATGACCAGTATCCAGAAAACAAGCCATATGATGGAAGCGACAAAATTTCCAAATCTAAACTCTTTTGGTGCTGTCGCCATCTTCTACCTATCTGCCTCCACAGGCCAATAATTTAATGCCCAATATATACAGGGCATATCACCTAACTTTGATCCAATTAATAGATGAGGTAGCGCTAGTATATTCCTAAACGATCCAACAGATATTTTTACTCTATATGGTCTTGGGGAACCATCACTTATGATATAATAGCCAAGAGCACCCCGACCTGACTCTACTCTCTTGTAAGATTCGCCCGGTGACCCTTTTGGATTCGATTGAAGTTTTAGTCTAACTTCTCCTGACTCTGGCATTTTATCTAGCAGTTGTCTAATGATGTGACAGGATTCTCTCATATCCAGAAATGGTACATATGCTCTTGCAAAGGAATCACAAGTTTTCATATACTGAACCTTGAAATCGATCTCGTTATAGATATCATAAGGTTCAACTTTTCTTACGTCGTAAGGCACTCCAGATGCTCTTAATACTGAACCAGTTACTCCAAGATTTATTGCATCCTCTTTTGTCAAAATTCCCACATTTTCAGTTCTTTGTCTAAAAAGAGGATTATTATAAAAAATATCTTCATATTCTCTAAGTCTTTTCTCAAAATAATTGACATATTGCAGGCATTTTTCCTTGAAACCTTCTGGAGCATCATTTCTTACACCTCCTGGGATATTGTATGCATGGGTAACCCTAGCACCTGTAAGAGCTGTTAATAAATCAATGAATAATTCTCTGTCTCCAGACGGCCACATAAACATTGTAGAATGACCTAAAAATATTCCGTATATTGCAAGCCAATATAGAGTGTAAACCTGACGATTTAGTTCAGAAGCAATAGCTCTAATAAACTGACCTCTTCTTGGGACTTCTATTCCTAGCAACTCTTCAACAGCAAGACTATAAGAATAGGTAATATTTGTAGAATCATGGATTACCGGCCTTTCAAGATGAGGTATATTTTGTATAAAGTTTCTGTACTCACACATTTTTTCTTCACCCCGATGAACATACCCTGGATCAGGATCACAGTACACAATATAATCACCATCTACCTTTATAGTAAATCTGAAATGTCCAGAACCTGGATGTTGCGGACCTACACTTAAAGTCATTAATCTGTCTTCAGTTGATTCTTTTGCTATAGATAAGCCCAACTTGGTGGTCTCTTCTATTTTCTTTTCAAATTCACTGTCGAACTTTGTAGTCATCTTTCAGATCATCTACCTGCCCTTTATGCGGAAATCCTTCCTCAAAGGGGGTATGTCCGCCCAGTCTTCTGGTAATAAGAACCTCTCATTTCTTGGATGTCCTTCAAAGTAGACACCAAGCATCTCAAATGTTTCTCTTTCATGATATTCTACGCTCTTGAAAATAGGCAATAAAGATGGTAATCGCGCTTCATCTCGATCTGTTTTTGTTGAAACGGCAAGAATAATTGCAGAAATTTCTTCCCTCGAGTATGAATTTAAGTGATATACCACTTCAATTGAATTATCTTCGGGATAATCTGTTCCAGAAACAGATTCAGCGTGATCAAAACCAATATTAGTCTTTAAGAAATTTGCAATTTCAAGAATATTCTGTGGTTCAACATATATTTTCATTCTTCTTGGTTTTAAATAGACTAATTGAATCTTATTTTGAAATTTCGAATTAATTTGCAAATATAAAGAATTTTCTGTTTTTGAATTTGGATCAATGAATGGAATATCATTATCGTTTGACTCAAGAGATAAATTGTCAGAGTTTTTATCGTATTTAGCTGAATCATTGAGGTTGGTTGAGATCATTTATCTTATCTTCGACCTTTTGATTTTTTCCTGCAATAACATGCAACCTTGAATCAGTGTTTCAGGTCTTGGAGGACAACCTGGTACATAGACATCAACAGGTATAACGCCATCAATACCTGGAAGAACGTTGTAGGAAT
>DATFEP010000062.1:0-58277 GCA_035250975.1 Nitrososphaeraceae archaeon | reverse complement strand
AAGTAGGAATTTTTCTATGAATAGTTTAAAAAATGAGTATAATTTTCTTAGTTAAAAAATATATAAAAAAATGTTATCAAATTTACTCACGATAATTTTAATACACCGATTGAAACTATAGAAATAAGTTGCAAACTAATCATCATCAAGATATATATAAAACTAAAAGTATGTTCACTTTATCCATAATTATTCCTACTTATAATGAATCTGGAAATATTATCAAATTATTAGACAAGATCAAAGAAAATCTTTATCATAATATATTTACTGAAATTATTGTAGTTGATGATAGTTCTCCAGACGGTACAGGAAATATTGTTCAAAATTATATAGACAATGATGATGATTACAAGAAAAAAAACAATGCATTTAAAGAGAATATTAACTATTCAATACACGTTCTTAATAGAAAAGAAAAGAATGGATTGATTCCTGCTATTCTTGAAGGTGTAAAATTCTCGCAGGGAGATTATATACTTGTTATGGATGCAGACTTTTCACATCCTCCAGAAATTATTCCTCAAATGGTTGAAAAGTTATTAGATGATTCTAATTCAATAGTTATTGCATCAAGATATATAAAAAATGGAGCAATAGTTGGCTGGCCATTTAAAAGAAGAATAATCAGCAAAGGTGCTGCGATAATCGCAAAAATTGGGTTACATGTCAATAACGTCACAGATCCAATGTCTGGATTCTTTGCTGTGCCACGATCTTTAATGGAAAATTTACAAATTGACACGAAGGGTTACAAGATCCTATTAGAAATTCTCGTTAAATCAAAACAAATGCACATCTACGAAATTCCATATACATTTACTGATAGAAAATCAGGTAAAAGTAAGATGGGTTATAATGTTATTTTTGATTATATTGGTTCAGTTTGGCAGTTATATAATTACGGAAGAAAAAAATACGAAAAGAAATAAATCTGATTACATTTATTCTCACTATGTGACAAATATATCTCATTTTGAGCATATATAATCATAAAATTATTTGTGTTGGGTGATGATGAAATAAGTCAACTGATTAAAAAGAAAGGATATGGTAAGAGCAACAAGATTGCATTACTTCTTATTCCATTAATATTAAGTGCCTTTACACACACTTGGAATTTACTTGACTTTCCAAATTTGCATATTGACGAGGGACATTACATGAGAAAAACCATGTCTACCTTACAGGGCGAAGGTCTTCAACCACAGGATCGTTATTTTGCTCCTTATTTTGGTCAAATACTCATGGCTGGTATTATGGGATTAATCGGATATCCAGATTCGTTCAATCCTTCACCTACTGAAAATTCTATTGAAACTCTTTATCTCGTTCCACGATTAATTATGAGCCTTTTTGCAGTGATAGATACATTTCTTGTTTTTAAAATAACAGAAAGAAGATATGGTATCAAAATTGCATTTATTGCGTCGATTCTTTTTGCAGTTGTACCTTACGGTTGGGCACTAAGAAGAATATTTCTCGAATCTATACAATTACCATTACTGTTGACTTCGATTCTCCTAGTACTTTATTTGAAACAGCCATCTGACCAGGGCAAAAATACATTGGGATTCAGAAATATCTCTTTAATTCTTCTTTCAGGTGCATTTTTAGGTCTATCTATATTTACAAAGATTCCGGTTTTTACAATGATTCCACTTATAGGTTATCTTGTATATACAAATAGTGCTAACAAAAAGCTAAAAAGTCTTGGACTTTGGTTTATTCCAGTTTTTCTTATTCCCTTGTTATGGCCAGCACATGCATATTCTCTAGGTCAATTAAATATCTGGATTGATGATGTGTTACACCAAACTCAAAGAGAAAGCAAGCCTCTTGTAAATTCGTTCACATCTTTTGCAGAATCGGACCCAGTTTTATTCATATTGGGAATTAGTGGTCTTATCTATGCGGCTATTAGGAAAGATTTTTTCATCTTGTTATTTAGTATCCCATTTTTGCTATTTTTATATTGGATTGATTTTGTGTCTTCTTTTCATTTTATTCCTTTGATGCCGGTATTTTCAATAGCAGGTGCAAAACTAATAGTTGAATTATCCGATCGTATTCCAAATTTAAGATTCAGAAAAATAACACCATATGCTGTAACATCTGCAATAGCGATATTTGGGTTGATTACTATAATCATTCTTTTCTCTATCGATGCCAATTCTTCAGTCATAAAAGCGCAGGCCGTGGCGATAGACTATATGCTAAAAAGCAACGGTACTGTAACTTTAGTAGGTAGTCCATTATATGTCTGGATGCCTGAGCAAATATTCCATTTAAATATGGATGATAGGAGCTACTTCTCCACCAAACCATTGAAAACTAGTGATTATGTAATAATTTCTGACAATGGATATAAAAAGACCATTAAGGAAACAAGTAAAAGAGGTACATTCCATAAAGCATTATATGCAGAGACCCATTTAATAGAAACTGTCAAACCAGATAATGCCATGAAGAAATATGACATAAAGATTTATCCATACACGAATATAAAACCCTCTCCTGTAGCAAAAGAGATAGATATTAGAGCAAACTACTGAACTATCGTATGGTTAATAAAAAATTTCTTAATTTTTATAATATAAAGTATTATAAATTTCTTAGGGAATTTTTATCCTGTCGATTCAAAGAACATCTTCTCATTATCTTCGTTAATATCTTCGAATAGATTCAAATATACTAGTCAACATTTTGACAATATGACTCTCTTATATAATAATATTGAAAAAATTTCCTTTATTATTTTCATATTTGCTAGTATGTTACTTTTATCAATAAGTCTTGATGATATTGATGCTCAATCAAAGAAAAAATCAAAAAAAGATATCAATCCAGTTTTAACTGATCCGAATTTGAAAGCACAGTTAATTATAGATAAACTGAAATTTCCAATAGGTATGGAAATTATCGGTAACGATGACTTTTTATTAATAGAAAAGAATACGGGTATAGTAAAAAGAATAGCTAATGGACAAGTAACTCAACTCTTGGATCTGAATGTAGCATCGGAGAGTGAAAGAGGTCTTTTAGGAATTGCTTATTTGAATTTATCTAATTCGGGAAAATTTTCAGAGGATGATGATTCTTTAATTCCTTCCTATGTTTTTCTTTTTGCTACTGAAACAGAAAGTCAGGACGATGGTAATATTTTAGGAAATAAACTTTATAGATATGACTTTATTGATGGAAAGCTAGTGAATCCGGTCCTGCTTTTGGATTTACCATTCACTCCAGGACCATCTCATAATGGTGGGGTATTGAGAATCGGACCTGACGGAAATTTGTATCTTGTTATGGGTGATCTTAATAGAAACAAAGTTCCCACAGGAGATACTATTGCACAAAATCTTGAAGGAACATCTCTTCCAGATGGTAGAGGAGGTGTATTAAGAATTACACCTGATGGGGATACTGTCAACGACGGCTTCAGTTTGGGTAATTCAGGTCTACTAGACAAATATTATGGATATGGTATTCGAAACAGTTTTGGTATTGGATTTGATAGTATTACAGGATATTTATGGGATACAGAAAATGGTTCTCATTATGGTGATGAAATTAATATTATTAAACCTGGCTTTAATAGCGGATGGAGACAGGTATTAGCAACTCCTAGTTTATACAAGAGTATGACTGGGGAAGATTTTGATAGAAACATGCTAATTACATTTAATAATAAAGGCAAATATTACGATCCCGCTTTAACATGGAATCAAACCATGGCTCCCACCACAATTGCCTTTATTCATACGGACACATTAGGCGATGAATATAAAGATGACATGTTAGTAGGAGGTGTAAAAAATGGTACATTGCTTCATTTTGATCTTAATTCTACTAGAACCGGATTACAATTGACTGGACCATTGGCTGATAGAATAGTTAATACTCCCTCAGAAATTAATGAGGCGGTATTGGGTACAGGATTTGGCATTATCACAGACATAAAGATAGATCCAACAGATGGAGATTTATTTGTGATCGCCTCCAATACAAAAAATGGAAAAATATTCAAAATTTCTAAATCATGAGATATTTCATAAAATATTAAGTTAAATGAAAAGATAATTAAGTCAGAATATTAAATCTATCATTTTTTTGCCTCATAGTTATAATATATTGCGGCAGTTGTATTATTTCGCTCCTATTTAAATTATATATGTATCCTCAATGAGACATTATTTTATATACATTCTTTATCTTGATAGTATTGTATTTTGTTTTTATTATTAATATTTATAGATACTTCTAGATGTTAAAATTACGTTTACTTTATCCAAAATTCAATACGTAATATAATAGATTGATAAGATTAATCCTTTAATACAAAATAGGAGGGACCTTGTTATCTTTTTATATTGTTATCCTTAATCATCCTTTTTCTTCTTAATAGAAAGAAAATTCCAGCTGAAAGGCCAATCAGGATTGATAAAATTAATATCGTGATTAACATAGGAGTTTTGGTCGCTTCAATTTTGAAAATATATGATAATCCATCATTAACAAAAGAAAATTGTATATTATTTCTTTTGTCAACCGAAACCAGCTCAGAAACTGTTTCATTTGTTTTTAAAAGAAATTGACTGCCAGAATTGAACCCCTCTACAATAAATTTTGTCTGCATTTTTGGCTCCGCAAAGGCGGCATTCCATTTTTTATAATCCTTATTTTTGGAAAAATCATTATTAATCGATGAAATATTTACATAAGATAAATTAGGAACAACATACATGTCAATAGTTGTCAGTTTGGTAAAGTTTTTAATGGGTAGCATAATGACTGTATTGTTATGTGTAAATGCAATATTGGTAACATTATTACCGTCTAATAATTTATTATCCATATTAACTATTTTGAGGTTACTCTTCTTGTCAAAGAATAAAATAGAAGTATTATTAAAGTACGTATTCATTAGGATACTGTCCTTTGATAATTTTATATAATAGTCAACATTCTTATTTTTATCTACTACGTTGGATTCAAAATTGTTCTTGAAAGTTCTATCCAATCTAATACCATGATTTAATCCACCTTCAATCACATTTTCAACAAATTTATTATTTTTTGTTCCATAATCTGCCATATTTATTCCACTATTCATTGATTTTTGGATGATGTTATTTTTAATCGTATTTAAAGAAGAATTTGAATAGATATTTATACCATAGTTATTACTTCCCGTAATGTTATTTTTTGTTATTAAATTACTAGCACTTTTTTTTAGAAAAATACCATTACCGTTTTTATCAATGATATTGTTATTGATACTATTATCTTCTGACTCTGCTATCATTATACCCATGGTATTGGATTTTATCTTGTTATTTTCAATAATTACCTTCTTTGCTTGTTTGTCTACGAGTATTCCAATACCAATATTATTTTCTAAAACATTATTTTTGATATCCACTAAGTTGCAACCTCTTAGACATGCGATTGCATGTAAATTATTTTCATGTATCGTGTTATCAAAAACTTTAATATTGTTTGTTTTGGTGTCTAATTTAATACCCTCAAAATTGCTTTTTGATATGTCATTATTCTCAATTGCAATATCCGAAACATTATTCATCAAATGTAAACCCAAATAATTTCCAGATATTGTATTATTGCTAATTAAACTTCCTTTACCAGAAAAATATGTTATTCCTTCTGTTCCAACGTAACCTTTATATCCTAGATTCTCTAGGTAGGAATTTGTAATATTTGTATTTCCAAAAGAATCCCAAAAGGTTAAGATATAAGGTCTAACGGTTTCAGGAGAGCTAACAACAGGCTGGGAATCACTTGTAGAATTCCATGAAGTTATTCTAGTATTATCTATTATTAAATTTCCTCTTGATGTGATGGAATAAGGTATATTGCTTGAATAATTGGAATCTATTTTTATAACTTTAGATTTCGAACCATCAATAATTAATGTACCATTTTCTAATACTAGAATATTAGATCTTAACAACCATTCTTTATTTCCAATGCTTTCTAGGATATTTGAATTATTAAAAAAAGAAAATATCGTAGGAATCTCCACATTGTTATCACAAACTATTATTGTTTTTGTGATGTTGTCATATTTCAAACAAACATTATCTATGCCTCTTTGTTCGTTCACTTCTTTTTCGCTGGCTGTCATTGCTTCCGAAAATAAAAAATTAAATACTAAAACTAGTACAGAAAAAAACAAAGAAAAATGTACTAGTCTAACAATTAGTTGATAACGCAATTGTGTTACTAATTTAAAAGTAGTCTGCTATATAAATGACGTTACAATTGTTAATCAGGTTTTTCGCTATTTTTTTCCCATAAAATATTTATAGAAAAAAATGTAATTGTAGGGATACATATATAAAAAAAGTCTTCTAAGTATACTCTGAAATATTATTGTCAGTAAATAAATGTAAATATGTGTTTCTACTGCTATCTTTTTCTATTCTACTTCTATTTAGTATATGTATTTTTCAAACAAAGCCATTGCCGATTGAAGCTCAAGAACCCATAAATAAAGAAAATAATGGACCTCCTTTCAATGGTGTAGATATGCATGGATACTATACACGTACCTCGCAAGCACGTGATGTAGACAACGATTTACCGCCAAATTACTTTGAAGAAAGTTTCAAGATTTTATCTTCATCAGGTATGAATCATGTTCGTTTTTTGGTTTTTTGGGAGGCATATGCTAAAAATCCAGTACAATTTATCGAAGAGTTAAAAACAGTTGCGACCACAGCAGACAAATATAACATACATGTATTATATGATAATCACCAATTTCATACTTCTTCATACCTGAACCCCCAGAGAGGAACTGGTTTTCCCTTTTCATTATTTGAAGGAGATTTTGCCTTTTTTTATGGTAGTGGAGGAGGAACTAAATATCCTACTGCTAAAGTATGGTGGTCAAATTGGTGGGACAGAAACGTTCGTGACAAGGATGGAAAGGATGGATGGACTTTACAAACAGAATATTTCAAAACGATAGTTGATACAGTTGACAATCATAGAAGTACAATTGGATATGAAATTTTAAGTGAACCACAAGTACATGATAAAACTCAATGGTCAAAGATTGGTAAATATAATACTTTCATGACAGATTTCCTAAGAAAGAGTACCACAAAAACTTTAGCATATAGTATGAGTATTCCTGTCTCTTTACAAAGTGCTATAGAACTTAGTCCGATTAATTTAGCAAAAATGGCACCTGCAAACACCACAAATATAATATTCAAAATAAGTGTTTATGGATTGCCACAGGGAAATACCTATCAGGAATCTAGACTAGGTAATTTCGTTCAAGCTGCCGGTCTTGCAAACGTTCCGCTTTACATAGGTGAATGGAACAATGTAAAACGAGATAAAATAATTGATGAAGAAGGAGAGATTATAACATTTATCAATGAAACATTCAGTAGTATTAACCAGACCGAGGCGGATCTTATGGTTGCAACTTTTAAAAATCTAGACGTTTGGGGTTCTGCATTTTGGCAATGGCGAGTAGATTCTCACCAGGTCCAAAACTTTAACCTAATTAACGTTACTGATGACAAAATATATACTACAGAATTTTTTGATATAGTTAGAAACGCGTATCAATCTGTTTATGGTAATGCCACACAGTCTACCAATACAACCAGGGTTCCAGTTACTGAAAGTCAATTGATCCTATCTGGATAGATTTTCATGGTCACATAAATCTCTTTTTATTATTTGTTTGCATATTAGGAAAATAAATAAATAAAAATTCAAAAAATATTTATGTCAGAATTTGAGGTCTCTTTGATAGATATTTCGGTAAGTTCAATGGCATAAATGGCTTATCTTGTATCTCTGTCTTGATTTTATTTATCAATAATTCTAGGTTGGATTCATATTGATTGCTGCTGGTACGATCCCTTACAACCACCATAGAAGTTTCGACTTCCCTATCTCCTATTACTATGATAAATGGAATCCACTCAGTTTCTGCTTCCCTTATTCTTTTTCCAATAGATTCTTCCCTATCATCTATATCGGCCCTTATCTGATTTTTGGCAAAAATCTGTTCGATTTCCTCCGATTTTTTAACATGATTTTTTTTTATGGGAATAATTCTTACCTGAGTATGCGTTAACCATAATGGAAATGCTGGTCTTTCTCCTTTGTGCATAATTTTTGCAGCTTTTTCTAATAGAGCATAAATTATTCTTTCAACAGCTCCACTCGGAGAATTATGTAAAATTATGGGATTCTTCTTTGCTCCACTTTCGTCAACGAATTCAATATTGTATCTTTTGCCATTTTCAACATCAATTTGATCAGTAGATAGAGCCGCTGCCTTTCCCAAATTATCGATGAAATTAAATTCCCACTTCAAAACAAAATAAAAGAATCTTTCCTTCCACATTTCTACAAGTATTGGTTTTCCAAATCTTTTTAGGATTTGTAAAATAAAATCTCTATTCTCAATATAAAACGGTTCTGTGAATCTGATTGCCATCTCTATGTCTTCCTCTATTTTCAAATTGAAAGCAGATATTACATCTATAGACAAGTCCAATCTTTTTAGGAATTCTTCCTTTGATTGTTCCATATCTTTACAGAATGCATGACAATCTGGCATACTAAATGCCCTGAGTCTCCTTAATCCTACTAATTCCCCGCTTTTTTCTCTTCTAAAACTATATCTAGTTAATTCATAAAGTTTTAGTGGAAGATTTTTATAAGTAATATAAAAATCCTTGGCCATTAAAAATTGACCAAAACATGCTGCAAATCGAAGAAATAATGTTTTATTATCTGATGATATATTATATTGTCTCGCAGGAAACCGATTAAAATAACTCTCCATAGATGGATGTTTGGTATCATACATGATAGGAGTTTCTACCTCAATTCCTCCATATTCAAGGATTTTTTTGGTTACATATTGTTCAATCAAAGATTTCATCAGTCTACCTTTTGGATAGAATCTAATATTTCCTGGATCAGATGCAGGTTCGTAATCTGCTATACCCATCTTTCTCATCAATCTAACATGAGGAGGTTGTTCATCCACAATTCTTCTTTTGGCGGTTTCATAATCTATAAATTTCTTAAAATTACCATCATTATTATAGTTGAACTTGTCCAAAGGAATCAAATTTCCATCTATACCTAGTATGAACCATGCTGATTCTTGTTTTTCTTCAAATTTTAAAGCAGACGATACAACCTCTATTTCATGCGCATGGGAACGATCAGAAACCTCTATCCCTATATTGTCTTGACTTTTGTCAATGATTTTAAAATTTTCTGCAAGTGGATGTCCTTTTACACTTATATTCAATGATTTTGTCCAACCAAAAGGAGCTCTTTCTACATTGTTAATGATCTTTTTCGCTAATTTCTCAAGTTCTATGATGAATTCAAAAGCATTTTTTGGAGAAGCTAAATCAGAACTTAAATGTGCATACGGGTATATTAATAATCTATTGACTTTAATATTTTCTAAATAATTTTTTATCTCATTTAGGGCCTTGTCAATGATCTGCCTGTCATCATATTTTTCTATGCAGACAAAGGCTACGACTAAATTATCTAATCTCTTTGTTTCTAGTTTTATTTCATCTTCTGCATCTTTAAGTTCCTTTGAAATAGGTGTGTATTCAATAAAGTCAGCATGTAATTGCAGTAAACGCATATTCTGGAAACCTTCTAAATCTCTATCTTTTTATCCCCATCTGGCCCTTTCATTTTCCCGATCTTCTTTGGTAGCCTTTTTCCATTCCTTATAGTGATTTCTGCATAGGTATACTCTCTTGCTCGAAGAAATAATATTTAAATCTGAAGCCATCATACCTTTGCTTTCACTCATCGACCTTTCGGCATTCTCTTCACAGCCTTCAACACTGCACTTTATACCCCTGTTTATCCTACCCATTCTATATTAAATTATTTTTGAAATATAAAAGCTATACCGAATTGTAATGAAATTCTCTTCTTTTTTGCTTTAAAACTCGTTAGCAAGTCTTTTGAAATTTATTTTATAATGTAAATTACTACAAAAATTAAACAACTAATTATTTCAGAGGTCAATATTAAATTTTTTATATTTTTTAACTGTGACGTTCCAATTTTTCGATTCTTAGACCTTATCCATTTTTGATCTCTGATTGTTACAAGTGCATATAGCTTGACGAACGCGCTGATAAAGTTAATCACAACGTATATTGGTAAAAGTGCTATATCTTTGGGATAACGTTTAAGATGCGGTAGTATTTTTATTCCTCTTCCTATCATCCATAATGCCAATATTGAAAGTGCTAATATGTATTGGTTCATGAAAAGTGCTACTCCGAAGAAGATAGGACCAAAAAATAGAGTAAAAATAGAGATAAATCTATCAATAATATGAAATGCCAAAAATGGATGTTTCCATGCCCAACCGTCCCATAAACTAACTAAATCTGAATTGTGACTATTTCTTGACCATCTTAGTCTTTGACTCCAAAATGTCTTGAAATCAGGAGCAGCGTAAGAATATATCACTGCATTGCTCTGGTAATATGTTTTCCAGCCCTTGCTATGAACTATTCTTGTAAGACATTTATCTTCTCCAGACTCTTTCTTTCTTTCTAGCACTATCTCATTCAGAAATTCATCCAAACTTCCTTCAATGATATCCTTTCTATATAGTGAAGTTCTCCCAGATAAACAAGATAATGCTTGACCCATTGCAGTCTGCGCTGGTAAATCATAATAATTTCTCATATCCCAAAAGATATCAGTTATCTTTTGCCAGATTGTTCGTCTTTCAATAGGGTGTTGCCTTGTGGTTACGCCTCCTATTGTGGGATCTTTAAACGGCGATAATATCGAATTTCTTATATCTTTTTCCCATATGGTATCACTGTCTACTAGAGCAACTATCTTGTTTCTTGCTTCTCTAATACCCTCTGCTAAAGCAGGTCTCTTACCAGGTTTATCGATAACAATGAGTTTCATGAATGGTTTATCTATTGATATTCTTTTAAAGACCTCGATACATTTCTTGTCATTATGATCTATAACACCAATGATCTCATCTGGTTTATTTTGAATCCATGATTCTATCGCATCTTGAAAAATAGCGGGGTCTTCATTGTATACAGGAGTTATTATGCTATATTTCTGGAGATGTTCATCATTACAGTTACTAATGGGATAATAAAGTAGTGAAGATGATTTTTTGAATATCCATATACTCCATCTCCATAACCCTATTAGTCCTAATGGTATGTATATCCATATGATCTGATAATAAGTGATAGCTGCAAAACCTACACCTTCAGATACCTTGAGAATAAATGTTTCAATTGGTTTTACAATTGAAACGTGATTAAATAATCCAGGAGAAAAAGTAATAAGTATAGAAAATATGAGAAGTACAGATAAAGCTACAATTACTGTAATAATCGTAATTTCTTCTGGTATTCTACTATCTACTAGCCTGTACATCTCTTGTTTCTTATTACTTATTAAAGCCAATTCTAATTTATATGTAGATCGAAAAATTTTTCGTGATAGAAATATGAAAAAAATGTCTTCGTATCTTTTTTTTCATATTTGTTATATAGATATTTATATTAGTATATTATAGAACAATTTATAAAAGAATTCCTTCTAACTATCTAGAATAAAAAGAGATCGTAGTACTTATATATGCAGATCATTTAAATGGATTTTTGTATATAGAGGGTTGCGAAATTAATAATGGTAAAAATTTCAATAATCGGTTCTGGTGTTGTGGGATCTGCAACTGGCAAGGGATTTAGTAAGTTGGGCCATAACGTACTATTTTATGATATTTCTAAAACAAGGTTGGATACATTAAAGAAAGAAGGGTATCAGATTGCAAATAATGTTAAAGAAGCATTAGGACATGGTCAAATTACTTTTGTGTGTGTGAATACCCCAACAGGAGAAGATGATGAGCAGGATTTATCACAAGTAAAATCTGCTTTATTTTCTATAACAGATGCATTAAATTATAAAGAAAATGGCAGGGAGACTTTGATAGTGTTTAGAAGTACAATGTTGCCTGGAACAATGAAAGAGGTTGTTGTTGATTATATGGATAAACACTGTAAATTACAACGAGGGAAAAACTACAATTTATGTTATAATCCTGAATTTCTAAGACAGGATACTGCCTATGAGGATTTTTTTGTTCCCGACAGAGTTATTATTGGAGAGGAGTTTGCAGGTAGTTCAAAGTTATTACAAGAAATTTACAAGCCTTTAACTGAAAAGATTATCGTAACGAGTTTTGCAGCAGCCGAAATGATAAAATATACTTCCAATTGTTTCTTGTCGTTGAAGATTTCATTCTTTAACGAAATCGGCATGCTCTGCAAAGAATTAGCGATTGATGATAAGGCTGTTAGCCTTGGAGTGTCATTAGATAAACGTATAGGTAAATATGGAACAATTGCAGGAAAGCCATTTGAAGGTGCATGTCTGCCAAAAGATACAAAGGCATTGTCCACATTTATTAAAAAACGTGGATGGACACCTGATTTATTGAAGGTTACATTGGATATTAACAAAAAAATAGAAGAATTGGTGACAAAAACAGCATTTACAAAATAACTTTATTATTTTTGTGAAATACTTTTATATTTAATGTTATGTATTAACTTTTCAGACTTTAAATATGTTTAATTATTTAACTTTAGATAAATTTACAAACATTTGTAACCATATCATAGGTGACAGCAAATATTTATGAACAATTATAATTCATGATGTATTTTTATATATCTTATTATAAAATTGGATAACATTATCCAATGTTATTAATTGTCTATCTTCTTGAGATATATATAAAGCAGCAAAAATATTAGCAAAAAATAATCGTTCGCTTGGATTAAGACCTGATAGATGTCCTAGAATATCTGCTGCATCCCATGAATCTCCAGCTCCGGTCAAACTTTTTATAATTATATCTCTGGCTGACTCTATAAAAAAAATATCTTTTCCATCAGAAAAAACCGATCCATTTTTAGTATGCAAGTCGACAGATATTTTTAGATTCTTTGCAAGTGTTTTTGCTGCCAATTTAATTTCTTTACTGTCATAATGATTTTTTAATATTAGATCTCCATAATTTAATTCTAAAAGCAATGAATTACATTCATTTTCATTTATGCTCAAGATATCAATTATGTCCGCATGTTCTCTCAATAATGAACAAAATTCTTTCGTTCTGCTCTTTATATCTGCAGGATCAATAAAATGAAACGCATTAGGCGATTTTTTAAAAACATATTCTAAAAGCGAAGTACCTTTTAAATTAGATGCCCAATTCAAGACAATTACTGCATCAGCAGCTTCCAAAATATTTTTTTCTGTAGATCTGGAAAATCTATCTGGTCCAAAATCACTATTGTCTCCAACATCGCTAATCATGATATTAGCTTCCATTTCATTACTTGATGAATTGAAAAATTCCAATGAAGTAGTATATCCGGGTCTGCCAGAAAATACATGTAATTTTACATTCTTTAAATCTTTAAATAAATTTGATAAGATCTTTTTTCCTATATTGTCTGCTATTGTGAACAAATGTACATCAAGCCCCAATTTGGCCAGACAAAAAGCTACATTCACAGCATTTCCCCCTTCAATTTCTAAAGTATGAACTCTCCTAATACTTCCACCGCCAAACTTTGATTTTTCAACTATCATTGATAAGAGTTCTTCTTGATTTTTGATTTTTATTATCCTGTCAATAAAAAAATCATGCATTACAACAATTGATCTTTTCTCTTCTAGGTACTCTTTTATCTTTTTAAAAAGAATTTTAGGATCACAAATTCTTATGTTTAAACACCCGTTTTTTTGCTGTTTATCTATTGTACCAAACGACATTATTTTTTTTAGCTACTACTAATTCTATCTCCAAAATACGGATATTATTCCTAATCCCATGATAGCTAGTCCTCCATACACCAAAGAGATTACATTTAGAGTACCAGCACCGATAGTCAAACCAATTCCGGAAGCTATCATTAAAATTTCAGCCAATCTTCTTTTCATTTGATTCTAATCATAAATTACGGATAATAAAAGTATTATATTTATTTAACAGTTAATTTTTAAATTTTGGAGGAAAATAAAAAAGTTATTGGTGAATTAATCCACCTTGAGATCCCGTGTGAGGTGATTGTCCGACATATTTTCTTCTAAAGTGACCTGAAGGTCTCTTTGAAAGAAGTTCAATAAACCACGCCTCATGTTCAACCTCTTCTTGCATGATTCTCTGAGCAATGTCATATGTTCTGGGATCTTTTCCAGCGGTCATATCACATACTTCACCCCAAGATCTGATAGCGCATTGTTCTGCTTCTAAGAGTACCTTGATAATTGATTCTAGATTTTGCCAGTTTTCTGGTAAATACGCATCTGGACAACCGGCTTGGTCTGCAAAGTCTCTTATATCTCTTGGAAGACTTCCACCCAATTCATAAAGTCGCGGAGTCATGGCCTCAAAATGATTTCGATCTTCTATTCTTGCATCTTCTACAATCTCTTTGATTCCTTCTCCATCTAAACCTGTACAATGCATTCGCAAAATTGTATAGTAATAATAGGTTGTAAATTCTGCTCCTACACCTTTAGTTATCAATTCTTTCAATCTCTCAACATTAACTCCATTTTTTTCAAGTACTTCGAGAGCAACAATCTTTGGAACAGTTCCTTTTTGACTATCTGCTGACATAGTATTCGGATTTGAATGGTATTATTTAAAGGTTATAGACTACAAACAGTTCCAATATCTTCTAGTGTTGTCACGCAATATTGCTACACTAATGGCACTGTATTAAATCTACTAACAGAATATATATATTAAATAACAATTGGATTAAAAGTATATGATAGCTGAAATTATTTTTGATTGTGTTAATGTCGAGTCTTGTGTTTTCCAATTTTCTAAAGCAACTATAATAGAATCCCGTCTGGATATTGTGCAAAATAAAAAATTATTTAATATGCAAATTGTAGAAAATAATTAGTATTTAGTTTTTTAAAAATGTCTATCACTATATGTTTATCCCATAAAGAGGACGTTGATGGAATATCTTCTGCTGTATTGATTAATTCGGCTTTTAAAAAAGTATCTACGATCTTAGTGGACTATGCTAACCTAATAAATAAGTTAGATAAACTTTCTAATGAATTAGGTCAAGTAACAAAAGGATATAATAGAATATTCATATGCGATTTAGGATTAAATAAAAAAATTCATAAAAAATTTGTAAATATATTGAATAAACTTGTATCTTTAGGATACAAAGTTACCTATATAGATCATCATGATCTAGAGCCTGATATCAAAAATGAAATAAAGGATATTGGAGTCAACCTTGTTCATTCTACCGAAGAATCCACCAGCGTTCAGGTATATACCAAATATAAAAAAAGATTAAAACAGCATTATGCTTTTTTTGCCGCAGCT
The DNA here is from genome assembly GCA_035250975.1 of Nitrososphaeraceae archaeon. Taxonomy (GTDB): domain Archaea; phylum Thermoproteota; class Nitrososphaeria; order Nitrososphaerales; family Nitrososphaeraceae; genus TH1177. The sequence goes on along the minus strand of DATFEP010000062.1, from coordinate 42,802 downwards.
GGAGCTTTAACTGATTATCTTGATGCTAAACCTTTGGCCTCTTCCCTACTATCAAGGTTTGATAGACAATTCCTGATGCTAGAATCTACTGTGTTATCCTACATGATATCTTCGCATCAAAATGATGATGAGTATTTACACAGAATAGTAGGAACTCTATCTGAAATGAAATTTCCACATGATATCGACGGTGGATTTCTTGAGGCAGAGAAGTATGCTCAAAAAATATCGCATGCCCTGGTATCTCTCTCTGATGAAATAAGAACTTCTAATAATCTTGTGTTTGTTCAAAACACTCTGGACCTTGCATCGAGTACAGTAGTAAATTTTATCCTAGGAGCATCTGAAAAAAAAGTTGCGTTGGTGTATAAATTTAAAGAAGAGAAAAGTTCATTCATAATTTCTATCAGAGGATCAAAAGATTGTAATACCCATCTTGGACGAGTCGTTAATGAAATAGCATCACGCCTTGGAGGTAGTGGAGGTGGTCACGACAAGGCATGTGGTGCAGTAATACCGGAAAACAACTTTCAAGATTTTGTAAATTTGTTAGACAAAAATATTCTATGATAATAAACGCATTTAAACTTTAAAAAAATATGAAATTTTATGGAAATTAAATCGTTATAACATCATCTACTGGAGATACTACTATTATTCCACCAGCTCCGGATTTACTTATCTGGGCAGCTCCTTTTATAAGTGAAACTACTTCATCTACGTTATCTTCATCCACGACAGTTTCGACTGTACGTCTATTAGAGTAAGCCATTGTAGTAATATCACCATGTCGACCATATCTGATTTGATATTTTTCTCCTTTTCCTATTCCTTTTGAATCATGAAATGTAGCGGGCTGACCAATCTTATTTAAAGCCAATAGAACATCATGAACCTTCTCTTCTCGAATGAAAGCCTCAATTCTTTTTCTTGTAGGGCTAGTAGCTCCTTCTTTTTTTGCATTTGCTTTTTTCTCCGACAATCTAATATCAGTTAATAAAGAAAATACCTTTTTTTAAAGTTATGTTTTATTAATAGTAATAAATTCGACCTTTACTTTAATAAAAATAAAAAATTATAATTTTTCTATCTGACGCTATAAAAAGTAACATTTTTTTAAAAATTTTTGCATTTTATCTTTATATCTAAGCAAAGTTGATAAATGAATATTTTTATTTTTATATAATGGATAATTATTATTTCATCCTCGTAATCACATGTGAAGAATTCGTACAATAGATTTGTATAGACTAAAAACGTTACTGATTTCAATTATTTTTTAAAGAATGACCCAGGATATCTGCTCAATATCCTGAGTCTGGGTAATGTTCCCCTTCGGTTTGGTCGATGTATTTTTAAGTTAAATCTAGGAATATTTAAATGTGATGTAAAGTGCTCGTTCACATCTTTTAGTGAAAATATTCTAGTATTAAAATAATTTATAAATACCAGAATGATATAAGTAAATTGATGAGTGATTTTAATAATAAAAGTTTTCTCATAAATCAATTTCTTTGGATAGGTATATCATTAGCAATAAGTCTGGCAATATCTATTATTGTGCCGTTTCCTTATTCATTGCCAATAATAATCGGTGTTTTCATTTTATTGAGTTTCTACATGAGACAGAGAACAATGAGAAAGCTAGGAATGTCAGGTGCTACAATGTTTGGAAATAATTCAGTAAGTTATTACTGTATGAATTGCGGGGTAAAACACAATCAGTTATCATGTCCTAGATGTGGCTCAAAGATGAAAAGAGTCGGGACCTAAACCAATCTATTTATCAATCTATTTAGTAATAATTTTTTATTTTCATCCCCTTTATGTGAATGCTTGAACAAGTTCTGATAATTTTTCTTTCCACGATTGTGCCTTTATTACACCACTTGCTATTAGAATTCCTTGTGATCCTAATTCAATAGCACTGATAACATCACTCTTGTCTACAATACCCGCACCGCAGATAACTTTTGATTCTGAATATTTCTTGGCTTCTGTTACAGAATCTCTAATAATAGCCGGATTAACTTTACTCACTGCTCGTCCAGTACCGATCAGTTCTGGAGGTTCAATTGCGATCATATCTGGATTAAATTTGGATAACATACCAACCTCAGTTGCATCCGAAGCACAGACGATAGAAAGCATATCCAGCTTTCTTAATCTATTGACTAGTTGCTTGATGATTTTATGATCCAATCTGTGTTCGCTATGATTGATCAAAGATCCAACAACTCCATAAGACTTTGCTAATTCGGGAATAAAAAATCCTGTAGTTGAGCCTACTTTCTCGTTATCAATATGTTGGCTTATGACCTGAAGCTTAACAGATTTCGTTATACAGAACAACGATGCTTGCGGAGGAGCCAATATTATTTCAACTTTAAATCTTCTTGATATTGTCTCTGCTATTTTAGCTAATTCTAATGTTTTTTCACCAGAAATCTCCATATAATTCTTAAAATTAAGAATAATAGATCCTTTCAAATTAACGATCTATTCTGGAAAATATTTGCAGATTTAATCTTTTACCCTTTTTTTCTTATCTGTACTATTTTTAGATTTACTCTCTGGCTCAAATTTTTCATTTAATTTAGCCAATCTTGCTTCATAGCCTTTATTGTACTCCAATTCTTCTGGAACTAATGTGGCGGGATGAATAAATCCTTGGTTTCTCATAATCATAGCTCTCTCTGATGCCCACATTCTCTGAAGATCCCAATCAACAGTGCCAAATCCATCATGAGGTCCTGTCAGTTTTCCATCATGCATACTAAAGACAAGGCATGATACTATTGGAATAGAATAATTTAAAGTTGCAGCTGAGTTGAGTTTTACAGGCATCAATGGCATATGATGACTACCTCGCGTATTTCCAGACACATAATGAGGATTATTAAATGCACTTCCTGCCTCTTCTGTTGCAGGAAAATTCTTTTGTGTCCTCATTATAGCGATCGGATCATCTTTTCCCACATAAGTACCTGCAATATTGTGCAACCTATCTGTGGAAGCAGATAAAATATGTTCATTATCTGCTGAATAAACTGAATGAATTACATATCGCCCAGGATACATTAGTGCGGCTTCTAACTCTGGTTTATCATTCCATAGTTTTAAATTAGCTATCTTGCCAGTCATTACATCCATTATCCTGAAAGTTACGCCAGCCGCTAATTTTTCATTGATTAACAAACCAGTATTACTTCCTGCATCAACAAAAACTCTCCAAAATGGAAAATTAAAAGCACCTGGTTCTGTCTTATCAGCTGCAAAAACACTGAACACTTCACTTGGTCTTTCTTCCATCTCTATTTCAGCTACACCTGGACCCATTCCTTTGACATTCCCAGAAAAAGAATCTTTTAGCAAATCTTGTCCCGCTCCATATAAGCCCTGTTTTTTTGCTAGTTTTGTGCCTTCTGTAAATGCATCCCATGCTAACTTGTGAATTTTTTCATTATCTTTCCCAAGTTTGTGTGTCATTATGATGTGAATATCGTCTCCAGTATATCCGATGTAATGATCAATTAGAAGGTCCTTAGCCCTTTTGTCAACAAATTTTTTAACAATATCAAGTAATTCATCGCTTGGACGAGTATGACCCCCTATGGCCCCAATGTCTGCTTTTATTGCCGAAACAGTTATACGCATAATCAAATTTGAATTATTAATTGTTTATATCTTTTCTGATAATATTTCATATTTTTATAATACCGTGATACTTTGCTTCTAAATATATTTAATAATAAAAGGGTAATTTTTTTATTGTAAATAATATTAAATATCTTTATGAATGAAAGAGTATAAAGATAACTTTTCAAATTTAGCGATAGATAAAAAAAAATATTCCTTGATTATCTGTGAAAAACCTGGTGTAGCAAATAGAATATCTCATGTTTTAGGATCAAAAACAGTTAACCAAATTAGGATTAATAATAGCAGGATATATGAAATAAGCTATAATAGCTCAAATTACGTAGTTATTTCATCAAAAGGTCATCTGTATACGTTAAATGATTTTTACAAAGACAGGAAACTTTTTCCAGTTTTTGATTTAACTTGGGTTCCACTAACCGGAAATCAAAAAAATCAACAATATAAAAAGCTAATAGATTTGATAAAAAGATTGTCAGAGAACGCTGATAGAATTATTCATGCATGTGATTATGATCAGGAAGGTGAATTAATAGGATACAACATTTTACAACTTGCCTGTAATAACAAGTATCATCACTGTCTGAGAGCAAAATTTTCCACTTTAACTGATGAAGATATTATAGACTCATTTAATAATTTGGAAAAACCCAACACGGGCATGGCATATGCAGGAATGTTCAGACATATGCTAGATTTTATTTATGGTATCAATTTTTCTAGGTCGTTAATGAGTTCCATCAATTTTAAGGAAATTAAAACGAACCTAACAGTTGGGAGAGTTCAGAGTCCAACTCTTAAATTTGTAATTGATAGGGAATACGAGATCAACTGTCATATTCCTTTACCTTATTGGAGTATAAAAATACAGTTTGAGAAAGACAATCAATCTCTATTATTATCTTATATTAAACCAAGAATAAGCAGTATTGATGAAGCAGAAATTGTATTAAAAGATTGCCAAAATATTGATGGGTTAGTAAGTGAGATTTCACAAACAAATGAACATCTACAGGCCCCTTACCCATTTAACCTAGGAGATTTACAAAAGGAATCCTTTAGATTATTTCGATTTTCTCCTAACTATACTCTTTTCATAGCCGAGAAATTGTACTTGCAAGCACTTATATCCTATCCTCGTACTAATAGTCAAACTCTTCCGACTTCTATCAACAATAAAAGGATATTAAAGGATCTTGCTAAGATATCTGACGAATACGAAATCATTGTCTATAAATTACTATCACAAAAGAAATTATACCCAAACAATGGTAACAAGAGCGATCCAGCACATCCTGCAATTCATCCCACTGGCAGAAAGCCCTCACGCTTAACATCTCAAGAATTTAAGGTTTATGATCTTATTGTTAAAAGATATTTCTCAACATTTGGTGAATCAACAATTCATTCAAAAACTACAATTTATGTAACTATCAGTAAAAAACATGTATTCTATATAACTGATTACGTTGTTTCCAAAGAAGGTTGGATTGATTTTTATGTTCCTTATAACAAAATGTCTAAACATTCTAATCATTTACCTAAATTAAAAGTTGGAGATAAATTGAAAAATATCAAAATAATAAAGGAAGAAAAATTTAGCGAACCTCCTAAGCGTTTCAATTATTCTTCTTTATTGTCCAAAATGGAAAAGGAAGAAATCGGAACTAAATCTACAAGAGCTAATATAATAGATTCACTCATCAAGAGAAATTACATCGAAGTAAAAAAAAATATCCTTTTTCCTACCAAACTTGGAATGATATTAATTGACTATTTACAAAAAAAATCTCCAAGGATACTTTCAACTGAGCTAACGAGAATGCTAGAAAAATATTTACAAGAGATTGAGCTGGGAGTTAGAAACTATTCGAACATTTTAGATGATGTCATAAACGATATTTTACTATCTATTCATAATTATAAAAAAAATGATTTAGAAATAGACTCTTCTACCATCAATATGTTAAAAAATCAAACTGAAAACTATTATAAAAATAAAAGAAATAATATCGTAGTAGGACCATGTCCTCTTTGTCGAAAAGGAAATCTGCAAATAATAAGATCAAGAAAAACTAGAAAAAGATTCATATCATGTTCCAATTATTTTAATGAAGGATGTAGTATAACTTTACCTCTACCTCAAAAAGGTATAATTAAATCTACTACTAAATCTTGTTCGTATTGTAATTGGCCAGTTATCCGTATTTTTTATTACACTCTTAGATTAACAAAATCTCTTTGCATAAATATTAATTGTCCAAATAAAAAGAAACAGGTATCTAATCAGATTGGCTGATCATGTAAACATCTTCTCTCCTATTTCTTAATAATGGCAAAATATCTCTGACTTGATTTATTCTTTGTTTGTTGATTTCTACTACCTCTAATCCAATTTTATCTCCCAAGTCTGTCAATACAAAACCTAATGGATCTACTACCATACTTCTTCCACAAAAAATATTTCCAACCTGATTTGCTGCAATAATATAGTTAGCATTTTCTATAGCACGCGCTTTAAGCATAGTAATCCAATGTTCCTCTTTCATAACACCATTTACCCATCCAGAAGGAATTGCCATGATATCTGATCCTTCTAATGCCAGTATTCTTGCTAGTTCTGGAAATCTTAAGTCATAGCATATCATTACTCCCATTTTTCCAAAAATGGTTTTACAGGGTTTCGTAATTTTGTCACCGTTAATAAATTTAGTAGATTCTTTAAACCCAAAAGCGTCATATAGATGTAATTTTCTGTATATTGAGATTACTTTTCCATTTTTATTTATTACAAATGCAGTATCAAAAACCCTTTTCTCTGTCTTGTTTTTATTTTTTTCAAACATCGTACCGACTATTCCAATATTGTATCTTTTTGACTCTTGACGAAGCTTCTTTAAAAAATTACTATTAGAAATCGATTCAGCCACTGAATACAATTCATCTAAATTTTGATTACTAGGAGTAAATGCCATTTGAAATTCTGGGAAGAAAATATAATCAGCATTTTTTCTTGCCGCTTCTTCGATAAATCTAACAGAGGTTTCCAAATTTTCATTTTTATCCGTCGATGATTTCATTTGAACAATTGCAACAATAATTTTCGACTTCATCTTTGTTATTAACAGGTTTCTACAATATTATTTTTTTTTTGGATAATCGCTTTTTAGATCTGATTATTTAATAAGATAGATTTCATTTTGAATGCGATATTCTATCAAAGATTAAATTTATCAGAATTAGAACATCTACCTTTATTGTATTGTACTCTGTACTTTTTTTAGGCTATTTCAAAGAGAAAGCAAAATCTTTTGATAATTAGTTATTGTAATTGCATACATACACTACAATTTCATTTGCTGATATAGATAATCAAGATCTATGTAATGAAAAATGCTTTGAAAAGCCTTTACTAGTATGGGATACCTGTTCATTTCATATAACCAACATGACATAAGAATATGTGAATGCATAGAAATACAGATTGACTGTATTATGCCTTCCAAAGAAAGCTCAATACCTGAATCCAAATGATAGACAAGTAAATCAGAAGATAAAATTACATGTACGTGCAAACGGATTGTATACCAATATAGAAAAACAAAAAGTTGCAGTATCAGGATATGTGCATAAGAGGATTGGAAAATGCTATAATGACTTTAATGATTACACTTGACTATACATAAATTTTATCCAGTTACCTTGATTAGTAGATGGATATACAAATATTATTAAGATTGAGAAACGAATAATAATTTATATAATTAAATTTCCCTTTCAAAAACAGCAATGATAAATTCAAAGGAAAATTTCTATACTCTTAGTTCAGGAATTTTAATAGTAGTTTTATTATTCCCCTTATACAATATCAAGGCGCAAGAAGAAAATGAAAAGAATAATTCCTTAACTATTTTATCCAATATCAGAAATTTGCTAGATAAGGCTATAACAGAATTAAATGCAGGAAATTATACAGGTGCATCTGAACTAACCGATATTGCATATATCGACAATTATGAATATATTGAAGATCCGCTAAAAGATCTCGATAAAGATCTAATGGAAGAAACAGAGGTAATGATAAGAGAAGATTTTGCAAGTTCTATTGAGGACAAAAAGCCCCTCGACGAAATTACTATAATATATAATAATATAAAATCTAACTTAGAAATTGCAGAAAAGTTATTTAAACAGTAATTTTATTTTTATTGAATTAGTATTACCAGATTTAGAATAAATGTTCATATTTGAGATATAAATAAAAATACTTCGATTTTTTTCCTTAAAATTTGATATACGAAGAGAGACAAAATCTCTTACCTCGATCGTCAGCTGTTTTCTAAGTTAATTAGTAATTGAAAAATGAGTTAAAACCTTACAACAAGCCAAAATAAATAAATTTTATATCATTTCAAGCCTTGGAATGTTATGGACCGATATATCGATACAATGAGAGTTTTTTCTTTCGTAACAGAAATTAATAAAGGTGTTAAAAACAAATATTATCATATGCTATTTGTAATTTTTCACTTGTATTTATAGCATTTATTCTGACGAGCGTTCTGAGTGATTACTTTGTTTTGTAGATAAATAAATTTCTAGTAATCTCCTATTTTTCAAACCACAGCTCGGAGTAACTTTTTACAGGACCATTCATACTCTTCTGATGTTAGACCATCTCTGGATCGATAGTCCGAAATGTGAAAAATCATACAGAATATCCTGATTCACCAGACCATGTTGTCAAACAGCATTCTGCTATTGTAGAATTTTTAAATATTGAATTTCACGATAAAAATTTGCGAGCTACTTTTTATGATGTTAATTTAGATTGCAAAGAAAAAGAATCAAAAAAATCTGAAAATCTAGTTTATGATCTGGATTATTGTAAACCCAGGCAAAATACAATGTCCTTGAAAATAGTTGGGCAGTATACAATATCAAGGAATATTTAAAATGTTAGTTTTGCAGTCGACATTGATTTCCTTGCTTTTCATTTATTAGAAAAATCCATAGACTAAAATAGATATTGTTTATTTGGAATATAAGTAATATGAACTCGAATTTTATTTTAACAATAATATTTGCAATCTCAATATATTTCACTGTTTTTTTTTCATTGTTTTCAGGTAACAATTTATTTTATGTAGAAGCACAACAATCTAAAGTAAGCGATCATGAACTCCACGGCTATCTGGAACAAATGAACGGACATTTGGACGCTTCAATTGTAAATGTTCAAAGTAATAATAGTGTTTTAGCTGTTGCTCATGCATTACATCCTATTGAAGAAATTGTAGATATAATAAATAATAGACTAATTCAAACTAATGAAACGTTAACAAGAGAGTTTTCAAGCAAGTTAAGTCAGTATGTTCAAACTGTACGATCTGATAATCTCTCTAAAATTACTGTAGAGAAAACAGAATTAGAGAAATTGCTTAATGATGCACTAGATCAATCGATACCTCTAGAAAAAAGAAATCATAATCGAGAATACATACTCAATGTTACTGCAGAATTAATTACTATAGCGTCTGAAGAATTTAATGAAGCAATGTTTAATGGACAAATTATTAATTTATTAGAATATCAAGATGGCCAACAATTTATTAAAAGAGCAATAACGCTTTTGGAGGAATCACAAGGATTCTTATCAGATGATGATAAGAAGTATATTACCAAGCTTAGAGAAATGAAAAAAGATTTGGATTTAAAAAGAGATCCTAGTTATGTAGATATGGATGTAAAAGACATGCTTTGTGACATCAAAAAAGGATTTTATTGTTAGCTCGTTTAATTAATCAAACATCAATCATATTCCTTTTTAGCTAGTACATAATGATGGTCTCTGTGAGTTTAAGTAATAAAACCTATACCTAAGAATATTCTATTTATCATATAAAAATAATATTTGAAAGAATAAAACCTAGTTATGATTTATTATGAGACAATAGTTCTGTCCTTGAAATCTGTATTTCACAGGACAAAGAATGATAGTTCCTGAAAAATTCATTAGAACATTTGTGTCAAGGTATAGAAAACATACAGTTTACACTGATGAGGGCATTTGGGATGATGAAGCATGTAGTGTAATTAGATTGAAACACCATCTAGATCATCCGATAGAGAAGGTTTTGATGTAAAGAGGTAACCTGTATTTTAAGGATAAAATCGAGTTTTTGATGACTATTATCCATTATGCAACAGGTATGTAATCTATTACATGTACATAACTAGATTCAATTCTTTATTTCTCTGTATCATGATACAACAAATAATGATAATGATAATAACAGTAATTTTGAGTTAGAGGATATAAATATTGTCTTAAATTAAAAGAGCCGATAATTCTATATGAATATTTTCTTTTTTAGCTTTTAGAAATTCTATCTATATTTCTTCTCTAGAGTGAGTGTTAAAAATATCAAATATTCTGATAATTAAAAATCTATATTATATATTTTTCAATCATAAATTTTTCTATATATTTAAATATAGCTAACTAGTTAGGATAACCTAATATCTTATTACAATGTCAAAAAATGATTTAAAATATGAATAACAATGGAAAAAATCTGAATTATATGTTACTATGTATGTCTTTCCTCGTCTTTGTTTTTATTATTTGCATTTTCTCTCCCTATGAGGTATCTTCTCAAATAGATATTGTTAATAACAATTCTAAATCTAAAATATATTCAGAGGATTTACAAAGAAACTTTACGGTATTCATCCACCTTGAAAGAATTCTCACAAAGATAAATTTGGCACATGGTAGTTTTGAGTCTGGTAATATCCATGATGCTTTTTCCCATGCATATTTTCCCCATCAGGTGATTTTTCCATCAATAAAAAATGAATTATTATTAATCGATCCTATGTTGTCTTCAAAATTAGAACATTTGTTGACTGACCTTCCAATATCTCTGACCAATATTAAGGCGGATGAGAATTTATTGAGAAAGACTTTTTCCGAAACACGAAATACTATTGAATCAATCGAAAATAATTTAGTCAACAGTCAAAACCTTGATTCAAAATATTTTCTAATTCAGGGTTCTATTGTGCTAATGAGAGATGCGAAATCAGTATTAGAAAATATCAAATCAAACCAATCTGAGCTGGAGAGTGAGCAAGAATATCAAGTTATCAAAGAACTTGTTAACAGATCTGAATATCAAATTAGCCGCATCTCTAATTCAATTCCTACTCAGGAAGTTGATACTATTTTGGATCTATCCTTGCAAATACGAAATTACACTACAAACCATGATAATAATGCTATTTTTAAATCTATGAATATTTTAGAAAAAGAACTATTGGAATTATCTAAAAGTTCTTTATCCAAAAGTCTTCCTTTAGAGATCCAAAAATATTTCTCAAATATTGACTCTTTATTAAATGTTGTAGTAAACGAGATCAAGGACAATAAGGATTATAAAAAAGCAGATAAGGCTGCAATTTCTGCATACTTAGATAATTATGAATATCTTGAAGTACCAATAGAACAAAATGATCCAGAACTAATGTTGGAAATTGAATTGAATATGAGGGAAGAATTAAGACAAATGATAAAAGATAACGCGTCATCAGAAAAGATTGAATCTTTCGTATATAAAATTTTACAAAAACTGGAAGAAGCAGAGAATGTATTATTAAATGATCCATCAATCACAACCGTCGCCACCAATACAGAGATCGCCAATGATTATAACGACAATCAACAAAGAAATAATTTAGCAGATATAAATGAACTCAGTAAAGGGTTTGGAACTTTTCAAGGTGAAAAAAAGAAAATGGGTGAAGCTTCTGAAAAAGAGAAAGAGGGGGTGCGAAGCGATATAGATCAAATTAGATTAAGTTTACAACAAGTACTAAATCTCTATAAGGAAAATAAATATGAAGAATCTCTGATAACTGCTCGCTCTGCGTATTTAGATAGTTATGAAAAAATAGAGCTTCCACTGAGACCAATTGATCCTGATTTCACGCTAGAAATGGAAATTAAATTTGCAGAGCTAAGAAATTTGATAGAAAAACGTGCTTCATATACAGAAGTCATGAGTAAAATAAGTGAAATTCAATCCGGTTTAGATGAGTCAGAAATACTCGTATCTGGATTAGGCTCAATAGCACCCGGAATAGCTTTTTCGTCTTCATTTTCTATAATTTTTAGAGAAGGATTGGAATCTGCTTTGATCATCGGCGCAATAACTACGTATCTAGAAGCTTCACGAAACGAAAGATTCAAAAAACACGTTTATTTTGGAATAATTCTTGCGGCTGGTGCTACCGCTATTACATGGTTTGTTATGTCATTTCTTGTAGAAATGTCTGGAGCAAGTAAAGAACTTATCGAGGCAATAGCAGGGATATCTGCCGTTGCAGTACTTTTCTGGGTCAGCTTTTGGATTTTGAATAAAATTGAAACCAAAAAATGGATAGAATTCGTTAAATCCAAAGTTTGGAAAGCTACTACAACCGGAAGTGTGATGGTCTTCGTAATGCTTTCTTTTTTTACAGTATATAGAGAGGGTTTTGAAACTGTTCTGTTTTATCAAGCCATGTTTTCTTACGCAAAACATATGGAATTATTTGTTACATTTGGGATGATTATTGGACTCCTTGTGATAATCTCGATCGCGTTTCTAGTCAAAAAGTTGGGTAAGAAATTGCCATTACGGGTTCTTTTTGGATTTACAATGGGAGTTGGTGCTTATATGTCCATTACTTTTTTTGGTAATGCCATTCGTGAATTTCAAGAGATCGGGTACATCTCTACTACCCATCTATTTGGGATAATTCCTAGATTGGATGTCAATCTCGCAACAATGACCGGAATTCATCCTACTTTGGAGACTATTTTAGGACAAGTCATTTTGTTATCTGTATATCTTGTTGCCTCTCTATATATTCTCATTATTCAACCAAGGAAAAAGAAAATGATAGAATCGTCACGTAAATCAATGTCCGATTTCCAGCAAAAATAATCTCTTTATTATATAATTTGTTTAAATTAACATTTATATATTAGCTTAACCTAATTAGTGTAGCCTAATATGTTAAGTCTAACAGCTATTAAAAATAGTTGGGATACTGATAAAAAGACAATTATCTCTTTTTTAAATAGTATCCTTGAAAATGATACATATAAGATTATTTTGTTATTGATGAAAAAATCAAAAACCGTTTATCAAATACATGATGAAACAAATTTACCATTGAGTTCTATTTATAAAAGAATAAAGAAATTAGAAAACATGGGTATAGTTTCAATTGATAGAATTCATATTAATTCACGAGGCAGAAAAACTATTTTTTACAAAAGTAGATTAAGATCAATAAATTTTAGACTAAATGAAAATGATATCGATCTGGTAGTTAATTAATGTTATCAATTTCTGATTCGCTCTTATATTGTTGCGGTAATTTCGTCATTACTACTTTTGTTTATATCATTTAAAACTCCTCTAAAAATTCTATATGTATTAATATTAAAAAATATGATAGATATTGACTGAACAATATATTGGATCTGATCAGAGGTGTATTAAGAACAATCAGGATTCAAAATTATTTAATGAGATCCCATCTACACTCACTTAGTTTATATTATTATGATCTAACCAGAATTTTCTTCTTAATAATATTCTTTTCTGGAATTTTATCAACAGGATGGTTTGGTATTCCATTAGCTCCTAATTATTTTACTGATCACGACATTACTGGCCTTCATATTCTATTTACAATGTTGAGTTTTCTAAGTACTATATGGGGAATAATGGCTTACAGAGAATTTACCAAATATGTAGACAATATCCTGTTAGCAAGAGATTTATGTAAAAAATTAGATCCAACAATAGGAGACTATAATTATTCAACATTTAATCCGATAACAAAAAAATATGTAAAAGGTTTTGTGCATTTTGGTCCTACGGATTTCTGGGATCGTGAAACATTAGTGCCAGATTGGTTAGATAAAGGAAAATATTGGCATATTTTTCTGGGTCTTCAAACAAGTGGTGAAGAAATTATTCTTAAGGTTGATAATGATTCTGATCTTCTCTTTTTTTCAGAGAAAAAGGTAGTGGCTAATACTTCGCGCAAATATTTGAAAGATGAAGATTTTTTTAAAAAAAAATATCAATATATCATCACTATTCCTCAATGGTTAGTAATGACTACAGATGTTACACATTTTACAGACAATGAATTGAATATCAACACTACTGATTTTGGTATATTAATTAATTCTATCAATAAACAAATATCTCTCGCAACAAATATTATTACAGAACATGAAAAAAAAAGAATCAAATATCCATGGGTATTAAGTGCGATTACTATTTATCTTTTTCAGAGTTTGCCTATTAAGATCGTGTATAAAGAAATATATGGAAAAACTCTCAAATACATGCCTTCACATGCTAAACATATTATTGATGAAACCAATCTAAATCTTTCTTATGTTAATCTTGATGAACTAAGCGAGTCATTACTCATATTAGCAAGAATGAAAAATATTAAACCAAACAATATCGAAAAAATTCGCTATCTTATTTTATTCCTAAAAAATATGTACGAGAAACAAGGTTTGGGCGAGGGCTCAAATCGTTACCATAATTTCCATCATAGTTTAGAGGTTTCTTATGTGAGTTTACAGATATTACCGAAAGAGTTGCACGGGCATTATTTTATTTGGGAAGATTATGAATTATTATTGATTGCTGGTTTACTGCACGATTATGATCCATATCAACAAAATTATAGGACTAGTATAGGATTATTTAGATTTGATGGACCTAAGGTTGAAAGAACAGTATCAATTCTGAGTGATATGAGAATTATTGATGCATACTATAGCATGGATGAAATAGAATTCAGGAATTATTTTCAGCAAAATCAAAGCCAACTTCTTCCTCCAATAGATTATGTAACCACTCATGCAGAATATGTAAAATCCGGTAAACTGATTCAGACCATCATAGTGGAAGCTATGATTTGGAGAACAGATTATCCTTTCAAACAAAAGCTTACATCTATGAAAAAGTACGTCTATCTCTTAGGATTGATAAATGATGCAAGTAAGAGAGAAAAATATGATCTTATGTCACAAATTCTGTGGCTGGCTGATTTGTCAGTGACGTATTTGGGTTCAGATCCTATTAGTGCTTGGGAACGGGTAACCAATCTGTACAACGAATTATTTCTCCCAAAATTTGAAGCTATCTCTAAAACAGACAAATTCTTTTCAGAATTTATGGATATAGATATTTTCAAGGAATTAATAAACAATAGAAATTTTCCTGATATATTTAGACAAAGATGGAACTTAGTATATCAGTTTTATCATGAAGGTAACTCGTCAAATCAAATCAACAGAATAATTATGAATGCCAAAAAATCTTATTCCAAAATAAATTTAGAAATAGGCTTAAAAACTGGAGACCTTTTGTTTCGTGTATCTTCAGAACATCCTGAAGAATACTTCATTGGAATAGATACAGACCAAGAATCGGTAATAAGTATAAAAAGTAGAATTTCGGTCCTAAAGCCACAAAATGCAACAATTTTTTGGGGTGATGCAATAAAATTATTACCTAATATTTATAATAATTCAATAGACAATATTTTTTTTATTTTGTCTACACCCAACAAGAATCGAATTTATTTTGATTTAGAAATCAATAAATTTCACTTGATTTTCCATGGTGTGTCAACTGTATTAAAACCTACTGGAATATTGCAACTAATAATCAATTTACCTCAATCAGATGAATTTGTTATTAAGATAGGGTCAATCGCAGATCAATATGGATTCCAGATAAGTCATTTGGAAGAACATTATGCTTATTTTCCGAAATCCTATATTCGCAAAGAATTTTTTACAGATAACACTATTTCGGTACTTTTATTCAAGCTGAAAACATAGGTTGTCTAAGATGTGGTTTCTCTTTCTTTTTTTGGAATTCTTAAAAAAATATAAATGAATGATTAATTCAGGTTAATAAAAAGGAATGGCAGAAAAAATTAACGTTGCAATTGCTGGAGTTGGAAATTGTGCTTCAGCTCTTATCCAAGGGATTCATTATTACAAATCAATGAAAGAAAAGGATCCTACTGGTTTAACCGCATATAATTTGGCAGGTTATACTCCTGAAGATATTGAGTTTGTAGCAGCTTTTGATGTATCTGACTCCAAGGTCGGATTGGATGTATCTGAAGCTATTTTTTCTGAACCTAATAATGCCATGAAAATAATTTCCCTGGATAGATTGGATGTAAAGGTCAATAAGGGCGAAGTATTGGACGGAGTAGGAAAACATCTTGCGGAGAAGATTCGTATTTCAGATATTCCTGTTGCAGACGTTTCTAATATTTTGAAGGATACAAATACCGATATACTTCTGAATTATCTGCCTGTAGGCAGTAGGGAAGCAACAAAGTTTTATGCACAAAAATGTTTGGATTCAGGAGTATCATTCATCAATGCAATACCAGTTTTTATTGCATCAGAACCTCATTGGCAAACTGCATTCAAAGATAATAACGTTCTGTGTGCTGGTGATGATATAATGAGTCAAGTAGGTGCAACAGTTGTTCATAAAACCTTAGTTAAGCTTTTTATTGATAGAGGTGTCAAGGTAGACGATACTTATCAACTGAATATAGGTGGCGATATGGATTTTTACAACATGCTTGATGATGAACGGTTAGAGGATAAACGAATTAGTAAAACAAGTGCTGTAGAAGCAATGTCTCCATATACTATTCCAATGAGGATAGGTCCTTCGGACTATGTCAGTTCTTTAAAAAATGATAAAATATGTTATATCAATATCCGCGGTAAAAAATTCGGAAATATTCCTATTGAATTAGACTTGAAATTAAGAGTAGCAGATGCCTATAATAGTGCAGGTATAATGATAGATGCAATAAGAGCTACTAAAATTGGCATTGACAGAGGATTATCTGGTTCACTTGAAAGTGTTTCGGCATATTGTTTTAAACATCCACCAATTCAAATGTCATATACAAAAGCAAAAGAAAACTTTCAAGAGTTTGTTAAAGGAAGAAAAGATATCTAATATAGTGGTATTTACCGTAGACTAATTCAATTATGGATTTGACAAACTCCAAACTCAAGATCTTCATCATTTTTATTTATCAGCAGGGCTAGTTTAGTCATCGTTTGCCAAAATCCACACTATAAAATAAAATAAAAATTTAACTCATAAATTGTAATTATTGAAATTACTAATTCTTCTCAACTAAATAAATTTTTCATTAATTTCTATCCTTATCAGATCTAGCGTCGTTCCATAAATATTGAAAATAATCCTTTGCATAGCCAGCTAATCCAGGATGTTCTGCCCATATTGCTATTGGTTCAAAGTTACCCTTTTCTATTCTTTCTTCACCCAGTAAAATCAACACCTGTTTACCATCTCCAATAACTCCTCCTCCAAACATATTGTCTTTGATTCTGACATCAGCTATTCTGGAGATTGCCCTAACTATTTCTACATTGGTTCCTTCGGACACCAAGACTATTATTTTAATTCCTTTGTCATGTAAGGTTCTAAGAAGTGGCTGTAATGGTTTGGCGATTTCCTGAGCGATCTGTGGTAAGGCTATTAACAATTCCCTTTGACTGTTTTGAATTATCTCATTTACTTTAGTAGCTATATTATAAAATCCTCTAACTACCCATATTTCTGGTTTTTCCTTAATTCCGCTTTTTTCATATACGGGCATCAATTCATTGTTAATAATTTCTTCATTGTATCTTATTTCATTCTCTTTCTGCAGTTTTATCGCTTCTAATGCTGTTGAAGGGGATTTAGGAAAAAATTTTTGAGGCCTAGAACTGTTCGATTCTAGCCATACTTTATCTTGTAAGGAGTTTAGTACTTCGTATATTTTTGAATAAGGCACTCCTGATTTTTTAGAAATATCCGAAGCAGTTAAAGATCCATGTTCCAATAATGATAAATATACTTTAATTTCGTAACTTGTCAAGCCAATAGTCTCCATTGCTTTTCTTGACTTGTCACTTATGTTCATGCGATCAAATTTTTATTTATAGCGAGTAATATAAGTCTGTTCACATGCTAAAAAATGAAGTTTGATACAGAAAAATTCGTATAATGATTGAGATTAATGAACGGCATCTTTACTAGATTTTGAATACTGCAAAAGACTCTTTTGAAACTTGATTTCTCAATTTGATTTATAGATATTATTATTTTGTATTTCAATAAATAATTGTCTAAAATAGATAATCTGCATCATCAACTTTTAATTATATATTGGATAACTAAATTTCATGTATTCAGTAATCATTGAAAGGATCAATTTTCAAACATATTAAAAATTTTTATTTGAAAGAATTTGTAAATGAATTTTTGCTCGCCAGTATAATTTATATCAACTGTTAACCGAATCGAATTTCACATTCTTTCAGAAATGGAATAGCTTGTAGTAATAATGTTATGAATAGTTAGATATCTTGTTCTAATTGTATATATATTGTTGATCACAATTTTGTTTATTGATGCACTTTAATAATCACCAAATAGTTCAGTTCCATCTTAGAAATACAGCATTATTTTTCTGTCCGGCTATTTTCTAGAGGCAAATTCAACTAAAGTTTTCAGTATAAAGTGCACGGTTATGGGTAATATTTAAGACACCGATTGCAAATTGATATCCTCCAGATTCATGCACTAACGAAGTAATAAAATTCTCTGATATGAGAGCACCTTTGTTCTGAAAAGTGGATACCAATCAGATATCCAATCACGATCAAAATATCGCTTCATTATATTAAAAGATTTCAAACTTGTTTACTTCTGACGTGTGGATAATCTATATAAGGAACGTTTAATAACCCTGCGCATTTTTTTTTGTTATGTCTAAATATGCCTAAATTCAAATCAACACAAGATATTATAAGGATTATTGATCATAAAGACCAAATCCGAAATTTTGGTGTTATTGCTCACGTCGATCATGGTAAAACGACTATGAGTGATAGTCTCTTAGCTGCATCTGGAATAATTTCGCCTTCTATAGCAGGACAAGCATTAGCTTTAGACTCTATGAAGCTAGAGCAAAATCGACAGATGACAATTAGAGGTGCCAATGTAACTTTATTTTATGAGCATGAGGGAAAAGAATATGTCATTAATATGATAGATACTCCAGGACACATAGATTTTACTGGGAGAGTTACAAGAGCTCTTCGTGCAATAGATGGTGTAGTTGTAGTGTCTGATTCGGTAGAAGGGATAATGACTCAGACTGAGACTGTAACAAGACAAGCATTAGAGGAAAGAGTTCGGCCCGTTCTATATATTAACAAAATTGATCGATTAGTAAAAGAATTACGTCTTGATCCTCCTGCAATGCAAAAATGGTTATCTAATATAATAGCAGAATTTAATAAGCTTGTAGATATATATGCCGAACCTGAGCTGAAAGAAAAATGGAAAGTTAGTATCCAAGGAAATACTGTGGCCTTTGGTTCTGCAAAAGATAGATGGGGTTTTAATTTCAAAGTAGCACAGAAAAAAGGATTTAGTTTTAAGGATGTATATGATGCCTATACTTCTGACGATCCTAATAGAATTAAATCTCTTTCTGAACGAGCTCCACTTCATGAGGCAGTTCTTGGAATGGTAGTTCAACACCATCCTCCTCCACATGTAGCACAAAAATATAGGATTCCAAAGATTTGGCCAGGAGATCTTAATTCTGATATTGGAAAAGCATTAATAAATTGTGATGAAAACGGTCCTGCAGTCATGATGGTAACAACTATAAACGTAGATCCTCAAGCCGGTCGAATAGCAACAGGCAGACTCTTTTCTGGAACTATTAAAGACGGCGATGAAGTTTATCTTATTGATGCAAAAAGATCAGGAAAAGTACAGTCTGTAAATATCTATATGGGCAATACTAGGGAAGTAGTAAGTGTAATACCCGCAGGTAATATTCCTGCTCTTTTAGGTTTAGATTATGCTGTTGCTGGGGAAACTATTTCAAGTGTAAAAAATAATGTTGCATTTGAATCTATTAAATATGTTTCTGAGCCTGTAGTAACTATAGCAGTTGAACCAAAACATCCAAAAGATCTACCTAAACTTGTAGAAGCCCTTCGTAAAATAACTGTTGAGGATCCAAATCTTATAGTTAAGATAAATGAAGAAACAGGAGAAACACTAATGGCAGGAATGGGAGTTTTGCATTTAGAAATTGCAACTTCCCTTTTACAAGAAGCAAATCTAGAAATTTCAACATCACAGCCTTTAATCAATTATAGAGAAACAATTCGTTCACCTGCAGGTCCTATAATGAGTAAATCTCCAAATAGACACAACAAAATATTTATGCGTGTAGAGCCACTCGAGGAAAATGTAATCGAGATGATTAAAACTGGACAAATAAGAGAAGACATGGACAAAAAAGAACTTGCTAGGATTCTCAGAGAAAAAGGATGGAGTGCAGATCAAGCTAGGAATGTTAGCGCCGTTGATCCATCTGGTAATATGTTGATAGATGAAACTAAAGGTGTACAATTTATACAAGAATCTATGGATTCAATTAAATCTGGTTTTGACGATGTCGTACATTCTGGGGGTTTGGCGCATGAAACGCTTCGTGGAGTCAAATTCATTCTTCATCACTTTGTTCCTCATGAAGATCCAGCACATAGGGGTTTAGCTCAATTAATGCCTGCAACGAGGAGAGCAATGTTAGGTTCAATGTTAATTGCGGACCCTGTTTTATTGGAACCAATATTGGGGATAGAAGTCAAATGTCCTCAAGAGCAGATAGGGACTGTAGCGGGGATTCTGTCTGGAAGAAGAGGCAAATTATTGAATGTGGATCAAAAAGGTGTCATTTCAATTATGCTAGGAGAAGTTCCCGCGTCAGAAACGTTTGATTTATCAGAAGCAATGCGAGGAGGAACGGCTGGAAAAGCTATGTGGAGTACATATTTCAAAAATTGGCAATCTGTTCCTCAATCAGTAATTAAAAATTTGGTGACCGATATTAGGAAAAGAAAAGGGCTTAATCCAGAACCCCCAAATCCAGACGAATTTATAGATAAAGAATAGATCTTTACGCAATAGACAAGCTTTAAGTCATATTTCTCTTTTCTTAGCAATTGTTATTCGATAGATTTTTTAAATCTCATGTTATAGGAATAACAGTAGTTGTTTGGTAAGGTAAATACTAAGAATTGGAAATGCGAATATGAAGATACAGTCTACAAAATATATGATTGGAATAATAATTTAGCTGGATACTATTATCCAAAATATAATACTAATATAAAAAATGAAAATCAAGAAGAAGAAATTATCATTAAAATGAGAGAAGATAAGAAGGAGGTTGAAGGAGGTCATTTGATGCTACCAATGCTTAAATTAGATTTGTTAGATATTGAATATATTCAATTAGATAAAACTATTTTGCATTTAGAAAAAAGTGTCAATAGAGCTACAGAATGGAAATCCTGGATAAAAAATAACATGAGCAGATTTTATATAAATGACCATTTCGTCTCAACCTCAAGAGAGGATAGAAATATGTTAGCTATAATTTTAGAAATTAATCGAAGAACAATCTTGGACGAAAAAGAAATATTATTAAGTATTACTCCTTTATTAAATCAATTAAATAATGATGGATTTCTCTAGGGATAAAAGTTATCAATCAAATGTTACTATTTCTAAAAGAAGAATTTCGTGATATTAATAAAGATAATAAATATTTTTTACATCAAAGATAATTAATGAAAAATTCAATTGTGGTTCATTTTGCAGGAAATTTAGATTTAGCAAGACAAATATATCAAATGTTAATCCTGGAGGTCATCAATATAGGTTCTCTTAAAAGTAAAAATATTGAAATCAGCGAAGATGAAACTAGTATTATAATCAGTACAGAGCCATCAAACTTGTTCTTAATTAAGACTATTATCAAAGATAAAATAAATGAATGGTTTAAAAAAGATCCAAAACTATTAGAATATAAAATAACTGAATTTGAGAATACAATTATTGTAGGAAAACCTGTAAATCTAGAAAAATTGACTGATTTTTTGTCGTGTGAGATATGCGGTTATAAGACTCTTTATGAAGAAGATCTATTTATTCATAGATATACACATGCAGGATTATGATTTTCACTTTTGAAAAAAAGAGAATATAGTGAGGGTTATAAATTCTTAAAGAATAAAATAATTAATTCAAAAGAATAAATTCACATTTCTTAAAAATTGTATTATAAATTAAAACGGAAGGTCCTTTATTTGGTTCATCCTTTTGAAGATCCTGATGGGCACTACCGGGATTTAATAATTGAGTTTTTCCTATTACCCTGTTGTCTTTTTTATGCGTATGACCATAAATAAAAACATCGAATCTATTACCCAGAATTAGAGAATCAGTTAATTCAGTATTTGTACCATGGTAAATCCCTATTGAGAGATCATCCAAAATAATTTCCCCAAAATCCCATTTTATATTACCTCCGATTCGTTGAAAGTTATTGGCAAGTCCAATCTTTTCTCCATCATTATTTCCCAATACTCCTAGAAACTTTATATTTTTATTTAAGTTACCAAATTCAAGAACAATGCCAGGAAATACATAATCACCAGCATGGATTACATAATCTACATTCTGTTCGTTGAAAATTTTTATTGCCTTTTTGACATTATTAATATCGTCATGAGTATCAGATATTACACCTATATTCATCATTATTAGTATATTTTATCATGTTTTATTTGTTTTTTTATAAATATCTTTTAATATAGATAGCAAAAATATTCAATAAAAAAATTAAATATAATAACAATCAAAATTTCAAATAAGAAGATTGTTTCTTATATTCTGTCTGGGTCAAACATTAATTGACGAATGGCAATTTATTCATTATATCGATAAAAAGGTCATGGAACAGATCAATGGTTTTGGAGCTAGGATTGATTTTAGGAATTATCTCACTTTAAAAAACAATGTTATAAAAACTAGAAGAATTTTGAATGGAGAATTGAGACAAGTGATTATAGAAATCTGCAAACTTATTCTGCCGCAAGGTTACGAAAAAATTATTTTAAACAGAATAGAATTAGAAATAACTGAAGGAGAAAAAAAATATTATCAGATATCTCAAGAGGTAAAAAAAGTTGTAGAAACCCTATCAAAAAATCATACTTTAGCAATGATATCTAATAATTATTCACACTTTTCTCTAGAATTACTAAAAAGGGTCAATTTGTATAATCTGTTTAAATTTATTGTTTTCCCGTCTGAATTAAATACTACAAAACCGGATGAAAGGTTGTTTTTATATTTGATGAAAAAAGCTAATGTTACTGCTGCTGAATGTGTTGTAATAGGAGATAGGTTAGATACTGACATTTATCCAGCCAATAAAGTGGGAATAACAACAATTCGTATAAGCGATTCTATTTTTAATTTGCAATCGCCGCAGAGCGCTTGTGAAATACCCACCTATTCGGTTGCAAAATTGAAAGATACAATAGAAATAATTGACGGCATATTTAAAAAGTTATAGCCTACCAATTTAGAAACTACAAAAAGATTATGTAACTATTTCAGAGATTCTATTTTCTAGAATAGCATGTTTTATCTCCATTGCAACCCTCCGTCCTACACCCATCGAGAAGCCGTAATAATATTTAGTGTATGGACTTGTTGTTGCTAATATCGGATTTCCTGGAACTCGAAATGAAACATCATAAACATATATATCCAGATCTTTGGTAACAATACTTTGTAAGGAGAAAGGTCCAATTAAACCTGGAGCACATTCTTCTTTTAAGGTCCGTGAAAATTTATCTCCTAAATCAAATACCTTTTCTAGCATAGACTCACGTATGCTGGCTGGTGTATGTCCTATCTCTATATTTTGTAATTCGATGTCCAATTCCAATTGTTGTTTAGCAGTTAATGATGAAGTGAAATCATGTAAATTGGTTTGTAATCTTCTTTCGATTCCCAAAAATTCTGTATCGTTAGTCAGAGGCGAATAGAAAAAATTAAAATTGAAATATGTTCCTATAATATATTCTTCAATTATTGCAGATTCAACATCATATTTATCTATCAATCCATTTTTTATCTTGTTTTCTGTTTTTTCTATATAATCGTCATAAGAGTGTACAAAATAAAATGCTCGCTCCAATTTTCTCTTTGCTTCTTGAACTTTTACAATAGATAGACCTGAGATCTCTGAAGGATCTCGATATATCTTTGGATGTTTAATATTAGATTTATTTAGTAAATAATATTGGTTTTTTGGATATGTTCTCTCTTCGGCCCTCAAAAGATTTCGATTGCCAAAAATAGGAATTAAAAAATTACCTTCAATGTTATCGTATCCCAAATAGACCGAGAATGCCCTATGAGCTACCATTATGACATTCAAATCTCTTAATTTTTTCTGAATTTCTTCATCCAGTATATCTACGAATTTATCTAATATCAGAATATCATTGGATATTCTTTTAAATCTTAGATAGGGTGTCTCTCTTCCTTTTTGACATATACAAACCGTTTTCATTGATTCATCGGTTGCACCATCCATAATTTCTAATGCAGAATGACTTCCAAGAACACCTATCTTTATCTTTTTGTGATCATAATTTCCTACAATATCCATTATCCTATTTCGATCAATCATTATGATGAAAAATTATTAGTTTTAGTGCAATAAAATGTTTTTTTATAAATAATAATTTAATTAAAATAATTAGGTTGTCTTATTCTTATTAATTTCCTTCTCAATCGCTTGTTTCAATTCCTCATCATTTTTGTTGGTATAATCTATTCCCAATGTTTCTGCTATTGATTCAAGCTTTTCTCTACCAACATTCGGATTTTCGTTTTTATACTTTTCCAGCTCTCTTTTTGCTTCTAACTTGGCTTTCTCGAATTCAGCTGTGGCTTTCCCAAAAGATTTTGCTAATTCAGGAATTTTTTTAACTCCAAAGAACAAAACAACTATTATTATTATTATAAATATCCATTCAACACCAATGGGAATCTGCATTAAAAAATTATCTGCAATTACCATAATTTTTTCAATATAGTGTAATATGAATAATAATTTAAGTGTTAAATTTGAATTGATGACTAATTTAATGATATTTCGATTATTTTATAAGAAAACAAAATCTAATCAAAAAATAAGTATAAAATCCAGAATAAACAATAAACATCATGCAATATCATAAAGCAGCTCATCTGGGGCAAGAAAGGTCAAGAAAGGCCCAAATGAAATTGTTTGAATATACTGGTTTTTCCATGCTTACATATACCATAAAGAGTGGACCATCGTCATTTGAGCCAGTAGGGGAAGAGATGTTAGTGGGAGAATTGAATAATGGAGAAGAAATTATCATTTTCATATGTGATAGCGAAGGATTCGCAAAAGCACAGTCTAAACCAATGAGTATCAAAGAAGGAAAAGAAATTATAAAGAAAATCATTTATGATGGCATACATCCATACAAAGGAGAAATAAAGACTGTATCTTAAAATTATATTATTAGTTCGGTTCCCAAGATTTTTCCTTCAACAGTATTTTTGATATTTTCTGGTGAGGAAAGAATCACTCTAGTTTTAATTTTAGATCTTTCGATCACCTTTAGAGCTACAATGTCCATCAAATCATATTCGCCAGCCATCGAACTACGATTTAATAGCATATTCAGACAACTTCCTAAATCGATTTTCTCATAAAGTTTCGCATTTTGATTTTTCCTTGGGTCCGAATCATAAATTCCTTCAACATCTGTCGCATTAATGAACTGGTTTGCTTTTATTTTTTCAGCTATAAGAGCAGATGTTGCGTTAGTACTTTGACCAGGATGCAATCCCCCTGAGATTATTATTTTATTACTTTCGATAAAATTGCTTATATCATCTAACGATTTCGGAACATTTGGATAAACATGGCTTCCCAACGATGAAATCAGTAATTTAGCATTCAGTCGGGATACATCTATACCCATTAGGTCAAGACTGGATTCATCTAGACCTAATTTCCTGGCTGTATTAATATAAAACCTTGCAATTTGTCCACCGCCAGTAACTACCACTGGTTGAACAGTATTACTAATATCAATAAGCATGGAACTATATTTTTTTAGAACTTCAATTTGGTTTCGATTGTTATCATTGTGAAATACGCTTCCACTTAATTTTATCACAACTCGGTTTCTCTGGTAAATATTCATTGTTCCTTCCATATATCATATATCAATATTTTTTAAAGCCTTTTCTAGTTTTTCCCTATTAGCCTGTGTGGTGTATATCCTAATCATGTCTAGAAATCCAGTTATTGAATCTATTAATGGAATTTCAGATGTACGGGTTTCAAACTCTGAATCTTTATCTACCAACATTATTGAATTCAATTCCTCTTTTGACGGTGTCAAAGGCATGGATGGCGCCCTGGAGATATCTATAAAGACGAAATCATTTTCAATTTTCAGTGAATTTATTATTCTCTTAAAAACATCTTTTTGTCTTTTCGTTAATTTTATACTATTCGATGTACCTTTATTTTGAAGAAATTTTTCATAAACACATTTTAATAATATTCTATTTTTATAATCCTTAGCTAATTTTACAGCACGATCGTTATTTTTTAGAGAGAGTATGATATCAATCGTTTTATCGTCGGTATACTCAATATATTCATCCACAGATAAATCAGAAAAATTTAGTTGTCTATCTGCAAGTAAAAGTGAATGAAGTAACATAACTTCTGCAGATCTAACCGTTTTATGAAAATAAACTGCCTTAAACATCTGAAATCTAGAAATTAGCATGGATTCGAGGGAATTTATGGCAGATTTATTTATCCCGAGATGACCATTAGATAAAACCTCAAAGGAGCTTATTAGTCTATAATAATCAATTTTACCGTATTCTACTCCCGTAAAAAAGCTGTCTCTAGGCAAGTAATCCATTATATCAGAAGAAAGGCCACCAGCTATTATCTCATTATAAAACATAATCGGCGATTCCCCAAAAGATAGATTACATATAGAATCAGAATCATATCCATATTTTTCCAATATATCTTTGATTATTGTTTCTCTTATGATTTTTTTCCCCATATTTTCATGACTACTAGCTGAGATACCGCTACCGATTAAAACTTCTTCAAAGAGATGCGAAAATGGCCCATGACCAATGTCATGAAGAAGTGCAGCTAAACGTAGACCTTCAAGTTGATCTTTTTTTTCTATATATCCTTTATCTAGAAGAGTTAGCCCTGCTAGTCCAGCTAAATGCATAGTTCCCAATGAGTGTTCAAATCTTGTGTGTTGTGCACTAGGATAAACTAGATGGGCACCAGCAAGCTGTCTAATTTTCCTCAGTCGTTGAAAAACAGGCGTATCGATAATTTCTCTTTCTAACTCTGTAAATCGGATATATCTATGAATGGGATCAGTTATTTCGCCTACAAAATTTAACATAATTAAACATAATAAAAAAAATTATTAATTGTTTTTATAATATAAGATATGTACTATTAATTACATTTTTAATTGCGCATGAGTCTGCAGATATAATATTATTTTTGCTTTATTAATGATGCTAAGTCTATTGTTGTATTTTTTCTCTGAAAAGGTTTTTTCTCACTTTAATTGGAACTTCATAATATGAAGCTAATGCAATGGCGTCAGATGCACGATAATTTCTCAATATAAGATTGTCCTTTCTTCCTCGAAAATACAAATTCGCACGCAATACTGAACCACTTAAATAAATTCTGATCTCCATTAATAAAAGATCCTGGAGTACTGCTATTTCCTCTACTAGATTGTAAATGGTGGGAATAGTATTCTTATCACCTTGTCTAAATCTTAAGATATGTTTAGCAACTTCACCAGAAAAGGCATTAATTGGAAATTCGTCCCCCTCAACTGATCTCAAAACTAAGAAACCTTCCAATCCCATACTATCCGCATAACCTATATTCGTAATCTCGACATCAATAAAATCATCATCTAAAGTTGGAAAGTCATTCATATTACAATTTTTATATATATGAACTAAAAAATAAGTCTTATTTTAATTAATTCAATTAATCCAGTAGTAATTGTTTATGTGAAAAAATTTAATTGCGGTTTCTTTTTATCTTATGATTAAATATAAAGAATGAAAATTCAGAGATTAGTTTGTATAGAGGGTTTAAGAGTTATTCTCACCAGTGTCATCTCGATTGGTATTACTTTTTTTCTCTACTCAAAACTTACTAATCCAGATTTCAATGATACCATTATCTTTACAGAATCATTATATAATCTATCATTAGCTGTAATATCTATTACTTTTATTTCATCATTGGGAATTTGTTTTGGATTATGGAAACTTTATACTAGTAATAATCGATATAAGAAAGATCTGCTATCCTATATTTCGTTACCATTTAAAAAAAATAAGAAATACATTTTGATAATGATCTTAATTGCAATCATATATGGTTTAATTTATGCTTTTCTTTCACAGATATTTGTTTATAATTCCACTCAATTGCTACCTGAAGCAGAAAGTAAATATCCATATGTTAAGATCATTCCCTGTTGTAATACAATAGGTTATGTTCCTATGACCTATATTTATTTAACTACATATTTTTTTATTTTATTGATACCAATTAATATGTTATTAGCTTTGATTGTATCCATGTTAGTGGGATTTAATGCGTCGTTGAATATTTTTACCTTAAGAAAATTAAAAGAAGAAAAAAAATCACATTTATTAGGTAGTGTAGGGGCAACTTGTGGTCTTTTTATTGGCTGTCCTACATGTGCAGGAAGTATCATAACAACAATATTCGGATTCTATGCAGGTACGGCATCTATATCTTTATTGGCTCCTTTTCAAACTTTATTTATATTATTAAGCATTCCTGTGCTTCTAATCACTCCCTTTTTAACAGCTAGAAGTTTAAGAATGAATTTCGCTAAGTATCACAAAAAAATGTAATTACATGAATGGTGATTAAGAAGGTTAAGAATTATCTAAGCTATATTAAACGATGTTTAATAATTATTAAAACATATAACTTTTTTTTGAATTTTTATACTGAAAAAAGTATTGAAAAAAGTATTATTATTTGATTGAATACTCGTTAAATAACATATTTCTTGTTAAAATATATTGAACGATAAAGATGTAGAGAGAGTATTAAAATCATTAATTGATGAAAGATCTTTAATTAAATTGTTGAAATTTTTAGAAAAAGAAGAATCGATTTATAATTGTAAGAAAATTAAAATAAGAGACAATAGAAAGACTTTCAAAAACAAATTAAATCAATTTTATAATTAGCAAACTATTAAATTGTCTGACTTGTGAAATTGATAGTAATATTATGATATTCATTATTTACTTCTTAAATTATAAAAGTTTTAGTGGAGTTAGAATAAAATGAAATTAGATTTACCACGTTATACTGAAAGATTTGGTTCTATAAGTTTGCACGGTGTCCAGAGAGTATTTGAACTTGATTCAGGTATGGAGAAAGGAAAAAAAGTTTCCGAGCATATTGTTGCGATAGGAAATGAACAAATATCTGAAATTGAAAGTAAAATGGCTATTGTTATTCCAATAAGGAATGAGAGATTAAAGTTATTAGAAGGAGTTTTAAGCGGTATTCCGCACAACTGTATGACAATAATTTTATCTAATAGTCCAAGACAACCAGTAGACAGATACAAATTAGAAAAAGAATCTCTCGAACAATTCAATAGATTCGCAAATAAGAATGCATTGATTCTTCATCAAAGAGACGAAGGAGTTGCAGAGACATTAAGAGATGTCGGTTATACTGATTTGCTTGGAGCGGATAATTTAGTGAGAAATGGAAAGGCAGAAGGCATGGTGTTGGGAATGTTACTTGCAAAAATGGGTGGAAAAGATTATGTTGGTTTTATTGATGGTGATAACTATGTTCCAGGAGCTGTTAATGAATATGTAAAGATATTCTCTGCAGGAATAGCTATGTCCAATACACCATACAAAATGATAAGAGTATCTTGGATTTATAAACCAAAAATATCTGAAAGCGGAATTTATTTTTCAAAATGGGGAAGAGTATCAGAGATCACTAACTATTTTTTAAATTCACTTATTTCTTATTATACCGGATTTGAAACAGAAGTTGTCAGAACAGGAAATTCTGGTGAACATTGTATTTCACTCAAGCTTGCAGAATTGATGAGTTTCTCGTCGGGATTCTCTGTGGAGACTTATGAAATAGTGGATTTATTAGAGGAATTTGGAGGAATTTTACCTACTGATTATCAAGATGCAATGGATAAAGGAGTAGAAGTTATGCAAGTCGAAACAAGAAATCCACATTTTCATGAGGAGAAAGGAGACGCTCATTTGAAAGAGATGATCAATGGTTCTTTGGGATGTATTTATCATAGCAAGATCTGTCATCCTAAATTGCAGGAAAAAATAATTGAGGAATTGAGGAATAAATCCACAATAGAAGAAGGAGGTGAACCGCCTGTACTAGAAAAAATGAAGCCCTTCAAAGACATTGATATTAAAACATTTGAAGAGAAGTTACACGAAAAAGCAAATAGTCTAGTTCATTGGAATGGACAATGATGGCACTTCAATTTTTCGAACAAAAAATACAAATAACGAGTAAAATGTGTTAAATTTCTATATATTTTTAGTTTAAAAACATAACATACATAGGAATTACTGGTAATTAGATGAATGAGTCATGTAAAAATCATAATTTGCTCTTAATCATTATATGCATGATTTCTAGTACTTTTTATTATGAAAATTAATTTTGTTATATTATAAATTTAATATTTATTAATAGTACATGACATAGTAGTCAATTTTGCGACTATGACTATCCGCCTGACAGTTGATGAGCTAAAGTTGGCTCTTACCATACACTTACGTCTTATAGAAAGAGTAGTGTGAAAATTATGGCTTAATTTCATACTTAGAACATTTTTATCTAACAATATACTATTCTTATATAACATTACTAAATATTAAAAAATCTATATGCACATACCACTTTTAGACCTATATAGATAACATGAGTCTATTTTCATTCACAACAAAAATTGGTAAAAGCATTAAAAATAAAATATTATCGTATACAATCTCGGTCTTTTCACTTGCATTTATAGGATTTATTTTGATCAGTGTTATCAGAGATCACTTTGGCTTGTAAACCGTAACTCTAACTTTTACAATAAAGACACAATTCTACCCTGACGCGAAAACATAAGTCAATATACAGATAATATTTGCTGTTATAAAAAAATATAACTTAATTGAAGGTAATCATATTTACCATAAACTCATTATTCAGACCTACTAATGCATCTAGTTCATGAACGAAGAAAGTGAATAATTTATTTTATTCTTTTTTTTATTCCGGAATTACTAAATTATGATTCCTTCTTTTCTAAACAAAGACATACAATTATAATAGATCTACCCAAAGATAAGTTCGATTTTATATACATTAACATTTTCTTTAATATAGAACAAATCTATGCTACTTCTGTTTGTAAGCACTTAGTAAGAGAACGAGTTATACAACAAGAACTCTATATCTATTATAGCTTAAATTTAACATCTATGAAAATACATCGGTCACAGATCATCCTTATGTTCCTGTCAAGCGTATATTCTATTATAATTCATAGTATTAAAAATTGTTTAAAATAGCATATGCTAGTCTTCTATATTTTATTTATTTTTTGTTTTCTTTTACATTATTTTTATTTGGACTTGAAAGTGGCAAACATCGATTGGCGTTCATTATGAGGTAATTATACACTCATTCAAATATCGGTTCGGTTCAGTTCAGTTCAGTTAGAGCCTCCCTCTCACGCGGAGTGTATTAATTTTGAACTTAGCCTGAATACAATTGGAATTGTTACCAAAGATTTTCATGTATTCAGAGTGCTATTCTATTATTAATTACGAAATTACTCATTCTTTATTCCTTAGTTTATTCTAACAACAAGAATATAATATTACATCTTTATGATTCATTTTTTAGCTTCTGTATCTCAATATTTTTATGACCAACAAACTTATTTCGCTTTGTTTTTAGGTTATTTTGTATGAATGCCGATGATGACAAAAATGAACATTTCGACAAGAACACTATTGACAATTCACAAAATGATCAACAAAAAATAAGGCAAACTAAATTAAAACTCGTAAAAAGAATTATTGTTTTGGCAATTATCTTCACAGCGATATCTCTTACAATCCATTATTATTTAAGACCTATAATATCTAAAGAATATCTTACGATATTACAATCTCTCGAAGTAGCGTTAATAGGTTATTTTGTTATAGAAGTAGTTAGTAATGCATTTCGTGATCTCACAATTGATTATTTAAAGGATGCATCTAATTCTATAAGAATTCTCATGAGAATTTTAGGTGCAGTAATAATAATCGCAATTATAATCACATATTTAAGTCACGATCCTATCATTGCGGCATCGATAGGAACTATCTCTGCGTTAGTAGTAGGATTCGCTTCCCAGAATATATTAGGAAATATCATTGCAGGATTATATCTAGCAATAATTAGGCCATTTAAAATTGGAGAAGAAATTACTGCATTTAACAACACCGGTATAATTTTTGATATTGGATTGATTTCAACAAAATTAATGACTAATGATAATAAAACGGTTCTTATTCCCAACACTTCAATGCTTACCACAACTATTGTCTTAAATAAAAAACCGTAAAAACAAAATTCTAGACAAGATCAAATAATTATTTTATATACTAATACGTATCTTTAGATTTATACATAAGATCAGATATCTGGATTATAAATAATACTTTAGCTTTTATGGTTTTTAGGTCGGAACTCGATACTAACGATTTTGTAGGTATACTTGAACTAAATTTTTACTCAATTATTCTAGAAAGTCTTAGACTAATTCTACAATCTAACAAATATAAAAATTTCAAAAAATAAGGAACTATCCAATAACCAAAAATCATAATTTTATATTAATACAGAAGGTGGAAAAGATAGAAAATATGTAACTCCACGATGTTGTCTACATTTTTCTGTTAAAGGAATATGCAAATTTTTAGATTTTACTGCTTTGTCGCACAACTCATATAGACAATCAACCTAACCTACTGAAATCTATAATTATGTAACAGTTATTCTCTGAAACCAATTATATAACGATGCTTTCAGTATCATCTCTTTTACCATGTTCTCCAATCTAATAGCAGTAACATATTCTCCAAACATTCTCTTAATACATGAGAAGACAGTTTCCACAATCCATCTCTGTCCATAGCTTACGCTATCTTTCCATTTAACAAGATCTGTCCTCTGCATCTTTACAGTCTTGTTTCTAAGGTAATGATTTATTTTCCTATATCTGGAATTCTTTCTTAGCTTTATTGCTGGCTTGATATTGTTGAATGAAAGAAATTGGAATATCTTGTTGTTATCATAGGAGCCATCTGCAATAGTAATATCTATTTCCTTATTCTGTTTTATTGTTATATCCTCTATCAGTTCAGGTAATACTTTTCCATCATGTACTTATTCACTGGTTACTATTAATGATAAAATTCTCTTTCGTTTGATATCTACAGCAACATGTATCTTTAGATAACCTCTCTTTACATTCCACTTGTGTCTAATCCATTCATCTCTGTTTGTAACTTTAAAACCAGTAGCATCAATTGCAATTACAAAATTATCACCATGTAAATTAGATTTGTCATCATTGAAAATGAGAGCCAGTCTGTTTATTCTTCTACTAATGTTACTATAATGAGGAATTGATGGTAATGATGTATTTGAAGCATGTTCTCGTACTACGCCTTCAGTCTGTCTATATGGTAAATGAAAGTATGCTCTCATGTACCCAAGTAATTTGATAAAGGAATCTGGATAAACAAATTTTCTACCTTCCTTACCTTTATTCATCTCTTCTAATTCAGAATCCCATTTATCAATAACATCAAAATCAAGTAGGATTTCTCCTCTCTTTACCAGAGATTCATTGTAATTCTTCCAATTTCTCACATGATATGACTATAATAGGTTAGCTAAATGTGTTAGCAGTAGTGAGTTGTGCAACACAGCAGATTTTACGTCTGAATTGTTCAACAGGTATCAATATCTCCAGTACAAGAAATCTAGCCCGAAGAAGCTATAAAATTAAAATTAATATCTTTTATTAAGAATATAAATTGACGACGATAGCATAATATGAGAAAATTTAGAATTCCCAACACAAACAAAATCCAAGAAAGATTTTCTGTTTAAATCAAAATTTGAAACAATATCTATTTATTTCTCTGTGTCATATTTCATAGTTTTCTCATAGGAAATACAACATATATTTTCAAATAATATTGTTTCCTCTTGACCGTAGAACGCTGCTTCTCATAAAATACTAATTTAATTCTCTTAATCTACACTTTAATACACATTATCAATTGGAGAAGACATGAGACTTTATGTATGATCATATGGGACTATTGGATTAGACACATGATATATTTTTCAATATCAATTTCGCTAAATTTGAAAGTATTTATTTTAAAGATATTCTAACTTTATATTTGTAAAATTTTTTATTGCTATAATTATAATATGAATTCTCAAAAGAAAAATGAGGCAGCTATTTTATGCTAGTTCTACTTCTTTGTTGTGAATCTACCTTCCATCACTATTTCTTCCAATGGTTTTCTATCAGTTGGATATTCATTTTTCTGAAGATTGGGTGTAAGACTTTCTTTTTGACCTCTTTTTCCAATTGCAATCATTGCCATAACATCAAAATTTTCGGGAATTTCTAAATCTACTTTTGCTTTATCGTAATCAAATCCTTGCATTGCATGAGTAGCTAAGCCACGTGATATAGCTTCTAAAGCTAGATTTTCCCATGCAGCACCAGCATCGAATTGATAGGTCCTGGCAGGTTTTTCGTTATATTCAAAATCTTTTCTTGAAACGACAACAACTAACACAGAAGCATTTTTAGCCCAAATTTTATTTCCTTCCACCATTAGAGAATAAATCCTATCCCAGTTTTCAGTATTTCTCTTCGCGTAAATAAATCTCCATGGTTGATTATTGTATGAGGAAGGAGCCCATCGTGCAGCTTCAAATAGTCCCATAAGATCATGGTGAGAAATTTCATCTCCTGTCATTGATCGTGGAGACCATCTATTTACAAATATTGGATTTATATTGTATCGGGATTCTCTTTTTTTTATTGATTCGAATTCTTGAGTCATGAATTTAAAGGGTTATCAAACCTAATAAGGATATTATCATTTTTGTTAATACCTACATCCATACGATTATACTTTTTTACATCTAAACCTTAGATTAAGTTATTTTAGGTATGAACCTCATTTAGATATAATGCTGTATTTCAACAGAACAGAAAATCTTATGCATAGTATATCTGTAAAAAGAACAAAACGGATTATTTTCTATAACAAAGATACAATTGAAATAGATTTTTCATCTATTTTTACAAAACTACAATTAAAAACACAATTTCATCCAAAATAACAGGCAATTTAATCTCCAGTTTAGTGGATCGCAAATAGACCGATTCTTCAGATTAAAAAGCAATGTTAATCGAAACAATGAATTGAAGTGACTAAAAATAAAAGAAAAACTTTTTGGGATCGTTATACCTAACAATCAAATATGATTGAAGATATTTCAACTACAAAAGATGTAGTAACAGAAGAACAAGACAATAATTGCGATGTTTGTAATAATGAAATTAAAACGGCAGAATATCTTACTGTAACTAGTACTAAAACCAAAATGATTCCAGGTGACATTAAACAAGATATTGATAACTATGAGGCAGGAAAATATTACAACGTATGTTTAGATTGTATAGAGAAAATTAAAGACTTGTTAACTTATAATTATGGATTTGATGGCAGATTAATTCATTTTTTTAAAGAATTGATAGAAAGGAAAGACAAAAAATAAATTTTTCTTCCACATTGTTATCATAAAAAGTCTTGGTCCTAGAGTGAAGGTCCGAACAATAATGTAAATGAAATTAATCTCAATTTCAAGCTTCTTATAGTTGATAAAAAAATATGGTAGAGTGGTATAGTATTTAGTGAATATTTCAATCCTATAATACTTTCATTAAAATATTAATTTTATGACTGTAATCCTACATATTAGACAGTATTATATTGTCAAAAAAATTCAAGAAACTGCGATTCGTTACTATATCCTCAAGAATATCCTAAGACTAATTACCTTTCCTTGACCATATTCTAACTCATAAGCTGCTATAAAATAATCAAAATCTGATTTAGCTTGATAATCGATCAATATCCTAACATTCGGATTTGTGACATAATTTTCTTCATGATGAGTATATGAAAATGGAAAAATGGATTATTATGGAAAGTAACCGTACAACTAGAACAGGCAAAATTACTCCCTACCCATTCTGTAGTCTCTTGTGCCATCTTTCTTTAATATCTCTCCATGCTTTTTGTCCATAGAAGGCCCCATAATGTCCTTTCACTAGATTAATTTGATTATTAATATTATCGTAATCAACTTCTGCATAAAATGTTTGAGTGTAAAAGGATCATTATTCCTCGTTTTCTACAAATTTTTTAAAATTACGATATTCTTCTTGAGTAACATATTCCTGATAGACTAGAATGATAATGTCATAGATATTTGCACCATTCGCTTCAAAGATTAATCCTTCATCGACAATTTTATCGTCTAGCTAATTAAAATTCGACGATGGAAGAAGAAAAGAAAGATGATCTCTGATCTTGTGTAATGCTATGGATTTGTAATTATTCATAGCGTCTATTCCTGACGGAACTTGAGAGGACAAAAGATGAATATCTGCAGATATATATTGTGCCACTTGTATATCAGAATGAGATCGAAAGAAATTATAAAAAGAATCATCATATGCAGCCATAGTAAAACTAGGCTAAACAAAAGCTATATCAATTATCTTTGATTGACGGTTTGAAAAACCATCAGGAAAATCCTCTTTGTCTAAATCTTGTTTTGCAATGATTTCATTATTATGGACTATCATTTTATTTATTTCATTAATTTTTACTTGATTTTTGTCAAAGTATTCATCTTCATAGTCTTTTACATAATCATCTTCATGATAATAATAAGTATCGTCTGCAACCTCAGCTTATTTCTTGCTCTAAAAATAAGGAGATGCTTAAGGAAGACAATAATACAGTGATGACAATAATTGTGATTGTAAATATTAACAGGTTTTCTTATAACTAAATTAGTATATACTAAAAGCTATACATTGTTATAAATGACTTGCAATATTATTTTATTCTAAAATACTTCTAAAAAACTGGATTTCTAAGCAAATTCTATCTTGATAAAATTGTCATTTTTTAATGAATTATAAAATTTCAGATATATTGCTTATTAGTATGATTGTCACGATAAAAAACACATCAAGAAATATTAAAAAATAGATAATACTTAACTATAATGTCATTTATTTTAGATAATACTATAATATCATTTGTTTCTATTTATGTTTAAAATATACTGTTAGATTATTTATAAAAAGAAAAGAGTAAACTGTAATTAATTACTATAACCTTGTAGGAATTCGCAATAGATCGCCAATCTCATTATGCATCTTTAGAAAATTCAATCCCTTTTCTGTTGTCTTGTATGTCTGTGTTCCATCAATATAGTCTAAAAGCTTATTTTCAATCAAAACCGAAAGGTATTCTTTTAATTGTGCATAACTTAAAAAAGCTTTATACATAATTTTTGTCTTCGTTGTTCCTCCGTTAGCTGCATCGAGAATCATTCCCACTATTTCTGTTCTACTTCTGTATTTCATGTTTTATAGTAAGATCTTTTAGTTATTTAATTTTTCTATTAAAAATTTCATAAAATAATACTGGAGAATTGTATATCTCACTTAATAGACAAAGATTATAGTTAAATTCTTCCTCTACTATTGATCTTGTATTAACGATTTCTTTATTTCTTCAAAAGCGATAATATAAAAATTTAGTAAAATATTAAAAAATACAAGCAAGGCATCCTTGACTTTAAGTTATTATTTAGTTGTGATCTTATACAGGCATAATCAAATGGTTAAAATCAGCGTTCAAGCAGCACATGAACAAAATAGTCCTTCAGATTTACTAGATCATGTAACGTATATGGATAACAAAGGTATACCACGATGTTGGACAAGTGACCATTATATGCCATGGTGGCATAGCGGTGCTTCAGGGGGTGCTGCATGGCCATGGATTGGGGCTGCATTAGCCAAAACGCGTAATATCTCTATAGGAACAGGAGTGACTGCACCTATCCTAAGATATCACCCTGCAATTGTTGCACAGGTATTTTCAACGCTAAGTTCCATGTTTCCAAATAGAGTATTTTTGGGTTTGGGAAAAGGAGAAGCATTAAATGAAATCACATCAGGTAATCCGTGGCCATCAAATCAGGAGAGACATAAACGATTGAAGGAAGCCATAAAACTTATCAAAAAATTATGGAAAGAAGACTGGGTAACATTTAATGGTGAATATTATTGGGTAAAAGACTCTAATCTGTATACAAAGCCCAAAGGAGATATCCCTATATATATTGCAGGCAATGGTCCTCATTCGGCCCAACTTGCTGGGGAAGAAGGCGATGGCTTTATAACTACTTTGGCGGATCGTGAAATTCTAAAAAATCATTTAATTCCCGCAATACAAAAAGGATTAAAAAAATCTGGGAAAGATTATGAGAAATTTAGTAGGATATTGTTTATGCATACCTCTTATGATGAAGATAGAAATAAAGCACTAGAGTCTCTGCGATTTTGGAGAGGTGTTCTTATCAAAGCATTTTTCGAGTTAGATATTCATGATCCTAGAAAAATCGAGGAAAACTGTCGAGTAATTCAAGACGACAGCCTAGAAAAGAATTTTTTTGTGATATCTGACGCAGAAGAGGCAATCAAAAAAATAAAACAATACAAGGATCTTGGATTTACAGAAATAGTTCTAACAAATTCAAGCCCATCTAGATATAAACTGATAGATTTATTATCAGACAAGGTAATTCCAGCAGTGAGTTTACAATAAAACCACTTGGATAATTACATTCAGTTGATCCTTTACTTCTAATTTGTATTTCATATAATCACGATAACTGCACTTTGTAAAGTAAGATTAAATAATCATGACGGCAGCATCATGATCGAGCCTATAAAAATGATTGCTGATTTCAGTAAATGAATGTGTTAGATACTGAATAAAGTACAATGCTTTACAAGGGAAATTGGTAAACAAAATTTTGGATTATATCAAAAACTATTAGGATGTTTTTCACATTTTATAATTTTGTACAATTGAAATTCCAGTATTTTAGTCTCAAATGTAATACACATGAGTCATGCAATTACTTTCATCATTCTCTATTATCTATTGCAGGTAGTGATAGTATTTGAGAATAATTTCTATACTAGAGCTTAAGTAACTGAATTCTTGATATAAAATTAGGCTGAGAAAGATATCCAATTTAACCCAAGGTAGATTTAATAGTATTATTTACAGTTTAGACTTTTCATTGTGTTATATGTGATTTATTAGATTTAATTCATTATCAATGTAGAGACAGGTTAATTGCTAGTTCTAAATATTATGGTCTAATCATTGTCCATAATCCAATATTTCTTCATCCCATTGGTGGGAGAGATCATAATAATTTGTAACTAGTAATTTATAATAGTAATTAAGGAATCTATGAACAGATATGTTTTTCTCTTACAGTACACTAGAAATATGAAAGACAAGGTGAATGAAGAGAAATATGAACCTACAAGAATATCTAATGGATTCTTGTATTCCAATAAGACTTGCTTGTATTAATGTTGAAGGATGGCCAATAACAGTATCCTTATGGTATGTATATCTAGAAGAGAAAATCTTTTGTGCTACTCAAAAAAATGCCAAGATCATAGAGTATTTGTCTGGAAATCCAAAATGCGGCTTTGAAGTGGCTGGTGATCTACCTCCATATCGTGGGGTAAGGGGATGGGGATATGCAAAATTAGACAAAGTCAGAGGAGTTGAAATCCTCTCCATGCTCATCAAAAAATATCTGAGAGATGAAAAATCGTCTTTAGCTAATTTTTTGTTGAGAAGAAATGAAAATGAAATGGCAATCGAAATCACACCACTATCTATATTTTCTTACGACTATTCTGACCGGATGAAAGATATTGTAGTTAATACGAAAGAAGTTTGATATGGTCAAGCTTTAACATCATCATATACAAATTGATTAAATCTTATTCTAGTCTATTGGTTATTTTTTGAATTATTAAGATAAAAATTTCATAATTACAAACTAAGTATTCATGATTATTTTAATAAAAACTAATCAATGATAAGAATGAATTATATGACTACATAACTTTTAACTATATCCTCCCCATTATGTGTCTTGTTGTATTTAGTCAACGAAGAAATAATACGATTAATAGTAAAGCAGGGAAATTTGGTTTGGATAGCAACTGTTGATTCAAAATGTATACCAAACATTTCTCCGAGATTTGTTCTAGGTATACTAGAAGGTAATGATTTACTTTTTGCCGATGCATTCGGAAATAAGACATTCAACAATATAATATCATGTCCCATAGTGGCAGTCGCAATATTAGATATCGACAATCTAGGGGGATATCAACTAAAGGGAAAAGTAGAGGAGGTGACAGACCCACAGTTATTTTCTAAAGCTGGAGCTAAACTTAAGGAATTTGGTATTGATGCCAAACCTGCAAAGGTATGGAAGTTTTCTGCCAAAGAAGTATATTCTCTTGTTCCAAGCAAGAAATCAAAAAAACCTATTGTATCATTATATTCTTAGATTTTATATTTTGTGGTCCTTCAAATCACTTGTCAAATTTGAATGTAATTTTATTTTATTATTGTTATCTTTTATTACCATTGAATCATATACTAGCATATACACTCGATTTATGAAAGTGGCTACTTTATTAATGAATTAAATTAAATTTTTCCTCATTAGCTTCGGAATTTATTATCTACTTATAGAAAGGAAAATCGTGAAGATTTCTTGTTCTCATTTATCAATAATTATAAATATCCAATAATGCTCTGAAATATTTATCTAAATTATATCTGTTTAAAAATACTAACATGTTTATGGATAAACTATATGGATTATTTTACATTTACAGTTATTTAGATACCAAATTTTATCTATAATTTTAGTAAAAACTATACATGTTCGTAGCCAAAATCAGATCATTCAATCTGGTCATATTCTTTATAACATCTGCTTACAAAATTGAATCTTGTTCTACTGGGGTTGTAAGTTAAACAATTTGTCCAAATTTACCAGTGATTAAGAGAAAATATAGTACATGAAGATAAAGTTTTCCTTACGCATGTTTAAATAATATAAATCATTGGTCACACATACAGCATTAAATCACAAATCAAATTTTTTTTGAATAACTGTGTAATTAAATTATATTGTTATCTTAGTGCAACAGATAAATAGAAATACATCTCTCTTCTGTATTTTATATCGATATGATAAAAATCTCTACAATATAATTAAGATTATATTAAACCAGGTATAAAGTAATAATAACTACCTCATAATGGTCAGAGTATACTATAAATTAATCTTTATAAATTACAAATAGATCGAAAAATATAAAAAAAATAAATTTGAAATTGTATCGATACGACTGCCAGAAGATAAGTTTTAAGGTAAATCCTATTAACTGCATACTACTTGTTGCGGGGTATTGAATTACACTTAATGCCTGGGAAAGCAACGTAAAAATTCTTAAGTGCTAAGAAGAAGGAATATAAAAAGATTAAGGAAATTAGAGTTTATTATAGTAAAATGAGTTGGTCTTTTTTATCAGGCTCAGTATTTTATAAAAATTGAATTTGGCTTTTAGTGTGTCGTGTTGATACACTCTACAAAGTGAAAAAAAATATTATTGTTATTACTTTTAACTCTAGGAATCAAGTCTTAAATTATGGGCGGCTGTATTTCTCTTACACTCAAATTTCTAAAATCAACCAAGACATCATCCCATCTAAAAGTTGCAGTGGGAGAACCCCATGTAATTATTTGATCTTCTTTGCCTTGACATTTATTACCATCTTTACCCCATCCTCCTTTATCGTGGTATTCTGCAATTTTTATCCAAGTGTTATTTAAAAAAGGATCCAACCAGTTTTCGAGCTTTACAGTACCGTCAGGAAGATTATACATAATACCTTTAAATCTAAACCAATCTTTGTCAAGTTTACCAAACGAACTTTTATTCATCTGTATTTTCCATGGTTTTGGATGTGTTTGTTCTTTGCTTATACTACTTGTTCCATCGAAATGGATTTTAAGCTTATAGCTTGATCCACCACATCCATTATTTATGAGAGAATGGTCCTCGGATCTAGCGTAATGTGTTATACCTGGACCTTCGCCTATTTTATATAAATACTCTCCAGTAATTTCTACATTCTTCCAATCTGTAGGTTTATACCAATAGCCTTTTTTTGAGAGCTCTGTAAAGTTATAAGTTTCCATATTTCCTTTTGGATAACCTATTCCGTCTTTGGAATATACTCCCATTCTAGATCTTTCACCTATGCTATAACTACCATCATCCTCATCATTTCTTACAATACTCTTATAATTATGCAAGTATGGATCTGATTCTGGATCATAATTATTCATAAACCATTCAAAACCATTTTTTTTAGTAGGATAGATTTCTTTTATTCCAAATATATCGAAATTACTAAAATTTGCTTGCTGATGTTTTATTTCCACTTTATGAAGACCAGCAGCATTTTCTTGGTTTACAGATTTTGGATCTTTATATTTATTCTGTTGTGAAAATACCAAATTCTCATTTATAAAATAAGTGGTAACTACTACTATTAACAGAAAAAACGAAAAAAGTATTATAAAGCTAGTTTTTTCTATTAGATCTTCCTTTTTCATAAATACA
>DATFEP010000057.1:0-14589 GCA_035250975.1 Nitrososphaeraceae archaeon | reverse complement strand
CCATTATAGAAGACATGATCTAGACCTCCTATTATGCCTCCTTGATCGGGTCCAAAAGTTAGCGTGAATCCAACGATAAACCAGAGAGTGGAAACAATTGCTAATCCAGAAAACGTGTGCATAATTGCCGAAAGACCGTTTTTGAATCTTATTAAACCAGCTTCAAAGAATCCGAGCCCGGGTGTCATCAACATTACAAGACCTGTTGCAACAATCATCCATGCAGTATCACCAGTATCTAATGCCATTCCTGTTGCATAATCCACATAGTATTATAAAAAAGTTTGTTCTTTCAAAATAAAAAATAATTTTTGGTTCTATATCAAATAATAATTATAAATTATAAAAAAAAATCAAACAAAAATTGATAATTCTTCCTTTAATATATTTACCATCTTTTCAACATCAGTTTCTGTGACATATGGATGTACAGGAAATGATAATACTGTTTTACTGGCCGATTCAGTATTGGTCAGACTTCCTTCAAAACTAAATTGTTTATAATATGGAGTAAGATGAACTGGAGGGTCGTAGTATACTGAAACGCCTATTCCACCCTCAATCATCTTTTTCTTGATACGTTCCCTTAATTCAGAACCTTTTTTTCCAATGAAATCCAATGTATAAAGATACCAATTAAATTTTTTGATATGATTTTCTTCTGGAATATTTAATACTTGAAAATTTGAAATTGATCTTTCAATAAAATTGGACAATAATTGAGAATTTCTTCTTCGAATTTCTAATATTTGGTTTATTTTCCTCATTTGTATCTTTGCGAGAGCAG
The DNA here is from genome assembly GCA_035250975.1 of Nitrososphaeraceae archaeon. Lineage (GTDB taxonomy): Archaea > Thermoproteota > Nitrososphaeria > Nitrososphaerales > Nitrososphaeraceae > TH1177. The sequence goes on along the minus strand of DATFEP010000057.1, from coordinate 13,802 downwards.
CACTTAGTTCTGGAAGTCGATAATTAAATCCAGGAATACGTGTATCATACCCTTCGACCATTCCATGATTTCTTATCATTTTTAATGTGTCTGCAATTTTATCATCGTTTGTTACAATTGCTCCTCCTTCTCCGGCTGTTAAAACCTTACTAGCATAAAAACTGAAACATCCTAATTTACCAAAGGTTCCAGTTTGTTTATTTTTATAAGTAGAACCTAAAGATTGACAAGCATCTTCTATAATATCGAAAGAATTTTGTTTTGAAATTTCTGCCAGTTCATCTAAATCAGCTGGATGACCATATAAATGAACAGGAATCATGGCCTTTGTCTTCTTTGTAATTTTTTTCTTTAAGTCTGGAATATCAATTGTATAATCTTTTTTATTAATATCCACAAAAACTGGTTTTGCACCTGCCGCAATAACAGAATTTGCGGTAGCTACAAATGTAAATGATGGAAGTAACACTTCATCTCCAGAGGTAATACCTATAGCAAGTAAAGAAGCATGCAAAGCAGCTGTACCAGAATTTACCGAAATCACATGCTTTACGTTCAAAAAACCTTTCAAAGATGATTCAAATTCTTGTACTCTCTTGCCACCATCTCTAGATGCACTTGTAAGAATATTTTCATCAAGAACTCGCATAACTTCTTGTTTCTCTTCATCATCAATCCATGGTCTATTAATTGGAATCATTTTATATTTTAGCTGATTATTTAAAGTAATTAAGTTTTTGTAATAAACATCAACATATGTTTATTTACTTTGTTTCGAGTTGATATACACATTAGTAGATATTAGTTAATGATTATAAATTAAAATTATCAATGATAGACCAAAATTTGATAATCCTGTGAATTACTATCTTATATTTTTTAATTTAGAGACAACAATATACATTTATTTTGATTTTCAACATTTTAAGTGAAAATGGAACAGTAGTTATCAATAGTATTATTCTACTTTTTTAATATTCACAGTTTTTCAATATATTTGAAAAAAGATAAATATCAATCGGCTTTGATAAAGTATATTATTAAAATATAATAATAAGTAATTTAGCTTATTTGTTGTGCAGATGTGGCAGAGTGGTCTTCCATTAGGAACACAATAATGCGTCGGCCTTGAGTAATCTTCAAGGTTAAGAGCCAGCCGATTCGCCTTCGGGCGAGCAGGAGTTCAAATCTCCTCATCTGCGCTTTTTTTTAAAAAATAATTTTGTGGATAGACGAATTATGATTTTTGAAAATGAAATTTATTATGCTTCAGATAACTTGCATATTAATCAGTTTAAAAAATGGATAAGAGATTATTTATTATAGCGATATTTGTGGCAATGGTTGGTATTGTAACAATTCTTATGACTCCATCTGACACCAATATTCCTCTGCCAGAACCAGAATCATTACTAAATAAAACAGGCTCCAATAAGGGGATAGAGATCATTGCAGAGAATCTAGACTCTCCTTGGGCCATTGAAACATCTAAAGATAATAGGATTTTTTTTACCGAAAGAGATGGAAAAATAAGAACGATAGATACTAATGGAAATATTCTTGACGAACCAGTTGCATTCATAAGAGTAGAACAAAAGGGTGGTTCGGGGCTATTAGGAATTGTGTTACATCCTAATTTTACTGAGAATCATCTAATGTATATTTATCATACTTATACCAATGGAAACGAGCTCTTTAACAAAGTACTTCTTTTAAAAGAAAAAGATAATAAAATTATAGATTCAAAAATAATAATTGATTCTATACCAGGATCTTTATACAATAACGGAGGGAGAATAAAGATTGGACCAGATAATAAATTATATATCCCAACAGGAGATGCTTCGAAGCCACACCTTGCACAAAATCTTTCTTCACTTGCAGGCAAGATATTACGTGTTAATTTAGATGGAACAATTCCAGAAGACAATCCATTCAAGAATTCACCTGTATATTCATTGGGACATAGAAACATTCAAGGAATTTCATGGCATCTAGAAAACAAAAGTATGTATGTATCCGAACATGGTCCATCTGGTTTTGATGAAATAAATTTAATAATAGCAGGAAAAAATTACGGATGGCCTAACGTGAAATGTGAAGGAACAAAGGATTTTGAAAAGGCTATTTTCTGCTTTAATCCGGCCATAGCACCTAGTGGAATAACTTTTGCATCATCCAATAAATTAGGATATAAAAATGATCTTATCGTCACTAGCTTAAAGGGATCTCATTTAAGACAAATAGACATCGATTCACATGAACAGAATAACGTATTGGTAGGTTATGGAAGGCTAAGAGACGTAGTTGAGGGAAATGATGGTTCTTTATACATTTTGACAAGTAACACAGATGGAAGAGGTATCCCTCAAGACAACGACGATAAGATTTTAAAAATACTCAAACCTTAGTTAATTTGTGAAAAATGGTAAAATGCAGCGAAATGACAATTCATTTAAAAAATTTTATGAATTAGATCTGGATGAGAGACTAGATTTTATTCAAAATGAAACTAAAATAACAAAAAAGGATTTACAATTATTAAAAGATATGCCCAAAAATTTTTCCTTTAACAAAATTAACAACATGGTAGAAAATGCAATAGGAATAATTCCGATTCCATTAGGAATTGCTACGAATTTTGTAATTAATGGAAAAAAATATTTGATACCAGTTTCGACAGAGGAACCTTCAGTTATTGCAGCTGCAAGTAAGGCGGCTAAGATCGCCAAGATGGCAGGAGGTTTCATAGCTGAAGCTGATGAATCAATAATGATAGGACAAATTCTGCTAGTAGCAAGAAAGAGGAATCACAAAGATCTATTTGCAAGTAAGAAGGAGAGAGAACGGTTAAGAAAAATAATTACAGATAATAAAGAGGAACTTTTAAAGATCGCAAATTTGAAGAGTAGAACTGTAGTAGCTAAAGATATTCAGGTTCGAGAGATATTAGATGAGAGTATTAACAATATGGGTTATATGATAATAATAGAATTAATAGTTGATACAAAAGATGCGATGGGGGCTAATGTTATCAATACTATGTGTGAATCGATTGCTTCGAAGATTGAAAAATTATCCATTGGAGAAGTAGTTCTCAAGATATTATCAAATTATTCTGTAAATCGATTGGCAAGATGTAAAGCAACTTTTCCCAAAGAGATGATAGGTGGATCTGAAGGAGTAAATAGAATTCTCTTAGCTTATGCTTTCGCATATTCTGATACGTTTCGAGCAGTTACTCATAATAAGGGTATAATGAATGGTATTGATGCTTTAGCAATAGCAACTGGACAAGATTTTCGAGCTCTTGAAGCATCTATACATGCGTATGCTGCAAGAGATGGAAAGTATAGATCATTAACAAAATGGTATAAATCTAAAGATGGAGACTTGATTGGAGAAATAGAGATACCTATGGCTATTGGAATTATTGGAGGAATAATATCGGTACATCCCATAGTAAAAGTTGTATTAAAGATTTTAGATATAAAAAATGTCAAGGAACTTGCATCGATTTTTGCTGCAATAGGTTTGGCTCAAAATTTTGCCGCTATCAGGGCATTGACTAATGAAGGAATTCAGAAGGGTCATATGAAATTACATGCGAGAAATATAGCTCTTACAGCTGGAGCAGAAGAAAATCAAGTGAATATTATAGCTGAAAGACTAATAAAAGAAAAAAATGTTAGTGTAAGCAAGGCTAAAGAGATAATTGAATTATTGAATTCAAATAGAATTTAGTCTCTTAACAATTAGATATATATCGGATGAACAATTTTTTCTTGTACATTTATGCCTGCTGTAGTTAAATTCGCTGTACCAAAGGGAACTATCGAAGAGGCAACTTTTAAGATATTAGAAGAGGCTTGGCAAAAAGTCAGTGGAAAATCAAGAACATATAGAATAAAACTGAGTGATCCTGAAATAGAGGTTAAACTTTTAAGACCACAGGAAATTCCCACTTATGTACAAGAAGGACTATATGATATAGGTATCACTGGAAAGGACTGGATAAAGGAAGCAAGAGCCGATGTAAAAATATTGCTAGATTTAGAGTATGGTAAAGTTAAACAGGTAATTGCAATTCCTGAAAATTTTCAGTTTAACAATTTGGATGATATGATCGCTGAATATGCAAAAAACAAAAAACCGTTAAGAATATCTTCTGAATACCTTACAACGATAGCAGATCATATAAAATCCAATTCAGCCTATAAAAAATATTTTGGAGATAATGATCCAATGATAATTACACCTTGGATAAGAATTGGAGAAAATAAGAATGTAGAAATTTTCCTTTCTTTTGGCGCAACGGAGGCTAAACCGCCCGAGGATGTTGATGCAATATGCGATATTACAGAAACTGGAACAACTTTGGTCCAAAATAATCTAAAAATAATAGATACTATAATGGAATCAAGTTCTGTTGTTATAGCAAACAAACAGTCTATACAAGACGATAAAAAAAGAGAAAAAATTATAGATATGATCGCTTTGTTGAGAGGAGTTGTCGAAGCAAGGAAAAAACTTCATATTTTTGTAAATGTAAAGAAGGAGAATTTAGATGAGCTACTTGGTAGACTGCCGGCATTGAAACGTCCAACAATCAGCGCTTTGAGTGAGGAAGGGTGGTATGGAGTTAATACAATAATCGACAAGAATGAATTCATAAAAATCGTTCCAGTTATGAGAAAGATTGCTCAAGGATTGGTAGTACTGCAACCAACGCAGATATTGCCTTTTGAAGAAATAAAGATAGATAAAGAAGATGGTTAGTTGATTAAAAAAATAGTTATCAAGAATCCTAAAGACGATGTAGAGAATATAAGGTATAATACAATCGATAATTTTTCTGAAGACATTATCAAAAAGGTAGGAGAAATAATAGGTAATGTAAGGAAGGATGGAGATCATGCTCTTAAAAAATACACATATGAATATGACAGAGTTATGGTTGATTCAATAAGAGTAAATAAAGATGAAATAAAAGACGCTTACAAAAAAGTCACAGATAAACAAGTTAAAACCATATACAAAATAAGAGAGACATTAATTGAAAACGATATTATTTTTCTAGAACATATTAAAAAAATATCCTCTTTATATTCAAATAATAGAAGGATTAAACGATTTGTTCAACCAATTTCAAGTGTTGGTTGTTATATTCCAGGAGGTCTTGCAAGATATCCAAGTACATTGGTTATGTGTGCAACACCAGCAAAACTGGCTGGTGTAAAAAGACTTGTGGCTATTTCTCCTCCACAAAAGAATGGAAATGTAGATCCTTTAACATTAGTTGCAGCAGATATTTGTGGCATAAATGAATTTTACAAGGTAGGAGGAGCACAAGGTATAGCGGCATTAGCTTTTGGTACACATAGTATTAAGAGTGTTGACAAAATAGTTGGACCAGGAGGAATTTTCGTTACAATGGCAAAGTTATTGGTTTCAAACAAAGTATCGATAGATATGATGGCTGGTCCAACAGAATTGGTTATTTATGCGAGTTCAGAAACGAATCCTAGGTATGTTGCATTAGATTTAGTTTCTCAGGCAGAACACAGCAAAGACACCCTATGTGGAGTAGTTACAAATTCATTGGAATTTGCTGATAAAGTACAAAATGAGGTCAATAAAATTCTGAAAAAAAATATATCACGTAAAGAATTTGTTTCAGAAAGTTTAAATAAAAATGGATTTATTGCAATAGCTGAAAATGATGATTTAGCAATAGATTTTGTTAATGAGATAGCTCCAGAACATTTACAAATTATGTCTATAAAAGAGTTAAATATATCAAGAAAAATTAACTCTGCAGGTCTAATACTAATAGGCGAAAATACACCTTCTTCTGCAAGTGATTATTGTTTAGGTTCCAATCACGTTCTTCCTACCATGGGTTTTGGGAAATCACGTGCATCACTTTCTGTATTGGACTTTATTAGGTTTTCAACTATTATAAAATCTAACAAAAATGACCTAAAAAAAATAGAACCTTTTATCAAAACAATAACACAAGAAGAAGGACTTGTCAATCATTATGAAGCAGTCAAGGAAAGACTCATAGATATTTCACAAACAAGAAAGAAAAAATGAGATGAAAATTAGTTATGCAAAATTGGCTTGAAAAAAGATTTAATGAATTAGTCAAAATTGAAGCATATATCAAACCTAAAAAAAATGATGGAATAAAATTAGACTCTAATGAAAATCTTGTTTTAAAAAGTGACTTCATTAGAGATATTGCATTAAAAGTATCAAAAGAAGTTGATCTAAGAGAATACCCATTACAACAGGTTGAAGACTTCTACATGGCACTATCACAATATACAAAAATAAGTAAAAAGTATTTATCGATAGGCAATGGTTCTGATCAGATAATAGATCTGGTATTATCAATTTTTGGAAAAAAGAATCGAGTAACTACTTTTACTCCTACATTTACATACTTTGTAGATAGGTGTAAGCTTTATTCTGTTACAGTAGATAAAGTACCCCTTCAAAAGGAAGATAACTCTCTGGATAAACCAGAATTCATCAAGAGTGCAAAAAAATCTCAAATAATATATATTTGTTCACCAAATAATCCTACAGGAAATCAGATAGAAAAAGGACAATTATTAGAAATTATTAATCAGTTAGATGATAAACTGATAATAATAGATGAGGCATATGTAGAATTTGCTAATTATTCGATTGCTGCGAATATAATAAAAAAAGACAATGTTATAGTTTTGAGAACATTATCGAAAGCAGTTGGTTTGGCAGGGGCAAGATTGGGTTATTGTATTTCCAATGAGAAATTCACAAATATTTTCAAATCGGTTATACAATCTCCCTATCCTATCAATACCTTATCACTATGTATAGGCACTGAAATTTTGAAAAATTCTGACTATATTAAAGATGTTGTAAAAGTAATTAAAAAGGAAAGAGAATGTATATATAACCATTTAAAATCTACAAAAAATCGAATACGAGTTTTTAAAAGCGATACTAATTTTATCTTCATCCAGATCATAGATATTGATAAATATATTACAATTCTAGAAACATTAGAAAAGGAAAAAATCAGGGTAAAAGCATTAGGAAAAATTGAAGGTAGAGAAGGAAGATATATTAGAGTAACAATTGGAACGAAAGAAATGAATGATAGGTTTCTGAAAGTATTACACAAGGTATATAATGTATAACAAAATAACAGAGACAGATTTCATTTCCTCGAATACAAAATATAATAACATTAGAGTCACTTCTATTATTGTTGATATTGATGGAGTATTGATAGATGTCAGAAAATCTTATAACGAAGCGATAAAAAAAACAACACGATTTATAACAAATCATTTGAAAACATATGGTTCCAAAAATATTGTTTCAGACAATATAATTTCGAGATTTAGACAATCAGGAGGATTTAACAACGATACAGATACAAGCTATGCTATTACTCTTACTTTGTTATTAAATTCTAATTTGCAAAATGATGATTTGAAAAGATTTCTTTTTAGAACAGCAGAGAATTCGGATGATTGTGGAATAATATCCGTCGAAAAATTTTTGAAAAAATCATTAAATTACTCTAGTAAAAAATTGTCAGAGAAAAATGATTTAGATTTTGATAAAATCAAAAAATATTTGAATTATCCTGGACCAGTTGGAAAAAGTATAGTTTCTACGGTATTTGATGAATTTTTTTATGGACAAAAATTATTTAGAATGAAATATGGATTTGACACAACCTATTATTTTGGTAAACCATTAATAGAAAATGACAAGATAATAATTACTAACAATACTATTAGAGCTTTGTCGAATAAATTCGATGGCAAGATTGCAATGGTTTCTGGAAGGAGTAAGATCGCTGCTAAGTTTTCGTTAGGAAGAAAATTCATATTGTTAAATGGCAATAAGAGCATATTTCTTGAAGATGAAAAAAGAAGATATGCCAAACCAAATCCACATGGTTTGATAACAGTAATGAAATGTATGGGTTTTAATGATGACATTATATATTGTGGAGATTCGATTGAGGATTCAATAATGGCTAAAAGAGCCGAAAGAGAGGTAAATCTAACAAAGAGGAAAAAAGGTGAAAGAAGAAAAGTATTTTTTTGTGGAGTGTATGGCTGTAGCACTAATCAACAAGAATTAATTAACAAATTTAAAGATAAAAATGCAGATTTTATTATTAAAAGTATTAACAATTTACCAAATGTATTAAATAAAGTATGATAAAAATATACTTAGTTGAATTCTGATTCTCCTGATACCAATGTATCTTACATGAGGCATATGAAGAAAGAAAGGAATACCAAAGAGACGAGCATTAAAGTAGAAGTTAATATCGATGGAACAGGATTAGTTAACATTAGAACAGGATATCCGTTTATTGATCATCTCGTATCAACATTTGGTAAACACAGTATGACAGATATCAACTTGGAAGCAAAATCAAACGACAAAATATCTCATCACCTAATAGAAGATGTAGCAATAACTATTGGTCAAGCAATAAATAATGCCCTATCAGATAGGACAAAAATTAGTAGATTTGGATATGCAACTATTCCTATGGACGAATCAGTGGCTGTTTCATCGATTGATCTTGTTAAAAGACAATATTCTAAATCGAGTTTAGGACTTGCAAGAAAAGAAGTTGAAGGAATACCCAAGGAAGATTTAGAACATTTCGTTGAGAGTTTGTTACAAAATATAAATGGATGTATTCACGTTTATGTTCAATATGGAGACAACGATCACCACAAGATTGAAGCGGCGATGAAGGCTTTTGCAGTAGCATTTCGAATGGCTGTTAAGATAGATCCCAAACAAAATGACATCCCAAGTACAAAAGGTGTAATGTAGATAGTGAGTGATATAGCAATTTTTGATTATGGTGCTGGCAATTTATATAGTCTGAAATGTGCGTTAGAAAGAAATGGAGCTAAACATGTTTCAATTATTAAAACCTTAAAAAATGTTAATAGATATAATGGATTGATTCTTCCAGGAGTTGGAAATTTTGATCCTGCAATAAGATCAATTGAACCATATAGAGAAAATTTTTGTGATCTCATAGATAGGAAGATTCCCGTACTTGGAATTTGCTTAGGAATGGAAATGTTATTTAAAAAAAGTGAAGAAGGAGAATTAGAAGGATTGAGAATTTTTGATGGTAACGTAATTATGCTACCTAAAAAGAAAGTTAAAATTCCGCATATGGGTTGGAACAATCTTGATATAACTAATAAAGATAGTAAAATTTTATCTGGAATAGAAAATGAGGCATGGGCATATTTTGTTCATTCATATTACATCGTTCCTGTGAATAAAGATATAATAGTTGCCAAATCTATTTATGGAAAAGATATACCCGTTGTTATCGAAAAAGACAATATATTCGGAACACAATTTCATCCTGAAAAATCTGGTAATAATGGAGAAAAAATAATCAAAAATTTTTTAAATGTGTGTGATAATAAAAAATGAAAATAATACCTGCTATTGATATTCTTGAGGGAAAAGTTGTAAGATTGATTAAGGGAGATCCGCAAAACAAAATTGTTTATAGTAATGATCCTATTGAAATTGCAAAAAATTTTGAAAGTTATGAAGTTGACAGAATACATGTTGTAGATCTCGATGCTACATTAAGAACAGGATGGAATGACAACAAAAACAACAAAGATATAGTATTGAAAATTATAGAATCAGTAAAAATTCCTGTTCAAGTGGCAGGAGGAATAAGATCAATTGAAGCTATTAACGAGATGTTGTATGGAAATGCAGAAAAAATTGTGATTGGAACATTGGCATATAAACAGCCAAATGTCTTTCAACAAGTTCCAAAAGAAAAATTGGAGAAGATAATTGTTTCAATAGATCAAAATAAGGGAATAGTAATGATTGATGGATGGAGACGGCCCTCTGGATTTAAAGTAAGTGAAGCAGTAAAGCTCTTTATGGCAAAAGGAATCAAAGAATTTTTGTTAACAACAGTAGAAAGGGATGGTACTTTAAATGGACCTGATATAAACATGTTATCTTACGCATCAAATATTTTCGGTTCAAAAATAATTGCTAGTGGGGGAATTTCAAGTGTTGAAGATATTATAAGAGTAAAAAATATTGGTTGTTCTGCAGTTATACTTGGAAAGTCCATTTATGATGGAAAAATAGATGTAAAAAAAGCAAGAACGGTTGTCTGAATTATGACATTAGCAAAGAGAATCATACCTTGTTTAGATGTAGATAATGGAAGAGTAGTTAAGGGAATAAAGTTTAAAGAAGTAAAGGATGCTGGCGACCCGGTAGAATTTGCTAATAGATATACACAACAAGGAGCAGATGAACTTGTCTTCTTGGATATTACAGCCTCACAACAGAGACGCGAGATAATAAAGAAAGTAGTACGAAATGTAGCAAGGGTAATAGATATTCCATTTACAGTAGGTGGCGGAATCAAGAGACTTGAGGATGCGAGAGATATGCTATTAAGCGGAGCAGATAAAGTCTCTATCAATACAGGTGCAGTGAAGAATCCTGAATTAATCACAGAGCTGATGTCTATTTTTGGAAGACAATGTATAGTTGTTGCGATCGACGTTAAAAAAAAATATAATGATTTAGATACCAAAAAAAAGAATATAATAAAAGAATATGACAAGAATAATAATATGATTAAAAAATACTGGTTTGAGGTAAGAATTTACGGTGGAAAAGAGGGTACTGGTATAGATGCTATAGAATGGGCGCGAGAAGTAGAAAAATTAGGTGCGGGTGAAATTCTTTTGACAAGCATTGATGCAGATGGAACAGAAGAAGGGTATGATTTGAAATTGAATGATGTTATTTGTAAGACAGTAAGTATTCCGGTCATAGCTTCTGGTGGCTGTGGTAAAGCTATGCATATGTTAGAAGTCTTTAAAAAAACGAATGTAGATGCAGCATTAGCTGCCTCGATATTCCATTATGAAAAATCAACAATAAATAAGGTAAAAAGATTCTTAAAAAGAAATAATATTCATGTCAGAATATAAAAGACAAAGCATTATTGGTTAAAGCTCAAATTGCAATAAATTTGAAGCAATGGATAAAATAGTTATAATAATATCTATTTATTTAATCCTTGTAGATGACCATCTTGTTCTAATTTGTCGGCGTGAGCGGCAATATACCTCCAGATAATATCAGCTTTTTCTGATTGAAAATCCCATGGAGCAAGAAGAACTAGATCATTTTCTCTGATCCACATTCGTCTTTTAATTTTTCCACGAATACGACATGTACGAATTTTTCCATCAGTACATTTTACAATAACGTTATCTCCTCCTACTAGTTTGATAACTCTTCCAAACATTTCTCCTTCATGCGGCATCACAAGCTCCTTAAGCTCAGCCTCATTCAAAACTTTTCTTTTACCTAAATCTGATCATTCCTTAATTAATTTAGATATAGAGTAATTTAAAAATGTATTGGCAGCTGAGAAAGCGCAGTAATATACAAAAAATATTAGTCACACCAAATTAAAATTTTGTTGAAGTATATCGTTTATACGTGACTGTTCAATTATAATAATACATGAGATGTATACATATATTTTTTGCAATTGTATTAAAAAAGATGTAATGTAATATTTATTACAAATCGACTTTCTATAAATTCTGATTTTATATTTTTTATCTTTTTAATTATGTTCAAATAAGATATTATAAGGTTCTTATTTACAATATCAAGAGATTTCTTATGAAAAAAATGGATAATTTACTATGAAATTATACCGATAGAAGAAATATAAAAATAATCTGTAAGTCCTATAGATAAACAAAGAATAAAAACATAAATGACTCCGTTGACTTGACTTAATTGATAAAAATATAATGTTTCAAAGTTTTATAATGAATATTATATAAATCTGTAACTAAATTGATACAACACTTTATTGTATGGCAAAGTAGATTTATTTACGTTGATTGGTACAAAACTGACAAGAAAGCATCTATTATTTGATGCTTTCCTGTATAAAGGTACTCTGGATTACAGATATTTTTGGATTTTATTGTAGACTGCTAAAAGAACATAAACTGGAAAGAGTATTATCAAGATCCGTTCTAGTAAACAATATAACATATATTGGTTTTTGGAGTATTCTTGTAGTATTTATCCATAAATATATTTAATTTCGAATTCCTTTAGTTCTTATACTCTTTATTTTGTAGTTTGTTTATAATGGTTGTTGGTATTGAGGTCGGACAGTTCATTCAAGATTTTTCAGTTATTATGATTATCGCGTCTGTCATGGCATTCATCTCATTTAAATTTAAACAACCGCTAGTTATTGGTTATATCCTTGCAGGAATGATCATCGGTCCACATACTCCACCATTTAGTTTAATATTAAATCTAGATATTTTGAATTTATTTGCAGAAATGGGTATAATTCTTTTGTTATTTGTTGTTGGTATGGAATTTCCTATAGACAAACTACGCAAGATTGGAAAGAAAGCATTAACAATAGCAACATCAGAAGCATTTGGAACATTTGCGATAGGTTTTTCTGTAAGTTTCTTTCTTCTAAATTTTTCACTTTTCGATTCAGCATTTGTTGCACTTGCAATTTCAGTTACTAGTACCATTATTATTATGAAGGTATTAGAAGAGCTTGATATAATCAAGGAAGAGGCGTCTTATATAGTTCTGGGAGTAGCAGTAATGGAAGATATCCTAATTATCTCAATGTTGGCAGTATTACAATCTATTAGTTCGTCATCAGGGGACTTATCGGTTGTTGATATTTTAATATCTATTAGTATAACAATTGCATTTATTTTTGGAGTCTTGTTTTTAGGATCAAAAACTATACCAAGATTTATCAATTTTATTGGAAAATTCAATCAACATGAGGTTCTAATACTAGTGATTCTAGGGGTGGCATTTGGGTTAGCTTTTATATCTTACCAAATAGGAATCTCAGTAGCAACGGGTGTATTCTTTGCTGGTGTACTGATAGCAGAATCAAAAGTTCATGCAGTTACAAGAATTTTAGCAACTCCAATTAGAGATATGTTTGGGGCAATATTTTTTGTATCTGTTGGTGCACTAATGGATATGTCGTTATTAGTGGTATTTGTTATTCCAGCTTCAATCTTGGTAATAGTTTCAATTTCTGCTAAATTTCTAACGGTATTTCTCATCAAAATCGCAACGATTTAGTTCAGCAACTTCTATGAAGGCAGCTTTTGGTTTATCTTCATCAGGAGGAGAACTAGCACTTGTTGTTGCAAAAGGTGGAGCAGATACAGGTCTTACAAGCACATTTCTTCTTCCAATGATAGGAGCAATGACCATAATTACAACATTTATCTCTCCTTATATGATTAAACTAGGTTGGAAACTACCAGACAAGATATTATCATCTAAAAATGAAGAAAAAGAAAATGATAAATAAAAAATTAATAGTAAATCATATGTCAGTATTAATTATCTTAGTCCTTCAGTAAATCTAGAATACTTTCATCTTCACCTATCAGAATTCCTTTTCTTTCAGACAATTGCATTACACATATTGTAAATCCTACATGTGCACAACTATCATCTTTACAATATGTACAAAATGGAACACCATCATTGATGGTTATTATCACGTCAGAATGTAGAGTATTATCATTTATAATAGATTCTTTATCTTTTTCATATCTTTTAAGTATCATATGATTAACAGGAGAGTTTTTATTTTCTGAATTTAACCATTCCACAAAAGCAAATTCTCCATCATCCAAATTAGGAATATGAATTTT
>DATFEP010000054.1:0-3892 GCA_035250975.1 Nitrososphaeraceae archaeon | reverse complement strand
ACATACTTTCTACTTATTATCCTACATTTGATTCTCTAAAAGACAATATTTGTTGTTATTATAGGAATACAAGATTCAATCTGGATATTGTAAAGTATCTAATGAGAAGGTTAGATTAGCGAAATTATGTTAGTAAGTATACTTATCAAAAATAGGTGCAAGACTATAACGTCATAAAACATTTTTTATTGTATACTCTATTCGAAGCTTTAAAAAACTCATGGATCAATTGCAAATTAAGGATGTCACTAAAATCTATCAGAATCATTTCTTGCAATTTTTGGTATTATTATTCCGAATTTTAAATTGGACAGTCAAATTTTATTAAATTTAATTATTTGCTTCTTAAGTTTTTTCACGTAAGGTAAAGATTTAAGAATTAATATAAATTAATATAATTTGTCTACAAATGAAAAAACTTTTACTTTTACGTCATGGCAAATCCAGCTGGGATAATCCTGATCTTGCAGATCAGGAAAGACCACTTACCAATCGAGGAAAAGAAGGTGCGTCTATCATAGGAAAATTTTTAAAGAAAGAAAATCTAATTCCTGACCTAATTATTAGTTCCACTGCAAAAAGGGCAAATAAGACTGCAGATATAATTGCTAAAAAATCTGGTTATGATAAAAAGATTGTTAAATCAGAAGGGTTGTATAGTGGTTCTTTAGAAGATTATACAAACATCGTTCATGAAATTGCTGATAAAAATAAAACAATCCTCTTAGTTGGACATAACCCTGCGATAGAAGAAGTAATAGAAAGAATTACTGCCGAAAAAAGGATCATGAAAACATGTTCCTTAGCGCATATCGATTTGTCCATTGATTCTTGGAAAAATTTTCATTATGGTGTAAAATGTAAACTCATTGATTTGATCAACGTGAGCGAATTAAATATAGATGGATGATAAGATTCAAGTTTCTGCTTTCATAAGAAGTGGTTTAAAAATCATTTTTACTTAGATAATTATTCTAGCAAGTATTTAATCTCTTATTGCATCAACACATCACCGTGCTATGGGGATGTTATCACCACAAAAACCCCATATCTTTTGACTATTCATCTAGATCTTTTCGGCATTCGATGTTTAATATTATTTACAATTCGATAATTTTATTAAATTTTATCATAGACAAAAATTTTATAAAAAAAAGTTTAGTAAAACATTTTACGTATCAGAAAACCAAATTCTTATATCTCTTACTCTACATATTATTTGTAGGTAGTGAGAAATCATTACTAGATGATATACGATGGAGGAAACTCGGTCGTATATCTTCTTTTTTGTTGTTATGAAAAAATATTTTGATTTTAGAATCATTTTTATTTAATTAATTTAGAGTATTTTGTATTTGAAATATACTTTCTCAAGATTTATGTTTAGGAATAATTCGTTTCTGTTATAGGTATAGATATATTTTATTGGAATCTTAAACATACGTTTTCCTTGCATGGTTATATATTTCTAGTTATTTTCAACCAAATCAACTCAATCATTTCGATCCTTTGTCCTTACTCATTTATGCATAAGTTTACTCCAGCTATAATCATAAGGTAGTATATCAATCATTTATGCTACAGAAATTGGTTAAAAGAAGTTCAATATGAGGTACGTCTAAAAAAATAAATCACTGGACCTTGACAGGCAAAACCCTCGAGTGGCTAATAGAAATTATAAATTCAAGATAATGTGATCATCCTACAGAGAAGATAATTAAGGTTCTTGAAATAATGATTATAAACATTCTATGGTTCTAGTAGTTATCATAATTTTTTTACAGCACTAATGGATACTCAAACCAGACCAAATTATTTGTATGTTATTTATATATAAAAAATTTCATATTAGCCACGTACCAATTTTTTCTTTACATTATAATATGATTCAATATTTCTCTCCATATAGTTGGAAATAAAATATAAAACTCCATACTTATCGCCCATTTTAGTTATCAAATTATTTTTCTCTAAAACATGTATATGATGTTGAATTGTTTTATAATCTAATTGTAATTCTTCGGAGATTTTATTGATATTTAAGGGTTTTTTTATTAATATGTCAAGAATTCTAATACGATTGTCACCTCCTCTTGTTCCCGCAAAAAGAAACCATAACAATCGTATTACATCCGGATCAGACATCGAATATTGTCAAAATAACAATGAGATGATAAAAAGCGTTTACTTCTATAACATCATATTTTTAAAATTAACGGTTTTAGAATATGAGCTTTTGGATAGGATAGATTTTTTTTAAATTATTTTTATACAATTTTTTTATACCCTTTACATTATTCAAAGAGTAATCTTTAAAAGGCCAGCAACTCCTGCAAGCTCAGCTATGTGAATGATTAAAAAAAATGGCAATAAACCTTCAGCATATAGTGGTGTCATAGCAAAATACGCATAGACAACAATCAAATTTTGTATAACAAGCATACTTGCAAAAAACATTAAACCTATCGTGAATGTAGCCCTAGTTTTTAAATATATTTTTGTATACAAGTATAATAAAACGCTCAGAATAATTATAGTCGCTATACTTAAGATAGCGTTTATCTGCATTAGAGTGTCCATATTGATATCCTCCTTGTCATTTAACCAAATGTAAATGTGTAGATTTGAAATCCTTTTCCCTTAACATCAATTTCAATTGTATGTTCTCCATAGTTTTTATTAGTTACTAAATTATACAACCTCTGTTCATCTACCACAAATTTGCCATCACTATCTGAATCTTTACTTAAATCATTTGTAATCAGTTTTCCATCTTGTGTTACTGTAATGTTCCCTTTTGCACCTGCTACTATGTTTACAGATTTTGAATTGTATTTTAATAATATACTTCCGTTATTGCTCTGTAATTCCATGTGGTCCGGATTATTTTTCCATTTTCCTTCTAGATATATCATGTTAGGTTTAATTTCAAGATTTTCTGGTAGATTATAGAACAGACTCTGGTTGGGTTTAAAGCCTTCTATATTGCCTAAAGGTGCTCTTGCGAATTCATATCCAAAGTAAAGCTCTGGAGATTTTATTTTTGAAAAGTTAACGTCCCGAGAATCTAACGTAGAATCAGTGTCAACATTTTGAGAAGTATTAAGATTTATGTTTTTTAATCCTAAATGTGCTGCTCTTTCGGTCAAAAGACCTTGAATTACTTTTTCAGTTTCATTGTATCCTCCTTCTCCTATGTGATCATATCTTATATATCCTTCATCATCTACCAAATATTTTCTTGGCCAATATCTATTTTCATATTCATTCCATGTCTCTTTATCATTGTCTTGTAAAACTGGATATTTTATTCCAAATTTTTGAACTGCCGATTTAACATTTTCATTATTTTTTTCAAATTCAAATTCAGGGGTGTGTATGCCGACGATGACTAATCCTTTATCAGAATATTCATCATACCATTCATTGAGATATGGAATGGTTCTTATACAATTAATACAACTATAAGTCCAAAAGTCTACTAGCACAACTTTATCTCTCAGATCATCAAGGGATATTGGTTTTGTATTAATATATTCTGAAATTTTAGAAAAGTCTTTTGCCTTTTTGAATTGTGATTTGTCAATATCGATCATTTTTCCATCCTTATCATTTTGTGTTGTTAAAGCTATAAATTCAGAAGTAGATTTTTTGGTAGAAATATTTGATTCTTGAGTATTGAAATAAATTGCAAATCCAGCTATGACAGATACTACTGCAATTGCCATAACAACTGCAGTGATATTATCTCTATTCATAGATCATATACCCCTTTCTAGATTGATGATTTCATTTGCAAGTGGAAAATTACCCAGAATACTTAACTGATTTGTGAATATCAGTATTCCAAGAATTATTAAAAAGGTTCCCATTGAAGCATTAAAATATTTCA
>DATFEP010000036.1:0-27321 GCA_035250975.1 Nitrososphaeraceae archaeon | reverse complement strand
CACAACCTACATCTTACAAATAATCTATTTCGAAATATATTTGATGATTCATTTTCTCTTAGTCTGACTGAACATATTTGTATGTATTATGAGAACGAATTACAATCTCCTTCTTTTTCTGATTCTTTTGTAACTAGTCTATCACGATATCTTGGTGAAGGATTACTACACAATCAATTATGTATTTATCTTTCTATGCATAATATGAAAAAAGATCATCCAAAAACAATACTATCACAACTTACTAATCTAAAAAAGTCTCCAATAAAAAAAAAATTTATGGTAATTAAAAATAGTGGTGATTATTATATCAATGCAGTACGTAACAATCTAAAACCATTTGAAGATTTAAAAAAAGAAATTTTTGAGAAAGCAATACTAGGCAATAAAAAAGACATTAGAATAGTATGCGATATTCCAAATTTTCTCTTTAGATATAAACATTTTGATCAGTGTATTGCTCTAGAAGAATGGTGGGATCAAACAATAGAAGAATTAAATAAAAATCATGGATTAAATGTATCGTTATTATGTCTATATCATAGTAATAATTTTCAAAATATTCCTTTTAAATATCATAAATATAGAATAAATGATATTCATAGTATTATTTGTGATTCTGAGGGAATAGTTCACTCAAAATATTCAAAATTTGATTCACTAACAGATAAGAGGAAAAGTGAGAAAGGAGGAGAAGGAAGATAAATGTTAGAAGATATTGGAAATCATAATAATAATGAGATTTCAAATAATAATAAGAAAAAAACAATACTACTTGTTACAGATAATATTCAACACTATCAACAACAATTTTATAACTACAATTTAAATAATTACAGAATAAAATTCATCAATTGGAATGACATTTTGACCTTTATCACAAATGGTAACGATGATATTAAACATAAAAATCTTGAATTAATTGTTTTAGATATTTGTACAGAAACAGCAGTACAAGATACAAAGATTATTAAACTAACTACTACTATTGGAGAAATCAAAAAAATATTTTATGATAAAAGAATATTTTTTATATTATCATCCGAATCTATAATAGAAACCTTCCTATCTATGGAAATAAGCAATAAGGAAGATATTAGAATTCAACCATTTTCAGTATTTGATTTAATAGATTTAATTTCTGATACAAAGAAAAAAGAAAGACTTTATCAAATCCGACTACATGATCATACTATGTATACTTATTCTTCTACTGATGAGAAGATCAATGATGCTATTAAATTTCTAAAAATAGGAATAAAAAACAATGAAACAACTCTACTACTATTAGATAAAAATATTCAAGAATCTTATCTACAATCTCAAATGGCATTACATGATATTGATATAAGTAAATTTCGGAATGATAGATTGTTGAATATTGCTTATAGTGAAGATTGGTATTTATTATTTAATCAAAAAAGAGATAGCAATAAAAAGAACATAGTAGCAATAGATGGCCAAAAAGTTCATCTAAAATGGAATAATTTGATTGAACAATCAATAAATAATGGAAGAAAGGGATTACGAGTATTTTCTATGATGGATTGTTTCTTTGAATATGGTTTAGTTGATGAATTAGTTGATTATGAATGTATGGGATCTCCTAAATTAAATAAACCATTTCTTGCATTTTGTGCTTATAAAGATAAACATATAGCACAATTATCAGAAGATCAAGTTAGAAGACTAGTATTAACTCATAGTAGTGTTTGGATATAATTTATTATTTATTATTTTCTTTCAATTTTTTATAATTATATTCTATTTATTAATCATAATGTCATCAATAGTTGTTTTTTATCATTTGGTTGTTGTTGGTTGAATAAAAGTGAATGAACTTTACTTCGTAGTTCGTTTAACCAGATTGGTTTGTATATAATAATCTTTTCAATATTTGGATTATTTTTCTTGAGGTCTTCTATGTATTCTTTATTTGCGGCAGTAATAAATCTAAATAATAGAGCAGGATCTATATTCTGTAATCTTCGAGATAATACCAAACCATTCATTTTGGGCATTTTCAAATCAAGTAAAACAAGATCATATACATTTCTTCTAAAAGAGTATAAAGCATCAATAGGATTGGTAAAACCATCTACTTTATATCCATCATATTCTAAAAATGTTTTAAATAGATTAGTAAGATCTTCATCGTCATCTACTATCAATATAATTTTACCTTTTGTAATAGGCATTTTACATTGTATAATAAAACAACAGTATTCTTTATTAAGATTACAGGTAACTATTAATAGTTGATTTTAGAAAGAAATGATTCAATAATTAGATCATAGATAAGTCTTTGTAACTAGTGTTTATTTTACTATACTCTAAAGTTTTCATTTCTCTACCTTGTACTAATAATTTGTTTTTCAGTACGCTTAAATACTTTAGGAAAAGTTTTCCAAGTGCTATTATTTTTTTTAGTGATGATATAAAAATAACCTGAGAAATTTTACTATTCAAAATACAGAGCTAATAATAATAAAAATTTTTCACCCAACAAAATTCCTATTACAAATGGATGAAATCATTTCCCGAAATTAGAGAAATCTATGAGATAACTGCAAGACGGGGTAATGAAATAATGAATATTCTTCACTTGAAGATTATAAGAACGAAGACATGTAGACACCTCAGTAGAATAATGAAAACATTCTAACTTAATTTCTTGATTTTTCCTCTGATCTTTCCGTTTGGTTTATCTGCTGTCAATATGTTTACATATGCTTGTCCATTCTCTATTTTTCTGACCAATTCCGCAGTATCCTCTCCTCGTAACTGACCTTTAAGATCTTGTGAACTTATATCCCCTTCACATAATTTGCCCGTAACTTCATCTGATGGAATTTCCGATTTATACAACTCTGCAACTATTTCTTCTCTTTGAGAGGATTTTCCTATATCAATATTGACTTGCTTTATTTTGCTCATCTCTGTGATCTTTACAGAGAATTTTAAATCGTTATTGTCTTTGGATTGAAATGTTGCTAAAGCAGTATCTAAAGTATAAACTTGTGGAACTTCCTCTCTACCAGTAAGTATTGCAAAATAATCAACATATTCAATATCATGATTATTCCTTTCATTATTATTATAAAAATTCAATGTAGTTGATCCTGCACGGCATTTTATATAATAGTTTCAGTACAACTTTATAGTAATTATTAATCTAATTAAATTATAGTCTCATTACAATTAATTATCTTTTACAAAGTTTTTATACGATGATTCGTTTCTGGCAAAGATAAATTTTTTCTTAACTATTTGCCTGCTATGACCTCCAACACCCAAATAGCCTTTCTATTATTGTAGTAAAAAAAGAAATCATTTATTCTATTAGTTACTACTATATTGGATTGGTATGGCAAAAATTCTTGAAATGGACGACAGAGTAAAATTTAAGGATCAGATTGAAGAAAAAATAGAGGGTTCGGTAATTCTAATAAACAAATTCAATGTAGAATCAGACAAAGTTGAACAGTTTTTAAAGGATTGGGCAGAGGATGCTGCTAACTTTAAACAGCAACCCGGATTTATTTCTCCACAACTGCACAAAGGGATTGGAAAAAGTAGTGTATTTATTAATTATCCTGTTTGGGAATCGATAGAACATTATAAAGAAGCGGTTAACAAAATATTGTTTAGTTCTGAAACACAATCGTCACTTTTAAAATATGATGATGATAGTTTAGTACTTTCGCCGCATTTATTCAAGAAGCTCCATGTTCCAGGAATATGTGTAGAGTAATAATAGAAAATATAACCTAAAGATGTATAGGGCTCGGAGGTGTATCAACTGATTTTGACACAATTTTGTAGTTCGACAAATTCAACGATAGAAATTGTGTTTTAATATGCAATTACTATCATAATACAGTACTTTTTTATTTGTATTTATTAGAAGCCAAGAGTTGAATGCAGACAGTGGAATCGACACAGAACTTTCATTTACATATCTACTGGTCTGTTACTATTTCTTTTTTACGATTCAATCCCGTGTTATTTTACGATAAATTTATAAAAATATTATCTTTGATCAAGGAATTTTAAAATATTTTTGATAGACTTTTCAGTAACGTTTTCACACAAGCAAATTCGAGGGAATTGGATATATAAGAAGTATGACTAGTGTCCACCTTTCAGTCTATCTATTACCTTGCAGTCCCTTTCATCAGCCGATTTAAAAGACAATAGGTAATACATCCCACTTTATTAAAGCTAATACTGGTAAATCTGCTAAAATACTACCAACATTTTCATTGGAAGATGCTAGGATATACCAAAACATGACCAGTCTGGAAGATGCTAGGGTATATGCAAATATATCAAGTTTAGCACCATGATTTATTCTCCAAGTTAAACTTTACGAAAATATCATTGAACACTATTATATGGGCTCGGAGGGCTTGAGCATGACATGTAATTGGGATCGGCAAACCAATATTTATTAATTTGGTAACTTATTTTAAAGTATTCCTTACTAGAACATGAAAAAATTAGAAAAACAAGTCTATAAGAGTTGAATTTTTCTTACAGCTGTTTTTTCTAAAATTCTTTATGTTCATAAAATATCAACTTGGTCTTTTTCTAATATACCTTCGAGTAAACTCGAAACGAATCTGTTGGCTATCAAACTATCTGGATCAAGATTGGGATTGAATATAGTAATATCCATCCCAACACTGCTACCTGTAGCAACTATGATTTTCAAAAGCTCAGTAAGCTCATGGAAACTTAAACCACCATTTAGACGATAATCTACTGCTGGCATTATTGAGTCATCCAATACATCGGCATCGAGATGGATCCAAAATCCACCAAGTTCATTATTCAAAAGCTTCTTGACAGCCTCTGATCCGGCAGTTGTAATTCCTCGTTGTTTAATGTATGCAAGATCAAATGAATGAATATTAGTATTTCGAACATCTTGACTTCCAAAAGTTGCGGCTTGTTCTCTATCGCGGTAACCAAATAGAATTATGTCTTCATCACGGACAAGTGGTTTAAGATTATCGATATTAGTCAAAACATCTGGACCGCGACCAGATACAATTGCAAGATCCATATCGGCGACCTCTCCTGTTAAAGAAGCTTCTGGCTGATAAAAATCAGCATGGCCGTCTATAAAGAATAATCCATATCTTCCCAAACGCCTTAGAGCTAGAAGATTACCAATCACGATGCTACAATCACCTCCTAGTATAATTGGGTACCGTCTGCTACGAATAACAGAAAAGACCATGTCTGCAAGTTGTAGGGAAAATGTTTTGATGGAGTCAGGATTTAGTAAAAGAGTTATTTTGTCCCGTTCTGAATTATAAGGCAACGTAGAAACTCTCCCTGCATAATTCGCATTTAATCTTTCAATCAGGCCTGCTGCCTTCAGCGCATTAGGTAGAAGTTCTACTCCTGTTGGTCGTAATCCTAGAATTGAAGGAGCATCTATGATTGTAAATTGTGGCGGCAATATTATCCTTCTAAGAATAATTCAGGAGTTTATATAATTATAGTTAGTTCCAATATAATGGCGAGATCTCTTCATTCATAACTGTGATATGACTGCTCTTTTTGGTGTCTTTGATGCATTGCACCTGCTAACGATATTTTTACTCCCTACTGATTTTTATACTATACCTAATATACTAAAAAACTATGAGTAAATCAAACATATTGGGAAATGAACAAGAGAAAAAAGAAATTGAAAGTCATGCTCAGATCTTTATTTATCGAGTACCTAAAAAGAATCATGATGCTATGGTACAACTCAATAAACAAATTAAAAATTCGTTACCGATACATGGACCTATTAATTCAGAATTCTTTTATCTAAGCAGTACGGATACTATAATGAATTTTGTAAATATAACAGAAACTGTCTCAGCTAAACAAGATGAGGAAGAGGTTTGGATAGAAGTACAGTCTTACAGAGATCGCAATCACAGAGATGAAATAATGGCAAATATGGAAAAAGATAAGAATTGTGAATCACTTTATCAGCAATATCTATCTCTCATTACATCTGGATCTCGCACTATTATAGGAGAATTTAATCGTCTTAAAGTCTAGGATTCTATAGATTATAGCAATAAATGATGGTGGTGTATGTAAAGTGGAAAATCGATTTAAATCTGATAAACAAATGAAAAACAAGAAAAGTTTTACTTTATGGCTAGTATTTCTAAGAGAGAATACTATCGGTAGTTTATCTATACTTAAAAGTTTTCTAATATTCATCATCTGTTGTTGTTCTATAGTTTCATTAGGATTTATTTATCCAGTTACTGCTGAACAAAACACTATTAGTGATAATAGTGAGAAAAAAATAGACTATACACATCACAAAACCACAGTTAATGGAATTCAACTTCACTATGTGATAAGTGGTGAAGGTAATGGTCAAGATCCAATAGTCTTACTCCACGGTTTTCCACAAACATGGTATGAATGGCGACACATTATTACCCAATTAGTAGCTAACAATTATACAGCAATAGCTCCCGATATGAGAGGTATAGGAGATTCAGAAAAACCACAAACAGGATATGACAAGAAAACTATTGCAGAAGATATTTACCAACTAGTAAAGAAACTAGGATATAGTAAAATATATCTTGTGGCACATGATTGGGGAGCAGCAGTAGCATATTCTTATGCAGCCGCACATCCTGAAGGTGTAAATAAAATGGTTATACTTGATATCGTTTTGCCTGGATTTGGATTAGAAGAAGCAGCAAACTTTTCACCAAATGGATTATGGCATCTCTCATTTCATGCAGTAAGGGATCTACCAGAGAAATTGATTGAAGGAAAAGAAGACACATATCTTAATTGGTTTTATGACTGGACTTATAATCAATCTGCAATAACATCAGAAGCTAGAGAAGAGTATATTAAACAATATTCAAAACCTGGCGCAATGCGTGCTGGTTTTGAATACTATAGAGCAGTTTTTGAAGATGCAGAACAAAACAAGGAATATGCCAAAGAAAAACTAGATATACCAATATTGACAATAGGCGGAGAAGCAGGTTTAGGCAACTTGACTACAACATCATTTCAAAAAGTTTCAAACAACGTTACAGGGATGACGTTACCAAATACAGGGCATTTCATTCCGGAAGAAAGACCAAATTTTCTGACAAAACAGATACTAGAGTTTTTCAAATAACCTGTTTTTAGTATGACATGTAATTGGATCGGTAAACTGTTATTTATTAATTTGGTAACTTATTTGAATATTTGCAAACAATTTCTAATTAATTATAAAAAAACGAAAAAGAGGAATCAGTGGGATTTGAATCCTTCTATAAATTGGGACCAGTAAATTTTTGTTAAATAAAATATTTTACAGTCTCATTGCCAAGTTATACGCATCTTTTAATCTTAGAATATATTAAAAAATTTTGTATAATGATAATAATTAAATTAAAATTATCTATAATAGATAATGAGCAATAAATAATTATTTTTCAACTCAAAATAATATTTTTATATATTCTTTTTCGCGAGAAATATTTTAAAAATTCTTATTCCAATAAAAAATCTTTGGCCTCAAAAAAACCGGCCAATTCTTTTGAAAGTTGATCACAAAATATACCTAAAACCTCGAATTCAACATGAGTCAGCCTTTTTTTACTAAACATTGCTAAAACAGCAACTGATTTTCCTTTGTATATCAGTGGATAGGAAGCATAAGACTTTAAATTTTCCCTTTTTGCCCAATCGTGATGTTTTATTCTTGGATCATTTACAACATCATTTGTAACAACAGCTTTTTTTGTTTTTACTACCGGACCAATTTTTAATGAATTAATGGATACCTTTGAAAATTCTCCCTTTATTCCGGTATACATTCCTGCACTAAACTTTAAAATCAGATATTTTTGATTTTCATCAACAAACCAAACCCGGGCAAACGCAGCATCAAAATATTTTACCAAACTTTCTACAATTGCCTGTAATCTATCATTAAGAGTATTGTACTTTCTAACAGAACTTAAAATTTGAAATACTCTTTCTTTTTTCTCCTTAATTCCCTCCTCATCATAAACTGAATATGGTGAAGACTTAATCATTTTAGATTCATATGATCTAAAATCTGAAATCAATGAAGAAAATCTATTTACAAAATTATCAGTTTCCAATTCATATTGTTCGATTGAATCAAATATAAAATTACAAATCCAATCATAATCACCACTTAATCGGTTAGCATATAAACAAAATGATGATTGATTCACATAGTCAGTTAATTGTTTGATTCTTTCCTGTGATGACTTTCCATACTTGAATTTCAATAGAACAGTACGATTAATTTTTTCTGAGATTATGTTAGGATTTATGATTGCCGAATATCCTAAAATTATATTATTTTTTTCTAATTTTTGTATTCTATGTCTTACTCCTCTGTCTGTAATATTATGTCCAGTAGCTTGAAGGATTTTTCGTAGTTCTTGTGATGATAGTCTTGCATTTTTTCCCAGTTGAGCTATAATAATTTTGTCTACTTTATCAAGCATAATGTCTCTTTAAATAACTAGATAATAACTTTTCCATATTGGACATTATTACCATCTAATAATGGTTTATATCTTAAATCCTGTCCAATTTGGACAAACATCGAAAAAAATATTACCAGCCAACCTATATATTTTTTATTATATTATATACTTATGAATAAATACCAAACCAAATACATGACAGAATACAAAACTGTCAAAATACATGGTCTCGATATTTTTTACAGAGAAGCAGGTCCAAAGAATGCCCCAACAATTTTGTTGTTGCATGGCTTTCCAACATCATCACACATGTTTCGGAATCTAATGCAAAAACTGTCTGATGAATTCCATCTTGTGGCACCAGATTATCCAGGATATGGAAACAGCTCTATGCCATCAGTCGATGAGTTTGACTATACTTTTGAAAATATAGGCAAAATTATTTTTGACTTTGTAGAAACAATTGCATTGGAAAAATACAGTCTTTACATGATGGATTATGGTGCACCGATTGGATTCAGACTATTTTCAATGCAGCCGGAAAAAGTACAGGCATTTATTATACAAAATGGAAATGCATATGATGAAGGTCTAGGAGAATTTTGGAATCCCATAAAAGATTGGTGGAATAATAAAACTCTCGAAAATGAAAAGAAACTTCACTATCTGGTGACAGAGGAGACAACAAAGTGGCAATATGTTAACGGAACAAGAAATCCTCAATCAATCAGTCCTGACAATTGGATAATCGATCAGACTGGATTGAACCGTCCTGGTAATGTTGCAATTCAACTAGCGATGCTTTATGATTATAAAACAAATCCACCGCTATATTCACAATGGCAAAAGAATTTTAGAAAGTATCAGCCTCCTACATTAATTGTATGGGGTAAAAACGACTATATCTTTCCAGAATCGGGAGCACATCCATACAAAAGAGACCTAAAAGATATAGAGACATACATTCTTGATACCGGTCACTTTGCTTTAGAAGAAGATTGTGACCTAATTGCTCAGAAGATTTCTGAATTCTTTTCTTCCAGACCAGAAATAAAAGCAGAAGTTAAGGCTATTGAAGCATAATACACAATTCTATGTCAAAGGTCACATCCCAGAGGACTCATTCAACTCTTAATTTCAATCTTTATTCACAGGGCATTGTTGTAGCTGCTTTACTTGTGTTAGTTGTTGTTGTTTGATTTAGTTCTTCAATAGCAAGATGAGCATTGAGGGAGGAAAGGTATAGGCATAATTGTAAGTTAATTGATAATCAAGGAGAGATCCAAAAAATAACAATATTGATACTACAAGTAATATAATAATTGATATTGTTCTCATAATTTTATTTTCATTTCATAAAGTTCTATCATTATATAATGTAGGTTAGATCAAGTGTATGAATTTACAGTGGCCATAATTCTAGATAACTGCAAGGATTCATATCTGCTTGGCCCCATTGACTAAATAGGTTCAATAACAAAATTGCAAAGCTCAGAGGAGTTCGAATTTGCATTATGACGGTGTTCGGTAACATAATATTTAGGATTTTCGTTATTTAGTTATATTGAGAGATTAGAATCTGGAAATGAAGATATAGAAAAAATTGAAAAGGCTCTTAAAGATAAGCCTTTATCTAATAATTAGATTAATCTAGTTTTATTGTCATCTTTGATAATCTGAATTACCAAATGTTTGAAAAAGGAATTCAAATTCATAAATAATATTTTAATAAAGTTTTAATTGATAGTCAATTATTAAACATTTTCTATTATTTTTATTGTCCAAAATTTATATATTTTAGCAAGTCATAAAAATTAAAAATAAATAAAAATAAGTTAAAAAATTACTTATTATTATTCTACTTTAATTTCTTTTCCTTTAGGCTTTGTCTGTTTCTTTTTATTAAATACGATTTCCAGAATTCCGTTATTATATGTAGATTTGACAGTTTCAATATCTGCTTCTGTTGGTAAATCTATTACTTTATGGTATTTTCTTTGTGGATTATCACTTATTATTTCTACCGAATTTTCGTAAGCATTTATCTTTATATTTTCTTTTTTAGTACCTGGCATTTCTACTACAATTTTTACTTCCTTATCTGTAGATGATATATCAACTAAAGGTTCTCTTTCTGAAGAAATTGATGGTTGTTTGAAGAATTCTGTTCTGCCAGTAAAAGGAGATTTTACGTTACCAAATTCTCTAATATCTGGTTTTCCATCAGGTCCTATGGTCATAGAATAGCCATATATTATTGGACCTACTTCTCTAACTTTTCCACCTTCAGGTGTTTCATATTCTTTAACTAAATCTTTTGGTACTCTGTTTTCAATATTTTTAAATGATTCAGAAAATGTTCTTTCTATTTCGTTTCTCATTTCATCAAATTCTCTGAATAGATCGTTAAGGTTCCAGCTGCCAAAACGACTTCGTCCACTAAAAAATCTCTTATTCCAATCACTTGGAATTATATCTCTATTACTCATTGTAATATTCCACCTTGTATTGTAATAGCCATTACAATATATAAACTTTATTACATGATTGGGTTAGTTTAAATGATCTAATATTTTGAATGAATATTTTTATTTGCTGAGATGCATTATGAGAGTGATATATACTACTTTCTTACATCATTATTTGACAACGAGGAATAAAGGCTATCTTTTTCAGAACAGTTTCAAGTTTTTGAGACATTTTAGCCGTTTCTCCTTGCTATTTTAGAATATAAATGTATATGAATCCCGATATAATACGGGCTCGGAGGATTGTCAACTGTTTTTGACACAATTTTGTAGTGTAATTAATCTAAAATATATAATTCTTGAATCGGTTTAAATCTTTGATAATCTCATATAGTGATATGTTAGGAGCAGAAATAGGTCATGAAGAGGGTCAGATTATTGGACGTAGAGTTTTGGAGGAAGTTCCCAAGATAGAAAATACATTTAATGCTGAAGGTAGTTTCAGAGGAATAGATATCGACGATCTCGGAACTTATTGGACCAGTGTAAGACCAGGAGGAGTATTATATGGAGAGGGACGAGGAGTCTTAGTTAGTACAGATGGTCAAATGGCTACATGGACAGCACAGGGATTGGGTCGATATATATCCGCAAGAGTAGTAAGATTTCGTGGTAGTGCATTTTATAGAACAGATTCAACAGCAAGTCTTGCTTTTCTCAACAATACGATGGCAGTTTTTGAATTTGAAATAGATGAACGAGGTAATACGTCCGCAAGAAATTGGGAATGGGAATTTTGACTAAAAATAAGTAATATTTTTATTTTTATTTTTTGTCTCTCTTTTTTCAAATTAATTTAATCTTATTGTAATTAATTAATGATTTTAGTTGATTAAATTTACAATTATCAAGATAATCACTAAAACAAAATACAAGTTCAGGGTTATATATGCTAATTATGTTTACTGTTCGTTGCACTACTAATTTCAAGTTTAACAAAAGATATTGTATAGTTTTTGGTGTCGTTAGTTGCTGTTACAATAAACTTGTATATGAACTCCGATGTAATATGGGCTCCGAGGGCTTCAAGTTTGACATGTAATTGGAATCTGTTTTTTTAAGATTTAAACTTTGACTTTTCGTATTCACCAATAATGTGACTACTGTGAAACCTATTAGAAGAATTAAGGCTATAAAGAGAAGAGGACTAGTGTCTGATATTGTAATCCAATCAGGAGGTAAAGTACACGGTTCACAAAGGGAAAGAGATATCAAGACTGGTTTATTAGATTTACTTGTCTATTATGAAGTACCAGAAGGAAAGAGGGACAAACTAAAGACAAGGTTTGAATTTATTAAAAATAAATCAGGTAGGGTTATAATACAAAATCAGTAAGTAACTAATAACAATACTATACTATTGTTACTACTATAAATATTATATAGTAATATTTCAATTAGTACAAATACTATTAGTAACATGATAAAAAGTACACATGAATAACACCTGTTGTTACGGTTGCAATACTCCGATATACTGGAATATAGAGAAAGGAGAGTATTGGGAACTATTCCAATGTAAAAAACATATCTGTTCTTACCTGCAGAATAAACCAATAATACACTAACTAACTAACCAACCAAACAACAAAGATATTTTTAATATCTTTTTTTAATATAATTTATTGCCAAAAAATGAGTTTGGTATAAATACCGGATATAGAAATACAGTAACGTTGGAAGGATAACTATATAATGTTCTGATATTCTATCATTCTGAATTATTGACTATAAGAAGAATAGCAATTCATCTTCTGGTAGAAATGGAATTAAGGAATTATAAAAAGAATTCAGTTTATTGTGTTTCCTTTAAAATACGTTGAAAATATTTGATGTAACAGAGCCTCTGGTGGGAACTGTATGCTCGCTTCGAATCCTAAGATTTGGATTCATTGATTGAGGATAATAGAGTCTATCTATTATTTGTTTTCAAGTTGCCATGTTGACTGCTATTGTGTTAAAAAGACAATTACTAATTTAGACTACGGGACTCGAACCCTTATTCAAGTTTATACTTTTAAATAATATTCAAAAATAACGTAATGTGATATTGTGAACTTTCATTTCAGATCTTCTTTATTAACATTAGACAATATATTAAAAAGAAAAACCTAAAATTTCTGATAAGTATTTTTAATTACCTATCTAAATCATTATTATATTAAAATATTATTTTTTGTAATATTTTATTCGTTTAATAACAGAACTTCATCAATATAAATTAAGCTTGTAATCAATATAATTTTTAAAAACATTGTTGATCAATATACTATTATAATGAAAATGATTCATTCAATTCTCTTCCAATCAAACAAAGCAGAAAAAAATGAGGAGCATTAAAAAAATGGCAAGGAAGTTAAATTCCAACTATGATGATAATAAAGGACTTATTGAGAGTGGAGATATTTTTTTCTTTTATCGACCAAAAATTGATACTGAAGAAGTAAAAGATCTATCTGATGTTCAAAGATTTTATATGTTAACTTATCCAGATAGTAAGAATAAAAATAAAAATAAAACTTATAGACTTTTTATGCTGGGCAGTAAGAAAATGCCAGAAATAGTAGAAGGAAAATCAAATTCGGAAGAAAGAAATTGGGCGTTAAATATCTTGAATACTTCTAATCCTAAAGATATACACAAAGAACTTTTTGTACAGGCCGAATATACTACAAAAACAAAAGGGAAAAGAAGAGTGTCGGCAGCGCACCCTGCTGGAGAAGGAAAATATTCAATTATTAACCATGAGGGCCATACTGAATTAGCTTATATATTAGAGTTACCAGAAGTTCCCGGTCCTACTCAGACAGAATTTGAAATAAAAAAAGAGGCAAGTTACATTGTATCAGTAAAAAATCCTGAAGTTTTTATTCCTGGTTATGAAGTATTTTCTAAAGATCGAAAACCTAAATATCCAAGACAAATTAAAGAAAAGTTTGGAGAAAGACGGTGGATAAATGTAGATGATCCTCAAATACTAGACTATGAAAATACCCAGCTTCTACTAATTGGAGCTAGAAAGGAAAATGTGGAAGAAGAACTAGGTATTGAAATAGATGAAGAAAAAGAGAACAAAAATAGTGCAGACATATTTAAGGACTTACAGGTAAGGAAAGAGGAGATCCCCCTACAACCATTGCTTAAAGGGAAATTTCCAAAAAAAGGAGATATCCCATTATCTAAAAATACAAAAGAGATACCAAGTGAAAAAGCCCCTGGCGTGAAGGGTGGTAAAAAGGGGGTAAAATTGCAGTAACAAAATCCTCACTGCTGCTGCCGTCGCGAAAAAAAAAATAATAATTTGTTAAATCTAAATACTAATTGTCTGCCATTACTTCCATTAGGACTACCAGAACATTACTATAATTACTATAATTATTAGTAATTATTGAGGCATTTTTTTATTAATTTTTATAGCTCCTATATCCTCATGTTTTGTTAAAATTATTCTTGTTATTGTTATTTTTACAATGATGCTTGAACATAAACCATTAAGGAATTGTAAAAAGCATCAGTTTATTGCGTTTTCTTTAAAATACTTGAAATATTCGATGTAACGGAACCTTGATGTGGTACGGGCTCGGAGGTGTGTGAACTGATTTTGACACAATTTTGTAGTTCAAAAAGTAATAAGTTTATCAAATTTAAGTCTGGCAACCTTGCTGCATTAACTGCAAAATTTACTAATAAAATTTCTTACTGGTGATAAGATAGACACATTTCGCCAGGGATATCTTCGGATTTATAAATCAATCTAGTAACCTATTTTGTTTCAAAAAATATTATGGTTTGATTTAATCTAGACAATACTTTTACTTACTATTTTTTGCTTTTCCGTAAACCAAATGTATTTTGTTGCTGATCTTGTAATGTAGCATAAAAACCTTCAGATATCTCCTGTTTGTCAACTACCATCTTTGCACCTTGCTTTTGAGATTTAGTTATGAATTCATATATTGATTCTACCGTAATATAAAATGTAGGAGTTTGATTATCTTCTCTTTTTGAAGTTATTGCTCCTTTTATTCCAGCATTTTTTATTAACCAATACTTTTCTCCTCCTCCTCCACTTTTCTCAAATTCCCAGCCAAACATATTCGAATAGAATTTTTTTGTTTCTTCAATGTTGTCTGTTGATATTTCTATATATCTATCCTATTTGATATAATTACATAATAGTAATGAAACATCAGGTAATCATTCCACAATTTCTACGTAATGAATCTATTAGGAATTATATTCCGCAAGCCGTCAAAATTCAAAAAGGAGATACCATTACATGGATTAATACGGATAATGAATCTCACCATCTCTACTTTATTAAAATTGATCCTGACCCAACAAATATTGAAGTATTAGATGAAAGACTTTATCTAAACTCTGGAGAAGTGGGAGAAATCATGTTTAATTATAATTATGAACGAATAGATTATGTATGTAAAATCCATAGAAGAGAAGTTAATAGTATTATTATTTTTACTGAAGACTATGAAAATATGAGCAATACTCAAAGATTAAGATATCTTCATAAGAGATATAATATCCAGATTCCCAACCTGTCAATCTATCTTAATGGAAATAGATAATTGGTGTAAATATATGACTGATCAAAATATTACAGATAATGATCCTTATTCTAAGCAACAACTAAGTATGTATTTTGATCCATTCATATACGAACATATTAAAGAATTAAAGTTAGATGGAGTCAACATCAATAATTTCATTATTGTATTTTGGGATATAAGTAAATTTTCTGCCTTAATTAAAGAATTAAAAGCATTAATGAAAAAACGAATGAAAAAACAAGGTCTTATATTTCATGAATTAGAATACTTATTAAGAGATTATTATAGTGAAGCAACAAGGGTGATAAAAAAAAATAATGGAATATTGGATAAATTTATAGGCGATGGAATTTTTGCTTATTTCGGTTACCAAGATAAAAAATTTGATATAGTTCATTCAAAAGCAATGGATGCTGCTTTAGAGTTAAAGACGAATTTTATAAAAATTAAGGAAAAACATATGAAAATTTTATATTCTCATTATGATTACAAGCCTACTACCAATATAAATTTGAAATGTGGTATGCATATTGGTCAAGTTCTATTTGGATATTGGTATTCTCCTCTTCGAAGTCAGATTACTGCTATTGGAGATGATGTTAATTTCTGTAGTAGACTTGAGGGATTTGCTGATAATGATCAAATTATCATTTCGAAAGAGTTGAATAATGCATTAAGAAAGATAACTAACAATACATTTAGAACTAAAAAAATAAAAATACCAGAAGATAAGAAATTGAAAACTTATGAACATGTTAATTATGTTTATGAGTTAATGGGCAAAAAATAAGCAAATTCTAAATTGAATATTCATGAACATTAAGATTCAATGCTTTTTGTTGAAGGATTTGTTAAAGAAGATCTTATTTTATAATATTGGTTCTCTATTTTGAATTTTGATCAATATATTACTAAAGAAAGAAATAAACTTTTATTAATATTAGATAAGACTATGAGCGGCACTCATTTTACTGTAACTCTTTTTATTAAAACGAAACATCTTGACAGACTATTCTATGCATTAGAAAATGCTAGAACAGGTCATTTAATAGATTAAAAGTTTTCTAATGGCAGAAATGTTTGTGTAAAAAAACTCACGGGTCAGAAAAAGAATATAATTTATTATTTAGGCTTAGCAATTTAAATTAATAAATAATAATTAAATCATTGCAATCGGACGATTGTCAACTGTTTTTGACACAATTTTGTAGTTCTAAATAATAAAAATTATTATATATTTGATAATAATTTGATTATAATACTAATAGCAAATAATTTGTATAAAATTATTATATAGTTATTTCAATTCTTCAATCTATGAAGACAGAAAGAAAAAAACCTATTCAAATTCTTTTTTTGTTTATTAGTATTTCCTTTATCAGTAGTAGTATACTATTTTTATCATTTTTTGAATTATCTTTTGCACAAAGAGATGTTAATGAAAATAATATAAATACTATCAAAAAATACTCTCATAACGATTGGAAAGGCATTAAAGATAAAATAATATCTATAACATATTCAGAAAATACTAAACCATTAAGCAAAAATGTAAATGATATGACATATATAGATTTTAATCATTTCCGTTTATTGCATATGATTCCAGATGTTAATATAAATAAATATGAACTATCTTTACTTGGAAATACTATAATTACTATCACATTGTATCGTAACATGACCAGTCTGGAAGATGCTAGAGTATACCAAAATATGTCTAGTCTTGGACAAGATAGAGTATATCAAAACATGACCAGTCTGGAAGATGCTAGAGTTTACCAAAACATGACCAGTCTGGAAGATGCTAGAGTATACCAAAATATGTCTAGTCTTGGACAAGATAGAGTATATCAAAACATGACCAGTCTGGAAGATGCTAGAGTATACCAAAATATGTCAAGTTTAGCACCATGATTTATTTTCCAAGTTAAACTTTGCAAAAATATCATTGAACCCTACTAGTATATGGGCTCGGAGGGCTTCAGGTATGACATGTAGTTGGGAGATTCCATTACCTCAAAAATTGTAAAATAAATGTACAAAGAAAAGATTGAGAACCATAGAGCAAGTACAGAAACGTTTCCCAAGATTCAAATCGTTTGTAGATTCATCAGAACAGGAGAGACCCAGACCAAAGAAGAAAAAGATAAAAAAAGAATACTTTTAATTTAACGAACATGACAATACTTTTTATATCTTTTATATCTAAAAATAAAAAAATAAGTTTGTCATCTTAAAAATTTTGAATCATTCATATCTTTTTTAAAATTTTCTATTCTTTTTTAGAGTAGAATTAAAATCGGTATCTTTTTTTGTTTCTTTAATATCCTTAATATTCAGATCAATAATTTATAATTTGCCAAATTCATTTGAGAAATTAGAGAATAAAAATAAAATACCATCTATCAAATAGATAGGAACAAAATATTATCATCATAGATTGTAATTAGTTCAAACTTTTAAACAAAACTGCTGATTTTAATATGTTTTTATTTAATAGATAATAGACATAAATCGGATTGCACAAAAGTAGATGGGATCATTTAAAGAACTCAACTAAAAATATTTCATTTTCTTTAAATGTTCTTCTAGTAATAAACAATACATTATTGCCAACATGAACCTGGGCGTCTATGTCTTGCGAAAGATTCATGTTCCATTAATTCCCTTTCTGAACCAAAGATAGTATGACAGCCTTCACACTTAAATTCTTGTTTATTGTTGGTCATTCTAATAGTTATTCTGCAACAAATTTTATTAAGTTTTATATTTAAAGTTTAAAAATACTGAAAATCATTATCAATATTCATATGAATCTAGAAGGTATTTTTTAAATATATCTCCTGATATATCCGACGATAAGTAGATAATAATATTGATATTGATATTGATATATTAAAAAATACTTTATTAGTATGGAACTCCTTTTTCTCGTTGGTTCTTTAATGCTGCAATAAACCATTCAAATTCATCGAGAAAGCGAGCTATTCTTTTCTCATATTGTTCGTCGGTTAATTTACCATTTTCTGAAAATGCGTTGTGAACTCTAGAGATAGTAAATGCTGATGGAATCGAAGGTGCACCTAATTCTGCAAAGACAAGTCTTAACAGTTGAGCGGCATTGACACCGCCAAAAATTCCAGGCGAATACGATACAATAGCAGATGGTTTAAAGAAATATTCCTCTAGAAAGTAATCAAGAGTGTTTTTCATCGCTGCAGAGGTACTCCGGTTATATTCAGGCGTAACCGCTAGATATCCTTCGGCATCTTTTATTTTTCTTTGTAAGTCTTTAAGCTTTTCAGATGGATCTTTCATTTCTTTAAACATTCTATCTAACAAAGGAAGATTCAAATCCATGGGATCTACAAAGAAGACTTCATGATGCCTATCTTGTAGTTTTTTTTCAATCCATCTTGCAACCTTAATACCTTGTCTGTCTCTTCTTACAGAGCCCAGAATTAAAGCTATTTTAGCCATTTGATACAATATAATAAAAACATATTTTATAACGATTTATAATTCGAATGCAAGTTAAGACGTCAACTAATTAATTAACAACTTTATCTTTATTTAATGAATCCAGGAAATTTCTAAATTCTTCATCTGGATGAGATGATCTTGTAATCTCCCAAACCTTCTGAAATCTAGGGATAGTCATCATAGTTGACATTATAACCTTCCATCTTTTCCATACAAAATCATCTAGCACTGTATTTTTATGAAGATGAAATATATCTTCAAAAAGATCAAAGAATGCCACTATAATATAATATTCTGATGGGGTTTCGACGACTTTGAATCTCTCGGCAAATATTGGACTCTCCATAGCGATTTTCGTAAAGGCTTCAGTGTTTTCTAAATTCAATCTCATCTCCATAATTCTAGCATAAATCTGCTGTTCAGTCTGTACCATGAGAGTTTTCATTTCTTGTTGTTTTTGTCTGTCGGTATTTTTTCTCATCGAGGAAAAGTTGATTAAAGCTATAGTAAGAACTCCTGAAACTATTGTTGCAGAGATTAATGGTGCGTATGTTAATATAGATTCTATCATGATTTAATGAGAAATGATTTCATTTTTTAACTTGATTGTCAAAAGTTATGTTGAGCTAGGAATTGGGATTCAATACAGCTCGTCCTATTATCTTGCCAGCTTTTAGCTGACTAATTGCCTCATTGGCCTGATCTAACTTGAAACGTTTTGAGATTATGGGATTTATTGAACCTCGTCTCGCTAGGCCTACAAGATCTGAGAGGTCTGCAAGTCTTCCAGTATATGAACCGATTATTTGCATAGCTCTCAATGGAACAAGAGGAAGGTTTAGGTCAATTGAACCTCCAAACAAACCCACTAACACAAGTTTACCACGTTTTCATAACATTTCCAGACTTGGACCTGCTGTCATTGGACCATTAACAAAATCCACCACTGCTTCGGCACCAAGGCCTTAGTAATATTTTTAACCTGCTTAACTGCATCTCCACTTCTTGAATTAACTACATGATCGGCACCAAGTTTACTAGCATGTTTGAGACGTTTGTCATCAATATCCACTGTGATGATCGTAGGATTCAAAAGTGATCGAGCTATCTGTACTACCATTAAACCAAGTCCTCCAATTCCAGTAATAACCATAGTTTGTTTTGGTGAAGTAACAGCATTCTTTACTACAGTAAAAGAAGTTAATCCCGAACAAGCTAAGGAAGAGACTGAATCATGGTCAAGATCCCCTATATCAACGACATATTTTGCATCCGGGGCCAAACTTTCTCTGCGTAACCTCCATTCAAAAATACACCAAGTGATCTGGGATGGCCACAAATA
Organism: Nitrososphaeraceae archaeon; assembly: GCA_035250975.1. GTDB lineage: Archaea > Thermoproteota > Nitrososphaeria > Nitrososphaerales > Nitrososphaeraceae > TH1177. The sequence continues at coordinate 6,890 of DATFEP010000036.1, read as the reverse complement.
TGTTCATCGCCAATTTGGCATGCAGGACAAACTCCATCACCTATCCATGGGTATACAACTACATTTTGTCCTTTCTTTATGCCAGCGACATCACTTCCAACTGCTTCTACGGTACCAGCAATTTCATGCCCCAATGTTAAAGGAAATTTGACTCCCCTTTCTAGCACACTCATAATTTGTCCTTTTGTCCCCTCATAACCTCCCTCCCAGATATGTATATCGCTATGGCATACACCTGCAGAATTAATCTCTACAACAACTTGCTTGCCTCTTGGTTTTGGGTTCACCAATTTTCTTTCTTCTAACTTTTCTTTTGGTTTTATCACCTGTACAGCCTTCATTTTAGAAACGACTTCGTTTTTTTATTGTAAATATGTAGACTAAATTGATGTCATGAAAAAATAACATTATCAAATAAACTCATAGGCAGTATTAAAACATTTTAAATATCATTCATAATTTTTTTTGGTTCTTTAATTATCCACGTGAACAAAGTCAATCTAATATAACAGATATGTATATCCAAAATATGCATAATAATAAAGTAAGGACAATAAATCCAGCTACAGAACAAGTTTTAGCAGAATATGATAATATGAATAAAGAACAAGTGACAGAAGTTATAAAAAAATCTAGAAATGAATTTGTAAGATGGAAATCAAATGGTCACAACAGATCAGTTTTTTTGCACCAGTTAGCCGAGCAAATACGAAAAGATAAGGAAATGCTTGCACGGATAGCTACGCAAGAAATGGGAAAACCAATAAAAGAATCACGATCGGAGGTCGATAAATGCGCATGGGTTATGGACTTCTATGCATATAATGGAGAAATCTATCTAAATGACGAGTCGTTAAATAGTGACGCAATCAAGACTACAATAACGTTTCAACCTATTGGAATAATTGGAAGTATAATGCCATGGAATTTTCCTTATTGGCAGGCGTTGAGATTTGCAGCACCTTCATTGATTGCCGGAAATACAATAGTGTTGAAACCTGCTAGTGCCACACTACAATGTGGAATAGAAATAGAAAATCTGATGAAAAAAATAGGAGTACCAGAAGGAGTATTTAGTACTTTAGTAGGAAATTCAAGTATAGCAGAGACATTGATTGATTCAGACATCAATGGAGTAACATTTACCGGTAGTGTAGAAATTGGAGCAAAGGTTGCACAAAAGGCGACATCTCAACTTAAAAAATGCGTACTTGAGCTGGGTGGAAGTGATCCTTTCATAGTATTAGAAGATGCAGATGTAGATAAAGCTGCGATGGGAGCAATGAAGGGGAGATTTTTAAATTGTGGACAGAGCTGTATTGCTTCAAAGAGATTTATTGTAGCAAAAAAAATTGCTGGTGAATTTGTAGAAAAATTTGTACAAAATACAGAAGATCTAAAAATCGGAGATCCACTGGCAGATAACACTGATATAGGTCCAGTTTCAAGTTTGAAGAGCATGGAAAACATTGACATGACGGTTAACGACGCAATTAGTAAAGGTGGTGAGATATTAACTGGTGGTGAGAGGATCGGAAGTAAAGGTGCATTTTATAAACCTACGATAATTGGTAAAGTTACTCCAGATATGCGTGTTGCAAATGAGGAGACATTTGGACCGGTGGCTCCAATAACGGTTGTAGAGGATGAAACTGAAGCCATCAAAATAGCAAATAATTCTGAATTTGGCTTGGGAGCTAGCATATGGACTAAAAATTTAGATAAAGCTGATAAATTATCAAGAGTGGTTGAATCTGGAATTGTTACTGTTAATAATATGGTTGTTTCAGATCCAAGAGTTCCATTTGGAGGGATTAAACATAGTGGATTTGGAAGGGAACTATCCAGATATGGAATGTTAGAATTCGTAAATATAAAATCTATACGTTTCTATGACAAGCTGTTTCACGAACACCATGTAGAATAGAATATTTCTGTACATTATATGTTATTTTTCTTTTGCCACGTATACTGAAGTCAGATACATATTTAGGAATGTTACTTTCGATCTCAACTATTGAAAATGATTCTATATACAAAAAAAGACAACAATTATAATTTATGTTTCAAGTTAGCAATCTTAAACTTATATTTATATCCTATATCTGGATATTAATTAAAATCTGGTAACATAATACTATATTTTTGAAAATAATATGTTTTTTATTAAATTTTAGGTCGAAATCAGTGCTTCATTTTACTCTTACTAATAGCTTTTTCTGCATCTCTTTCGCCTTGACTTATTAATTTTTTTATAGTATTTACTGAAAAATCGGCATCTTCAAACAGGAAATGAGTCTCTTCTGATCTCTCTATTCTAACTATCTCTTTAATCATAGCACCATGATCTAGTGCGAATTTATGGTAAAGTCGTTCCACTTTCATCAATCTTGCTTTTCGTTCTGAATCCAAATGCTCTTCTACACTACCAATTATCTCATGCATTTCCTTTAACATCAGCAAGTATTTTGAAATAACATGTGACATTCTAACATTATGATCAGTTTTATCTGTATGTGAGATATCTCTAGCTCTATGTATTGCTTCAAACATGTTACTTGGCAGGTCACAATGATTTCGAGGAAAAAGATTTATCATATACACTTTCTTGTCGTTCTTGGGCGATGCATCAATCACTTCTCTTAATGGAGTATTACTTTGCAGAGCCCCGTCCCATAGATACCGTCCATCTTTAAAGGTCCATTCTATACCATAAAATGGAAATCCTGCGCAGGCAACTATATGATCTGTATCAATAGGTTTTTGACGGTTGTCAAAGACCACAGCTTCGCCGTTTTGTATATCTGTTGATGTAATAATTAGACGTGAGCTTTTGTTACTGTTAAGTTTGGTAAAATCTATATGATTCTCTAAGGTGTTTTTTAACGGTGCAATTCCATATAAATAGGGAGAATTAAAATAGGAAAACGGAGAGTATGGTGGAAACCAAGCAGGTTTGAATGCTTTAGGGTTGCCAAAAAATAGTGAATATGTTGATGAAAAATAAGGTCTTAAACTTTCTGGAAGGGATAAAGTAAATTTCTCCGACAAATCAAGCCAGAAATCTTCCAGTGCAGTAGCTGGCTCACCTGATTTTGAACCGACTATAATTGATGCATTGATTGCACCTATTGATGTTCCCGAAATAATATCAAAATCAATATTGTGTTTTGCTAAGGTTTTATAAACACCACAGCCATATGCACCCAAAGAGCCTCCACCTTGCATTACTAGGACTGTTTCAAGATCTTCATTTTTATCGTTATCTTTATTCAAAATTTATTCTCGATCTATTAACTACATTATAAAATATTTATTTTTCCAAGAAATCTCTGTCTTTTATCTTTTGTTAACAATTAGTAAATTATATCTTTAAATAATGATATTTGCAGAAAAGAAAGATAGAAAAATTATGTAGGTGATAATTGGGAACTCCCAAACAACGTAGAAAAGGCCTGACACCAGATTAATACTGTCTTATATTTTTCAAGATCCGTGTTTTCGGGAATTGGATAATTCTGGTTTCCCATGTTACCCTTTAGTTTTCCTAGACTAACAAAATCGTCTGCAGTTGTGTCTGTAGACAGATAGACATATAGATCTGGTCCATTAGTTACCTCAAGATTTTCAAATCTTAGAACCTGGGTTCCATCTGGAACTTGTAGCACTTTTACTTGTCCCGAGGCCATATGAAAACCGTCACCAGCATCGATTAAGTTCCCAGTCAACATGTTAGTTTGATTCTCTGGCAGAGTCATTTCATCATTAACAGTTACATTTTCTTGTGCGAACACTCTCATAATACTATCTTTCCCTTCTTGAGTCATATCCTTGCCAATAGTAGCTCTCTGATCTTCACTCAATTCCATAAATTCTTTAAAATCTATATCCTTGCTTGGTGGAAGTGGTTCATCTACTGTAGTGTTGATAAATAACGGAGAAATTGTATATGTGCCTATAGCTATAGCAATAATTGCAATAACTCCTCCAATTATTATTTTGATCTTCTTATTCATACCTAATATTATAAGAAAATACCATCTTACTATTAACTGTAGTTTTGCATTCTTCATCATTAATAAATTCAAAAATATATTTCTTATTTAATAGCTAAAGTTTTGTTAATGGATTTTCATATTTTATCTAATCTCATTTTTATCTACTGCATCTTCTTTTATTTTTATGTTGAACATCAACTAATAATCTAATTGAATTCTAGAATTTTCTACTTTCGTTCAAGTCTATGAAAAGTTGAAGGTGATGAATTCTATATCTAGGCAGGATTGAAAGGTAGGCCATATCGTATATTTTATAGATCCACTCCAACTCGATTTGCAACTTTTAGATAAAATGTACAAGGAATTATAGATCCACCTGAAAATCTAAAACAATTGAGGAACCAAATTGTGGAAACAGATGGATATATGCCCATAACTCCAGAATATAACCATAGTACCTCTGCAGCTATGAAAAATATACTTGATTATTTTCTTGAAGAATATTATTTTAAACCTTCAGCGATTGTATCATATTCTGTTGGTGGATTTGGAGGTGTTAATGCTGTACAACATCTTTGAGTAATATTTGCAGAATTGGGATCACCATCGATTTCATCAATGACCAAGCAAACAATTGGAAGAAAATTGAATCTGAAGTAATTGGAGATTCTGTTGTTACAGGACTGAGGTTTAACCAAGATGATGAACTATTTGCATATGTAATACCGAAGGTAGAAGAAGAAACTAATAATCAAAATGGATATTAATAAAATCAGATAATTCCATTAATAATTGGATCAAGACAGATGGTCAAATTCCATATGCCAAAGCAGCATGGAAATTTGCATTAGGACAGAATGGTGAAATCTATACAATACTAAATCAATAAACGTCTCAAAAGGAAATTGCTTCAAGTGTATACAAAAGCATAGATGAAGGTAACACATGGATTCTTGAAGGAACAAACAGAGAAAACATACTATGAGGAAAAATTATCAATTTTATTTGTAAAATTCTAACCCCTATAAATAATTTCTATAATTCTACAATATCAAAAGATGGAAGTCTCTATCTTAATAATTTGAAAATAGTAAAAGAAAGAAATGACAAAGGACGTTGTATGCTATGAGTGTAAATGCTCACTGGCAACTGTAATTATAATGAACTTAAAAATAATGTTATAAAATGTAAAAATTGTATTAACAAAATATATTGCTGTATTGCAATTCACACTAAAAGTGAGAAAAAAATCTTTATCCTTATCCACCAATTTATCTGATGCTTGTTGTATTATCAGCCATGCTAGGTGAGGATTCCAAACCGGCAGTTTTGTTTGTAAGCTGAGTTAAAAGTTCCATTGCTAAATCCAAATGCCTTTTTGCACCTCCAATATACTTGTTGTCTAACGCTGTCTGTACTTCTTTTAGATGACTTTCTATTTCTTGTAAGGTTTGGGGATTGACCGTCATTGCCGCCGAAACAGCGACATTGCTAATACATAATGAGATGCCCATTGTTACTGTTACTATGAATAGTATATATTGTATCCTATCTATCATTATTTTTTTTTAGACTACCTAATATAAAAAAAATTCTATATATGTATTAAATAATGATTGCCCTAAGTGAAATGATATGATTTATTCAACACTTAAATAGATAATTATTATAACATAAACTAAAAAAAATAAAATAGGATTAATTAACTCATATTTCTACATTCTTGTGCACATAGACGACAGGATTCAGCACATAGCATGCAGTGTTCCATATTCTGACCATGTTTTTCACATTCAGAAGCACACGCTTCACATATCTCGGCACACAAATTGCAAACTTTTTTTGAATATTCACTTTCACCAGACATTACCAATGATGCAGCAGCACAGGCATGGGAACATGTAACACATAATTCTACACATTTTGCCAATGATTTTACATTCTCATCATACAGACATTTTACCGCACACAGTTCACAGGCTTCAAGGCATTCATTACATGCGTCTATACAAGTACGATATTTCTGACTTTGTAATTTAGCCATTAATTTATAAACTGTATTGAGATAGATAATCTATTTTGTTTACAAATCTAAAATTTTAATATGTATTTGTTCTAAATAAAATATTGGTCATAATTCTTAGTGATAGAGATAATGCATTATTGAAATCTCTATTAGATGATGGTCGCAAATCATTTCGTGAAATATCCAAAGAAATAGGCGTAAGTACACCAACAGCTAAGGCTAGATTTAATAGACTTGTGGATATGGGTGTTATAACATCTGTATCTCCAATTCTTGATTTAAATAGGTTACGGATTTCCAAACACAAAGAAGCTAATTATTTTGAAATTGATAGTCTAATAAAATATCAAGAATATATAACATAGCAATTACTACAAAAGAAAAAAGATATCGAGTCATCTACTCATGGAATCACCCTTGATGTAAAGTGTAATCATTGTAATACACCTATTGTAAATAAATTGTATACTCTGAAATTTGGTAGCCACGAACGTTTTTTTTGTTGTGATGCATGCAGAAATGTATATAAGGAAAAATACGGTTCAAGAATAAATGCAATTATTAACAGATATAAAAAAATCAATGATTAAATTACTTTTTCTGGTGCTGTTAAGTTAACGATAGAGCTTTAGCTGTGAGCGTTCTATTCTGACATATGTTATTGAGATTTGTCAGAAATAGATCATCTATATGTATAGTAATGTATTCTTTGTATTTGTACTTTGTTGGTTTGAGTCTACGGAATACATCTAAAGCATTAGTAATCTTTAGAGATGAGAAAAGAAGTCATGTTGCAGTCTGGGAATGGATTCAACGATTTGGTTCATTACGGATTTACAAGAGAAAAAGAGTATCAGCATTCATCA
>DATFEP010000028.1:0-4139 GCA_035250975.1 Nitrososphaeraceae archaeon | reverse complement strand
CGGTAACATATAACAATATAATAATTTATTTTGTCAAATTCATTTAAATATCTTTTAAACATTTTTGCTAATGTAAATTCATACATTGATCCAACCTCTGATAGTAGAGATAATTATTGCGATATTCGTTGCTACATACATACAGAATTAAAAAAATCGGGGAAAAATAACAGATATGAAAGAAGATATTAACAACAATAACAATAGAAAAATAGACAATGACAATATGATTGATTATAACGATATTTCAACTTGCGGAAGTAAATACTCAATGTGTGGACTGCATTACATGAAAAAGGATTTAATATTAATTGAGTCTGATGACTTGAGGCAGAAGACATATCGGCAGATTCACGAGTTTGCTATCTAGGGATTATCCATGAGAATCTTGAAAACCAGAATATAACGAGAGTGGAAATTAATTAGTTGACAGAAAACACAAATGACTCCAGATAGTATGATGCTGGCTATGATCTTTGGAGGAGCAGTTATTATTCTAGTTGCGGTATTGAGGATATGGTTGAGTCTGAAAGACTCGAAGGGGAAAACCAAGTAATGACTTTGGATATTAAAAAAAATAAAGAAAAAAAAGTTGTGGTATTATTTTCTAAGGATGTCTACCTGGCCGTTATGCAGCCAATCCTTTAATTCTTCATGAGATGGTTTTAAGTCGTGTTGTCCTGCAAGATGTAGATGTAAAAAAACATAATTTACCTGATTTAATAATGGTTTGTTACTTTCGTCTCCCTTTCTGGCTTTTTGTTTTAAGTCTGAGGGTACATTATTCCACCAGTCATTAAAACTTCTCTTTCTCGTAGTAGTTGATCCAAAACCTGTTGGGTATGCCATATTATTTTATCAATTCTATATTTAGAAGAAGTGGAATATAAACAAACATGAGAATAAATACTAAAAGTTCCTATTTATTAGGTGAATGGGTAGTAAATGGGAAATTTCACAGCAAATTAAGTCATCTGGTGTTCTTCTTGCCCAATTCAAGACTATAAACCTTGAAGGAATTTTGTAGAAGGTAGAGTCCACTTCAACAAATTTGAAAATCTTGGAATAATATGGTAACCAGTATTTGTTATTTAGGTTATCAGGATAGAACGGTCCGTTCTATGAATCATAACTCCATTCTGAACATCCTATATAATATTTCAATATCTATCTATATTCTTAATAATTGAAATGTGAAAATTTTTCTATTCTTTATTTTCACATTTCACTTTAATAGTGATAAAATGAGAAAGATACAAAAAATATGGTATTGCAAAGATAAATCATATTTTGTATTGTACTTAAACATCAATTGATATGCTTTTTATAGTCAATAATTCAGCATGATAAAATATTACAAGATTAGATAATGTTCCTTCCAACCTTAGATATATTAAATTCGTATTTAACAATGTAATGAGCAATAATAACAACAGAATGATAGTTTTTGCTTCTATACTAGGAGCAATACTAGCGACAAGTATACTGGCTCTAAACCCATCAATCATAGCAAATGCACAAGCACAAATGTACGACAATCAATACGGTTATGATAATAATGATTATTACCAAGATGAAAATCAATATGGATATGATGACAATAGTTATTACAATCAAGATTACAATAAATACGGTTATAATGATGATTCCAGAGTAGAATTAGAATTCGCTGATAAGTATGCAGATAATAAAAATTATAAGAAACATCCAAGCAAAGATCATAAATTTGTCTGTAAAACAGGACAGTTTGAAGGATTCTTTGTGAAGGCACCAGACGTTTGTGACTTGGAGATCCCAGAAGGTCCAGAAGGTCCACAAGGTCCTCCAGGCATCACTTTCCTAAATGGCACCAATCTCTATCGAGTTAATAGTACTACATCTACATCAACAAGTGCAGCTGGAGCTACAGCAACCGCTACTTGTGTAGAGGAGAATGATTTTGCTATTAGTGGAGGTGTATTAGTACTTAACAATTTCGCAAATATAAATAATATATTCCGCTCTGAACCAACAGCAACAGGAAATGGATGGATAGTAACACTAAATGGCGGTATGGCACAACCGATAACATTCCAAGCAGTAGCAATCTGCTTTGATAATCCACCACCTAACCCATAATCCACCAATTGATAGACCATAACTCACTTTTTTTATTTTTTACTATTACTAACTAAAACACTTATAATTATTTATTCGTGAAAGTTATCCACCAGATAGGCGTGAAGATTCTCCATAAGTTGTGTTACATACTTCTTTTTTTCTTTCTGCATTAAGTTTAGTGCCGCGAAAATACAGTATAGAGATTCTAATGGTAACTGTAACGAAATTAATTCAAGTATTTAATAGCATGCAATACGTACCTAACAGTGTTACGCATTTGTTAATCAATCAACTGTCATATTTGTGACTTCGTCCATCATTCTGTTCATAAAACTTTACCAGATTAACTAGAACTTCATCAAAACTCGGACTTGAATAATAATGCGATGCATGTTCCTTCGATGTCTGAAAAGTCTCTTCTGATAATTGCATGGTTCTACTACCGCCGGAAGGATTTATTAGACGGGTAAGTCTGCTATTAGGAACACCTGCAATCTTTCTAGCCACGATAATTTACTTTAATAAAACATATTAAAAATATTTTATTGTTAAAATAAAATAATTTATGATAAATTAAGCTGCATGACTAATAGAAGTAGGTTTACTTTTTACAAACTTAAACCTTCTCTTAACTTCGTCCCTTTTACCTTCCGGTACTTCATAATATACGAGTAAGTCAAGGAATCCAGTTCTTGAATCTCTATCCCTTTGTGAACCATATACTTTACCATTAAGTTCTATTACAATATCAGATAATACTTCATATTGTTTCTGTTATTATTACTAATAGCTTTACTAATATTTGAAATATTGCAAAAACACTCAATGGGACCCATACTACTAGCATTATAAATCCCACCGAATCTGATCATTTAATATGCTAAAAACCAATAAATAAATTATAATGTGAACATCTAAATGTTGACAGATATCTAGACGTTCACTTTCGACCCCCCAAGATTACTTAGGGGATATATATTATATGAGCAATTTATAATATAAATTTATTGTCTATAGACTAAATATTTTAATGTGTTATCTGTATAAATATTCTATAGAAATATTTTATATTTTAGATATATTTTGTATAAATTGTTTTGTGTGGCTTGTGTTTACGGCTATAAATGAGCGTTATTTAGTATAATACGCTATAAATAGAGGTATTTGACACATCTTGTATATTTGGAACCTATGTTATATAGAAATTTCTATCGTATATATATTTGACTTTCTACCTAAAGATTATTTCTAAGTAATTATGTTACTATCATTTATTTATAACGTTATTTCTGCCTCTTGAAATATTAAATTTTCAAATAATATTTTTTCCAAACACTTATTTTTTTTTGTAACGAAACCCAGTTTCATCACTAAGTACTCATAAGGAAATTTATATTTAAAAGTTTTAGTACGAAAAGTCTGGTAACATAGTGCATTTTAATGGATAGTAGACTAAATGTTAAGATTTTTTTATAGCATTTTTAGTAATCCATGATTGGTAACATAGTATTATTCAAATTGACTATATTGTGTTTACTCAAGCGCTTAAGAGAATGTATTAAGAGAATGTATTAAGAGAATGTATTAAGAGAATGTATTAAGAGAATGTATTAAGAGAATGTATTAAGAGAATGAACTGTCGAACCTCAGATATCATCTTTTGAACAGTAATAGACATGCTAGCTAATAAAGATAGTAGCAGCAAGAAGAAAGATACAAAAAGAGACAATCTTTTTTCATTGTTTTATGTCTCTCTTTTTGGATTCATATTCTTGTCTGGCACAATGCTAAGCATCCCATCAAGTTTTCAAACACAACCAATATCACTTGGTTCTCAGGATGTGTATGCACAACAATATTACCCACCACCACAAAAAGGGTATGACGACAAATCGTATGGAGGAGATTCCTATTATAGTAACTCCTACGATAGCAATAGATATGACAGTAGCAGTAGTTACAACAGCTACGATGACGATTCTTACGACAAGAAGAAGAATATTGCTCAGATAGAAAAAGAGGATAACAAACTCTTCATT
>DATFEP010000018.1:0-6658 GCA_035250975.1 Nitrososphaeraceae archaeon | reverse complement strand
AGTATGTTTTCCTACTCCCGGATTCCCGGTAATTCCTATTCTAGTCATTTAAAATAAGTACATTATCTTATATTTATGAAATAATATTTTAGATAATAAAATAAGAAAAAATAAAATGATTTTTTATTGTTGTATCAGACTACTCTTTTCTTAACCTTCTTCCCAGCCCTTGTCAAATACACCGTTCTTGTGTAATGGAACTGGTTGTCCTGGTGTGTATTCCATTGGTCTCATCCAGAATATTGCATGTGTTGGACATACTCCTACACAGGCACCATCAGAAATGCATCTTTCTGGATAAAATACAAAGGCTTTACCTCTCTTCCAGCCTTCTACTGGTTTTACTCTAAGAACATCTGGACCAAGAGCAGTACAAATTTCTACACAAAGTGCACATCCAATACATCTTTGTTCATCAACATCTGGAAGTATTGCAATTGTCATTCAATATTTCACTAAGGGACGGATACTGGTGAAACTATTTAAACCCTATGTCGATATCAAAACAGTGTTATAATTAAACATTTATGTTTTGAATTATAAACAAACTTATAATTATTATAATTATTAAGATATAAATTTTATAAAATAGGAAGAAACTAAAAATTAAAAATTTTTAGATTAAATTTTTAGATTATTATTATTTATTAGTTCTCATAACGTCTACTTGACCACTATGTAACCAATCTTTTAATTCTTCATGTGATGGTTTTACATCATGTTTTCCTGCCAAGTGCAAATGAAGAAGTACATAATTAACTTGGTTCAAAAGTGGTTTATTATTTTCGTCTCCTCTGCGTGCTTTTTCTTTTAAATCTGCTGGAACACTAGTCCACCAGTCATTAAAGCTTCTACCCATGTTATGAATTAATACTATAGATTAATAAGCCTTTTGGGATATTTTAACGATGTTATAAAAAAAATTATAATGATATATTTAACATAATAGTATGAGAGATGATCGTTTTACATGTAATTTATATAAAAATATGTTATCTACATTATCATTCAAAAATGTCTTTTTCACTGGATGAAATCCAAAAAGCTTATTCATATTATAAGCAATATAAATTACAAAATCCACCTCTACACCACGAAAGATTTATTTTTCCGTTATTTTCAGGAACTTACTTTTGTTATAGAAAGATAGATATTTTGAGAATAGTTTCCATTGCGAAGTCTCTTTCCCAAGATCCTTCCTTTGTTGATGTGGGATGTGGAAACGGTGATTTCCTTACAAAAATAAAAAAATATCTACCAAAAGCTATAGGAATAGAACAAAATGCAACGTTGTATTATATACTAAACAGACCAAAGCCGGATTACGTTCATTCTTATCCAATAGAAGTTTTAAACTATAGGGAGAACTCTTTTGATATAGTATTTGTGGGGTGGATGCAACCGGGAACTGATTTTCGTAGACATATAGCAAGATTAACAAAATGTATAATTACTACATTTGACGCTGGAGGACAATGTGGAGTTAATGGGGGATGTGAATACGAAGAATTTGGTTTCAAAAAACTGGCGTCATGGAGAAGTCCCTCATGGATTGATGTAAATGGAGAATTGATGAATAAATTCTATGAAGAACCTTTAAAATTATCTAAAAACAATCATTTATCAAATTTACGTACAGCTCATAATTTATGGTATGTGTATTCTACTCCTGAACAGTCAGATAAAATTACTAGAGCTCTAAAAGATTATTACAAAGAAGAATGTAGATTGTATTTAAGTGAACGTTTTGATTTTGAGGATCTGTTAGATAGCTGTGGATTTTCTTATCATGAGAAACTATTATTACAACCTTCTTATGAAAAACATTTATGGAAAATAGAGTTTCATTAAGGCATATAATGAACTAATATTTTCATTTGGTTAGTGATCTTATAATTGAGATATAGCAACCAAAAGACCCAGCATATGCTACAAAAGCTGAGAACTACAACATGTCGTCAGGTAGCACCAATGAAGAAGATAATACATGCAATGAACAAAGTTTTCCCCCAGTGCAGAAAAAACAGCATCAGGATTCAAGAATTTCTAGTTGATAACTAAAAAGTAATTTAGAATAGTATTCAAATAATTCTTATTAACTTTATATTTCAGTAGAAATAACCAGTATTTTTTCTATTTTTCATTCTATCCAATCCATCTAATATTACCTGTTGAAATTCATATCTAAATTCCTCAGGAATACTGTTTAAATTTTCTTTGATCATATAAATTATTGAATCAATTGCTTCTGTATCTCTTGAATCCACGATAAATTCAAACCATGGATAGATTCTAGGATTTGTTGTTAATCTTATTCGGTTTTCATCAGAATCATTAATTCTTTCTTGAGATCGAGTTTTAATTTTATTAGCCCAATATTGAAATTCTTCTGGGGTTATCATTTCAATTTAGAATTTATTGCACAATTAAAAATATATATTTTATATCTTTGGTTTTGTTGAAACATGAATATTTTAAATTATCCATATTTGTACAATTTTGTACTTGAGACTTTGTTATAGAATTTCTATAATTATTATGGTTTTTCCCATTCATAAAAGTCTAATATTCTATTAATAATATCATATAAAATTCAACTTTTAATCCTTTATTATTTATTATTATTATTCTATTTAAAAAATGTGAATTGATGATTGTCTTGTCTTTTTTATAATTTAAATTGTCAAATTCAGAATAATTTTCATTTTCAATATTATCAAAATAACGTTTATAATTTATAATAAGAAATGATATTATCTTCACTGTGAGATTTATCATCTCAACATTCTAGCAGTCATAGGACCAAAAGCAGCATAGTGATTGTTTGCAGATACAATTGCTTTCTTTATGATTGCTTCATTATTCTTTAGATCATTTAAAATGTTGGACCACTTTTGCATTTCCAATTTTTTATCTTTTTGTATCTTTCCAAAATTTTTGTCATCAATACTTCTATCTCATACCAATCTCAAATACACAAAATCTGTAGTCACTAGCGCAGGAGTCACAAGATTATTTTGTTTAAAGTAATTGAAAGCAGGATCATTAAACCGTGAATCCACATTATCATTATTGTTATTATTATGATATTGATTATGTTTTTTCAATCTTTCATAAGTTTCTCATATTTTAACTGGACTAACTTGACTACGGATATATTATTATTGACAGTAATAAGCACAAGTATTTTGGTAATATATTATAAAGGATTTTCACCAATCATCTATCTATTTCTCTGGTAATATCATTCATGAATATTATATAGTTGGAGGATTTACGGAAGTAATCCACCGAATGGGCGTGAAGATTCTCAATAGGTTATGATATATAGTTCTTTTTTTCTGTCTGCATTAGATTTGAGGATAGTGCCGCAAAAATACGCTAATGAGATTTCAGTGGTAACTATAATATAGTATTACATACACTTAAGCGTTAAAGAATAGATCCTTTTTGTATTATATTCTGATTCTAACTATAAAATAAAAAACATACCTATACTGTAAAAGGAGAATACAACTATCGTAGTTATACCATATAATTTTTTTATTTCTATTATTAACGCAGCAAATACAGCAAATGGTAATGGTCTAGGAGGTATAAACTTCGACAAGAATCTGGTAAATGTATGTGTCAATCTCAATTTTAACGAGCAAGACAAAGCTGAATTCATAATAGGAGATCTCATACTACCGTTCCCAAGAGCCTAAAATTTCATTCTTCTTTTTTTGACCTGGTAAATTAATTAATTATTATTCTAGCAATATTTGATTAAAAATAAATAAAATGAGAATAGAATTTCATCGCTGATTTTTAGATTCTATAATTGGTCTAGTAATTGCACCTTCAGAAGCCGAACTAACCAACGATGCATATTTTGCAAGGGCTCCAGTTTTATAGTGTGGCTTTAGTGGTTTCCATTTCTTCTCTCTTCGCCCAAGTTCTGTTTTAGATAAATCTAAATCTATTTTTCCTTTTTTGATATCTATTCGTATGCTATCTCCGTTCTTTACTAGTGCTATTGGACCACTTAACATGGCCTCTGGTGATACATGTCCTATCATAAATCCTCTAGTTGCTCCAGAAAACCTTCCATCAGTAACCATAGCAACTTTTTCACCTAGTCCCTGTCCTACTAATGCTGCTGTTACAGATAGCATCTCTCTCATACCGGGTCCCCCTCTAGGACCTTCATACCGAATAATCACAACATCTCCTTCAACAATTTTTTTCTTTGAAATTTCCCTGAATGCTTCTTCCTCACTTTCAAAAACTTTGGCTCTACCAATAAATTCTGTAGAATTGACACCAGCAATCTTTACCACAGCACCATCTGGAGCTAGAGAACCTTTCAAAATTTTAAGAGTCCCCTCACTATGCAAGGGTCTTTCAAAAGATCTTAAAATATTTTCATCAATAGATACATTTATTGTAAATGATTCCAAATTCTTCTTCATATTCTTACCAGTAACGGTTAGTGTTTCACCATCAATTAGACCCTTTTTTAATAAACTCTTTAGTATGATTGGAATTCCACCAATTTTATCCAAATCCAACATAACATATATCCCTCCTGGTCTCATATTGACTATATGAGGAGTACGTTTTCTAACTCTTTCAAAATCTTTCAGTGTAAGTTTGACTCCTATTTCCTTGGCTATTGCTAGCAAATGAAGTACAGCATTTGTGGATCCTCCCAAAGCATTTGTTATTGCTATTGCATTTTCAAAAGCCTCAAAAGTTAAAATGTCTTTAGGACAAATATTATTTTCCACTAGATCATAGATTTTCTTTCCGGTTTCATAACATATTTCATTTCTTCTTTCGCTTTCTGCTGGAGGTGAAGCACTTCCTGGTAATGACATTCCTAACGCCTCACTTATTGATGCCATTGTATTTGCGGTATACATTCCTCCACATGAACCCACTGACGGACATGCAACATTCTCCAATTGTAATAACTCTTCTAAATTGATATTTCCAGCTTCAAATGAACCTACAGCTTCATAAACATCCTGTATAGTAACATCTCTGTTATTCCAGCTTCCTGGCATTATTGTTCCTCCATAAACAAAAATGGATGGCAAGTTTAACCGAGCCATTCCCATCAAGGTTCCAGGAAGACTCTTATCACATCCAGAAATTCCAACCAAACCGTCATATTGATGAGCTCTCATCATTACTTCAATTGAATCTGCAATTATTTCTCTACTAACTAAAGAAGCCTTCATTCCTTCATGACCCATAGCGATTCCGTCTGAAACAGCGATAGCTGTGAATTCCCTTGGAGTACAATTACAGTCTGATACGCCTTTTTTTGAAAATTGAGCGAGTTTACCTAAATGAATATTACATGGTGTTGCTTCGTTAGAAGTAGAAGATACACCAATGAGGGGTTTATTTAAATCATCATCTTTTAATCCCATTGCTTTGTACATCGCCCTATGAGGAGATCTTGAAGGTCCATCCAAAGTTTTTCTACTAGGTAATTTCATTAAAGTAAGAATTCGATAGTTTATTTTTATATTCTTCGTTTTCTTAATAAATATTATCGATTATTTCAAAATTGCTAAAAATATTTCCTTATTCAATAAAAGCTGTTATCTTGATTGTATCAAGTCCTTCTATCTTGAATATAGTTTCACACATCCCGCATTCAGCATCTCCATTCGTCAAATCTGCCCCCGATATTTCATCATTCTGATATTCACATTTAGGACATTTAAATGACAAATAAATATTAAAATTATCAATATCTATAGTTTCTACCATAATTTAACACATAGGATGAAATAGTGATATTTAAAATTGGCTATAACAAGATCAACTATCAACACCTTAAAAGATTGTAAATACCAAGAAATAAATAACAATATCTTTATTGATAGAAAATTATTATGAATTACGACAGTAATAATAATTCTTGTATATTCTGTTCAATTATTAACGGAGCTATTGAAGGAGCAATTGTTTATGAAAATAATGATTTTCTAGTAATAATGGATAAATATCCAATAACAACAGGCCATACTTTAGTTATTCCAAAAAAACATTATGATAATTTACTTTTTATGTCCCCCAAAGAAGTAGGAGAATTGTATTCATTAGTTAGAATAATATCTAAAGCAGTTGTTTCCGCAATATCTGCAGATGGATTTAATATTGGACAAAATAATGGAAGGTCTGCCAATCAAATTATTCGTCATGTACATGTTCATATCATACCTCGATCCAAAAACGATAATCCAAATGGAAGATGGCCTACGCGTTATATTGCTAATGAAACTGAATTGTTAGATTATTCAGAAAAAATCAAGAATCGTTTGGATCCGTCTATAAAATCTAACTTTATTGTAAATTAAAGCCATAAATCAAAAAATTAATGTATACATACAAGCAATTTATTCAATACTTAAAAATTGGTTTACATTTTGATATCTCCTCGAATCAGAACATGATTGAAATAATTTAATTTTAATAGGAACATTTAAAATATAATGTAAGATTTGATGCTATTAAGTAATTTTACTGAAAAATGAAACTATTTTTTTTGTTTTGATTGTTATATTGTATAAATGAATAAACAATCTAATCAGATTCTATACATGTGCTAGATCACATTTTCTGTTCTTGTTCTTGTTCTTGTTCTTGTTCTTGTTCT
>DATFEP010000016.1:0-2256 GCA_035250975.1 Nitrososphaeraceae archaeon | reverse complement strand
TCATCCAACATTATTGAATGATTCAGAAAAATTCTCGTCAATTACATTTGGTTTGGTCTAAAGTATTTATGTAATACTTGTTCTTTTTCGCCAGCCATCATGTCATCTGGGCCTAATATTTCTTGTTCTGTTTCTTTAGTAATGATTATATTTTCCCATTTTCATCCTGCACTATCCATCTTATCTCTTTTAGAAATTTTATTATTGACAGAATAAACTTTTTATTGTGATTTCCTTTGTTTATGATATAGCTTATACCAAGACTTTGAGTATTACTTCAAGAATGTATGGCTAATTTTAGCCGTTTAAATCTTTCAGAATAGTGAATGTCAGGGGATGATTTTAGCGTAGCTATTCATCTTACCTAATATTCACATCGCTTACAATAGTTATACATTATAGAGAGGATAAAAAACTTAATACATTTAAACAATTATAAAGTGATTAATAGTTGAAGTAACTTCGATACTAA
The DNA here is from genome assembly GCA_035250975.1 of Nitrososphaeraceae archaeon. Lineage (GTDB taxonomy): Archaea > Thermoproteota > Nitrososphaeria > Nitrososphaerales > Nitrososphaeraceae > TH1177. The sequence continues at coordinate 1,784 of DATFEP010000016.1, read as the reverse complement.
GTCAAGTGTCTTGGTAGATGTCATATCCTTTTAATACAGATATAAATTTTGGAATATAGTGATTGAAAATTGGACGATGGTATGATGACATTCATGATGACACTTGACTTATTAGTTACTATCAGACAACAAAAATTCTTATCTACTTTTGTCTAAAGTTTGTTCAAATACTAGTAATATTATAATAGATAAGAGGTTTTTTCCAAAAATTACTTTGCGTATCCTACTTTATCAGCTAATCCTACTACTTCTCTACCCTTATTTGTTAAAGAATTATAAATCCTTGGTTTCCCTCGCCTAGGAGATTTTTCTTTCTTTACTTTTCTTTCAATCAATTCTAAATATGTTGCTCTTTTCAGTAAGGATTGTCCATATCCCCAACTTCCCATTGCGGAAAGTAATTCTCTTGTGTGCAATTCTTTGTTCTTTTTTAGTATTCTCAATAATGAAATAAGAGGACGTTCATTTAACAGAACTTTAAGTATGTTTAATTGTACGGTTATAGGAACTGATTTTGTTTCTTTTACTTCCTTCGCTGTTGTGATATTTTTAGTAGACTGTTTAGAACTTTTTGGACTAGTACCATTAGACATATTGTTTAGTACCACTTTTAAGAATAATAAATGCTTTGTTGCCTAACTTACTATTCCTAACACATTTAGCTAAGCTATATCCTAGTCATGATACACATCTGAACTGGAAGAAGTACAATGAATCTCTTGTTAAACGTGGCGAGGTATTATTTGGTTTTGACGTTATAGATAACTGGGATGCTGAATTCGAAAAGATGAATGAATGTAAAAAGGTAGGAAATTTGTATATCCAGATTCATTTATCAAGCTACTTGGGTACATGAGAGCATACTTTCACTTACCATATAGACAGACTGAAGGAGTAGTAAGAGCTCATGCTGCAAATACGTTACCATCAATTCCTGATTATATCAGAATTTGCAGAAGAATTAACAAATTAAATAAAACGCTATTGTTGTTCAATGTCTTAATTTTTTAATTTATTAAACAAGCTAAATTATACTCTTTTTATTTCTATTTCTATCGTAGAAACATTTCTTGTTCTACCATCTTCTGATTGAAGAGTTTCTGAACCAATTTTTACATCACCAATAGCGTAGCCTACAGTCTCCATCCGTCTCAAAATTATTTGTGAAACATCAACTGCTCTGCCAATACTTAATCCTCTTGCCTTAATGGTGACTGTTGGCTGATTTGCTAATTGAATTAATGTAGATGTAACATATACCATCAAAGGTTTTTTTCCAATAAATATTTCTTTATTATATTCGTGCCATCCTCCTTTACCTTTATCTTTCCCAGAATCTGTAGACAAATTGATATAAAAAATTAAGACAGGCGCGTATAAAAGGCTGTATTACTACATATGTTTTAGATTTATGGTAAATGTAATGGCAAGTACCTGCTTGAATACTAAATTTGATATGAAAATACCACTATATATTTTTTAGTTCTGTTGTATCTAACAGTGTTTAAAAAAGGTGTCAGAGGCTACAATAACACCAGTGAACCCAAGAATAGAATTGTAGCAAAGAATAGTGAAGAGTGTTAATTTTGGGTGTCAAAATTCGGTAAGTATCATAAAGGATTTAAAGACGATTAACATAATATTCCCTTGTCCAAAAAAAAGGTTTTGGAAGTTTTATACGACTTTATGTATAGAGTTAAGGTAAGGCAATTTACCTTAACACCTAATTACATCTTCTACTTTTTGTAGCAATAATAATAAAATCAACTAGAATAAAAGAGTGT
>DATFEP010000010.1:0-43602 GCA_035250975.1 Nitrososphaeraceae archaeon | reverse complement strand
TATTTTACTAAGAAGAACTATGAAAATAGAATAATTATATGCTATTATTTGTTATTATCCTTACTATTGTCATCTTTCAAAATCTATTCACACTAATATAATACATCATTATCTCTTTTTGTCGAAATCTCTCTTTTAACTTCTCTTTGTATATACTTAAAAGATTGCTATTTTCTTTACGATCTTCACATATAACATGGTATATTCTATTCTCATCATTATACAAAATGTCTGAATCTGGGTCCTTCCAACTTCCAAGTATAGTATGTTCATCAGCAGAACATCCGCCAAACATTTCGACCAATTCATTAAAAGTATCAACAAATTTTGATTTTTCTATTGATTGGTTATTGTTATAATATAACGGTAAATAAATATCTACTCTAATTGAGGATGATGACAACTTAAATTGAATTTTATGGATTCTTTTGAATTGTATAATTTATGCCCATGGTATCTAAAATTTTAATATAGTTCTTATTTATAGTATATTTGTGTTGTCCTGTACTCTTTATGGGAATTTTTTTTGATAATAATACATAGAATCCTTCTACTTCTTCCTCTCTGGAATTGAAGGATATTGTTAATAAGCCGGATTCTAGATTCTGCATATCACTATTACTATTCATACTGGTAAGGATTGAATATATGTTTGTATCTTAAATCTATTTCTAAACGAAGTTTAAAGTATTAAATGATCCCACTATATAGAAGGGTTCAAATCCATAGAATTATGATGGAACCAAAATTAAGGTCAAATTTCTTTCACATTCCACTGGCCCAATTGTGATATTAGTTTTCTAATTGGATAAACTCAAAGAGGAAATGACGTGAATCGATAAGGAATTAACCAATTGAACATCAAGATAAAATTGTAGCAGCACAAATTATTGTCTATGCTGGATACGATGATACACGCTTTACTAGACCAAGATTTAATAATATAGATTTAAGATATAAAATACGATGTGTTGATATTTGTCTTACAAATATAAATAGAATTATTATTAATGAAGAAACATATACAAAAAGCATTAATTTACTATCTAAAGGTTATTATTATGAGTGGGAAAAGGTAAGAATAAACAAAGAGTTAACAGTCATTTTGAATAAATTTGATCCTGATAACTTTCCAAAAATGAGGCAAAAAATTTTAAAAGACAAATTAGATAATCAGTAATATTTTTATAATAAAATAATTACTTTTAGAGTATTCAGTATCATAAAAAAACTTTACAGTTATTTCATTATTAGTATAATTGATGTTTTAGCATTTTCTATGATTCATTCATGTTAATTGTATATATCTTGTTCAATTAATTATTTCTATTATTATTGTAAAAGGATGTCAATCCAGAGAATCATAAAAATTATTTTGTTAGTAATTCTCAACTAGAAATTCTTGAACATTACGAATATATCAATATTTAATGATGATCATATTGCAATTATTATTCATTCAAACATATTGCCAAAAAATCTATATAGGCGATATAGTTTTTGTCATTCAATGAGAGGGGACAGTTTTGATATTATTAAAAAACATAAAGAAATACCAATCATTTTTGTATATTACATAATTGTCTTGGTAATATCTATTTATTTGATATTGGATTATTGGGATCCAGTTCCTTTAGATATTTTTGATTATACCAAAGAAGAAAAGACAATTAAATATGCCAACGGAACAGAACAGTCTGAACTAGTCAATTCAAATCAAACCATGGCAGTATCAAAAATAACCATAAAACATAATAGGAATGCAAGTAATAGTCCAGAAATATCCAATATTGTTGTTAAAGAAAACGGTACTGTAATACAAAATAAAAGCAACTTTGCTTTTGGCAAAAACATTGACAGAGAATTTCAACTCGTTGTATTAGTATTAGCATTTGGAATAATTGGAGGGGCAACCCACGGATTATCATCATTGGTTACATATGTTGGAAATAGAAGGCATGATGGTAGTTGGACAATATGGTATTTTGGAAGACCTGTGATTGCAGGAATAGCAGCCATAGTATTTTATCTTCTGATACGCGGAGGTATATTAAGTATCAACGCTCAGCCTGCAGACCTCAATTACTTTGGTGTTGCAGCAATAAGTGTAACAGCAGGTTTGATGGCAACAGAGGCAACAAAGAAATTAAGAGACATCTTCATGACATTGTTTGGAACTCAAGTCAGAGAATCAGGAGATGAATCTCAAGATAAAACAGACTCGAAAATCATTCTTCCTTATACTAGCAAGAGCATAAAAGTCAATGAAGAACTTGATTTGAAAATAATTGCATGTGATTTTAAAGATAGACCATTAAAGGAAAAAGAAATTATTGTTAATCTAGTAGACAACCAAGAGAACATAGAACTAAGTTCGGAAGAACTAAAAACAGATGGCCATGGAAAGACAACTTTGACAATAAAAGGAAAGAATCCTGGTTCAGTTATTCTAAATATATATCTAAAAGATAATGTAGCAGTAATGGATGCTCTAGAAATAGATGTATCTAGATAATATTTTTTTGAAATTGTATTATATATTAAAAACAAAAATGAAAATATGAGAATTTTTCGGCGCCGAAAACTATTTCTTATTCAATTACAAACAAAAGAGTCTATGCAGATTCATCATACCTAGTGTACCGTTTTTAGGAATAAGATGAAATATAAATTTTAGTAAAGTAAAAAACGTATTTTATTTTAATCAACTGTCAACTTAATTTTTAACTAGTCTCCATCTCATATAGTGCAAATTCAACAACTTACAATTTTTCATCTGATAGGATGAAAGTTTATTTTTTTATTTCCCTTATTCTAAATATTCGTAGAGCATGACATAAAGTTATAAACAATTTAAATAAAAAAGCAAAATCTTTCAATTATTTGGAAAATTATGAAATCATGGGAAAAACTTTTTATTAAAACATTCTCATAAAATTGCATAATCGTTGAGCCTAAGAGATGCAGACTGGGAAGAATTACTATATTCGATAGATGAACAAGGATGTACTCCATTTATAGGAGCAGGCGCATCTACTGATTGGCTCCCTCTGGGTAGTAAGATATCTATGGAAATGGCAGAAGAATACCAATACCCGCTAGACGATGTTCGTGACTTGGACAGAGTATCTCAATATGTTGCAATTGAACATGGAGATATGTTTCCAAAGAACTTTATTGTCAGATGGCTTAAAAAAGTAAATATTCCCGATTTCTCCCAACAAGAATATAAAAATAAAGCACATGCTATTCTTGCTGATCTCAATCTTCCTCTTTATATTACTACTAATTACGATGAATTTATGGAAGCAGCACTTAGAAGCAGAGGAAAAGATCCTGTGAATGAATTTTGTAGATGGAATAGTTTTTTAAAAAGACAAGCCAACGTTCAATCTGTTTTTGACACAAAAGACTATAAGCCAACTCAAGAAAAACCATTGGTTTACCACCTCCATGGCAATGTTGATCATCCGCGTTCGATGGTTCTAACAGAAACAGATTATCTAGACTTCTTGATTATGTTATCCAAAGAAGAAGAAATATTACCTTATCAGATTTATACAGCATTGAACAGTACATCGTTATTGTTTATTGGTTACAGTTTAAGAGACATAAACTTTCGTTTTATTTTTAGGAGCCTTATGCACCTGTTGGGAGAAGGGTTAGGCAGCGGGTTACAACTGCCCAGTATAGCTGTACAACTTCCCTATGGTTTTACAGAAGAAAAGAAAGAACAAGCAATTAGGTATTTAGATCAGTACACAAGAAATATGTTCAAGGTCCGTGTTTATTGGGGAGACGTCAATAACTTTGCCAAAGAATTGAGAGATCGTTGGGAAAAATTTAAGAATCCATGAACAAAGATAATAGTCAAGATCAAGATCAGCGTAATAATCATCATGGAGTTCAACTACAACAAGGGGAAATAAGAAATCCTTTCGTAGGTCCAAGACCTTTTAGCCAGGATCTTGAAGATCAAAAACTTTTCTTTGGAAGAAACTATGAATCAGAGAAAATTATTTCTCTTATTTATAGTCATAAATTAGTTTTGATATATGCTCAATCTGGGGCTGGAAAGACTTCTTTATTTAATGCCAAAATTGTACCTGAATTACAGAAAAGAGGATTACAAGTTTTGCCTATTGCAAGAGTTGGATTTGGCTCTAACATAACTGATAGAGCAACTACAGATGCTCCAAAGGATGATAAGGAACCAGTTTCTAACTCTATTGATAATCTTTATCTCTTGAATACATTTCAAAGTCTAGGACCAAATATTTCTGATTATTCTGTTTTAAAAAATCAATCGTTGTCCGAATTTTTGGAAATATATTTTCCACATCAAGTAAACCAGAGAGGAAAGGATATTCCACAAGTAATAATTTTTGATCAATTTGAAGAGTTATTTAATTTTTTTTCAGATCCTACCAAATGGCAACAACACCAACAGGATTTCTTTTCAAATATCTCCGATGCTCTTGAGAACGATCCTCTACTTAGAATTGTATTTGTTATCAGAGAAGACTATCTAGCCCAGATGGATCCTTTTGTGTCAAATTTACCCGAAAAATTAAAACCTCGACTCAGATTGGAGCGACTAGGTTATGATGAGGCTATACAAGCTATTAAGGGCCCGTTAGAAATATTAAATTATGATGTTCCTATCGATGAGATTGAACAAATCGTTAGAGATTTAACAAAGATTAAAGTTGAAACTATAGCTGGAAGATCTCTCGAGGTACTAGGAGAATTTGTTGAACCTATACAGCTCCAGGTAGTGTGCCAGCGATGGTGGTATGAAAGATTCATATCAAAAAATATTCAGTCAGATACAAAATATTTGTCTGATTCTGATTTAACAAATGTCGACAAGTCTTTAGAGGATTTCTATGTGAAATCTATTCAAAGTGCTGTAAAACAAACCAAGGTAAAAGAAGAAGACCTTAGAAGATGGTGTGAAGAAAATCTAATTACATCTAGTGGAACGAGAAGTAACATCCATCTTGAAGCTGGCTCAACCAAAGGTATACCCAACAAGGCAATAGAAATTTTAGCGCAATTGTATCTGGTAAGAAGAGAATGGCGTGCCGGTGCATATTGGTATGAATTGACACATGATAGATTGATCAAACCCATCAAGGAATCTAATAAGGAATGGACTAGTAAAAAGATAAAATCTAAAAGAACATCTCGAATAAAAGTCATTTTACCGGTTCTGATAATTTCTATTATAGGTATATCGCTATATTTGTCATCATTACAGTCAAATTATCAAAATGAACTGGAACAACAAAAACTAGAACTAAAACAAGAGCAAAAACTTGTTCAAACAGATAAAGCACTTCTAGAACAACTAACAAATGGGATTAAATATTACGGTATAGGTAATTACAAACAGGCGAATTTAGAATTTACCAAAGCATTATCTATAAATCCAAATTCTACTGATGCGTTATATTACAAAGGATTAACATTACAACAATTATCTCAAGATGCTGACTCTGAATTATATTATAAAAAGCTGCGAGCTATAGACCCCAATTATCTTGATACACTTGGCAACACAAGTACGATTCTAGCTGACCTAGATAGCCAGGATCAAGAGGCAATAACCTGGTATGACAAGACGCTGGTTGAAGACCCTAATAATGTCAATGCACTTACCAGCAAAGGCGATGCTCTGTATGGTCTAGGCCAATACAAAGAGGCCATGGCATTGTATGACAAGGCCCTGGCAATAAATCCTAATTATACTTATGCACTTGTCAGTAAAGGCATTGTTATAGACAACCTCGGCAAGAACGAGGAGGCAATAACCTGGTATGACAAGGCCCTGGCTGTAGATCCTAGTGATGTTCATACACTTACCAACAAAGGTCTTGCTCTATACAACCTCGGCAAGAACGAGGAGGCAATAACCTGGTATGACAAGGCCCTGGCTGTAGATCCAAATTATATTGATGCACTTGCCAGTAAAGGTGTGGCTCTAGATAGCCTCGCCAAGTACGAGGAGGCAATAACCTGGTATGACAAGGCCCTGGCTATAGATCCTGATAATATCGGCGCGATTAACAACATAGGATCTGCCTTAAATAGCCTCGGCAAGTACGAGGAGGCAATAACCTGGTATGACAAGGTTCTGGGTATAGATCCAAATTACATTGATGCACTGAGCAACAAAGGTCTTGCTCTAGATAACCTCGGCAAGTACGAGGAGGCCATCTCATGGTACAACAAGGTCCTTGCAATAGATCCCAATTATACTGATGCACTTAACAGCAAAGCGTTTGTTTTAGCCAAACTTGATAAGAACGAAGAGGCCGTGCCACTAATTGAAAAAGCACTTGAATCTGCACCTGATAACAAATACTATCTTTCTACTGCTGCCTTTATAAAGTACAATTTAGGAAAAGATGATGAAGCCAAAAATTATTATGATAAAGCGTTAAAAATAGATCCCGATTTAAAAGATATGTTGGAAGAAATAGAATTAAACGCGTTTAATTCTGTAATGAAGTGATGAGAAAAAGAATCTATTATCGGCAAATGGAATTGGCGTTATAACACTATTTTTCATTATCATCGGTTATTCTTTTGCTTCTGAAGAAGGATTTTATACACTAAATAAACCTTCTAGACTTTCTGATGATGATGCACTGATCTGGAAAGGTACTACACTCTATAGAGATGGCAAGTATGAGAAGGTTATAAAATGTATGAGAAGGCTATAAAATGTATGACAAGATACTGGAAATAGATCCTAAAGATGTTTATGCACATAATGTGCAAAGGAGCTGCTCTTATATCTCTTGAGAACTGCGGAGGCAATAACCCGGTACTACTTGGTACTCAAAATGGTTCTTGGTCATGTTAATGCATTATAAAGTGTTGCTTTCTATACCTTGACAATTAAGAATAAGCTAAAACTCGGTACGAAAGGACTGAAAATGAATCCTTATTAGACCTATGCACTGAACAACATAGTCGATGCATTAGCCAAACTCGATAAAAATTAAGAGGCTTTAACACTTACTAAAAGAGTACTAAAAACTCGACGCATTATAGTAACATATTATCAAATTGACAGAATATACTGAAGATAAATATATTAATGAAAAAATATTTCAATATTTTGATCGATCAACTATTTGCATTGAAAACATATATTCTGGTTCTTCATGTATTCTTGTGAAACAAAAAGAGGAAAACAATGGATTAATAATAGCATCTTTTTTAGTACAAGATTATTTTAAGAAAATTGAAAGTATAATTTACATGATTGATAATTTAAGATATAATTTTAATCCTACAAACAAATTACGTTATATTCTCTTACGTTATCTTCATCTTATGGTTTAACATGCAATAAGTATAATGAAAATATTTAATTAATACTGTACAAAAGTTTTTTAAGGAATATAAATCAAAGATATGCTTCAACTTGAAATTTAAATGTGTAAAACCTAAAACATGATTTTGCTATTACAGGCCATAATATTAAATTTATTTACATAGACAAGTTACTTTATATTTTACATACACGAATTCATATTTATGATTTATTCATTTTCTAATAATAAATGTAGCTATAAATGTATTAGTTATAGTTATAACGAAAATTCTTATGAATACTGTTATCTTTAAGATAATGAAAAAACAAAGTATAATAAAAATTCGAACTATTATTATGCATATAGTAAGTTTTTTTTGGATGGGACGAATATTGAGATAGCATCTGTACTTGTACTCGATACTTACAAAAAAATTCCAGTAAAAAGATAATAAATAAGTAACCTTTAAACAGTACAAGCAGACATATTTGGTGAAAAACATGTACTGATTACTGTTGGAGATTATACAGTATGGCATGAAGAGCCAGAAATTGTGGTGCAAACGCACATGGGATATCAGCTTAGGATCTTGGGGATGGATAAAGGTGTTTTCCCTTTTGGCAAAGGAGCTAGTATAATGCAAGTGCATGTTATGTGTGGAACATTAAAGTAATCATATTGTTCTTTGGAAAAAGGTTTATTCCAAACGGTATTATAAAATACGCATTTATATTGTTTACTTTTTTGTTACTTTTTAATTAAGAATGTTCGATGTTTTTCTCTAGAGCCTTGTTTTTTGTTTTATAAAATTAGATAAACACCTTTATTTCGTGAGATATATAAAACTACACTTTATTTATTCTTGCTTAGTGTCACCAAAATAGTAATAATCAAAGCATTGTGGTGTGTCCTAAATTTATACAATTTCAGTGGTCATATATAATGCTCCTTTAAAATTATCAAAATTAGATGTATCAGTTCATAGGAGCGTTAAAATTTATAGAATTATCATGGAACCAAAATTTAGGTGCAATTTGTTTCACAAGTCACTAAAATAAATACAAAATCTAACTAATTATTATATCTTTTGCTGATGACATTAATCATTATAATTTATTAATAAGTAATATATTTAATATCCTTACTGGAAAAATATTGAATTCTTTTCTTGAATAGGACGAAGCAGATATGAATTCCAATTACATGGCTTTTATTTTTGATTTAATGAATTAATAAAATTTATATAAATATAATCGTCATTTAGTTTATTAAAAGAAAGAGTTGACTAAAACTTTTCAATTTCCTTTTCTAAATCATTGGTATTATATTCATTATTTCCGATTCGGAAATTTTGATGATGATTATTAAAATAATATATTCAAACCATAGAAATATTTCGTATATAGTTTCCGAAATGGAAAATAAAAACCAAAAAAAATTCCGTAGAGAATATTATTATATTTGACGTAGTATAGTTATGACTCAACTAAAAAATATAGATCTGTTCGAATTAGATAGAGTATTAGAGGATATTGCAAAGACATATGCTGCACCTTCAGCTACTGTATGGTTTAAAGTAACCAATAATGGTAAACCTTCACAAGAAGAATATCATGAAAAGGTTACCGAATTCATAAAAAAATTTGAAAATTTGCTAATATCTTGTTTTCCAAATAATGAACATTCAGATTACTTGAAAGAGTATATTTCAAAAAATATAAGACATGGAATCTCTTTAGTTAATGCAGGAAATAACAAGGAAGTAGAAAGAAGATATCGATATTACGTCGATTACAATTAACAGCTAAGGATGAATAAAAGAAATGGCTTTAAATTTATATAAAACTGCCTTTCCTGGAATATTAGCATTAATAGTAGTTGGCACGGTAGGCTTTCTACTAGCATTCAGTTATTATCCAGAAAAACATGTAAATGTGAATATTGATGGAACATGTTATGAGTTATTAGATGCTTCTAATGAAAAACATAAAATTCTCAGAGCAGAAAATGAAATCAATGTTAAACAAATGCAATTAAAAATGATTGAATATGGTGATGCTAGTTTACCAATAGTCTTTAGTGGATTTAAAGAAAGTGTAGATGATTTCATAAAAAATTATTATATTAGAAACATAATATCAATACAAAAAGTTTCGGATAATGCAACATTCGATAAATTTATAGTAAAAGCAATATCATCAAAGAATGAGCTTCAGAAGATAGTAAATGATCTGACAGTAAGTGACTTTTATCCAACATTATCTGTAAAAGGAAGTGTAGGGTTAGGACCAAATAAATACATTAGTAGTGAAGACGGGAAGATAATATCAGCAGAATCAAAAGATTTTATGCAAAATGGTATCAAAAATATTGTTGAATCAAATGTTGGAATAAAATTAGCTGAATGTCGAAATATTTAAAGAAATGATAATAACTATTTATATAAATTATATAAAATCTAAAATGAACTGTTGATTTATTTCTTGATTATTACTTAATTATCGAAAATATTATTTAGTCATTTTTAATTTTATTATGATAGAAATATTCAAAATCTAAAATATTAAAAATTACTAATTAGAGATTACTTTATTTGTAGGTATTCTTGAGCATCAAAATGTGTAGATAACTCTATTGATACTTTGTCAGAGAAAATTTCCAAGAGTTCAAAATCACCTATATTGAGTCTTTTTTTGCTAAACATAGCAAGAACTCCTATTATTATTCCTTTATGTTTCAAAGGATAACCAGCAAAAGATTCAAGTTTTTCTTTTTTTGCCCATTCAGGATATTTTATTCGTGGATCATTTACAACATCATTAGTAATAATGGGTTTACCAGTTTTAGCTATATAGCCGATTTTCAAAGAATCAACCGGTATTCTTGAGAATTCTCCGGTAATATTTTTATATTTTCCAGCACTAAACTTTAGAATTAAATGTTGTTCATCTTTATCCAATAACCAAATCCTTGCAAATTTTGCATCAAAAAATTTTACTAATCCATCTACAATCAACTGTAGCTTATCTTGTAAAAATTGTGATCTTTCAACAGATTCAAGAATTTTATAGACAAGTATTTTTCTTTCAGTAAGTTTACTATCATTAAGAAAAGTATATGGGGATAGTTTGAATGTCTTGGTTTCATAAGAACGATAGTCCATAATAATTTCTGCAAATCTCTGTAAGAAATTACTGCTTTCAAGTTCGTATTGTTCTATTGTATCAAACACAAAATGAAAAACCCAGTCATAGTCTCCGCTTGTTTTTGCCGAAAAAACACAAAATGGTGCATCTTTTGAATAATTAATTAATCCATTAATTAAATTAGTTGAAAGAGATGTATATTTGAATTTTAATAAAATAGTACGGTTTACTTTTTGTGATACTAGCTCAGGATTAAGAATCGCACAATATCCTAATATCACATTTCTATTCTCTAACCTTTTCAACCTCTGTCTAATTGCTCGATCTGTTATCTTGTAATCCATTTCATGAAGGATGTGGGCTATCTGATATGCGGAAATTCGAGCATTTTTTCCTAGTTCATGAAGGATAACTTTATCGATTTCATCTATCAAGCAAATCTATAATTATTCTATTTTTTGCTTATACAAATATTCCGACCCGGAAATAATTATAGTATTTGTAAAAAGTGTCGCCGTATTTTTTCTTCCGCTTTGGAACTAATTTTCAACAAGGGATTTCCGCAAGTAATATGTGCAAATTAAAATAAGAGAAATCTATGGCACATGAAAACAATGATAAAAAATAAAAAATGTTAATTCAAGAAATTCTGTTACTCTACAATTTTGTAAAGTAATTCCTATCTGTCATGAAAACAACATGCTAACATCTAACCAAAAGATATTTCTTGCCGAAATTATAGGAACTTTCACTATAGTTTTTTTAGCTAAAGCACCTAAGGTGATTGAAATCAAATACTTTGGTACATCTGAATTGTGGACTTTGGCTCTATTATCAGGGATAGACGCTTGGGCAGTTAAGGCATTTGTTAAGATATCAAAAGCTCATTTTAACCCTGCAGTAACATTTAGATCCTTAATCAGTGGACATATACTGCCAAAACAGATTGTGATATTTCTTTCTGCACAAGCCATAGGAGCATTTGGTGCTAGTAGGATTTAAAATATACGATAGGAACGTATGCCAATTTAGGCGCAACTATATCTGATTATGCTTCTTACCCTATTATAGCAAACATACTTACTCTTGTTATATGGCAATAGAAGAGAAATAGTAATAAGAGAAGGTAACCAAAATAATCTAATGAAAAAAATATCTAAAAAGAATACCATAACAAGCTCTTTTATGATTGCCTATCTGGTGCTCGCTAGTGGTGGATTATTGTTGTTATTTTCCTCAAGTGTAGGTCTAGTAATGGGAATTCCTCCTGGTGTAGTAGAAGGAGACTATTTGTTTGGAAGAACAATAGGTATGGTAGAAGACGAAAATGGAAAACCATTATGGATTATATCTGGAACATGGAAAACCAATTTATCAAATCAAAGTCAAGTTACCGACAATTCAACTGTTTTTGATGCATCTTTTGAAATGATAAAACCTGATGGAACAGCAAAGCATACACATACTCTTACTAATTATATCTTAACTGATGTTTCAAATCCAAATAATAACAGCACAATATTTAATGGAACAGCAACAATCAGTATGATGGAAGCACCCATTACTGAAGTTCCTGTAAATATTCAAGTAATGAATGATAATATTGGTGTTATATCCATTGATCCAAAAAAAACAGATAATCACTTTGGCACTGATCCAGTATATGGCATTCCTTTAGAAGAAAGCGAATATAAAGAAAAGAAATCCTAGTGAATCTAGCAATTAATTTTATTTTATTTTATTTTATTTTATTTTATTTTTTATTAGCAAAGTATTATATCGAAATAATTACAAGTTTATAGGTATAGTTAATATACTATTATTTTGTTATAACTCTATGAATTTTAAAAATACCTTCTTTTTTAGTGGTATGATGACTTTATTGTCATTTTTGATTTTTTTGAATAGTATGACATACCAATCTTCATTTGCAGCAACAGAATATGAACACAAAATGAAATGGGGAACAAAAGGTGTTGCTATTGGTCAATTTAATCAGGCAGGTGCAATTGCTGCTGACTCTGAAAAAAATATTTATGTTGCTGATTTTACTGGTCGTTCAAATATGATTCAGAAATTTACAGATAACGGAACCTTTATCCTTGGTTTTGGTGTATTAGGTAATGGCCCCCAATATTTTACTAATCCTGCTGGTATAGCTGTTGACTCTGAAAATAATATTTATGTTTCTGATTTTGGAAATCCTAATTATGCTATTAAGAAATTCAGCAATGATGGAAAATTTATTAATTCATTTGGTTCATTTGGTCTTGGAGACGGAGAATTTATTAGCCCCGGTGGATTAGGTGTAGATAAAGAAAATAATATTTATGCTACTGATTTCGGAGAAAATAATAATGTACAAAAATTTGACCAAAATGGTAATTTTATAATGAAATTTGGTACTTATGGAAGTGGAGACGGACGATTCTTAAATCCAACAGATGTAGCGACAGATTCGCTTGGAAATATATTTGTCGCAGATTCTTTTAACAATCGTGTACAAAAATTTGACCAAAATGGTGATTTTATAATGAAATTTGGTAAACCAGGTACTGGTAATGGAGAATTCAATACTCCTATAGAATTAGCAATTGATTCATCTGATAATATCTTTGTAGTTGATAATAATAACAATCGTGTACAGATATTCAATAGAGATGGAGGATATATTACTCAATTCGGAAATCAAGGTACTGCATCTGAGAGAATTCAAGATCCAATTGGTATCACACTAGATTCTTCTGGTAATGCGTATGTAGCTGATGGGACAGATAGTGATATACATGTATTCAGTGCAGTAAAATAATATTCAATATAATAAAATATTAATTTTTTTTATATTCAGTACGCCTTTTAATTATTTTTCTTTAAATGTGTCATAATACTCTATATAATAATGATTAATCCAAAATTAAAGGTAGATCATGTACATCTTAAAGTATAAGATTTAGAAAACTCACTTGAATTTTACCAGTCCATCCTTGGATTTAAAATAGTAAGACGAGAATCTAAGACTGCATTTTTTTCATCAGATAATAAAAACTCATCTTTTTTTTGATTGCACTTAAATAATGGTCTCAAACCTCAAAGGAAACAGAGAGTAGCAGGACTATATCACTTTGCAATTTGATTACCAGAAAGAAGATATTTATTATATTTTCTTAAACATATGCAAAAAATCTTAATCCTGAATATTATGAAGGTATGGCAGATCATGCAGTATCAGAATCTATTTACATACATGATCCTGATTTTAATGGAATTGAAGTATACAGGGATATAGCTCCCTCAGAATGGAAATGGTGAGGCTATACAGTACATATGGTTACTGAACCATTGGATGTACAAGGTCTACTGAAAGATTCGATTGATAAGGATAGAATGGAATGAACTTCCTCCCAAAATTTCCATAGGTCGCGTTCATTTGCAGCTGTCTTATCTTGCTAAAGCAAAAAAATTGTATCATGAGATTTTGGGTCTAAATCATACTGCTACTTTTCCTGGTGCATATTTCTTTGCTGCAAATAGGTATCATCATCATGTTGCTACCAACACATGGCTTGGAGAAAACATTTCTTCTGCAATTAATAATAACAGACTAGGATTAGATCATTATTCAATAAATTTACATAGCCAAAAATGAGATTTTATCTATGAAAATAACTGGTCCGACTTTATTCTTTTCTTTTATTGCGATATTACTTGAACATATTCATTTTTATATTTAGTATTTTTAGCGTTTTCAATATATGTGAAATATTACATATGAATAATATTTTTGTAAAAAAATTTCATTATTATTTAAACAAAATTTTCAGCAAAACACAAATTCTCATTCATATTATTCTTTTATGTCTTTCTTTTTATTATGTAACCTCTTTCTTTGACATTGTTGTACAGAAATCCTCCGCTGCTTTTTTAATTTCCTCTGGTGAAAGATCTTTCTTATGGGTTGCTATTGACCATTGATATCCAAATGGATCTTTTAGTGAACCAACACGATCTCCCCAGAATGCATCGTTGACTGGTTGAATTACAGTAGCCCCAGCAGATACAGCTTGATTGAAAGTCGAATCAACATCATTAACATATAAATAAAGCCAAACTGGATTTCCTCCTACAGTTTGAGGTGAAAAGCTTTTCATTTCTTTGGATTCTTCAGAAAGCATAATAGCAGAATCTCCAATTCTAATTTCTGCATGCATGATAGTCTTATTATCAGGTCCATACATGCGATGACGTTCTTCTGCGTTGAATGATTTTTTATAAAATTCTATCGCACGTTCTGCATCTTTTATGATTATGTAAGGTGTAATAGTATGGTACCCATCTGGTACTGGATTTACATTAGCTGTCATATTTGTCATAATCGGTGTTCCTTAGATTTATAAATTTGCTTATTAGATTATATAGAAAATGGTCAAAAATATCAAAAAGTTAATTTTAGTATGTCACTTAATCGTATTTATTTGATAGAAGAAATTTTTTATTTTCTTTAAGTTAACTCTCTCTTACGTGCAATATACAAATACATGGAACTCTGAGAAAGAGACCAGAATATAATCAAATTTAATTTGTTTCTTATAGGAGGTGATTATACTATGAAGTTAAAAACTACATACCTTTTAGAATAATTTCATACATATTTATTAAATACCTCACAAATATATTTTCAGAGCGTGCTCCAAGAAGTCGACAATATAAAGATTACAATTTTGGTGGATAATATAACTGATAGATTATTACCCAGCTCACCAGTAGTGGAACGATCTCCAATGATAAGCAATCAAAAATTTAACAAACCACCAATTGCAGAACATGGTTTTTCAGCATTGTTAGAAATATCATATATATACAAAAATGAGAAACTAATCAATAAATTTCTTTTTGATACTGGAGTTAGTGAAAATGGTGTCATTTTCAATTCAGATATCTTTGGTATAAATTTTGGAGATATTGAAACTATAGTATTAAGCCACGGGCATTTTGATCATTTTTCAGGACTTGAAAGTGTTTTAAAAAGAATTAACAAACCAACAAAAATTATAATGCATCCAGATGGATTACTTAAACGATGGATTGTATTTCCTGACGGCAATAAAGCAAAAATGGATTCCTTAAATGAAGAAACAATAAGAAACGTCAACGGCATAATAATTAAAAGAAGTGGAGTGAATTATTTGCCATATGAAAAGAAAATTATGAATAATAATGAGAAAGATTATGAAGATAATAACAATCAGTATAATAATGGAAATAGAAGAATATTAATAACTGGAGAAATACCGCGAATTACATCTTTTGAGAAGGGATTTCCATTACAATACAAAGAAGCAACAGATGAAAGTAATCCTCTTATTCCAGATCCTCTTGTTAAAGATGACCAAGCCCTGGTAATGAATCTAAAGAATCAGGGCTTGGTTATACTGAGTGGTTGTGGTCATGCCGGAATAATAAATACTATAAAATATGCTACTAAAGTTACAGGAATTAAAAAGATTTTTGCAGTTATCGGCGGATTTCATCTAACAGGGGAAGGGTATGAAGAAGCCATTTCTTTGACAATTAACGAACTTAAAACTATTGACCCAAAGTATATCATTCCATGTCATTGTACCGGCTGGAAGGCTTCTAATGAAATAATTAAAGAGATGCCACATAAGTATATACAAACAAGTGTTGGGTCAACGTTTGTTTTTAATTCACTCATATAAAACATAATAATAATATTTAAAATGTTAAAAAAATAAAAATTGATAAATTTGTTTCTGAAACTACAGATGATATTATTCTTTACATGTTTTAGATTGATTAGGGTACTATACTATGGATTCCTTTCTTCATATTTTCTAATATTACATTTCTGATCTACTACCTAATTTTTATTGCCTTCAAATTGTTTATGGGTTAATCTTTCATATTCTTTCTGCTCAAGACTCTTTATCTCCTAACTCAATCATAAGATTTGGTAAAAGTATGATTTGCCCTCAAACATAAATTTTGGTGGGATTACATTGAAAAATTGGATAAGCCAAGTCTATTGCTCTGGCGATATTTCTTTCTCCTTGGACCAGATCCCTTGTTGCTGCTACCTAGATGATTGTATTTCGTACCTAAACATCAATTGCTACTCTTTTTCTTGATGATTATTCAGAATGATTAAATATTACAAGATCATGTAATGTTTCTTCTAAGCTCAGATATATTAAATTCATATTTAATTTTACAATGAGCAATCAAAAGATAGTTCTGGCTTCTATCACAGTGATGGTAGCCGCAGGTTTATTGGCTCTAAACCCATCAATGATAGGAAATGCACAGGCACAAATGTACGACAATCAATACGGATACGACAATAGCTATTACCAAGACGACAATAGATATAGTTATGATAAAAAGGATCCAAAGAGCTCTCATACAGATATCCAGAAAATAAAGTGTGTTAACAGTAACGTCAATGTAAATGGTATAGATATTACCAAGATACAAGACCCGACCACGTTGGGAGCAAATAGCTTGGCTGCCAATGAAGCAGGAGAAGGTCCAGATGGAACAAATACACAAAACGGTAACGGTGTTGGAGATAGCATAAACTTCGATAGGAACCTAGTAAATATCTGTGTCAACCTCAACTTTAACAACCAAGAAAGAATACCTTTTGACCTATTAGGGTAAATTAATCTACCTTCTTTTTTTTATTGAATTATTAATTGGTTTAATATTCTGTCTATATTATTATCATATTTCATATTTTACCTAACCATCAATTTGTACCTTTGTTACTGAAGTTAATTCGGAATCTTGAAATAACAAATTTGCATATAACGATCCTTCAAACGTTTTGTTTTCTAACAAATTTAACAATATAATAAAAAATATTATTGAACCTTATTAATATACGTGGCACGGAGGATAGTCAACTGTTTCTGACACAATTTTGTGTTTCAAAACAAGAAATAATTGTAGTCAATAATCATAGCTTAAAATAAAATTATGGATCTAAATCTTGATATGACTGTAACTAGTTAGCTAAATTTGTTAAGAATGTGAGTTACACAACATGGCAATATAATCAATAGATCCAGGTTTGAAATTTACGGAATTCTTTTCTCTACTAATTTTGTCGAAACTTTGATTAGAAAGTATTTTAAAAAGTTTCTTTAATAAATAATTTAAGATGTTCTTAGATAACAAAAATACTTTTTATGTAGTAGTCATATTGTCTGCTACATTTTTAATTGGTGGCATGATAACAGCACCGGTAGTTTCAAAGATATATGCTGATCCTGATACCAAATTCTTCAAAAAAGAAAATATAAAGATACAATATGATAAGAAATACAAGGACAAACACCACAAATACAAGGACAAATGTTATGACAAACATAATCATAAATATTACAAAGATCATAAACATCACGACAAACATAATCATAAATATTACAAAGATCATAAAAACTACAAACACGATAGAGAGTATCATAAATACTAATTTTATTAGAATATCAGGATCTGTAAATTAAAGAACAAGTAAAGATGCAACATATAATTACTACGACAGAGTTTCGATTGAAAAAAATAATGGACTTATCTTACCAATGGGTAAATTTAAACTGTTGAAGTAGCAGACGATTAATAGCCCAAAAATTATCCTCCTATAAACAATTATGCTATTTAGCTAATTTTACTATACCAAGATAATTCTCTTTTTTCTTTTCGTACCTTGCAAATAACACTATTTACTAACACCTTTTCTTATCTATGTCGTATGAACTTCATGAATTATGTCATTTGAAAATTCCAGGACATTCTTATCATTCTTAGTTTTTTTAAACAATTTGTATTTGACTATCAGAAAAAAATGACTGGCTTCATTGAAATAACGAGCGCTTGATATCATGAACCACCCTGATTTTCACAATTCTATTTTTTTATACTCCGTATGATTTTATAACCTTTTAAAATTTTTTGATAATCCTTGTTTCAAATACCTATAAATTTTTCAAAAAGTTTATGAACTATTTATAGGGATATGGTTTCTTATATTAATATTTGCAGAATATTTAGTAATTACCTAAAGAATGAACTTATCTTTGTGATCATTTAACAGATCAAGTATGACATTGGAAAATTTATCGAGGACAGTTTGTTATTGGCAGCACAAATATTGAGAAATAAGATCGATATGCTATAATACTACTTTTTTTATTGCAAGATGTGGACTATAATGAAGAATATGAAAAGAAAATGCTTATAGATTTCCTAAAATTAACTAAAGAGAGATTTCATATTTTAATAGATAATGAAAATGGAGACCTCAGAACTATAATTTCTGATGATATGAGACCTCTTCTTCCTTTCTATGAAAGAATGTATAAAGATGTCGAGAAGAATATTGACAGGTGTATGGAGATAATACCAAATATACCATATGGCCTTTTAGTTCGACATGGATTTACCAATAATCATCTTATTCTTAAATTAATTCAGGTAGATATATGTTGGATAAATATAGTAACTATAAGAAAAGATCCCTTAAGAAATTTTGATGAAATATACAAGGATCAAAACGAACCATCTAAAGAAGAAAAAGCTAAATGGGAGAGTTTTAAAGATAAACTAAGAAGAAATTGGTATAAATTTCTAAGAGCAACTGATAATTGTATTTTTGAAAGCTTAAATGATATTATTAATGCAATGCCAGGCCAGTCTGGAATTTTTGCTATGGTTAAAGGATGGAAAAATTCTGTAGAAATAGCAATTGAAGAAATATGAATTTTTGGTATTTCACTTAATTTATCAAATTCCACTGAAGTTGAGAAAATTTGTACCGACTTGAAAATGGAATATCATAATTAAACTGCTTAAATTGATAAATTTAATCTCAAGCTAAAAGCAGCGAAACAATATAAATCAAAATTAAGGTAACAGATGGGAAATATGTTGCACATATGAAGATCGTTAGAAATAAGAAGGTTATAATTCTTAGTGCTGCATTTGCTGTTGTTCTTTCTTTAGGTATGGGACAAACATGCTTCTTCCTTTTATGCAACTCCCAGTATTCTCCTTTTACAGGATATCGATATATGGGAGTATGCAGTCATAATAGTTAGTAGTGTTCATTTTATTTTTCTATAATTATTATTAATAGAATTTCTGATATTTGGAATATTGCTAGAACTCATTTCTTGCTATATTTCTTTTTTGTCTCTTTTTATTAAAAATAAAAAATTAATTTAATTGAAATTTGGTTGTGGCATACTAGTTTCTAACATACCTTCTTCCATTACTTGTTCTCTTTCGCCTATAATTTTCTCTAAATCTAATTCATTATAATCTTTTGCAAATTTTTCGTTTACATGAACTACTTCTTTATTGATTTTTTCATAAGGACTTCCTATCCTTTCCGGTAATTGATCTGCTTGTTCTTGTGTGGTTATTACGGTTCCTGGAGGTACAAATTTATTATCTGGAACTACAACCCCCCCAGTTATAGTACTGGAAACACCAATTGCAACATCTTTACCAACCTTTGCATTAAAGACCATGCTTTCCATACCAACAAAAGTATCGTCGCCTACCCATGCTGGACCATGTATTAGAGAACCATGAGCCAAACTAACATTATTTCCTACATATACAGAATAGCCTTTCTCAAATCTAGAATCATTTCCTAATAGCCTTTCTCCATTTATGCTAAATCGCCTATCATCAATATTAGCGCCATTTTTAGTAGTCTCTAGACCATGAATAACAGCTCCATCCTGCAGATTTGAAGATTCACCTACATGAATTGGAGTTCCTTCATCTCCTCTGCAAACTGCTGTTGGTGCAACAAATACCATTTTACTTATTTCACATGCACCTATTATAACACTGAAAGGATGAATGAAAGACTCTTCACTAATTGTTGGAAAAGATATATTTGAATTGAAATCTGTTATCACATTTTGATGAATATTTGGCCAACTATTATTTAGACTGGGTTCTTGAGCGTTTACATAGATCATTCCTACACATAAAAATAAGATAGGAATTAACAACGATAGCATTAGATTTTTTTTCATTATCCTGAAAAAAACTATGACACATATATAAATACCAAGTATAAGGAAATAGATCGATATGTTGAATATTATTGTCAGTCATTAGAACTCTTATGTTTATTCCCTGCAAGATTGAATCTGGACCTCAAGAGGATCTTCCATCTCAATCATGTCGATAGTCAACCGATTTTCACACAATTTTTAGTCCATAACAACCAAGTGCAATAAGGTCATATCTCATACTTTTATTGTAATCTAATAGAAAAAATTTTATGTGAATATTAAAATGTTTTTTATAAATGTCTGAGTCTCAAATTTTTGATCTAGATACATTTTTATCAAATTTTCCTAAATCTAGATATTTTATTGATGTAATGAATGCACCAACTATGGAAGTTGGGATAATAAACTTGAAGAAAAATCAAGATGACACTCAAAAACCTCACGCTTCAGATGAAATTTATTACGTTATTAGCGGGGGCGGAACAATAGATATAGATGGAGTTAAAAATGAAGTTAATGCTGGAAAAATAATTTACATTCCCAAAAAAATTCCTCACTCATTTCATGCCACTAGTAAAGAATTAGTTGTTTTATACATACTAGCATGAACCACATAATTAGGTCTTCCACAATAAAAAAATCAGATTAATATTTGTCTAAGTATAATAGTTATGACACACGCTGTATATAATCATTTGACACCGTTTTCAAGTAAAAAGTTAAATATGTACTCTAAACATGCAAAAAACTTTTGCAATTCATTTGAGGCATCAATCAGAAGAATACCAGATCCTTGATAATTACTGGTTTGAAAGAAGGTAAAGAAGTATTTTGGGAAATACTGCTTGGTTTAAACTCTGTCTTTTTAATTTTTTTATCGTAATTCTTGAAATCGGATTTAGGTTTTTTATAAATTTCATTCTTGTTCTATTTGTAAGTATTATAATCAAATTTAGCGACTTTATTTATAAATAGCAATACTTACTATTTTATCAATGAAATGTATTATTTGTAAACGTAATAGAGTAGAGATGCCTGATAAATCTTCTAAATATTGTTGGCAACATCAACAAATTTACATTAGTATAAAAAATCTATATGTTAGTGTGTTCAAAGCATATGGTTCTACTTCTTGGCAAAATTTTTTGCTTGAAATTCTTGACAATAAAGTAGACAAACCTTGGAAAACTTCTTTAATTGAAAATTATGGGAAATTATCTCCAGGAATTTTAAACGTCATTACTTCTGAATTGCAGTTGTCACAAAATAGCAAAAAATAAAATGATATTTTCAAAATTTATAATATAATTAATAAACCAACTATAAATAATAATTAACTTTTGGTAATTGATAAATATTTCATAGTATTTTTAAAAATGAGAATACTAATCAATGTATACAAAAGTATCCAGATAAAAATCTCAGATAAAGATAATAAATTGTTACCTTTAGATAGACAGAGATAGATAACAGCTCAGCATACCAAATGTGTAACACTTTTTATCTGCTTGACCATTTTGTTATTCTTACAAGTATTTAATTTTCTTTAGAAAGAAACATTTCATATGAAGTGTAACAATCCATATCTGCATGCTCTCTTGTTTCATTGTATGTTTTTGGAATGATGTAAAAGCTCTATTATTTAACATATAAGAGATTATTCTTGAATGCGTTACAGTCTAATTTGTATTTATCATGGTAATCATATATTTTAGTAAAAAAACCAAATAGTTGAAATAAATATGGTTTTTATATTGTATATATTTTGTATATAAAAATGGATCAAATTGAAAAATTATGTGTTCCCCCATTAAAAGAAGGAAAAAGAGATGATGAAATAAGCTTATCCAAATGGAATCCAGATGATACATTCGGTAAGGAAAAAGAGGAAATAGAAAAAGAATTAGATGAGATCCTCCCAGAATTGGCTGAGCTTCAGTACAAACTATATGCTGAGAGGGCAAAGTCATTATTAATTATTCTTCAGGGAACAGATGCATCAGGAAAGGATGGAGTAATACGTAATGTAATTCGAGTTTTTAACCCTGCAGGATGCAAAGTAGAATCATTTAAAGTTCCAACATCAGAGGAATTATCTCATGATTTTCTTTGGCGTATCCATAAGGTAATACCTTCAAAAGGTTATATTGGAATATTTAATCGATCTCACTATGAAGATGTTATAGAAGTACGTGTAAATAATATAGTATCAAAAACAATTTGGTCGCGAAGATATAGACAAATTAATGATTTTGAAAGACATCTATCAGAAAATAATATAAAGATAGTAAAATTTTTTTTATATATAAGCAAGAAAGAGCAAAGAGATAGATTACGTGATCGACTTTTAGATCCTTCAGAAAATTGGAAGGTTTCTGCAGATGATTATGAGAGAACAAAAAAATGGGATCTCTATATTGAAGCTTATGAAGATGCATTGAAATTATGCAGTACTGAGTGGACACCTTGGTATGTAGTTCCAGCTAATAAAAAATGGTTTCGAAATTGGGTTGTAGCTAAAGTTATCAGGGAAAATTTGCTAAAACTCGATCCGAATTTTCCAACTAAAAAAATTGACAAAAGTTTGTTGGATAATATCTGAGGTTTTAATCCTATTTGATATTTGATCTTATCTAAATAAATATAAGATCTATTGAAATAATTAACCGTGAATAAATTTTTTTTAAATTTTGGAATAAAAAGTGAAGATTTTATAAATTCCATATTAGTTTTTTACCATGAAGCATATTAAATCATCTGGATTTTTACATGATCATCAATTACTAATATCTTAAATATAAGAGGGTGTGTTAAGTTAAGCAGTAAAAGCTATAAATATCAATCATATATATTACATGAAATAAAATTTGAAAGAAATAGAGTATCTACCTTTATTGTAATATATTCTTTATATCTACTTTTTCTTGGTCTCAGTTTAAGAAATGTGTCTAAAGTATTAATGTTTTTTAAAGGTAAGAAAAGGCATTATGTTTTTGTATGAAATTGGGTTCAAAGATTTGGTTCCTGCAAGATCTATAAAAATAAAAGAATAATAGCATTTCATAATAGATGAAACCATTATTCAAATTCGTAAGCAACATTTCTGGCTATGGGTCTGTATTGGAACAAATGATAGTTCTGTGCTTGGAATCTATCTCTCAGAGGAGAGAAACATTATAGTTGAAGAAAAATTCATTCGATCCTTGGTTTATAAATACGGAAAACATGTTGTGTTTATAGACGTAGGTACATGGTAGTATGAAAAATGTAACATAATTGCCTTAAAACAGTATCTGCACTATCCGTTTCAGAAAAATTTTGATTGAGGGTGCACCAATATTTTAAGGATAGAATCGAGTCTTTTGATTACTATTATCGTGTATGCAAGAGGATTGTAACCTATTACACGTATATAACTGGATACAATTCTTTGTCTCTTTGTATAATGACACAATATTTGAAACTTATTTTATAGTTGAGATGCAAGAGCAAGATGAATTTATCATTAGTTAATAGAACCAAATTAAACCCATTATTGATGATGAGCATATTTTTAATCTAATAATAAACACTAATGCGGAATTAGGTTTTATCAGATCATTTTCAAGTTATGAAAATTTGATTAAGCATAAAAAGAAAAAAGAAAAAAATTATTTATTTTTTATTTATCAATTATACGGACTTTCTATCTTTCTTATGTAATTGGAAGTAATTCGCATTGTATCATCGTAATATCTTTGTGTGAGCTCTAATGATTTCTTTACATTCTCAACACTGCATACAAAAATTTCATTTATAAAATTTGTTGTATTTACTGTACTGTCTTGTATGTTTTTACTTAACGTGTTATATGTTTCAGAGTATCTTTCTGGAATCTTGAAATTTTGCCAGTATGACTTGTTTATATTGTTCAAGAATTGAGAATATGATGATTGATATGTATTAAAGATGTTTTTTTGTAATTCTATAATCTTGTAAGATGCTTCTTGTGTAGTTTTGCTGATTTGTTCTTGATAATTCCTGAAAGTATCTGTATTCTTTTCAAAGATTCTTCTGTTATCATCTTGAAATTTATTTACGCTTTCATTAATCTTTTCTGTGGTTTGAGCTAGATTGGAGGCTGTATCCTTATATTGTTGTCTCTGGTGTTCAAGGTATCTTTCTGTGGTTTCCTTAAATTGGTTTATATTTTCTTTTACATCATCTTTTTTAGCTGAAGACATACACTAAATATTGCTTTGAGGGATATTAACATTAATACTATTGACTATGTATTTTTCATTTATATTATATAGACAATTGTCTAACGCCTTGTATAACATACAGCAAGATGATTGTGAAAGTAATAGCTGTCATTAAAGTCAAAGCAAAATCGTATTAATATTTAGAATTTTATATCGTCTATAAAAATGATCAATACAAATTAATATTGAATAGAATGACTCGAGTTGAGAGCCATGAGTGGAATTTTAACATTATACCTTTTATTTTTAAACTGATATACTGCTTATATAATTGGGAGGATAGTCAACTGATTTTGAGAAAATTTTCTGGTTCACAAAAAATCGAAATTAATCTAAATAACAGTCATTATCACATCTCATAAGCGTCAACCAAGCGCTTAATATTATAATACTTTAGTATTAGTGAAATATCAGATTTGACAAAATGCCAAAATAATGTCATTTAAAAAAATTTTTCAGAATAGTAGAAAAAAACGAGAAATTTGATTAATAGCCATCAATTAATCACAAAAATAATTTGTGACTAATCCATTTTAATTAAATTTATCGAGTAGAGGTGATTTACATGGTATGGAATAAGTTACGTTTACTTCGATCCCATTATCATCTTTCATATAATCATTATTTTTATCATCAAAAAAACTTATTACATAGTCATCAGGATAGATATCATCTGCTATTACATAATCGTCAAAACCACCAGTGTTATTTGTAGCAAAATACCCGTATGGATCAACAAATCCGGTTGAATTAATGAATTCCCAGTAAACGTTACCATCTCTATTGAATCCATTTACTGTGAAATTTACTCTATGATCTGACAATTTTCCACATTCTGGAGAGACTTGAGCGATTGGTTTAATAGCATAAATCGTCGTATGTTCAGGAAGAATATTTAGTGCAAAGACAACTATAGTAATCAATGGGAAAAGCAAAAGTTTCATAAGTTTTTCTGTGTATCGTCTATTTTAAATATTACTTTGTGGTTATAAAGAAAACATCTCATAATTAAGGAAAATGAAAAGGAAATACAATGATAAAAAAAATCTTCCTGTTCCTTGGGAACCTATCTCTTTAGATAAAGAAAATTAACTATAGACCAGATAATAGAAAATTATTCCTATTATCTTTGTGAGATGGCTTCTAACCTATTAGGTATACTTCAGATTTATCTTACTAATATTCTTGTTAAGTAGAAAAAATTTTTTTACGAATAAAAATGGCTATAGAATTGTAATAATTAATTAGAACTCCTCATCATTTTCTTCTTCTTTTGGTTTACTCCAATAAAAGATGTTTACAGTACCACATCTTCTACATTTGTTCGTTGACTTTACATAATCCTTCCAGTTTAACACCTTTCTATCAGCTAAAGTATGGACTTTGTCCGGTTGGGAGACTACAATCTCTGCTTCGCACTTCCTGCAGGTAACTACACTCATGATGGTAATACAATATGCTTTATCTACCCATGTATCTATCTTTGTTATTAAAAATTCAAGTTTTAGTTAACATCAGAGGATTTAGATCAATATAACCTTAAATAAATTCCGTTATAAAAATAAACTACTTGTGATAATTACATTTATCTAACATCTATATGACCAACTTAACTTCTATTTCCGGAACGAAGACCCTGAGTAATTTATTTTATTCTTTGTATTCCGAAATTACCAAAAAAATGATGATATACTAAATATCGTTAGAATGATATATTAATGAGTCAAAAAAAAGGAAAAGGATATTTGTCGTTTGCAAATAAGTTATTTCCTAGAGATTTCCAATTCATCTGTTGTGACTGTAAACTCTATAATGACGTGGTGTAAAATATCGATCATAATATTTTATAGTCGATCATAATATTTTATATCCATAATACAAGTACAAAAACACAAACTTTCTGTAATTGGTTCAGTACATCAAATCCCCCTGTTGTTACCGATCTCCTTTAGTTACATAGTTTTGAAGTCTTGTAATAAACCAAGACCATCCTTCGCTATGACTGTTATATTCTTGCTTATCCTTATCCGTAAATCCAGTATGAGTTAAAATTAATTTAGTTTTGTCTTCGGATAGTTGCTCTAATTTCCAGGAAACTATAGTTTCTGGAAAATCTGGAACATCTTTGTGCTGCCATGTATAAGAAAGTTCTCTATTTGGAATAATTTTAATTACCTTTCCAACGACGCGATAATTCTTATCTAAATTTTTAT
This sequence comes from Nitrososphaeraceae archaeon, assembly GCA_035250975.1. Classification (GTDB taxonomy): domain Archaea; phylum Thermoproteota; class Nitrososphaeria; order Nitrososphaerales; family Nitrososphaeraceae; genus TH1177. Next base: position 16,616 of record DATFEP010000010.1, on the reverse strand, counting down.
CTGAAATAGATTTTTCTTTCAAGAAAGTAAACACTATATCTCCTCCTTCCTTCGGTTCCAATATGGCCACATCAGGAAACCACTGTGTTAATTGATCTGGGTTAGTAATAGCACGAAATACCTTCGCAATCGATGCATCTATGATTATTTCTCTCTCGATAGTTAGATCATTCATTTCTTTTGTTCATTCTCCAGTAATTCCTTCAAACTACTCAAATTGTATTCCCACATACCAGCAAAAAATTTCATCATTTCTAATGTCTTTTCTCTATTGAGTGAATAAATTCTATTTTTACCAATTTTTCTCTCCCTAATTAAATCTGAACTTTTGAGAATTCTTAAATGAGAAGACAGTGCAGGAAATGTGAATTTAAAATGCTGTGCTATTTCCGTTGGGGTCATGTCTTTTTTCTTTAGTAAAAGTAATATCTGACGTCTGCTATCATCAGAAATTGCCTTCCATGATAATTCCATATGATTAATTAATTAAATAATTATTTAAATGTTTATATTTTAAGATAAAATTTAGATGAATCTAGACTCTTCAAACAAATAAATAAGAAAATAATTTAGTAGACGGAAAAAAGTTTATAATATTACACATGAGAGTATCAGAACCAAAGTCTATACTCCCTATTTTGTTACAAAAAATAAAAAGAATTTTAATATGAAAATTTATAGTTGTTAGATTGAAATATTCTGAATGTATATGCGATATCGAATATTATTGCAAAGTTAGGCAATACGATACGGAAAGGGTTTTAAAATTTGTTAACTAACTTATTTTAATACAAATTCCCAGAATACTTATTAAAAATAATACCATATATTTAATTATGAACAAACAAATAAATGATAATTTAAATAATCAAAATATTCGAGAACTTTTTGAGCGTAAGAATTTTGCTTTTTTGTCTTCGTTAATGAGAGATGGTTCTCCTCAGGTGACACCTACCTGGGTAGATATTGAAAATGGCTATATTCTTATTAATACTGCAATAGGCAGAATAAAAGAAAAAAACATTTCACGCGATCCTAGGGTTGCATTAGCAATAGCTGACCAGAATAATCCATATGATATGGTTACTATCAGGGGAAAGGTAATAGAGCAAATTAGAGGAGATATCGCTGAAGAACATATAGACAAACTGGCAAAAAAGTATATTGGGAAAGAGAAATATCCCAGGACTTCACCTGGAGAAAAAAGAGTGCTTTTAAAGATAAAACCTGAGAAGATATTTCATATGCATCAATGACCCTTCTTATTGATATAAGACCTGATCGATAATTATATTTAATTTCAAATTAATAATATAAATCAGGTTTTTCATTATTAGACACAATACATTAGACATTAAAAGAGTTATTCCTAGTTGCTCTAATTGAGATTTCGAATTCTCATTATAACAGGATTCGGTAACATAATATGATAATTTAAGTACAAAGTAAAAATATAATCTCGTGTAGAGAATTAGTTTTATAAATGAATCAGGATATACAAACTTACCATATTTTTTATCCCTCTTAGTCTTATCTAATTCAGCATTCCCGTTATTTATAACATCAAAACCCAAGTAATACTGTTCTTTTTACTAAAAATTTATTGGCTGCTGCAATTTCTCACATATATATAACTAAAATTTATTAGTGTCAGGTATTTTTGCTAACAGGCAATGTGGCAGTAACAGATCCTGTAAGTTCACTTTTGCCTCATCATGAGATCATAGAACAGGCTATCATAGGAGCAGAAAAGAGATCTCAAGAAAGGTGGGTGTATCGAAATGAGGATGAATCAAGTTTAGCTATTAAGTAGTTGTTTGATGATAAATAAACCTTCAATTTGAATATGTGTTAGTAAGAGAGGCATACAAAGAGAGTGATATATTCTACGGAAACTGTAGGATCTTTTGGACTAGTTCAAAATTGCAATCAATGAATTCTCAAAATTTTAAGATTTTCAAGAGATCATTCTGATATCTCTAAGAGGCTCTAAAGGATTTCAGATATTCTAGGAATTCTATCAAAAGAGTTACATTATTTATTTGATAACCTGTGAACTTTTTCTACAGCATCTTTAACTTTGTTGGTACTTCTATGAAATTCTCTTTTTTATATTCTATACAAAAAATATAAACCCAATTGGTTGACAGGCTTGGGGGAGAGTCAACTGTTTTTGATACAATTTTGTAGTTTACTAAAAAAATAAAATGACAGATAGAAACCTATTTTAAGTTATAAAACATGAATTATAAATATATAAAATGAGTTAGTAATAATTACAAGGTTGAACAAAAAGGTTGAATTTGATGGAGGTAATAGCATCAGAAGAAATAACAAATCAGTAAATGAAAAAGCAATTAAAGATTCTGTTAAATGGAGTATTACAGAATATTCTGTATTTGTTAGTAAGCTAGTAAAAAGAGGTTTAAGCTTGAATATTGATAAGAAACTTGAAAAAGGTTGGTTCTCTGGAATTTACGTGAATTATCAAGGAGAAATAAATTTTACCGATCCTTTCACTATGGATAATAGACATACTAATAATGACATTATAGGAGCAGTTGGATCATTCAATCTTAATGATTGCCAAGAATATTATGTTATTCCAGAAACAAACAATAAATTTGTAGAAGTATTAGATAATAAAGGAGAAATAGATCCTGATTTTCCTTTAAAAGATTATCACCTACATTTAAGCCACATTTCTTCAGATTCTAAATATGCTAGTAAAGTGAGTATAAGAAAGTATGATGATGCTGTCTCTAATTTTATTAAAAATGAAATTCAAAAAGGTTCATTTTTAGATTTATTCGAGATATACATTGAAGAGAAAATAAATAAATTAAATAATTACGCAAACCAATCCAAAGTGAGAAAAAAGATCATTTCCCGGCTCTTTCTTCTTTTCTTTATCTTATGAGGAAATCTGCTATTTTAATTTCTAAATTTATTAGATCTCTAAATATGTACTGGACCATATTTGCTTCAATTATATTCTTGTCACTTTTAATAGAAAAGTATATTGAAATTAATTAATCCTATTCCTGCACGAATAGTAGCTTCAATTACAGCTACATCAACAAATATATCAAAATTCACACAGAATTAATAAACAATTACATTATTTACCATTTGTTTTATAGAACAGTTATGTCAAAAGAAGAAATAGCAAAATCAATAATTTCTCAAGAGATATGTCAAATAGATTCTAACGCGTCCAAAATCAAAGAAAATGGATGTGTAGCATGTCATGTGTTATTTACCTTAGTTGATAAAATGCAGATAAGTGAACAAGATGCTTCAGAATTACTATCAGAGATTCTAACCAATGAACCAAATCTGAATGATCAATTTATTGAAATGATCGAAACTATTCATATGAAACAAAGAATGATTGGTGTAACATTTTCAATAAAAACCAGACAAGCTAAAGATCGGTATATAGATTTAAATCTAAAAAACTTTTTGGAAGAACTATCAACTGATTTGGTAAATTATGGTAGTGATATGATATTACGTAAATTACTTTTATCATCAATTTCATTACAAATAGCACAAAATATAGGAATAGACCACCATTCAGCAACTGAAGAACTTTATTATTACATTCGTAAAAATGAACAGAATACAAATCAAAATATAACACAGTTCATTGACAAATTTTACGAAAGAATCATAAAAAGTAATAAGTAAGGTATTAGCAATATTTCGAATGTTAAAATTTTTGACTAAAATTATTGTTTAATCAGGATCTGAGAGCTTCGAGTATGATATGTAATTGGGATCCGTCTTTTACAAATTTAAATTTTTATATTGGTAAACCTTTAGATAATTAAAAATTATTTTTTATATTCTATACCGTAGATATGAAAAAGTAAAAATAAATCTTATTGTTATTTTAAGAAAACTATTCATCCATATTGTTCTTTTGCTATCTAGCCGTTAAATAGAATATTATTACGATAACATAAAAATAAGCATAGAGTATTCACCACCATAGATGTTTTGCTAAATTAACTGACTTGGACAATTAATTATATATTCATAAATTTGAAAAAAGAAAGATAGTATTTTTATAGATGATTTGTTCTATTGTGTAGGGATGATAAGTTATTTTAAAAAAAACTCCCTAGTCTAGTTAAAATATTCTCATTAAATAAGCTAAGCTCTTTATTATCTATGCATTTATTTAATTCATTTCCATCGCTGTTACAACTTTCAATAAGTAGTAAAATTCGTTTATTCTGGAAAATATCATAAGGAAGAAAAGTGATTTGACTTTCTTTTCCATTGAATTTTTCTAAAATACTTCCTGATTTACCCTCCAATCCGAACTTAACCGATGTAAGATTTGAAAACTGTTCTTTTGTCTCAAAAGATTCTTTTGAGATTGAAGTCTCATTTTCATTAGAGTCTCCAATTTTTGCTCCATTTTTGTCAATTATTACCAACCTGGTATTATTTTGTAAATTAAGCGACTGAAGAAATTGGTCATAATTGTTAAAATTAATAGTTCCATACAGTATTCCTATCATATCATTTTCTTTGATTACTGGAGTAGCAATTACTGCCAGATTTCTTCCCGTTGCTTTAGAAATAATTGCATCGCTCAAATAAGTTTTTTTAGTCTGTTCAACTACTTGATAATAATCTCTAAATGAAAGATTGTTTGTAGTTAGATTTAATTGACGTTCAAATGGTTCATCAAAATACACGTCTCCGTTATTTAATAAAAATACAATTGATGAAAATTCATTAAATTGATCCAAAAGTATTTTAGCTATTTTTCTCTTTTCAATATCTGTATCTTCTGGTATGCCATTAATTTTCGAATCTATCAAATTTATATTAGGAGGTTGTAAAATTTGTGGTAGACTGCTAGCAATTTGTAGAGCTGTAGCTAGTTTTGTTACTTTAGTTTCAAGTATTGTTTTTATATTTTTGAGTTCATTTAAAATTGAAGAATTATTTTCGTTTGTGTTATAATAGTATTGAGCATCTTGAGCATAAATAGAGATAGAAAGTGAGTTTGCAGAAAATAAAATAATACTGATAGTAATGATACCAAATAAAAGGCCTAAAATCTTTAACATTATCTAATCTTGAGAATTCTAATAGTCATTCAATATAATTCTATCTATGACCTAGCATAATTTTGAACTTGTATATTGTATTTGGTGGACTGTCTTATAGATTGACAGAGGACGTGTAAAAACATATGAAAAAATAAAATTCCATCAATTGCAGATTATATTACTAACTTGTTTACAATTCTTTCTTTTATTCTATTCGCATTTAAAATATAATAACCCAATTGGTTAACGGGCTCGGAGGTTAGTCAACTGATTTTGACACAATTTTGTAGTTTGATAATTTTTGTGATTACCTTATTCATTCATTATTTACAAAAGGATTTGATTTTAATCAAAAGTTTTGTTATTCAATTCCCTATACATATACAATAAAAATAAGATGAGGAGATTCTTTTGTAAAAAAATTTTAGGTAAATTACCAGTTCTTAACGTTCTAGACCAAATGCTACTTTTATTGTAGTTTTATATTGAGTAATATTACCTGTATTAGGATCTACAGTAGCAGTCTTACTTATAACTTCAAGTCCTGTAATTCCACGTATGGTCTTTGTTGCCTCATCTAGGGCAACTTTGGCTGCCTCTTGCCATCCCTTATCTGAACTACCAACAAGTTCGGTTATTTTTGCAATATGATGAGTCATATTTGTTATGAGTATTCATGTTTATTAATTGTTATTAATAAAATAATCTAAAAATTAATATAAAAACTGCAGATTGACCAAAGAAAGACAAAAATAAGGAGAACAAGAAAGGGAAAATATCAAATGAACTTTATTTGTAATAACAACATCTCACTATCAATATACAAGACGAGTAAAATCCATATAGTCTTTTAAATTATATTAAATATTGGTTTGGTCACCGTTTGCTAAATTAAGTAATATTGTTAATTTACTTTCCCAAAAATATATTTTTATTTTTATTACGTTAGCCTTACTTGTATATTTTGATTCTTCCTTTGTGAATCTTAGTGAAGCATTTCATCTACCTGCAAATAAAAGCTATCTTATAGACGTTTTCCTAATTTTTGTAACTATTTTTATTGTGATTAATTTTTTGCTAATATTTACAACAAAAAATATATTTTCAAAGAATTATAGTATTTTAGGAACTAGAATAAAAGTTTTGCAAAGTTTCATCGTTTTGTATCTAATCACAGTAAGTATATTGATTATGATTCTCATATTTGAAATATTATTATTAGAAAGGTATAACATATATCTGATTTATTCGCTTCTAATTATCACACATTTTACTGCTATTTATTTTAGTGTCTGGGGCACAGAAAAATTCTTAAAATGGTTCAAGTCTACTAAAGATAAATTATTATTAGTCTATGCTATATCATTTATAACTTTTTCCGTCTTAATTACACTATCTTTCTTGTATACTATTACCGAACTCCAGCACTTCCCTGAAACAATAATACCTGGAGACTTAAAAAGAATGATCCATGCAGTATCAATCAATCTATCTGAAATATACCCCTTTTATAGAATATCGTTTTTAATAACTTTTTGTTCTCTATGGGTTTTAACTGCTTTTCTATTATATGATTATTTTGGGAGAAACAATCGCTTAAAATTTTGGGCTATTTTATCTATTCCTATCATATTTTTCTTAATAGATTTTTTTCCGGTTACATTAAAACTTTTGACAAGTTTATATCTATTAAATCCATCTCTCTTTTTACCTCTTTATACGATACCTTCCACCATTGCTACCTTTATTGGTGCTGCTATGGTTAGTATAACATCATGGTTACTAATAAGAAAAATAGAAAATAAACTATTTAAAAATTATTTGATATTAGTCACATTTGGACTATTACTTATTCTTACATCTACTCAAGAAACTCTATTTCCTCGTTTTCTCTTTCCTCCTTTTGGACTTATTACAATTCTCTTTATTGGATTGGCTATTTATTTACTTTTTATAGGATTTTATTCTGCATCACTTCATATTAGTAGAGATACGGCTTTAGTTAGAAATTTTGCGAATAGAATTTACCAATACGAATTTTTTAGAAGTATTGCAAAATCACAATTAGAACAAGATATCAAAAATATAATACCTACTGTCTTACAAAGTAAAGAATTTAATCTACAGAAACCCGAAAACCTAGGATGGGAACTAAGAAAAGAAGAAATAGAAAAACTCTTTGAAATTGTTAGGAGACAATTAGAAGATAAATTATCAGATAATAAACAACTATGATGATTGTAGTATTAACTGAAACTTTTACTTTGCCCTAAAAAGAGAAAAACTTAATATCAAAAATAAAATATAGATGATACATGAAAATATTTGATGACATAATATTCATATCTTTACTTTTGATTATTCTTCCTGTCTTATTTTTTTCATTTACAAATGTGTCAGCAATCGAATCGATAGATGATTACGTATTTGGACCAGACTCTATACCTTATGGTCACACATATGGAGAATGGGAAGCAAAATTTTGGCAATTACATGTTAATCTTGAACCAGACAAATCCCCTGCTTCTCCTGATTACAAACCTACTGAGTGTCTATTATTACAGGATGCAAATATGACGTTTCTTTCTGATTTTTACAGTGAAATAGAATATCGTAATTATGAATGTAAAATTTCTCAAACTCCAATTGTAATTCCTGCATTAACTGAAGGCTGTAGTTATGGAGAATTTGAAAGTCCAAATGATAAGATCATAGAAGATTGTATTAAGTCACATAACCCATATGCAGTCGTAAAAGTAACCATCGACGGAAAAGAAATACCAGATATTGATAGATTCAGGATTACATCAGATTGGTTTATTTTAAATGTTACACAGGAAGATAATCCCTATGATATCAAACTTGGATCGCATAAAGCAAAAATAGATGCTATAATGCCCATAGTAAAACCATTACCTCCTGGTGAACATGAAATTAGAACAGAGGTATTCCAAGATGTTCCATCCATAATTATGAGCGATGTTCCATTACATCGCGTAATAACTTATAATTTAATAGTCGAACCAAATATGAATAAATAATAATATTGCTACGCATCTTCTAGAGCCTACAGAGCGTACATACGTACATCATTCAGTGAAAAAAGAACTATTCAATAATTCTCTGATAACGAAAGCAGATCTAGCAACAGAAAATTATGAACTGTAGTTGTAAATAATATCCATCGAATTCAATTAACAGAGGGGTTCATACAAATTTCATACAAATTAATATCTAGTCAAAAATTTAATTATGCATACCATCAGTAAATTTGCTATATAAATTTTACAATGTTTAGTATTTATTGACATTTTTGTAACAGATGTTCAATTTTTCATACTTAATAACATTCATTTTTATTTTAATTTAAAAGATATATTTGTAAAAAGATTTAACTCTGAATATTACTAATTTGTTTATGCTCTAATTATTAAAATTATTTTTATTTATTTACTAAAATTGTTCTAGTAATAAAATGAATCCACTAAAACGATAAGGTTATATTTTATGTTTCTTATCTGCATTTAATGTCTTTCTATAATTCTCTGGAATTATACCGATCAGGGAATAAAAAATGTAAAAGAATCTCCAAAGCGGGCTGATGCTTTTAGATCTAAGTTAGAAAGTGTAGGTGGTAGACTAATTGGTACATATTATACATTTGGTAAATATGATGGAGTATCGATAGTAGAATCTCCTAATGATGGAACATTGATGTCCTGTCTATTATCTATTGAAAGTCAAGGTAATGCACGTACTATAACTTTAAAAGCTTTGAGCTATGATGAAGCTACTAAAATAATCGAGAACATATAACAATAATCTCAATATCTGTGTAATACATTTATCGGACATTCATTAGATATTTTTTTAAAGTTCTACAGAAAATTTAAAAAAAGACATTCTGTTATATACTTTACATTGAATAAAAAAATTCCATTAATTGTTGGAATCCTTATTTTTGATGATGTAGAGATCTTAGATGTTGCTGGACCTTTTGAGGTATTTGCTGTCACTCGTTTAAATGAAGAGCAACGACTAAAGCGATCATCACCATTTAAAGTATATTTAATATCGGAAACGAATAAACAAATTACAGCAATTGGTGGTCTACGTTTAACTCCTGATGTATCCATTAGTGAATGCCCGGAATTGGATTTATTGATAATACCTGGTGGATGGGGTACGCGTAAAGAATCAAAAAATAAAATTCTTTTAAATTGGATTAGTAATCAATTTAGTACTACTAAAGATAGATTAATTGCCTCAGTTTGTACCGGATCTTGTCTTCTTGGAAAAGCAGGCTTGTTAGATGGACGAGAAGCAACTACTCATTGGCAAGCTTTTGATTTTCTACAGGAATCTGCACCGAAAGCACATATTCTCAAAAACGTTCGATTTACATTGACCAAACCCATATTTACATCTGCAGGTGTTTCTGCTGGAATAGATTTAGCTCTCCGTATAGTAAGTCATTTTTTTGGAACTAAAGTAGGACAGGCTACTGCTCGCCACATGGAATATCCTTATCCTAAAAGTGACCACAGATAGTATATTAATAAATTTTGTTAATCTATATTGAGATTAGAAATAAATTAAATATATCACTAAACAAAATGATCAAGACATATTTTAACCGATAAAGAAGGCATTCCACTGTCTGTCATCATAACATCTGCATCTACTCGTGATTTTATCGCTGCCAATTGATACAGTTGACAGCATGGTTATCCAAGCGTCATATTTGAAATCTACAACAAAATATATAAACAAACAGAAGAAAAGGAAGAAACATAATCTATGTCTTGACAAAGCATATCATTCCAAAGGAGTAGAACAAGAATTATCAAAAGATGATATCTACCACATATATCGCAGAGAAAGAAGAAAAAAAATCCGCAAGTGACATCCAGCAAGAAGATGGGTAGCAGAAGGAACAAACTCATGGCATAACATAATCACAAAATTATTTACAAGATATGAGGAGAAGAAGGACGAGAACTATGTTGGTCTTGTACAATTAGCAAACAGCATAATAATTTTAAAGGAGACTATTTGGGATAGACTCTTAACTTAAGAACTCTATTTTAATTATATGATCTTGTTTCATATCATACGATAATGTCAGTTGCATATTATACAGTGAGATAATAATCTTTTTATTTTTGAACTAATATGAATAGATATTTAAAAGATTATATATTATTTATTTATCATACTTTATTGATCAAAAACATGATAAAATTTCCTGAAAACATAATTTATCGTTCATCGTTTGTTATATTAATATTTGTACTGTTAGTATTAATTACTCCGATGTATTCATATTCTCAAGATACTGGTAATATAATCAATCCTAATGAACAACAAGTGGATGATTTATTGTCCGAATTCATTCAAGAAACCAAGGAAAATGTCAATGCAACAATCCAAATGACAAATTCTGGAAATATGACTGCAGTGTTAAATAATCTGAATGTAATTTATGGAGATTTGCTTGGACTTGAGCAAGGAATAGAAGATTTGGAATTTTCAGTATCTGAATCACCACCATAGTTAATTTTTTTTGTTGTTGGTATAAAGTTCATATTTCAATAGCAAGGGTTTCATCCTTTTCCCACAACTCATTTTCGGGATACGGACTTATTCTGTTTATTTTAATCTTCTTTATCTTAACAAAAAGAGGAGTTACCCAGTCAGAAACCTCAAGAAAGACAGGATTCTCCCTGTTTCATTCTTTTCCAACTGTGTAGCTATCTGCAGAAGTATTTTATTCTCCAAAGATAATCATTCAATGTAGTGATCAATCTCTCATCATGGTCATCTTCCTTTCTATTCTTCTTTGAATTAAAAGCCAATATTTCTTCTCTTTTCTGAATGCGATCAAATCGCACTCTACAAACTCAGAGAACTTGATTAGAACCTTTAAAATATCGTTTTGATACCTTTCAGAAGTTATCTAATGAGAATTTAATCTATATTTCAATCTTATCTATTTTCTATGATAAGGATCATTGCTGTTATAACCATAATTGTCTAAAAATAAGAAGGCAGTTTGCTTTTCATCTACTTTTAAGATATTGCGTTCTTATCTACAATTGCTTATGTCCATAAGATATGATTATTTTATGAATGAAAGACCTTCAACTACAGTAGAGACAAGTCTGAGGGCTATTGAGCCATCTGAATCAAAAGTAGGATTGAATATAGTAATCTCCATTCCAACAGTTTGACATGAGGAAACTATGACCTTTAAAAGCTCACATAGATCAGAGAAACTTAAACCACCATTCAGACGGAAGTCGACTGCTGGCATTATTGAATCATTCAACACATCAACATCGAGATGGATCCAAATTCCCTCTAACTCTTCCTGCAAAATATTCTTAACAGCCTCTAACGTAGCAGTTGTAATTCCTAGTTCTTTCACATATGTAAGATCAAATGAATGAATATCGGTTGTTCGAACATCTTGACTTCCAAAACTTGCTGCTTGTTCTCTGTCGCGGTATCCAAATAGAATTATGTCTTGATCATAGACAAGTGGTTTAAGACTATCGATATTAGTCAAAACATCTGGACCTCTCCCAGATACAATTGCAAGATCCATATCGGCAACCTCTCCAGTTAAAGAAGCTTCTGGTTGATAAAAATCGGCATGGCCGTCTATAAAGAATAATCCATACCTTCCCAAACGTCTGAGGGCTACAAGATTTCCAATCAGAATGCTACAGTCACCTCCCAGTACAATTGGGTATCGTCTGCTACCAATAACAGAAGAAACTCGGTCTGCAAGTTGTAGTGAAAATGTTTTGATGGAATTGGGATTTAGTAGAAGCGTTGCTTTGTCAAGCTCTGAATTATAAGGCAAAGGATAAACCCGTCCTGCATATTCAGCATTTAATCTCTCCATCAGGCCTGCTGCTTTCAGTGCTTCAGGTAAATATTCTACTCCCGTCGGTCGTAATCCTAGAACTGAAGGAGCATCTATAATTGTAAATTGTGGCGGCAATATTGTTTATCTAAGAACAATTCAGCGGTTTTACATAATTAGTTAATTGTTTCTAGAAAGATCTAGAAAAACACGTTATTACGAGGAAAATTGCATTGACTCACGGGTCATTTCGTTATCATTTACAATTTTAATATATCTATCGTTAGAAGGAACATTTATCTAATCTTGTAATATTTCAACTTTCAGAAATAATGATAGTAAAAAGAATAGTAATTGATGTTCAAATACAAAGTGAAATTATCACAGCAGCAATATTGTTAGAGTAATTGTAGGTTAATTAAACATCTTAAAATTTCTTATGGAGTATTTACTCACATAGATAAGGATTAAAATAAAAAATAAAAAGGTTGAATTTCAGAACATTACAATATGACCTGACTCATTACCTAATGTTATTCCTGGATAGTCTATCACGGATCCATTTGGCACAGGGGTAAGAAATTCATCTGAGGCATCAAATACCTCTACACGTGCAGTAGTAATTGTCCATCGTGAATTTGTAGTTGATTCTCTGCGAAGATATATTTTGTGCCTATTTACTTTCTCGATCGGGCTGCCTGCAGACATATGTTGTCCACTTCTTGGGTCATTTAATTTCGGATGTTCAACATTGCTATCGCTTCCAAATCTTAACTCTTGTTTTTTATTTTTTTCATGAAAGGGATTTTCGGCATTATCATCTTGTCTTTTACACCTAAATTCCCGACCTCCAATGCCAAGAAATACTCGCTCATTGCTATCTATATCTTCATCTCCTGTTGTTACGGTAAGAATTATGTGATCTACCAATGCTACCATTATTATTATATATTATTATAAGGTTTTTAAATATGATCTTTTAAGTCTAGACTAAACCCTTAAACTATATTACATGAAAATTCTTTGGTGTCGAAAAATTTTGGATAGAATATTACAAAAAATGTCCTAATTTATTTAGTAATTGAGGTTATATCGATCGTTGGGAATTACAGTTGCAATTAATAAAGACTTTATTATACATAGGGGTTCTGAAGACTTCCAATTTCCATTATAACAGTATTCGGTAACATAATATTAAGGATTTTCGTTTTTAAATCATGTAACCATTTTTAAATATCATTAATTTTTTATAATATCATGTTGAATTTTATTGCCAATTAGAGTCTATTTCATATAATATAGATAATAGTTATTAGGGTAATTTTAAATCTGAATAATTTCCCAACAACTTATATTCTGAATTCCAAATACTTATTTTTTCTTTTAACCTATTTTTATCTACAGGAACATTCTGATCGGAAGACTGAAGATATGAAACTGTTTTATCTAGAATATCTCAATTGGAAGTCTCACTGAGATGTTTGTTCTTTTGAATTTCTATAGATTCTAACATTTCTACATCTCTTGGTGTAAGCACTACAGAAGAAATCTTTTCATTATCTAAAAGTAAACTTCTAAAACATGTTAAACCTGGAATACAAAGTCTGGGCAGAGTAATCACATCTTGTTCAATTATCGTTTTTCTTCCATTAAGAATTGCCAAATCGGCTGCTTTAGCCGCTAACAATAATTTTTTAATCAACGATTACAGAAATTTCTTCCTTTACTAGATTTCATTCACCATTAAGGAAGAGTCTAATTGATAGGGTAATGCAGTATTTCAAGGTTAGAACTGAATCTTTTGATGACTGTTATTCATGTAATAATAAATAAAATTGTGATCTAGAACATACATATAATTGATAAAGATATTCGTATATGCATATAATACAAACATTCCAACAACAACAACAACAACAACAAATAAGATTCCATTTTTTGTGAAAGGAAATCGATTATCCTTAAATTAACAGGACCTACCATGTCAATAGAAATGCTTATATAGTTATTGCTAGTTGCTGAATACCAATCTATGTTATTTCCCCATGGAAACAATCTTTTATTTTTATATTTATTATCAGCAACAACAATAATATTATCAATTTTAATTAGTTGTAGTAATAATAATCGGCTTATTTCAACTGCAGAAGCTACTACTACTAATCTTGCTCTTTCAATGCTTGATGGTGAGAATAATATTAGTAATACTATCACTACCACTCCCATCAAACATATTGTGATTCTCTACCAAGAGAATATTTCATTTGACCATTATTTCGGAACATATCCCAATGCTAAAAATCCTCCTGGTGAACGCAAATTTGTAGCCACTCCAGATACTCCTACCATTAACGGTCTAAATTCTACTTTGTTATTTCAAAATCCAAATTCTGCTGATCCTGTTCGTATGGACAGATCTCCAGCAATAACTTGTTCAATGAATCATGATTATACAGCTGAGCAAAGTGCATATCATGCACGAGCTGATAAATTTGTAGAGTATGGTGGTCCTACTGTTCCAGACTTTTGTACTGACCCCGAAAATAAGCAACTAGTTATGGGATATTATGATGGTAACACGGTGACTGCACTATGGAATTATGCTCAACATTTTGCAATGAGTGATAATTTCTTTGGTACTACATATGGCCCATCTGTATTAGGTCATATTAATCTCATTTCTGGTAACACACACGGTGCCTATATTGTAAATCCTATGCCACCCTATGAGACTCACACTCATGATGGAACTCGCATTATCAATGGTACTCTTATAGCCAATAGAGATCCAGCATTTGATGATTGTTCCAATTCAACTTATTCTTTAATGGCTATGGAGGGAAAAAATATTGGAAATCTTTTAAATGTTAAAAATATAACATGGGGATGGTTCTCAGCAGGATTTATACCATCTATTAAAACTGCAGATGGTCAATGGCATTGTTCTTTTACAGGCATACAAGCATATGACATATTCAGAGGAAATAACAATACACAGATATATCATTATTATCCTGCTGTAGAGCCGTTTCAATTTTATAATAGCACTTCAAATCCTCATCATTTACCTCCAACTTCAATATCAATGGTCGGTCATACAGACCAAGCAAATCATCAATATAATATGAGTTATTTCTGGGCTGCTGCAAAATCTGGAAATATGCCAGCCGTAAATTTTCTTAAATCTCCTACATTTCAAGATGCTCATGCAGGGTATTCAAATCCATTAGACGAACAGATTTATCTTGTGAATACTATAAACAGATTACAGCAGCTGCCACAATGGAATGAAACTGCAATTATTATTGCATATGATGATTCTGGAGGATGGTATGATCATGTGATGCCACCGATTGTAGGTAGCTCCAAAGATTTGCAATTTGATAGAATATCAGGTATCGGTCAATGTGGTAATGCGACTACAACTATTGGACCTTTTCAAGATCGGTGTGGTTATGGTCCACGTTTGCCTATGTTAGTTATCTCTCCATGGGTAAAAGTTAATTTTGTAGATCATACCCTTACCGATCAGACTTCTGTTCTACGATTTATAGAGGATAACTGGAATCTAGGACGTATAGGAAATAATTCCTATGATGAAAAAGCTGGTTCAATTTTGAATATGTTTGACTTTGACAGAAAAGAACAGCGACAACAGCGTGCCAGTCCTCTCTTCTTAGATCCTGGCACTGGGACACCAATTTCATCTAAATAGATAATGGAAGAAAAGCAGTTAATTGTAGAAGATACATCAGTGATAAAAAATTACTCTCAGTATATACACATTCCGGAATAACTTAATTAAGAACGTTACCCATTATAAAATGTAAAAAGTCAATCGTTAGACGATTATTTAATAGAATAAATCAAATGCATTAAATTATAATTTTTGCGGAGTAGTAACCAGCTTTCCAAACAATTGAGATTCCATCATTTTTATGTGACCCATTACCATATTTTCAAAAGGATATACTGTATCTATTATTGCCTTTATTTTTCCTCTACTTGTCCATTTAATTACCTTTTCTAATCCTGCACGTGTTCCTTGGGTAGCTCCAATAAGATTTAGTCCCTTAAAGAAGAGATATCTCAAGTCTAATTTTGAATCATATCCAGTTGTGGCTCCAGTAGATACTAAGGTACCTCCCATATTTAAGAGACTGACCTCTTGTGCAAATACAGATTTTCCTATATGTTCAAAAATAATATCTACACCTTGATTATTTGTTAAACTTCTAACTTTCTTGTACCAATCTGGCTCTCTATGATTTACAACATGATCCGCACCTAATTCAAGACATTTATCCATTTTTTCTTGCGTACCAGCTGTTGCAATAACATCACAATTGTACAACTTTGCAATTTGAATACCTGCTATTCCCATACCACTTCCACCTCCCATAATCAAAACAGTTTGCCCTGGTTGAATATTAGCTCTAGTAACTAACATGTGCCAGGCTGTCATTCCAACCATAGAAATAGCCGCTGCATCTTGAAAAGAAAGATTATCTGGGATTTTTATAACGTTGACTTCTGGTAAATATGTATATTGAGCAAATCCTCCCCATAAAGGACCAGTTTGAAAACCCCATACTTGTCTTTGACGGCAATCATATTCTTTGCCAGCAGTACAGTCCTTACATATTCTACAGGTTAGATTGGGATGT
>DATFEP010000006.1:0-34773 GCA_035250975.1 Nitrososphaeraceae archaeon | reverse complement strand
ATTCGATCCCAACAATACAAAAGTTTACTATGATAAAGGAAATACATTATTTAATCTTGGAAGATATCATGAAGCATTAGAATCGTTTACACAAGCATTTAAAGGCAATGGTGGTTCTTATTACGACGTTATCCTAGAGAAAGGACTTGATCTCTACAAACAAAATAAACTCAACGAATCATTAAGTTATTTCGATAAAATGATTGAGCTAGATCAAAATAATTCTGAAGTTTACTATGCCAAAGGCAACACAATGTTACGAATGGGAAACAATACTGAAGCGTTGAACCAATATGATATAGCTACTTCTTTATCTTTTATAGATCCTACTTTTTATGTTCAAAAAGGAAATGCTCTGCTAAATATTGGAAACTATACCGACGCCGTAAAAGAATATTCAAAATCAATAAGACTGGATCCTTTTAATTCCTCCTCATATATTCACAAAGGGAGTGCGTTTGTAAAACTCGCAGACACATATCAAAATATGTCGGACCAACTTCCATATTTCAAGAAAGCTCTAAGGGAATTTGATAAAGCTATCGAAAATAATCAAAGCAGTCAAAGCAATGCGAAGGCATTCTATTCTAAATTTGATGTGCTTTTTAAAATGGAAAAATATCAAGAAGCGTTGGAAGCGATTATACAAGCCCTTGAACTTGATCGCAGTACTTATTCTCCAATATTAATTCAAAAAGGACTTGATCTCTACAAACAAAATAAACTCAACGAATCATTAAGTTATTTCGATAGCTTGATTAAAGAAGATCCGAAAAATGCAAACGCATATTTTGCTAAGGGTAATGTACTCTTCAGAATTGGGAATAACACTGAAGCGTTGAAACTGTACGAGGAAGCTATTAAACTGGATCCAGTGAATGCTCCCTCCTTTATCTACAGAGGTAATCCTTGGTCTAATTTTGAATTTAATAATACTACAAAAAATCAATCTGCTAATTTTGGAAAATAGATACATTATAGTTCATCTTCAGTATATATGAGTATTATTTGGCACAAGCCTGGAAGGAGACAACTGTTCAGACAATATGACTGGTTTGATTGGTGAAATACTTTTTTTTAGATTGGCTAAAGAAAATACACAAAAAGTTTCCAAATGCTATCTGTTCCTGGATAAGGCAAAACAACATTATAGATCAAAAAATGTACTACAATATTTTACTGACAATAAATAAAAGTTTGATTATGTTATGTCTTCCAACAGCATCTCCAGAGTTTATGGTACATGAGGGATGCTGGAATATAGTCAAAGATGATCCTCTTGTTCCAGCATTATTCATCATTTACAGATTTCAAAAAAACATCTACATATTTTTAGAACAAAAAGCCATCATCTTGATATGAGATCTGCTTTTTTGGAAGAGATCAACTAACACATGCAAAGTAGTAAAACTAATTTCATTGGAATGTCGATATGTTCATCAATTCATAAAATATCGAATAACAAAATTATCAAAAATAAAGAGATTATTTGTATAAAACATTCAGTTTACCACAATCAAGCGTGGATATATGGTACCCAGAAACCATCGCAGGCGACTCTTGAAATAGAAAACAACCTCTTATCGGTTTCTCAATACCTTGGCTAACGGCCGTAAGTAAAGATGATGCTACTGTGGGAGTATTTCTATATGTTGTTTGATTATTAACCAAAACGGTCTCACCATGTCCAATAACTGCTATCTTATCACAGTTAACCTCAGATATACTAGCACCTTCCGGCAAGAACCAATATGTCCCAAGCAAACAGTCTATTGTATTATATTTAATTGGAGTATTTGGTTTTATATCTAGAACATTCAGCAAGGTTGATTTACCTTCTGCAATAATATCCTTAAATTTAAAATTAGAGGCATTTACTGCTAAGTCTGCGATCCCGCCGGCGGATGCCGATTCTAGTTGATTGGATATATCAGCTTCGATTGTAGAATTCATAAGTCCAAGTTCACCATATGCACCACCCATCGAATAGGTTTGAAATAATAATACAAAGACTAAACTTGTCATTATAAGAATTTTTTTCATCGTATTTATATTTAGTACAATATATTTAAGGTTTTTTCTACCTGTATCTGAAATTTATATTACCAAGTATCAGGTCTAAATTATTGAAAGTACATAAAAGAAAACTAATTCATTGATGTCTTGAAAAATTCATAGATAAATAAATTGCTTTGTTGGTTCCAAAAACTTCAGAATACAATGGATACATCGAATCATTACAAGACACTTAAGAAGAAGACATATAGTCAAATGATTTTCAAAAGTATTAGGAAGTGAAATGAGTAATAAGAGTTGCATTTTTAGACTATAATCAATAGAGAATACATTTCTCACTACGATATCTGACACTATACAAATTCATTTCAGAATAGAAAAGACAGCAAGACGAAAAGATGAAGGAGATAAATATTGGTAATGAAAAAAAATAGTATCCATAAAATATTGGGAAAAGTGTTCCCGAAAACGAGGATGCTGTCCAGCTATCTGTAAATAGTTCTTGTCAAAATCCCTTGCTGTAAAGATGTTGAACATGTTAGAGTCTGATTTGGCTTCACAGTACGGGTTCATATATAAGTCAAACAGTTAGTAGAATCATCCATATTTTTTTTAGTACTCTTTTTATAGATAAAAATCTCAAAAATATATAAAAACAAAATTAAATAAAATTTATATGAGATTGTATTGCTGCTAAAGGAGAGTATTCCATTTTATACTAAGTTATTTGGTTTTCTTATAATTTGTATATTAACTTTATATACATTGGAAATTTCAGATCATAAGTTTTTTGTTAAAACATTTGCACAAACTAATTTCCCTAATGAAGCTGATTTTAATGAAGGTCCAAGTTTGATTGGATTTGTTGGTGTATTCCCAGAGAATTTTGATAAAGCGAAACTTGGTAAAGACAATCAGTTAGAATCTTCTAGCGTTGAAGTTGTTGGTCGTTCACCAGCAGGAACAACAACAACAGCAAACACCAACATAGGTACAGACAATACCGTTGGATTTGTTGGTCGTTCACCAGCAGGAACAACAACAGCAAACACCAACATAGGTACAGACAATCAGTTAGAATCTTCTACCGTTGGAGTTATTGGTCCTGCACTAACTAGTGACAAAAATTTGCCAATGGATTTGTGTAAGGTAAAAGACAGTACACAATTCAGACCTATTTCTGCCACATACAATTTTGAAGGAAAGACATCCATTTCAAAGATAAAAGAAATCGCTACAACATCTAGTTCAATTGTTGATGGTAAATATCCAAGAAAATATGCTGTACAACAACTAATTTTTGAAATCTTATTTGATAATGTAAATGCAAATTTAAAACCTAGTAATACCAATCCAGATAAAACAATAAAATTAACACCTACCAATTCAATCTTTAAGGGTAAAATATATGGAGATCAGGAACCATACAATCACGAAGTTGCTGGATTCACTATAGATAGAGTATGGACTAATTGCGAATTTATTCCAATCGTAAATGCGCAGACATCATATAAAGGTTCATCTGAAAGTTCAGCTGAAGGAACAAAAATAGTACCATTAGGACAATTAGATCATGCTATTCCATCTAATGCACAGGTACCATCTGACCTTGACAGAGATTCATCAGTCAAGTTAGGTACCAAGGAAAACGGTCTATTACCTTCTACTGCATCTAAAACAGAATTATCAAATTTGGGATCATCAAACCAAAATAACATTTTAAACCCTCCATTTGTTTCGTGTAAGAATATTTTTGAGATTGATTCTAATGCACAAAATGT
Organism: Nitrososphaeraceae archaeon; assembly: GCA_035250975.1. Classification (GTDB taxonomy): domain Archaea; phylum Thermoproteota; class Nitrososphaeria; order Nitrososphaerales; family Nitrososphaeraceae; genus TH1177. Next base: position 30,976 of record DATFEP010000006.1, on the reverse strand, counting down.
AATATCAAATTATAAAGTAGTATCGGGAATCGATAGCTCAAAATTAGTAGGAATAGAGGGAGAACAGAAAATATCTTTAAGAATTACAGTGGATTTGATACCATCCGATCAGGCTTTTCTGACAGAGAACAATAATGCAATGATTAAATTGAATTTGGTAATAAATCCTGGAGAGTTTAATGTTAAGGTGATTCCACTATCGCTCATATCTATATCTACAGACTGTATGAATGTTTCTTACTCTGATTCGGAGGTTCAGCAGTTTTAAAATAAATATTCAAAGCCAATAATCTACGCTGTGATGAAATCAAAAAGATCATAGATATTCACATCATTGGTTAGTTATTGAATAAATAACAATGCGGATATGTTACATCGGTAAAATTACTCCATTTTAAAACATTTTCATGTTCGACTATCTAAAAGAGAAGCCACATTTGCAGAATCTAGCCACACCTAGTGTTACTTACAATAATACAACAGTATGAAATATAAGAAAAACTAGAATATTTCAGCTTATTTTTTTGAAGCATAATGTTTGAGGTTATTACATCACTTGGTGAATACCACATTATGCAGTCATACAAAAATTGACACCTTCAATAGATCTTTTGAATACATGTAAAATTCTTTCTTGTTATGTATTATGTATTCTTATCCCTGTTCAACTTCAAACAGCATCCGTCGAATTCAGGATACGAAGAGGTATGACATGTATCTAAAAAGATCTTATAGTTACACAGCACCTGTTAATTTAAGGAAATAGATTCAGCTGCGAATGTTCTACTCTAACATGTGTTGCTAAAATTTGTTAGAAATAGAACCTCAGCCTTTATTGTAATGTATTCTTAGTATGTGTATTTTCTTGTTGTCTCAGTTTACGTAATACGTCTAATGCATTGGAACCTTTTAAGGATCAAAAGAGAAGTCATTTTGTTGCTGTATGGGATTGAATTCAACGATTGGGTTCTTCCCATATTTATAACAAACACAGAAGCGAGGTGAAGTAGTCTTAACTCATCAGAGCCAGTAATTATAATTTTTTTTATGTTAGACTAACGACGTGGACACATTATATTATATTATTCTTCTTCGATCTAACCTCTAGAAATATACTTCCCCCAAGTTTCATCAGGAAAAGATCAGGTTAAAGTAAACAAATCTCTTTGTATATTATATATTTTTTAGCTTGACAAACATTTGCCAATAAGAGTATTTTAATTAAAAAATAACTCTTCATTGCCATCATTTTTATAGATATAGGTTTCTAGGCTCTTAAGTTAGTATAAAATATTAGATATGTTTTGTTTACCTGTTATGTACTCAATTTTAGTAGATTTTTTCGATTTAATTTATAAATTTTGTGTTACTTTAGAGCCAGTTTATATATGCACAGAGAAGTTTAAATCTAACCCAACCAAATATTTTTCAATTTATAATAAATATTTTTCCTTTATCAGAACAATAATTGTTCTGCTTGTACTCACTATCTTCATTTTTGATGTTTCTGATCAAACTGATGCTGAAAAATGGAATGTCACTAAAATTCAAGATTGTAACTATAAGTATTACATAGATGACGTCGTTATCGATGATAAATATATATATTTTACGGGTCACAAAACATTTGGCAATACAATCAAAATACTTTATTCATAATTAACCTTATAGACGGTAGCAAAAACATCAAATTTGAATTATGTGCACCAAATTGCGGGATCAGGAGATGTGGTATTTAATCCAATTAATGATCTCTTATATATTGCAACAAAAACTAACTCAGAAAAAGGAAAAGATGTCATTTTCGTAGAAGAGATCCAAGACAAAAAATCTATAATATCTATTTATGAATCAAATTCATCAGAGTATAGCATGGTTAAATTAAATGTAAACAAAAATACTGAAAAAGTATATGGTCTTAAAGGTAAAAATCTCTTAATTATTGATAGTAAAACAATAGATATTAAAAAGGATCAATTCCCTTTTTGCTATCTTAGTTGTCCAATTTTTGTAATTCTGCAGCTAACACAATATATGTAGTATCAGGTTATATACTATATGTTTACGACGGGGTTACACTAAACAACACAAACCGAATAAACATACAAGGAATAAAGATATTAATTCTCAATTAAATCCAGACAGTATTCATGTTTTGACACAACAATTGGGTACAACGAAAATAGAATCTGCATTCACCTTTTTTTGAGATAAGAAGCTCAAGCCTGTCTTTGTATGATTATCCTCAAAATATCTTTAGTGACAATTATAGGAATGTCTACGTGCATTATGCAGGAAACATCTTCATCTTGAACACGTCTTACAGATTAGTGGATGTGATATCATTATATAAATCTCCATACTATATTTATAATATAGAAAAAATAATAATAAGTGCATATAATAATAACATATATGTTACCAATTATGGTGGCGACATATACAAAATATCTAAAATTTATAGTTAGTTGTTGTACTTATACACATAGGTTAGAATTTCATTTACTGACATAGGTAAGACTTTTTATCTGCTTGACTGTCTTTAGATAATTATCTTTATATACAAGCAATAGATGTTTTGATCATGTCTAATGAAGATGTTGCAATTGTTAAACAGCTAAGGAAAAAAAACTTGAATGAAATTTATCAAGGTTTGGGAACACGAGTTGTTATAACAGAGAAAATTAATGAATTTGAAAAATCTAGCAAGAAAAATGTACAGAAAGAGAAATTCCTTGAAGAAAAGATGATAATTCCCACAGACTTAAAAGATGTAGGATTTAAATTTCTTAAAAAGTATTGGAAAAAAATAGCTAAACAAGTTTGCAATTGGTGGGAGAAAAATAAAGATGAAAAAATAAATGACAAATTTATAGAACAATTAATAGAAATTTTAAAAAAAGTATTACCGTCTCCTTGGAATTTAATCTCTGGGATAGTAGCTTATATAGTTGCCATTATTCTCAAACATGGACCTAAGATAATATGTGAAAGATTTCTAATAGAACCCCCGACATAATTTATTGTAAACATCGAAACTTGTAACAGAAATATCCGATCTAATTGTACATCACTAAATAATTTCCATATGTTGATAATTAAAACATGATAAAAAATGCACAGGCATCATAGAACAATACAAGTTATTGCATTTTTTTCCTATTTCAGATCTGACCAAATATATACAGAATATGCCACTCATTCAAATTCATTTTCTCAAAATTGCTATCAATATATCTAGTTAACAGTTACAAATCTTGCAACAGATGGAATTTTATTTTCACTTACTATGAACAACATATAGTATCCTGGTAAAATTATATTTCTATTTGTAGGAACTGATGTTTTCAAAATATTTGAATTTATTTGATTAAATTCTAGTCCTACATATCTCTGGTCAACATTTAAACAATGCGTAGTTACCGAAGGTCGGATCAATGCAATCGATCCGATTTCTGAAGCTTCATTTGTTTCTATTTCAAAGGTATTTCCGTATCTCAGTCGATCTGGAACCTTATTTATTGTTGGACGCATGCCTTTAAAAAGGTATGGTGGATGAAAAATCTCTATCCTTAATTCATTCATAGTTCTTTCTGGATTACTTCCTGCTGTCATTACTCGACCATCAGGTAACAATAATGCATTTGAATGATATAACCTGTCAACTTTCATATCAGCCATTGGATACCATTTTTCTTCATCTAGTTTAAATAACTCTGGTTCCATAACTGCTTCTGGTATGTGATGCAATTGTCCATCGTGACGGTGACGTTGACGGAGAGTTCTAAGGTCATGATCGGGTATGTGACCTTTTTTACCAATTTTTCCTCCCAGAACTAGTATGTTCTGATCTGGCAATATTACAGCATAGTTATAGTACCTCGGATTTTTCATGTTACCTTTTCTTTGGTATTTAGGATTAGATCTAGAAAAGTCGATCAATTCTACATCACTAATAGCATCCTCTCCTTGGGGCGTTCCTCCACCTATCAAAAGAATCCTCGCAGGATAATCAGGAGGTAACAGGGGGAGTAAAACAGTGGTACCTTCCTCTCTTTTTACATTATTTGGATTTCCAATTGTTTTCCACTTTCCTGTATGTATATTTAAGGTTGCGCTTGGAAAGGCTGTGACCACAAATGGATAAACATAATGAGTATTAAATGAACCTGCATAAAATATATCACCATTAGGAAGGATGTGAAGTCTGGGATATAACGGAAGTCTCCAATTTGACCCCTTCAATGTCTTCCATTCCCTCCTTTCACTGGAAAATACCTCTATTTCTCCGAGAAATACCCAAGGAAAGTTCTTTGATAATCCAGCCATTGTAACTACTCTTCCATCTGGAATCATTATACAGGTTGGATACCAGCGTCCATTTTTCATATTCTGAACTCTTTCCCACCTAAGTGTCAACGGATCAAAAAGGTAAGTCTGTTCAAGGCCCCAAAATGGTGGAATCTTTGGATTTAAAACAGACCCATCGTACTTAAAAGTGCCTCCAGCTACTAATAATTTACCATCTGGAAGAAATGTATGGCCAGCACAAAAAATGTCTCCTTCTATACCATCATTAGAAATTGTAAATATTTTACCATTATCTTTTCCTATTTCATTGGGCTCAAATATGTCTGCAGGAAATGGGTTTTTAAGATAACGAGGGTCATTTCCAGACCCGCCAAACGCCAGTACCTGTCCAGTATGAAGTAATGCCATATGAACCGGTAAATTTTTAAATTTGTATTTTATTGGTTCCCAATAACCATAAATTGAACGATCACTCTTATCGTTAAGTGACATATTAGTCAATTTAATCCATTGCTTAAGAAGTTTTTCCAAATATTTTAAATCTCAATCCAGATAGATGGAACTAAATTAACGTATCTTTAGCATCCTAATTCATATTCGCTTAAGTTTGATATCCTATAATAGCTAACACAAGTTCTATTACAGATTCTTCATAATGCAACATACTCTTTCTGTAAGATCTTGATTTTTTAGATGTTATATACAAGAAAAAATTATGTTAATTAGTATTTGATCTTACTTCTTTAATGATTCATGTACTGAAAATATATTTCTAATGATCTATTGTAATAACATAAATTTCAAGATATTTCCTCCCAAAAGAAATATTATAGAAAGACAGTACGAATTAATAGATGATGGATTCAAAAAGTTATTTACAATACTGGAAAAGAAGGATGAGAATTACCTTGTCTGTGTAAAGTAACAAGAGGCATTATTGTTTATATGCAGACAATTTTCAGAGATCCTTAATTAAGATATAAAAAATATCTTGAAATAAATGTCTAGGATATATGGAAATAAACAATCAAACGACCTCTTACCAAAAAATTTATTTATGATCAGAATAAATATAAAAAGATGTCAGCAAAAAAGAAAATTTCGACACCTAAGGGTGGACATACATCAGTATCAAATAAAGATGAAATGACTGTTCAGGATATGGAATCCGATTTTTTTATAACAAAACCTGTTTCTGAAGAACCATTAGACGGTAAAGGTAAGACAGCTGAAAAGGCTAATAAGGATGGTACCGAGGCTGTCGCCGGCAAAAGGAAATCTATTGAATCAATGGATATGATGTTTAATGCACCTGATACCGCTAATTTGCGAGATATAGGCGAAGCATCATTTGGAGTAACTTTAGAAACAGTACATGGAGTGGACAATCGAATACAAATCACAAATACAGGTGTGTACCCTTGGAGAGTACATAGTTCTTTGCTCATTACAGCAGCAGATAATTCAAAATGGATAGGCACTGGTTGGTTTATCGGACCACATACATTAATTACTGCTGGTCATGTTGTTTATATTAAGAATAGTGGCGTTCCTGGGCGTGATGGATGGGTTAAAAGCATATTGGTTATGCCAGGACGTAATGGAAACACTCTCCCATATGGAGCTGTTACTAGTTTTAGTTTCCGTTCTGTAAAAGGATGGACTGATAGTGGTAACGAAAATTATGATTATGGAGCAATTATACTTCCGACAAATTTGGGTAATACAACAGGTTGGTTTGGTTTTGGCGTCTATTCAGATTCGGACTTGTTAGCATCTACAGTAAATATATCCGGATATCCCGGCGATAAACCCCAAGGAACGCAATGGTACGACTATCATAAGGTTGCATCAGTCAACAGTAGAAAGGTCTATTATGATATTGACACTTATGGGGGACAGAGTGGTAGTGCGGTTTATCGCGTTATAAATGGAAATCGCTATGCTGTTGCGATTCATGCTTATGGTGGAGCAACAACAAATTCTGGTACCAGGATAGTGACTGCTGTATTTGAAAACATGCGTGCATGGAAGGCATAAAAACGCGCATTAATATTATAAATTATTGCTTTATAGCAATAATTTTTTTAAATCCGGACCATTAGGTATGACAGAAACTCCCATAGTAATGTACGGAGTAGTTAAAGACAAGAATGGTAATCCAGTTTCCCAAGCTAGGGTATCTTTTGTAGCAGGACCAGTACCACTTCCAGACATTGCCGCATTAACAAATGATGATGGTAAATTTGTTCTTTCAATGCCTGTAGCAGGAGAATATGTTATTGAAGTGATTTCAGATGAATTTATCAAAAAGAGTGTAAAAATCAAAGCTGAAAGTAGTTCCAAAAAGAATATTGAAGTAAATTTATCAAAAAAATGAAGAGTTATAATAAATATATTTACTTGAATTTTACTGGTAAGAATTGATAAAAAGTAAAACGAGTATTAAATTTTATGTTGCCTTATTTTTTATGATATACTCTCAAAATGATTATATAATTTAGTAACTTATTCTTTACCTGTCACAGAAATCCTTATTGACATTTATACCCGTACGAATTGCAATCAAGAGGTTCAATCTTCCATTCTTTTCGAAAAAATATGTGAAAAAGAAAAAGTATACCAATTAGCATAACTATACTGACTTTTTTACTATCAGGCAAAATTTTCGATCAGAGTAGCTATTAGCTATACCGTTTAGCAAAAGTTCAATGATAAAATTATGGAGGTTATAACAATACATGGTGTGTATTTATAGATACATCTATGGACAATATTTTTTCATCTTTATCTGAAAGCTTGAAATTAGATTCAATAACCCAAATATGGATTTGTAGTCAATCCTATCAAAAATGCTTGTAAAAACTTTTTTAGATCTTAGGTACTACCTAAAACATAATAAAGGACACAAGTTTAGAATATTTATAGCTCACAAACTACTTATTATGATAATACTTTACCAATGTTAATCATTATCCTATTAAAGATAAGTTTTATATATGTATTTTGACAAACGTATAAAATGGGTACCTCCAAAATAGATGAAAAAATTACAAGGTTATTAAACGATAACAATGTAGATAAAGAGAAGAAAATAGCAGTTCTTGTAAAATTTCAACCCAAGTATCTCATCAATTTTGATCGGTCTACATTGCATCAATTCGAAATGGAGATTACAAATGTTTTTGAGAAAATAGACTATATTTCTGGACTGGTGTCCTTGAGAAATATAATAAATCTTTCAAAAATACCCGAGATAGTCGCCATAGAAGAGGATTCAAACGATGTAAGAGCTTTAGATAACCCATCTTGAAACAAAAACAAAAACAAAAACAAAAACAAAACAAAACAAAACAAAATAAAAATAAAAATTTAGTTGTGTCTAACTTTTGAAGATATCACTTACGAATCAAATAAATTGTTATGGAATTCCTGGCAGTGTTGGTGGAATATCCATAGAGAAAGCTGCTTCTTCTGCATCGACTCTTCCAAATCCAAAAACTTTATCACGTCCGGGGATTCCAAGATTGTCAGACGTAGCTGCTAACAACCGTCTTATTGCAACATTCTGAGGGACTCCACCAAGTGGCCATCTATGAGTAGATAGAGCTAATGCGGCAACACCAGCAACATGAGGTGAAGCCATACTTGTCCCGCTTAAACTACTATATCCACCTCCTGGTACTGTTGACGTAATATTTACTCCTGGTGCGCAAACTTCTACTTCCGGTCCTGTGCAGCTAAAAGGAGCAATTACATTCGAACTATCTATTGCAGACACTGCTATAACTGATTTATACTTTGCAGGATAACCTACAGGTTTTTGCGTTCCCTCATTTCCAGCAGCAGCTACAAGAATCAAACCATTTTCCCATGCAAGGTTACAAATACTTTCAACCGCAGTTGGGGCAGCTGTTGGTGAACCCAAGCTCATGTTTGCTACTTGCATTTTGTTGGTGATACACCAATCTAGTCCTGCGATAAGCCAACTCCAGTTTCCTTGTCCCGCACTACCTAGAACTTTAACTGCATAAAGATAGGCTGAAGGAGCTACACCTATAACCCCCAAGCCATTCATGGATGCAGCAATTGTACCTGCAACATGCGATCCATGTCTATTATGATCTTTAGGATCTGTTTCTGTGGGCACAAAACTTATTCCGCCCCTATAATTTGTTTTAAGGTCTGGATGCGTATAATCAATACCAGTATCAACCACTGCAACCTTTATTCCCTTTCCCTTGGTTATGTCCCATGCTAATGGTGCTTTGACCGCATCAATACCATATGGCACAGTTTCACTTGCAGATAGAGAAGGCTGTCCCTCGATTTCAAAACCTCCCAAGGCATAGACTTTTCCATCTGGTTCAACGGAGACAATATCATCATGCTTCTTTAAGGATGTAACCTGGTTCTTCGTTAAAGAGGCGGTCAATATAGGCGCCTGATATTGATTTATGTCAAAAGAAATCTCTTCATCCGGAATAGTAGCAATACGCATTTTGTTCCTTGGTTCTACAAAATTTAGGTCAGATTTAGTGACTGAAGCAAAGATTTCTGTCTTGTCACTTTTCTTGTCTTTCCTTTTGTCTTTTGGCTTGAACATTATTATGTAAGATTCTTTTTTATCTTCCATGTTGCTTGGTGATAATCATCTGTTAAATATTTTTCGGTGTCTACTCATTATATTTAGACATACAAAAGCTCATGAACCATCTCTAAAATCATTATATTGTTTTGAAACCTATTTTGTCTTTATCAGAGCAATTCTTGAACTTAAATTTTACCAGATCAAAACATAATTAGCAGCTAATATTCAGTGAAATTTCTCGGCGCCGAAAAGTATATCCTTTTAAACAAATTATTAAAAGCAAACCAAACTGATTTTGCGTAAAAGATAACTACAATTTCTGTGGAAAGAAAATATAATCTGAATTAGATAATTTGTAGAGAAACTTATTACAACTGACAAATTCAACAGACTTATTGAACATAATGCATGGTAATTAAATGGATGAATACAATGCTTGATTTTGATAAGATCAGATTTACAAGAAATAGAATGACCTCCACCTGTATTGGAATGTTATTTTTATCCATCTGTCGGAAAAAATTAAATTGATTGTTCGAATAATAATATTCTAAAGACACCATTGAATCTTTTAATAATCCTTTAAAATGAGATAGTATGAAATTTGCTGGAGTTCCCATCGCCAACGAAGATAATTTTACCTAAAAATAACAGCATCAATCGAATATAATATACTTAATACATATATCAACTATATAGCATTCGGATGCGGATAAATTCTTTTTTAGAATTTGTAACCAGATGATAACAATAGAAAGACTAACAGTTAAAAATATAGCACATTTGATCTCATACTATGGATAAAAAAATTCCAAGTTCGCTTACACTAAATAAAACAATTTTTGATACTCTGAGAATAGAAATATACCAGATTTGTAGTATATGTACCAAAATATTTAATAAAATCTAAATTATGTTTGAATTAATATGAAGAAGTATTTTGTAGAAATTATTGCTTCGAATAAACAACAACTTGTTCAATTACAGAAATTTGAATTAGATTTATTCTCACCTACCGTAAAATCTATTGAAAATGAGTTCAGCATAGAGGGACTAGTTACTTTAGATCAAGTTTCCAAATTAGTAGAAAATGGATTCAAAGTTATTATGAAAAAGGAAGCTATGACCAAAACGCCTGCTACTGAAGAATCAATGCCTTTTGGGAATTGGGTTGAAATTGCTGAAAAGGGCTTTGAAGTAGAAAGTAGGGAAGGAACTACAGAGCTATCATCATCCATGCTACCATTTACTGGTTACTTGAGTTCAGAAGGAATTGATTCAGCCATAAGATATATTTCAAAAAACTTTCCACTTATCACAGAATTAATAACACTACCAAAAAAAACACATCAAGGTCGTATTTGTAAAACAATAAAAATAGGTACAAAAAATAATGTTTCCAAAAAAGGTATACTATTGGTTGGAGGTGTTCACGCCCGTGAGGTTGTGAATGCCGATTTACTGGTTAAACTTGCTTTCAGTTTATGTAAAGCTTTTGATTCCAAGACTGGGCTGACCTTTGGAGGCAAATCATTTACCTTTGAAAACATAAAACAAGTAGTAGAAAACATAGATCTTTTTGTGTTTCCATTGGCAAATCCTGATGGGAGAGTATATGTACAATCACCAACAGGAGATGTGTGGTGGAGAAAGAATAGAAATCCTAATCCAGGTCTTCCGGCCAAAGGAGTAGATCTTAATCGTAATTATGATTTTCTTTGGCATAGTGGAATAGGAACAAGTGCGGATCCCTCTTCAGAGATTTTTAAAGGCACTGCGCCTAATTCAGAACCTGAAACAAAGAATGTTATACATTTGGTCAATACATACAATAACATCATTTGTGTATTAGATATCCATTCTTATTCAGAACTAATTCTGTATCCTTGGGGAGACGATGAGACTCAGACTCATGATCCTGACATGAATTTTCTAAATCCAGTTTATGATGGTGTTAGGGGACATTTAGGAGATAGTGACTATAGAGAATACATACACAAAAAGGACTCAGATTCGTACATATTTATGGGAAATAAAATAAAAAATGCAATTTCTTCTGTAAGAGGTAAGAACTACAAAGTGATACAAAGCATGAATCTTTATCCTACGACAGGTACTTGTCATGATTTCCTTTACAGTCTGAAATTTAGTGGTGTAAAAAGAGATATATTTGGATATACTATTGAAACTGGAACAAGATTTCAGCCTAGCTATTCTGAAGCAACAAAGGTTATGTCTGAAGTATCCACAGGTCTCGTAGAAATATGTCTGGAATTATCAAAATGATCTAATATATAGGCTAATCAAAGATCGCTGACACATTTTAGCTAACTTTCGTTTAATATCTCTTATATTTCCATTATATATTAGATAAGACATCCAAACAAGAATCAGATCCAGATGTAAGAGGAAAGAATATTTATTGTCAGGAGGGTAGTAGAAGACAAATAATACAAAGAAGATGTAACAAAAGAATACATAGGTGTAGAACTTGGGGTTACAAAAGGAACAAAAGGTACAACAGACATAATGATGATAGATTATAATGATTAGAAGACAAAAAACAAAGTGGTAAACCTGCAGACATATAAAAGGTTACAATCTAACAAATAAGACAGGAATTATTAGAAGATAGCAATGCAGGATGGGGGTTTCAGACAGATAACGAATGATGTATAGAAAGACAGCACTGAGATATCATGAGGTAATATCTCTCGTCTATTACACAAACGAGGATTCAAGTCTAAAACTCCGCAAGGAAGGTTTGTAAATACTGCCTATACCAAGAAAAAGAAGATTTAAAAAGAGTAGAATTGATTCTAGTCAGTTTAAAATCAGACTAGACATTGCTAGTACAGAATTAATCCCTATTTATATGATTATGTGATTAGACGAAAGAAATGGATTTCTGCATGCAAGGGACCTGTAGTTACAGTTACTGACTGCCTATCTCTAGATGGTAACAATTATTCAAACAATATGATAAATTTAACAACAATAATTTTGTTTATTATATAAAACAGGTACGAGCAAATTTGTAATATTTGTTGGTAGAGGAACACCCCAATGCTCTAAAATTAGCAGAAGATTTCTTGATGTAATGTAAAAAAGATACCGTAAAGATCGAATATTCTTCTGTTAGTTCTCCAGCGCTTAATGCAGTAGTAGAGTGCTGTAGACAAGTAAGTATCATACTTTATACCTATTATCCGTGTTTGATTTTTTAAAAGATACAATTTCTTATTATTACTGAACTACAAGATTCGATAGGATATGGTGACATGTCTGACAAAGTCTGTGAATTAATGTTATTCAATATATATGTCATGGAATATTAGTATTTCAAGATAAAAAATTGATTTGATTCTATTTTTTTATTCTTCTATTTATTACTTTTTTACTACGTTTTAATTCTTTACCTTTTGGTTTAGCCGGATGATATTTTGCAAGAAATTTTGTCCATTCTGGATATTTTTTTGTCATCAAAAGTTTATTATAGACAAGCTTATGTGCATGGTATTTGTGTGCAGTTTCGGGAAACCATATAGTTAGACCGTAAGAATTTTTTACTTCTTCTCCCAAATGTGCTTCAGCTATTACTACTTTTTTTAAATCTCTTTGAACATTTTTTGCTGCAGAAATAACGACATCATCATCCATATTATTTACAAAAAGATCTGCAAGGTCTCCTAAATCTACATAGTCATCATAATCTTCTGCTATTGCATAAGCCTGAACTGACTCTCTAATATCTGAAATTTTCATGGTAGAGTCTGGCAGAACATTTGATAAAGATTTTCCTAATCCATTAAGACTTTCCGATAAAGATCCTATCTCTGCAAGATTTATTCCTGATTGAGTGATAGGCCATTGATTTCTACGTGACTGATAATATTTATGATAATTTTTAACAAAATTTGTAACTAATTGTTTTGTATTACCATTATACGTATTAAGTGTCTGCGTATCTGTGTTATATGGCCATCCATCTCCTGGTTCTAATTCTTCTGAACCTACTAGAAAGTTTGCACAACTTGACATTTCATAAGCAACTTCCAAAAGATTCATCAAGCAGGCATCAAATCCCAATACTTCTATTTTTTTTGCTCCAGAAAATCCTGCCTTGGTTAGTGCACTTCTAAGTTCTATCATGTCCAACGAATTTCCTGTCATATCATCAGATGCAATTGCACGTAGGTTGACAGAGCTTTGTAAGAATTCCTGAGAATAATCATGATGAAATAGAGTACTCCTGCCACTTCTAGTAATAGATTCTTTTATCTCCTGTTCATTTTTAACCACAGTTCCATTTGCGTTTATTGATATACCTCTAGCAAGTGCTCTTAGCCTGTTCCTAAATCCACTTCCATGATTCCAGACGACAACAAAATATTTTTCTGCAGGATACAAAGATCTTGCCCATTTTAAATATTCTACAAGAGTTTTTGGATCTCCGCTATCTTTCTCTCCAATTCTTTCTTTAACAATACGATCTGCTTTTCCTGTCCGAGGGTCCTTTTCAGATATTTCATATCTAATTACACCATCAAAATCACCTTCTTGATCTATTTCTACTATTACATTTGTTTTTGGTGAAGAACCACTTACTTGCATTTCTTCAATATCCCTCATTCCATAGTCGCTGAGATTATTATCCCCTGCCATATATGTAAAAAATGAAAAATTTTTCATGATTTTAGGTGTAAAAGTATATATAAAAACATAGTGATAATAGAAAATAGATTTTTAGGAATGTATTTAAAAAAATAGTATTTTGTATTTAAACAAACGAGGATCTTCTTATTATTTGAATTCTGTATACTAAATAACATTAATTCGTAGCGGACTGTCCCATTATTTTGCAGATACTATTTTTTATTAACAATATTTATCACCTTCTCCTCTTTTTCTAATCAATATGATGTAGTTATTTCGATCAAGAAATAAACTTGTATAGAGATAAATATCATAGGGCAGAATGTATCGTGGTCTAGTTATAGTCGACAAATACATCTCTTATCTCTTATTGCTAGTTCTGCTTTCTGCTATTTTGAAAATAAAAGGATTAAAAAAGTCTCCGTTGCTATGTGCAATCATTTTAGAGTCGAGACTAAAAAATTGTAGAAACATAACTGATATTTTAGTAATAGGAGTAATGAATATGTTCACGTAACTGTTAACTAATTTATATAATAGTTCTTTGAAGCAGAAAAAAAGTGTGTGTGGGTTTTCTATCGGATTAGCATTGGTAAGATAGTTGCAAGATAAAGAATAACTAAGTCTATTCTCTCACTATGAAATTTAGGTTTAATTGTTGTCCCCAACCACTGCCATGGAATGGATTGTCTATCCTTCTAACCCTAACACGTATAAAATCTCTTGCAGTCTCAATAATTTGTATTGCAAATTGATCTGCCCATCCATTATCTATATTCTCACTTTGTCTACTCTGAAATATGATACAAAATGGCGTTGGAGTAGCAAAATTTAAGCCTGTTATCTTGAATATTACATCTCCTCCCCTAGGACCTACTCTAACTCTCCAATATGTAACATTTCCTATGGCTGCAGTAAGATCTTGTTCTGCCTTCACAACAACTTCTTTACCCGCTTTTTTTTCCATGTTTTGTGCTATCCACAAATATATTTAAGTTCTTTGGTCATATTTTTTGACAGAATAATATATCTGTATAATAGTAACTAAAAATTAGATCTGAGGATTGACAGGCTTACAACTATATTCCTCTTATCAAACATAATGCCTTAGATCTCTAGGATAATACAATGTTATTCTGATGAACAATAAGTTAATATGCTACAAAAAAATATTGCTATTTTTACTATAGATTATTCAAATACTAATCACTCCTTTCATTCAAAATGATTATTATTATTTGTTGTTTTTGACTTATACACAGAAACAAAGAATTGTATCCAGTTATATACATGAATAGATTGCCTTCATTATCTTTTCTTTGCATAAATGGATAATAGTCATCAAAATATTCGATTCCATCTTTAAAATATTGATTGACTCTTTTCGTCAGGTTTTTCTGAAATGATGAATGAAGAGACTTTCATGTATTTTTAAGATTGACCATGAAAGTGTAGACAAGGACGAGAAAATAGATATATATTTTTATGTTGTCAGAATATATATGTTTTTGATATTAGCGAGCATTGGCTTTTTATATTGACGCTAATTTCACACGATAACCAAAATTCTTATGAGTTTGTATAACTACCAAAATTTAATGACAACAAAATATTTTGTTCAAGTTATAGCGAATGATAGACAACAATTAATGGATTTACAGAAATTCGAGCTGGATTTATTTCAAGCCACAGCAAAACCTACCAACGATAAAAAATTCTCAATTGAGGGATTGATCACATTAGACGATGTAGATAAATTGGTAAAAAATGGTTACAGGGTACTAGTAAAGAAAGAATCCCCCAAACGAACTCCTGCTATAGAAGAGACAATGTCTTTTCAGGAATGGAGTGAATCGGTTAAAAAAGAAAAAGAAGAGGAAGGTTTTAGAGAAAAAATAGAGAAAGCACCAATTTTTAAAGGATATTTATCTTCAAAGGGAATACATTCAGCGTTACAGTATATGGCTAAATCGTATCCCTCTATTGTACAATTAATATCTCTTCCAGAAAAGACATATGGGGGATATGTCTCAAAGGCAATAAAAATAGGTATAGAAAACGCAACTCCAAAGAACGGAATACTATTCCTCGGGGGAGTGCATGCTCGTGAAATCCTAAATCCTGACCTTCTAGTAAAACTTGCATTAAATTTATGTCAGGCATATGCAACAAATACACAATTAACGTTCGGAGTAAAATCATTTACCTCAGAAGAGATAAAGCAAATAGTAGAGAATCTAGAACTTTTTATATTTCCATTGGTAAATCCAGATGGTAGATCATTTGTACAGGCACCTAATGGAGATGTATGGTGGAGAAAGAATAGAAATCCTAATCCTGGGCTTGAACAGAAAGGTGTGGATCTAAATAGAAACTATGATTTCCTCTGGGATAGTGGAATAGGTACAAGCACAAATTCAGCTACCGAAATTTACAAGGGAAAAGAACCATCTTCAGAAAGAGAAACAAAGAATGTTCTACATATTATAAACAAATACAAAAACATTAGCTGTGTATTTGATATTCACTCATATTCAGAACTTATACTTTATCCTTGGGGTGATGATGACAGTCAGACTGACGACCCAGATATGAATTTTGGAAATCCTAATTATGATGGAGAGCGTGGAATTCCTGGAGACAGTATATACAAAGAATATATACATAAAAAAGATTTAGAATGGTATGAAAGTACAGGAAGACGTATTAAAAATACAATTACAGAAGTACAAGGAACTGATTATCATGCGCAGCCAAGTCTTGGTCTTTATCCCACATCTGGTACTTGTGATGATTATATGTATAGCTTAAGGTACAATGGTGCGAACAGAGACATAAGGGGGTTCACTATAGAAACAGCTAAAATGTTCCAACCAACTTATCAACAAGCAACAAAGGTCATGTGTGAGGTTTCAGCTGGTCTAGTCGAGGCTTGTAAAATATATCTTGAATAATTTATATTCTTCCTTTTTAATGATTGTATTTTACACCCTTAATTTTTGGTAAATATTAGATTAAATATACATATGTATTTGTATCATAAAATCTACAGGTTTTATTCTTCTCTTCTTTCTCTTAGATAGATGTTTTACCTTGTGTTGTTGGTATTTTGATTCTATTTATGTGTAAATAAAATCAAACTCTGATAATTCCTGTCCAGTAAATTACCTGAACAATGGATGTTTTCTCGGTACTCTTGAATATTCTAGCCAATCTAGAAATTAACTGCTAAAAAAGAGGAATATGGTTGTAAGCTTGTTTATTGCACAAAAGATCTATTGTACATTGATCTTAACAGTACCAACATTAGTACTATATTGTCCTTGTTTATCTTTAACTTTGAACGTAAAGACATCTTGTCCTACAAAATTAGGATTTGGAATATATGTTACTTTACCTGTTGTCTGGTTTACAGTACTTAAATTTCCATTCAAAGGTGCTTTATCAATTTCAGCTGTTAACTCATCACCCTGGTCTGCATCACTGCCAGCTAATGTTATCTCAACTGGTTTATCTTTTCCCGTTGTTATTTTATCTGGATTATCTATAGCTGTTGGAGCTGTATTAACAGGTCCTATTAAAGGTTGAGGAGCGCCAGCTGTTGGGCCTGCACTAGTAGGTCCTATTAAAGGTTGAGGAGCCCCAGGTGTTGGGCCCTGATTTTGGTTTTGCTTTCCATCATCATCATCCTTTCCATCATCATCATCATCATCCTTTCCATCATCAACATCCTTTTCAACATCACTCTCAAAAATTTTATCATCAAAATATCCCTGATCCTCATCATCCATTTTATCTGCTTCAAGTTCTGATTTTTGGTCCATTATTATTTCTGGCTCTTTAATTTTTAATTCTGGTTTTACAACATTTTTGAGAACCTCAGAAGACTCAAAAGACGCGATTGATTCTGATATTATATTAGTGAAATTTAAAAGTATGAATACTACCACTGCGATAAATAAAAAATTGAAATAACTAAAATCAAATCTTGTCATGGGTATATAAGAGCGCCTTATTATATAAAAAGTGTTTTATTTAAAATTTTAAAAAGTATTTTCTTTTTTCTCTATTGTTTAAAAGAACAAAAATGAAATATTATTGGAACAATTTTATATTATCTTGCCCATTGTAATAATAGCAAGAGTCTGGATATAAAATTTCTTTTAATACTTGTTTTATTTTGTTAATTCAATTTTCTAATGCCTCTTATTTTGGATTTTGGTTTGTTGTCTCCTTTTGTACTTCAGGAAATTATAGATTCTTCTAATGATGCCTGCGATCATTTAACGCAATAATATATTACAACAGAAAATTTTTTAGATTTAAAATCTGTTACTTTTTATATTAATGGTAATATTCTAAATTTAACATTTTTTTGATCCGTTAAATTCACTTTTTACCGCTTCTCCTAAAGTAAATTATACTACTCATAGAATGTTAATCGACATTGATAACGATATAAAAAATAAATGGGAAGGTTTTGACTATGTCCTAACAATAAATTGGAAAAAGATAAGAAAATATGGATCTGTGAACTACAACAACTGTTTTCAACTGGCTCTTCTCGAACTTCAATCATCACCTGTACTCTTATCCCTAAAGATCACAAGTCTTGGACATATTTCGAAGACCCTGAACATGGGGTACAGATAAACAAAGGAAAACATAATAACAACAGTTAATGGTCTTTTTATTTCAAATATAATGACCATATATTAGAAATATGACATTGATAGCTGACCCAACTTCCTTATTAAACGAACCATATAAACCATATATTCTCTGAAAATATTTCAGATCCATAGATATTGACTAAAATTTATATCTTTAAAAAATAAATTTGAAATAGATACATCCTCAATAAAGGTAGATGTAATCCTAGATAGGTAGTAGTGTCTTTATTTTATCTACAAATATATTTTTTTCTATAGGTTTCCTAATTATGTGACTCTTATCCAATCCAGGCACTAAAGATGTTACCTCATCTACAATATCTAGGGCCGTAATAAAAAGGAATTTTATAGTTGGATCAATGCTTTTTATTTGTAGATAAAGTTGCAGGCCATTGAATTTTTTAAATCTAATATCTGATATTATCAAAAGATTGTGATAGAATGGATTTGATCTGATATATTCTAGAGCGTATCTGCAATCTGTAAAGGAAATAACATTATACTTACATTCACTCAAAAATAATTCTAAACTGTATAGGACATCAGGGTCATCATCTATTAGAATAATTTTTTTCTTATTATTATAGATTCTGCGCATTGTCTCTTGTTCAATTTGATCCTTATTTAGGGAAATAGAATCGGCAAAGGCAGTTCTATCATTGGAGATATATGAGATATCTTGACCTTTGGGTAACGTATCTGCAATGAATTTCTTTTTAATGACGTAGCCAGAATATGTAGCATCTTCTAGTATCTTGAATTCTCCGGATAAATCAAACAGGTAATACTTTTCAAAAAATGTTGAATAGGCTTTTAGCATTCTATAGAAATTGTCACCTATTACTAATTCATTTGGTTTAGATAGAACATTAATTTTGGCACATAGATTTACCGCCGACCCAAAAATATCTAATTGATTGTACTCTCCAGATAAAGCTAATTCAACCACACCATAATCTATACTAATTCTATAATTGAATGGTGGAAAGTTTTCATTTGATAATTTCTGGTTGATATTTTCTCGGTTTTCCAATATTTCCAAACCACATTCTATAACCTTCTCAAAACTAGAAATATTTGTTGTATCGGATGTATTGGGGAAATAAAATAGTAATGAATCACCAATATTTTTTACAACCTTTGCATTATTCTTTTTTACTATTTCATATATCGCGTTAATAAATGTCGAGTAATATCCTCTGGTATCCTTTGAATTACTAAATTTTAAAGTATTTTTTGTTGAATCTACAAGATCAATAAAACATATACAACATTTCATACTGTTCTCTGAAAATCTGACTCCTTTCGAACCAAAAAATCTCATGTTTAATATGAATGTCCTCCTTTAATTGAAAAAATATATCTTTCTACTAATTCGAAAAATGTATGTTTGTTATTTTTCGAAAAAACATAATTTGCCAAATGACTATAACCTAACAATACTATATCTATAGTAAGACTACTCATAATATTATATTGTAAACTAATTTATAAAAAAGATTTGGTATATAGATTCGATATCTGTAGTATCCTCTATCCGTACAAAATTCCTTGACACTAAACTATAGATATCTCATTAATTCATCATGAATTTCGTGAATCATAAATGTGATCAATCTTTATTTATAACAAAACCAAATACTCTCCATAATCCATTTTTAGTTGCTTATTGCAGAGAAAATTTATAGTCTTATTTCCTTTGAAATTCAAATATCGTTATTTGATTGTATATATTTATTACTTTCTTTATCTGGTAATTCTATTTTATCCTGTGAATACGAGACATCCCTCAATTGGACCTTTTGCCCCTCATATGCTTGTATTCCGTTAATTTGTCTATCAAGTTGAATAATTGTTAAAATAAAGTTGCTTATACCCAAGTAACATGATATCTCTATAGAATATGGCAGTCATTTTTTCATAGTTCCAAATAAATTAGGAATTAAAGCATCTTCTGCAACACGTATGAGTTTATTTATAATTATTTGACAAATCAGGAAATGGTCGTAAAAATATATTATTAGAATTTCAATTATATCTTTATACAAAAAACTGAAAATGATTTGTTAAAAAGTTATTTTAAGCCTATTTTATACCTATATCGGGAATTTTTCGGCGCCGAAAAATTTCAAATATCGAAAATTAAAAAATTATTGTTTTTTTCGGTTCTCTTTTCTTTTCATATGTAGCTCAACTATTTCAAAACAAAATTAGGTACTGTTATCTTGTAAAATTGTTTTCTCCTTTTTAATAAACTATATTTTTCATTTTTTTAATACAATTAATTTAATAACTCTGTTAACATCTATTAACAGAGTTGAATTTTAATTGAAACAATTCATCGAGATTGATAAGAATTACAAGATGAAGTGCTCATTTTGTCAAAATGATTTAAAGTATGTTGTCAGTAAGGAAAAAGAAGATAATTTAAGAATGGAAATCTATTCTTGTTTGTATTGCAATATAACGTATAATGAATATCCAAGAATAATCAAGTCTCGAAAACACTAGACTAGGAAAAGATTGAAGAATGGCCTTAAATATTTCCTATTCTTTTTTCCATTTCTATAAAAACACAATTTTTACACCAATAAAGAAAAATATTTTTAGCAACGTTTATCGTTACTAGCTCATTTATTTTATTACCACATTTCTGACATTTTTTGGATCGCATTTTCTTCCCTTATATTAATTATTCCATTTAAATTATTTATAATTTTTGGAGGTATCTCAATTTTACTTGTAACAGATTTATTTTTTATATAAATTTTATCTTATCTTTTTCTGATTGTTGATAATATTATGTTTATAGATAATTTAATCAAAAACAGATCAATAACACCAAACCTCATGAAATTTCCTGAATGAGCAACAAAAAGACTTATTTGCAATATAAAACCAAACGAAGATCAGAAGACCATGGGAAGGAAAGGAAATATAGTCACAAACAAATTACTTGCGAAGACTAGCAGTGAATTCCGACATTTCCTATCCCGTATTTTGTTGCCTGCAACTTTTATCATTATATTTGTTTATATAGTGATATCCTTTGCTGACCGGGATAATACATTAAGTTATAATTCATTCCCAATTGCATCTATTCTTGGAATTGGTTTAGTAATTTCAATAATGGTCCTTTTTCGTGGCAGACTTGAAAGACATGAAATTAAAAAATTTGTAGCAATATCCTTGTACTTGTTAATCAGCTTTATTGCTGAAATTACATATGTTTATCAACAATTTGTCTTAGGAATTTCAGTACCTTATCCATCCATTTCCGATATCGGATATTTATCTGCCTATCTGTTTCTTGGATATCATTTGATATCTAATATTTTCTCCTTAAAAAAAGAAGGGAACATACAATTGATGAATGTTCTCCTGATCAGTGTAGCAGTTTCTATCGTTCCGCTATACTTTGTTTTCAATCTGATATATATTTCAGATATAAGTATCATTACCGATCCTATTTATTTTTTGACAGATCTTCTTTATTATGCAGAGGATATTCTGTTATTGGTTTCTTCCGTTATTATTATCATTACTATAAAGAAAAACAATATACTTATTTTTCATTGGCTATCTTTGACGTTGGGAATAACATTTCTAACAGTTGCCGACCTTGGATATACATACGCAGCACAAATAAGCGACGAATTAATATCAGAAACACATTCTTTATGGAATATTTTATATGCAATTTCTGATATGTTAATAGTAGCAGGTATTTTTTGGTATGGAAAAATTAAAAGTATATTATATGATGAAGAGATTGAAAATATTTTACAGAATGCTAACAATTTTCACAAAAATCTGAGCAAATACGATTTTTCTCATTTTGATGGCTATGATCATAAAAGAGAAATTAAGAAAAATTTCAAAGATAAAAAAGAGACCTTTGAAACTGCAGCAGAAATAATTCAAAAAGCAGAAAGAGAAATTGATGTACTATTTACTAAGGAATCATTTTTAATGATTAGTTACATGGATGAGGTTATTAACTTTTTAAATATAGTATCTAATAAAAAGAATCGAGTAAATATTAGGATCCTAGCACCAGTACTAAAAAATAGAGAAACATTGCTAAAAAATAGAAATAGTAATATTATATTTTCAGAAAAAAGTGATAATATTCTAATCAAGTACTTTGAGAGAGATATTCATTTTGATGCTATTTTTTTTATTGTAGATAATTCATTATTATTTCTTATTTCTACCGAATCAAATAACATAAATAGCGAAAATGATTATAATGTCACGTACACAGACAATAAATCACAAATACTAATTTATTCTAACTTATTTGAGAGAATATGGTTATCGGAAACAGCCAATAAAATTTCTTGATTTTCTTGAAGTTCAATATCCTAATTTAGATGAATTTATAATATCTCTGAATCGATCTGACCGAGTGTTTGTAATTTTTTTATGGTAATTGTTGTCTTTATATTGTTGGACTTGTTTACCCATCTTTTAAAACTGGATTGGGAGGATAAAAAATTATGTACATCGAACTAAAGGCTAGAAAGTAAGATAAAATTGTTAAAAATAATGCTCTCCTAAAAAGAAATAGGATCTAAGAAAATTAAATAACAAATGAATATTATCTTTGCATAAGAACATAAACCAAGCAGAATAATTAATGAGAAATACCTTCAAAGTATTTATTTATATACCATTACAAGATATGTTTGACATTAAAAATTTCTCTCATTACCATCAACAGCTTATCTGTCTTCTTTCGTCTATTTATTCAATCCTTTTCTAACTTCTGGAAGCGCTAACGCAAAACCAACATGAATGCAATCAAATTTATCTTCTGTGATACATTTTAAATTTTTGTTCCTAATTTGTACTTCTACAAGTCTATTATTTTTTCTTACATCCTTTAAAATAATTGTATCGTCTGTTAGGCTAATTAATGATATTAACTGTGCTTCTTTTAGAATTTGTCTTCTTTCTATTTCTATTATCGCTGATTCAGATACGAACAAGGAAAATGAAATATTAGGATTTTTAGTTTTTTCTATACTATAAAGTTCTTCTAGTCTCTTTAGTATTTTTCCACTAACAGTAATCGTCTTTTGACCTGGTTGAGGCAATATTCTAATATAGTTATAAATATTAATAAACATAACGCCTACGAAATGTTTATAACCGTTATTAACCATTACCAAATTAGATGAATTGGAATAAAAAAGATTTGACAAATACAATACAAAAAAGGTTAGACGTGTACAAACACCATAATATAGTTCCAACTTTATCTATGTTGTTTTATACACTTGTTTCTCTTGGAATCATATCTAATTCTTGTAGTGGGTATCAACGTCTAGGAAAATATATCTCCAGAGCACAAAAAACTGGTAAGCTTTCTAGTAAATATTTTGAAGATCAGAATATGAATTTCATTCAAGACCTTGATGATAGATATATACCATTGATTGAATACATAAATCATGAAATTTCAGTCTTGGAGAATATACCGTACATCTATGCAAGAACAATTCCACGGTGGCATAATCAAAGTCATTATGTAGAAATATGGGTTGAAAAACAAGAACTAATGTCGACTTTTAGGTCAGTATTGAGAGAACGGCAAGTAAGGATTGTTCCAATTAACCAATTTAATCCTTTTAGTTCGATAAATGAAAATGTTAAAAGACTCGGATCATATATAGAACAAGACAAAAAGGTGCATATCAATTATTTTGGTGACCTAGATTCTTTCTCTGAAAATATTCACATGATATTTACTAATAAATTCTTGGAAGAGGGTCTAGATATAGATTTTAAACGAATTGCTATAAACGAGGAACAAATAAAAAAATACGATTTACCCGAAAACTACAAAATAGTAAGATCACGTAAATCAAAAAAAATAGATCCTAGTATAAAATCATTTAGGGATCAAAATTATGAGAATTTGCAGATTGAATTAGATACATTTCCTGCAGTAGCTCCACATGAATTTAAAAAAACGATTCTTGAATCTGTAGATAGATTCTTTGATCTATCCATATTTGATAAAGCTATTCATGAACATTCTCCAATAGAAATTCGATCGAAAGTTAAATCACAAGTTTTGAGATTTGTAAAGAAGATAGAAAATACAAATTTATAGAGATATTTTTCAACATTGTGATCATATCCAATTATTTTGTCTGCTATATTGAATTTTTAATTTGAAAGCTTTATTTATTAAATTGATTTTGATTCAATATGAATAACAGTTGACAATCACTTCTTATCTCATGAGTTCAAAGACAATAAAAGCAGTAAATATTACACTTGAATCTACATCCATAAAGTCTGAAATGAAATCTAATCTGTTCCAATATCTATGGGTTCATGCCACTGAAGTTCAAGACATATTTCAACTTCAAGACATATTTAACCTTCATCCATTAGAAGTAGAATCTATCATACATCACAATCTCCCGTCTAAAATTGAAAAATATGATAAATATATCTTTGCGATAATTGACGGCATTAGAGAAGAAAAGAAGACCAGTTACGGCAGTCAAGACCGGTATAAATCGACAACAGATGAAAATGAAATCGCAAAAAAGGAACAAATACTTGTTGAAGATGATCTATTTATCTTCCTTCAAGAACGATGGATAATTACAATAAATTTTCATAATCCTGATTTTGAAGAAAATATAAAGAAAAGGATCAAACATATTATTCATCAATCCTTAATTGTTCCATCATCACCTGCACCATCTTCCTCTTCGTCTTCTACCGCTAGTACCGATAATACGATTAATTCTAAACCAGTTCAGATAGGAATGATGAACGAAATTGTATTTCGTTTGTCATTAGAAGAAATGATATCCACCTACTATCCTGTGTTAGACAGTATAAGAGAAAATCTTGAACAGGCCGAAGATTATATTCTAGATTATGATAAGGGAAAAAATAAAGTTACAAGAAATCAATTAACAGATATTCTTTTACTAAAAAGGAAGATTAACTCTGTTGAAAGAACCATGGATATGATATCAAGGGCTGTTGATAATTTTCTAAGTGATGTCGGTCTAATAGAAAATGATATTTTTAGTATCGATTTTATCAATAAATCTCAAATGGACGAAATCAATGATAAGCAAGATATCCTTACAATTGAGACTTTTAGACATATGTATTGGTTAAAGGGAAAAATTAACTATATGCGTAATGATTTAACAAATATTCACAATAGGATAATTAACTTACGTGAAGCTTACAACTCATCATTAAGTTCTAATTTAAATGAAACAATTAGGACTTTAACTGTAATCGCAACCATCGTTTTACCTCTTACTTTGATAACTGGAATTTACGGAATGAATTTTGAATTCATGCCAGAATTAGTTTCTCCACATGGTTACTACTACGCTTTGGGGCTATTATTAGTTGTAGGCGGTGGCATGATCGTCTATTTTAGAATCAAAGGATGGGTATAATTTTTATATTATTTTTAGATTAAAATTATATTTTAAAATTATATTCTATTCATTTTTCATAACTAAGAGGACAAAAATATGCAATTATAAAACGTCAAAAACAGTTTTCATTTTAATATATGTCAAAAATATACAGAAAATTTATTTAAGATACATTTGATTTTGGTTGTATACTTTACTCAATGTTGTCATAAAATAGCTAAAATTTTTAATAATCAGATTTGGTTTGGTCATTAGCACCTTAATATTGCTGAAAGAGCTTGTTTTTTCTAATATATTCTCTTAACTGATGCGATTCTTCTCTAAAGGCTCTTAAATTTTCTTTTTTTCCCTCAGGTGAAACTAATGTAATAGTGACTATGTTAATTTCTGCATCCGATCCAAAAATAGGAGGATGAATTTTGTCAATTTTATAATTATTATCAATTAAATTTTGCAATTTCTTTATAGCTGTTATCTCCATACTTGTATTATTAAACAAGTCAATATAAAAGATCCATATCAGTTGTAATTTTTACATTTAACAGTTTGAATAAATACAAATAGTATGAATTAAAAAAATAATATTTTCTGATTTTGTTTATGTATTAATATACTATTTTTTGTGTTATAGCAATATGAATATTTAATAATATTTTCTTTCCTACCCATCTTCAATCTATTCGGATATAAAATCCTCTGATTATGCAGAATCTATTATATTGATTCTATTTGCTAGGTTTAAAATGAATATATTATGTGTATCTTGTATTAAAACGAATCAGATCTGTAGAGTTAGTTGTACCTGCTGTTTGATTATATTTGCAACTAAAAAATAATTAGTTTTTTCTTTTACCATTTTTTTAGGCCAAAATTTATTATGATCAACCTCACATATATAACGATATGATTTATGGCTGTCAAGACGATCATGTTTGTTTCAGTAAAGATAACCTAACTTTTTGTGGAATGAAGGGATGCAACAAAGATACTACTGTTATTAGTCCTTTGGATATTGATTGGTTTTACAAAATAAACAAAAATGGTTTGTGCATTAAACGAAACGATCTTCATAAAATAATGGAAGATCCTAATATGCCAAGAGATGTGAAAAAACAGATAGGGAAAATCTTTTTTCACATTTAAGTTGTCTGAAAATGAAATTTAAATTGTAAGAATAATATAATTTACTATCAAGACAAGAAAAAATAACGATAAACATAATTTCTGTGACCATAAGAAAATAAAATAAAATATACATTCGGAAAATGTACATTATATATTGTCTATGAATTATTATTTCAAAATGTCACCTTATTTCAGAACAATAGTTTTAGTTTATTATCCAATAATGAAAGTCATTTTACGTTTCCGTTTTATCAATAACTTGATTTCCAGTAAGTAGATTAGTCAAAATGAACTTGCATAAATTTTATTTCCAAAGCTTATAGCTTCAGTTTTATCAATAACTTGATTTCCAGTAAGTAGATTAGTCAAAATGAGTTTTGCATATATCTCCTCTTTTCCTACATCCTCGTCTAAAACTCCTTGACCTAGTATTTCTTTGAATGTAAATCTTTCAGTAGGATTAGGTGTATAACCCGGATAATATTTTAACGGATTAAATGTGTATAACTTGTCTTTAGCAACCATATCCTGTCCCCATAATTCACATTTCAATTTAAACAACTTTTCCTCATAATTAATCATTTGATATATCTCTTGTGGTGAAAATCTTATTTCTCCAGTAACAGTTACATTGGCAAGTTTTCTATTCTGATCATGATCAATTATCAACTTTTCATCTACTATTATCACTTTAATTTCCTCACCATAGTTCTTTAACGTTATTTATACCTTTAAAGATATTCGTGACATTAGAGTCAATCCATATTTTAATTTTTGGAACTTTTTCGGCGCCGAAAAATTTATGTTTTGTTACCAATATATTTATATAGATGTGTTATCAGGGATTTAACCATTTTATAGTGTGAGGAACCCTATTAATATCATAAAAAAATAAGATCAATTATCATATTAATTCTTCAGTTTTTTGTTTTATATAAAGAATCTGATACAATAAAAAATGATACATATGATGAATTTCGAAAAGAAATTTGGTGATTATGTAATCATTAAAATGATTGAGAAAATTGGATCATTCGATGGTCTCTGATTCATCTCCATCTAATTTAGTCAAATTCATTTTTGTTAGCTTCCTTTTTCTAGCTTTCTCATTTTATTGGTTTGAATATATTATCTTGTGTAATATAATATTCAATAATTGTGTTTAATATCTGAGTTTCGTTTAATTTATTAACTATACGATACATGATTTGATTTTAAATTCTTTTATTTTATTTTATTGTAATAACCTGATTTCTTTAAATAAGGTGACAAACCAATAAATAAATATAAATATGAGTCAAAACGGTAACAATAAATTAAATCCAAGTCTCAAAGTTGCAGAAGCAGAACAAAGAGATGTGGGAAGAAAAATTGCACGTATAGACCCAGATATCGCACATCAATTACAAATATCATCTGGTGATGTTATAGAGGTATCTTCTCTGGGTAAAAAAGTGACGGTATTAAATTGGCCGGCAAGAGAAAATGATAGAGGAAAAGGGCTAATCCGGATTGATGGATATATTAGAAATAGACTTGATGTAGGTATAAATGATGTTGTTGATATTAAAAAAGTAGAATCCAAAGATGCTCAAAGTATCACCCTTGCACCAACTGAACCTCTTAGAATTGTAGGTGCAGAAGAATATCTTGGGGGATATTTACTTGGTAATCTGGTAACTACTGGCGATGTCATTCCGCTCATTATAATGAGTCAACGTGTAGATTTGGTTGTAATATCTACAAGACCATCAGGTCCTGTATTGATTAATGAATCAACCGAAATAATTATTTCAGAAGAAAGTGCTAAAGCTGTCCAGATTGCAAAAGAAGGAATTGCTCCGTCAATAACATATGAGGATATTGGAGGGATCAAGGGGCAAGTATCCCGGGTAAGAGAGATGATAGAACTTCCATTGAGGCATCCTGAATTGTTTAGAAGGCTTGGTGTAGAGGCACCAAAGGGTGTGTTATTACACGGACCTCCTGGCACTGGTAAAACCTTGCTTGCAAAGGCTATTGCAAATGAAACCAATGCAAGCTATTATACCATCGGCGGCCCTGAGATAATGAGCAAATTTTATGGAGAGTCAGAAGAAAAACTACGAAATGTGTTTAAACAGGCAGAACAAAATGCACCTTCAATAATTTTTATTGATGAGATTGATTCTATCGCACCAAATAGAGATGAAGTCAGTGGAGAGGTTGAGCGAAGAATTGTTGCACAGCTGTTATCGTTGATGGATGGAATGTCTTCAAGAGGTAAGGTTGTTGTAATAGGGGCAACGAACAGGGTAAATGCCATTGATCCAGCACTTAGACGTCCTGGAAGATTTGATAGAGAGATCGAGATAGGTGTCCCCGATAAAGAAGGGAGATTTGAAATTCTTCAGATTCATACCAGGGGAATGCCACTCTCCAAGGATGTGGACCTTGAAAAGTTAGCCAGTATGTCTCATGGTTTTGTGGGTGCTGATCTCCACGCACTGGCAAAAGAAGCCGCGATGCGTTCTTTGAGAAAGGTATTACCAGAAATTGACCTGGCAACCGAAAGTATCCCTTCTGAAACCTTAAAGAAAATAGTTGTGACCATGCAAGATTTTCTAGAAGTGATCAAAGAGATGGAACCTTCTGCTCTCAGAGAGGTCTTTGTTGAAGTTCCAGACGTTAGATGGGATGATATCGGTGGGCTTACTCCAATTAAGCAAGAGCTACAGGAAGCAGTAGAATGGCCCCTAAAATATCAAGGTCTTTTCAATCATACTGATGCAACTCCGCCAAAAGGAGTTCTTTTATACGGACCGCCTGGCACAGGAAAAACACTTATTGCAAAAGCTACAGCTAATGAAAGCGAAGCTAACTTCATTAGTATAAAAGGACCAGAACTTCTTTCGAAATGGGTTGGTGAATCAGAAAAAGGAGTAAGAGAAGTATTTAGAAAAGCCAGACAGGCAGCACCATGTTTGATCTTTTTTGATGAAATCGATGCAATTACCCCAGCACGAGGGGGAGCTGGAAGTGATTCTCATGTGACAGAACGTGTAATTAGTCAGCTATTAACAGAACTAGATGGTTTGGAGATATTGACGAATGTTGTGGTGATCGCATCTACTAATCGACCTGATATAATAGATCCAGCATTACTTCGTCCAGGAAGATTTGACAGATTACTGTATGTTGCTCCTCCAGATGATGAATCAAGGACACAAATTTTTTCAATTCATACTAAAAAGAAGCCTCTTGCTGATGATGTAAATATAAAAGATCTGGTAGAGAAAACCAAAGGTTATACAGGTGCGGATATTGCTGCTCTGGCCTCAGCTGCAGTGATGTTGGCATTAAGAGAACATATAACAAAATATAAAGATCCAAAAGAAGCAGAGGATAAAAAGAATGAATTAAAAATAACAATGCACCATTTTGAAGAAGCAATGAAAAAAATTAGACCATTGTCTGTTCAAGAGATAAGTATGTATGAAAAGATAGCTGAACGATTTGGAAAACCTAGTCTTGATACTTTTATCGGTAAAAGTATAACATAATAATGCTGCAAAATCATTTATGTAAGAAATCCTAAAAATAATATTTATTTTTGTTTAGCTATGTTTCTTGTTATACCTAATAAAAAGATCGAATATTAATTTGTAGCAAATTCAATATATTTTTTATCACTCTACTTTTTCAACAAAATTATTCCATCTCTATTAACCAATAGTTCTTTCCCAAGCTTCGAATATCGATTTGGTAGAAAACATCTAGCAATAACTGACAAATATGCCATTCTGTGAATATTGTGCAAAGTCTATCAATCTAGTAAATAACAATTAAATCATTAATATTAAATTACAATATGTAAAAATGATGATAAGAAATTTCAGAATTGTTTTCTACTATTTTAAACTATAAATATATCTGTATTTTCTTGCACTATCTTTATAATACATTTGCCATTTCTATTAGTAAATATGAAAAATAAAAGTAATGTAGTACTGCTACTAATGATGCCAGTCGCTGTCACTTCGATTTTTTTAACGGTCTTTCTGTCTTTTTCAGTATTGCCTGTTCATGGACAAAACACTACAGCAGTGTTGCCAGCGAATGCAACAGCAGTGTTGCCAGCGAATGCAACAGCAGTGTTGCCAGCGAATGCAACAGCAGTGTTGCCAGCGAATGCAACAGCAGTGTTG
>DATFEP010000088.1:0-4988 GCA_035250975.1 Nitrososphaeraceae archaeon | reverse complement strand
AGATTTCGGATCAAAGTATCAATACGAATAAAGATAATAGATCAACTCAAGTAACCACAAGGAGGAATAGAATTTTATCAAGTCAGAAAATGATAGGAAAAGACATGGTGAAGAGACAGTCTAAAGGAACTAGTAGAAAATATGCATGGGGGTAACCATGGATAAAGAATTCCTTGACGGATACTTAGACAAGCATGCAGCTGAATTGAAAATATCAAGGAGCTGGCTTGCATATTCAATACTTAGATTGTACTATGGTTTATCAGCAGAACAAAAGATAAAGAAACCATTTTGGTCTTCTAAAAAATAATTTATCTACAACAACGAATTTACTGTAAGATTTATTAAAAAAATTCAGAAAAGAAGATTAAAAAGAATATTATAAAAAATATTATGAATAACAAATAAAATAACCGGGAGAAAAAACGATTCAACATTAGTAATTTAAGTAATAAATCGATAGGTAATTATATTTTAATTCTACGCATCAACATTATTACACTTATTTCCATGGTTGAAAAATTCTAATGCTTTAAAAGCATTCATAAATTACTTACTGAGATAAAATAAAAAATCAAATAAAAGAAGAAATAGTCATTAGCCCAGGTATTTTTTTAGAAAAGATACTGTCTTTTCCCATGCGTCCTGAGTTTCCTCTTGTGCATAATTATCTCCAGATGGATTAGCAAATGCATGTGCAACTCCTTCATAAATGTAAATTTCATTAGGTATTCCATTTGTATTTAATGCCTCTTCAAATTGTTTGACAGAATCTACCGAAATTGATTTATCTTGGTCTCCAAATATTCCAAGTACCGGCCACTGTATGGTTAAGAGTGTTTCTGGTTCTGTTACCAATCTACCATAATATATTACCGTAGCTGATAATGGATCTTCCTTGCTATTTAACGCTAACTGCAAAGATTGTTGTCCTCCAAAACACCAGCCCAATGAAGCAATTTTATCTGGATTAACATTTGCAAGAGAACCAAGATATGTTACAGCTGATTTTAGGTTTGCTATTGCAATCGCTGGATTATCTCTTATAGCTTGGGTAAGTTCTGAGGCCCTCTTTTGATCTTTAGTAACTTCACCATTAAACAAATCTACTGCTAATATAACATACCCTTCTTTAGCAAGGAGATTTGCCATATTTTTTATGTTATCATTCAATCCTTTATTTTCATGAATCATGATTACTGCAGGAAATGTGTTTTTTGCAATGGTATTATTCTCAACTGATGGTATTGGATAAACAAGATATCCAGATGCGTTATCAAAGTAGTTAACAGTTTTATTTTCTAATTGAACAGACGAATTTTTGTGATTTGATTTCATAAGATCTGTAACATTTTTTAAACTACCAGTAACGGGTGATTGTTCTTGCTGACCTTCTGCCAAGGAAACAAAATTATGTAATGGAACAGTCAATGAACTTGTAAGAATAATAAATGATACAAAAACTATCCAAAAAGATGGTTTATTCATTGATGTATTAAATAGAATATAATATTTAATTCTTAACTAAGAGAGGTTATTATAAAAAATTGAGACTATTAATTATAATTTGTTTATGTTTTAAAAATTCGATAAAAAATGACAATATTTAATAATCTTGCATGATTAAAATTTGGCTAATTCTTTTAATAGTTTATTATACTCCCATCTTTAATTAAAAAATGGGAAAAAATTTTAGTATAATGTTATATGCTACTGCTGCAACTACACACATTTGTCCGTATCTACAGAATAAATAACAAATACCCCCTAATTAATCAAGAGAGACAAAAATTTTTACTATTCATCTTATTACTATTAGTGAAAATATTGCTAGAATATAGATTAATTAATTATAGAACGTAAAAAAAGAAAAAGATAATTAAATATCTATTACATGTGAAAACAAAAATAACAGCAACTATTTCATCAAAATATATACTATAAATATTATGTAACTAGGTATTACATTATTTATTAATATTTATGGCACTAAAAATATCAAAATAAAGTGACTTCTGCAAGATGGATAAAAACATTAACTATGAATAATTACTTGAGTAGAAAGTGATTGTTATTATACTTAACATTAGCAAATTAAGTCTGAAATTACTGGCGGCTGTATTTCTCTTACACTCAAATTTCTAAAATCAACCAAGACATCATCCCATCTAAAAGTTGCAGTGGGAGAACCCCATGTAATTATTTGATCTTCTTTGCCTTGACATTTGTTGCCATCTTTACCCCATCCTCCTTTATCCTGGTATTCTGCAATTTTTATCCAAGTGTTATTTAAAAAAGGATCCAACCAGCTTTCAATCTTTACAGTACCGTCAGGAAGATTATATATAATACCTTTAAATCTAAACCAATCTTTGTCAAGTTTACCATACGGATTTTTATTCATAGGTATTATCGAGTGTTTTGGATGCGTTTGCTCTTTGCTTATACTACTTGTTCCATCGAAATGGATATTAAGCTTATAGCTTGATCCACCACATCCATTATTTATTGTAGATTGGTCCTCGGATCTAGCGTAATGTGTTATACCTGGACCTTCGGCTATTTTATATAAATACTCCCCAGTAATTTCTACATTCTTCCAATCTGTAGGTTTATACCAATAGCCTATGTGTGAGAGTTCTGTAAAGTTATAAGTTTCCATAGTTCCTTCTTGATAACCTATTCCGTCTTTCGAATATACTGACATTCGAGACCTTTCGCCTATGTTATAACTTCCATCCTCGTTCTTTACAATACTCTTATAATTATGCAGATATGAATCTGATTCTGGATCATAATTATTCATAAACCATTCAAAACCGCTTTTTTTAGTGGGATAGATTTTTTTTATTCCAAATATATCGAAATTACTAAAATTTGCTTGCTGATATTTTATTCCTATTATCAGATCCTCATATTTATTTTGTTGTGAAAATACCAAATTCTCATTTATAAAATAATAAGTGATAAATATTAACAGAAAAAAAGAAAAAAGGATTATTATTAAACTAGTTTTTATAATTTTTTCCTTTTCCACAAATACAATACTATTAGTATAGATTAGAAAAAGGTTTTTAGACAATTAGGATTAGCTGGAATCGGATATTTCTATTACAGTTAAATTATTCATGAAAAATTTCAAATCCTTTAATGATAATAGAGACTATTTGAAAAAAACATTAACAATACTGAATTTAATACTGTTAGTAACAGCAATCAAGAAGGGATAAAAAAGATATTTGAAAATAATGAGGGATAAATAAATTAATAATATATTTTAGACTGTAAATTGAGATATAATCAAAAACTTCAGAATAAAAAACAGAAATAAAAAATTATAACTTAAATCATCAAATGTCTTTATTTCTTTAGTCCTGTTCCTTCTAAGATATAACCATCATCATCTGCTGTTAATGTTCCATTGATTGCATATTCGAATTGGGGATTTGTACCTATACCTATTTCTAACCTTCCTTCTATCAGTTGACTAAGATCACCGTTTACATCACGTTCTTTCACTGCTTCCCAATTAGCTCTTAAATCAAATATTATCTTTGATTCACCAGTATTTACTATAAATTTTCCATCTAATGATCTTTCACCTGCAGCGAATGCTTCACGCATTTCTCCATCATCAAGTCCATATTCACAGCTTACAGAAGGACATAGTTTACTGTTATTACTGGCTGCAAATGCAAAGTCTGAAACCTGATACCAATCATTATCAGCCAAAAATTGATTCTCATGAGGTTCAAATTGAACTTTCAATGCAATTTCTTCACTCAGATTATTTTCGGTTATTGTATTACTCCCCACAGTAGATTTGGGTTTGAACTCTGGCATCTGAAGAGACTGACCGAACGCATTCGATATTGTACCTGTTATTGTCAATATTAGAAGAACCGTTAAAGAAAGACTGGATAAAACTATGTACTTAAATGTCATCGTTATTGTATAGTTAAACTTAAATTAATACATTTATCCATTTTATGATTGCGGCCATATGGTCAGAGAACTTATTTGAATTAATTAATTTAATCTATTTTATTACTGTAGCGATATTATTTCTGCCAATCAAACAATTATTGAACACTGAAACAGTGTCTATTCAACTCCCGAGCAGCTTGCTGAAAATGTAGGCGAACCTTATTGTTAAAAAGAACTAAAATTCAAACAGCCTTGTTAGTTCAAATTTACTATTATACTGAGTTTCAGAGCATCTTTAACATTTTAGTAAATTCTGAAGTAGTTTTGTTGTTGTTGTAATAACTATTGTATCTCTCAGAATTTCACATAATCTAAATAATCTTTCATTTCGTTTTCATGTATCAAAAGATTATCTGCAACTATTACTATTGATTTTTATTGAGTGATAAGGCATTACCTTTTCTTATATATTTTCTTTATTTGCAAATAATATTTAGAATGTTTGTACTATAATTATCTTACATTTGACTGTGATATTAAACTAAAATAATTAAACAACCTTATAATAATATGAAATATAGAAGTAGAACGGAAATAGTGGGTAATATACTGGACGCTGCAAATGGAAGAGCAACCAAGACAAAAATTATGTACAAAGCTTTTCTAAGTTATGGGCAATTAAAGGAATACCTTTCTGTTTTGATAGAAAACAATCTAATAGAATATATTGTTGGAACTAGAACATTCAAGACTACAGAAAAAGGTTTAAACTATCTTAAAATGCAGGATGAAATGGGAGAATTATTACAAACTACGATTAAAATAACCAATTAATTTTATGCTGAGCTGAAAATAGGTAACAACTGAAGACTCTCCAGAGTCAAGAGTTATTTTTCACTGCTATCAGTATTATTCCACCCTGCGAAAATTACTAACGAATTCACATTCCTTACTATTTCAAAAAATAATTGCTTAATCAATTGATTAGAATACAATTATCCATTTGTATTTTATTGGTTGTAACAGGCATTTCAAATGTTACTATTATGAGTTTACCATCA
>DATFEP010000086.1:0-39250 GCA_035250975.1 Nitrososphaeraceae archaeon | reverse complement strand
AGATTTTTTATTTTTTTAAACAAATTTAATATTTATTTATTCCTAATACTCTAATAATATAAAAAAATATTATAGCATCTTATTTTTTGAATGATTACTATGATTATTAGATATCAATAAAAAAGAGATATTGCTAGTATTAACCGCTAGCAGAGTCGTCGTTGTTATCTTTTTTATCTTTTTTATCTTTTTTATCTTTTTTATCTTTTTTATCTTCGTCTCCATCTTTTTCTTCGGCAGTCTGACCTGCGTCAGCTTGAGCAGCAGCTATTGGTGCGGGAACAATAGAATCAAATGTTTCTGCTTGGAGTACATCACCTGTTACGGTATAGGTTGCAGCAAAAGGATCGCCATTTATAGTATGCAAGGCTAGGGCATTGCCTGCAAATGGCAACGATGCAGCATTTATTGGACCACTATATTGCGGTGATATTAAACTAATAGCTACTGTTCCTTCTCCTAACGGTGCTGTTGCAAGACCTCCATAGAATGAATCAACTGCAGTATTATTTGCAAAATTTTGTAATACGACTACCTCAACTGGTTTACTTGCAGTATATGTAACAGTTCCCTCGTAAATAGATCCATCGGCTCTTGGTGGTAAGAGAATAGCTAATTGATGTGCTTCATGACCAGGAAGTGGGTCTTGTGTAGAAGTTACCGTTCCTTGTTGAGCAAATGAACCACCCGTCTCTACAGATGATGCTTTTGGCTCTGGTGTGGCAGGAACAGCGGCGCCTTCGGTTGCATTAGTTGTACTTTCAATTGCACTAATCGATTCAATTTCACTCTCTTGTGCAAGAACAGTTGTAAAAGAAAATCCCGCTACTTGTAGACTTATAACTAAAAGTCCTAGAATAAATCCGCTCAGCATACTTGTATATGCTAATTTTTTCGACATGAGTAAAAGCTTGGATACACAGAATTTAAAGCTTTCTTCAGTAAAATTCTTCATATAAAAAATATAGCCATTAACAATTTCGACTCAGATGCAAAATAGAAATTTAATCATCTTGTCAGAAAAACTTCAAGTCGTAGGCATTCAAGTCGTAGGCATTAATTATATAAGACAAAAAAATTTTTAATTTCTGATTTGATCACTATATTGAAAAAGAAAGTTAGATTTGTTTTTCTACTGCTTCAATATGACATTCATGTCCCCTATGTTCTTTATTTAAAATAGACATTTCTTCTTCTGTAATAGGAAATCTTTCGGTATAGAGGTGAGACTGACCCTCCTTTTCTAATATTATTTTGTCACATTGATCACAGATTAATTGTAAAAATATCTTCATAGTAAAAATATTAAAAATATATAATATAATAGTTATTAAAAAAAATAACTTTTATTACTTTAAACAATTTATTTTGTTGATGGACAGTAAAACATGCGGCTATTGTGGAAAATTATTTTTTGATCTGGGGTGGCCCCATATCGAAGGAGACTCAAATAGAGGAGTCTTTAAAATCGAACATTTTTGTTCGGAAGAACATAAAGATCTTTTTTTAGACTCTAAATAATAGCACTAGAATTTAGAAAAAACACATAATAGACAAATTAAAGTGCGATATGAATATAGTTAGACTATCCTTCTAAAAAGGGATCGGATTTTTCCTATCATATTATCTTTGATTTTATTTTCTCCTGTTCGTTCAAAGCATTCTTTACATAATGCTTTAAGATTTGCAGGACGATTATCTTTTAAAGAACCATTAATGTGATAAAAAAATGGTGTATCTTGATTCTTAAATTTTTTCGAACAAGATTGACAGCGATGTTTGGCTCTTTCCAAAACTGTTTGTTTTATTCCCAAGTTTATCTTTTCTATTTTCTTCTTATTACTACTACCCGAATTTGTATTGAACATATGAATATAACAATAGATTATTTATTGTTAGAATTTATTCTTTCTCCCTTTAGTCAAAGTAATTTTTTTCAGACAAAATTGCAAAATCAAGAGATTATTATTTTTCCGTTCATTGTAGACGGATGTAAAGAGCAATAATATTCAAAAGTTCCATTATTCTTGGAAGCAATTGCAGTTACGAAATCCTGACCCGATGATAGAAATGATGTATTGATCCCCAATTCATCTACAATAAAGTCATGTTTTACAAAATCTTTGTTAACAATAGTCAGTTTTTGAGGATGTCCTAAATGAACGTCTATGGTTGGATTGGTATTGTTAAATAAATTGTTTTCAGCTATAAGCAAGATCCCATCAGTTGACCGGATGGAACTATCATCTGGATATAGTAGATTTCCAATTCCCCATAGACTACCTACAACTATAAAACATATGACAATTATAGCTATTAAATTATTCAACAAGGTGGTTTGCCTATTTATTTATACTACGTTAATATAAATCAGATAACTCGATACTAAAAAAGGGGCAATCGCAATAATAATACCCATTTTATGTTCCATATTTTACACCACTTGAAACAATAGATCTTATACATTCAAGAGCTGACAATATCGCTAAATAACTAGTTCGTGGATTTTTAGAACTAGGAATATTCTTTACCATGATTATCAATTCTCCGAATTTGCCTGTTACTTTTATTTCGTGTTTATTAATTCGAATAGAGGGATCTACTACGATGTTAACTTTGGTTTTTTCAACGCCTAAACCTACTAGCCCCAATAGTGCTGCTACGTTGACATTAGCGGGAAAATACTTAACAGCTTCAACTGCAGAACCTTCAAAAATATTAGTCCTTTTTTTTAATGAATCCAAGTCTATTTCCGATGTTTGAAAAAATGGAGCCCCCCTAAGTGATTCTGGGTTTTTGGTTGTCGTCAGAGTTACAGAACTAATAAAATTCCTTGTGCTTTTTATAGCATCAATTCCTGCTATAGCTCCGGAGGGAACATAAATATTGTTGTCATATTTGGTAACATATTTGAGTATATCAGCATAAAAAATAGAATCAGCAAAAGATCCCACACTCATAACCAAAATATCTTTTCGTTCAGATAAAATTTTTCTAATGTATGCTTTAACAGCTTCTTGTGATGCCGATTCTATCACTAGATCCACCTCTTTAAAAGATTTGGAATTGACATAATCTGAAAAATTACCATAGAGTTCTGGAGAATTATTTTTTAGGATAGAACGTAAATTTTCGGCATATTCTAAATTTAAATCAAATAGAGAAGATATTTTTACCTTGTCAAGCATCTCTGAATCAATTGAAAGGGCCAATTCACTCCCAATTGCACCGCAACCAATTATCGAAATTTTTTTCATTTATGTATTTCTAATGTATTTGTTAAGTAAATTAATAGATTTCTGAAAATTCTAATATTTTAATGTCGTAGATCATGATTTTCGAATTATGCAATTGATTTAATGTATTAGTGTCTCATAGCAGTATATTTATAATAAAATGTGTTTTTTTGGTAATTATCAATAGAAATATGTGTTACCAATCCACAACTCTATATTATATTTTATTGCTATTATCCAATTGACAGCATTCTCTCAATTGCGAGTCTGGCGTTGTCTGCAATTTTTCTTGGAACCTGAACTTTATATACATTATTTAATAGTGAATTGTATACCTTCTCTATCGTTATCATTTTCATGTATTTACATACAGCATCATTTTTTAATGGTATGAAATTTTTGTCTTGATTTTCTTTTTGCATTCTGTAAAGTATTCCGGTTTCTGTGGCTACGACAAATTCATTATTTGTAGAACTCCTAGCATGTTTCATCATTCCTTCTGTAGATAAAATGTAACCAGTTTTCTGAAGATCTCCCATTGCCATATGATACATCGTAGATGATGTGCAACTACATTCAGGATGTACCAAAAAGTCTGCGTGTCTATATTTTTTTAATACCGAATTGATATCATCAGATTTTATCCCCGCATGAACATGACACTCTCCTGCCCAGATAAACATATTTTTTCTTTGAGTTATTTTTTCTACATAAGCTCCCAAGAACATGTCAGGAAGAAACAGAATCTCCTTATCCTCAGGAATACTATTCACAACTTTGACTGCATTTGATGATGTGCAACAGTAATCTGAAAGAGCCTTAACGTCTGCTGACGTATTGACGTAACTTACAACTACAGCGCTGGGATGTTCTTTTTTCCAATTTTCCAACTCTTCTGAATTAATTGATGATGCTAAAGAACATCCTGCAGAAAGATCCGGAATAAGAACAGTCTTGTCTGGACATATAATTGATGCAGTTTCTGCCATAAAATGAACACCACAAAAAATAATTGTCTTAGCCTTTGTTTTTTCTGCTTGCCTTGAAAGCGCTAATGAATCTCCTATAAAATCAGATATATCCTGCACTTCTGGAAGTTGGTAGTTGTGTGCAAGTACTACTGCATTCCTTTCTTTCTTCAACGAAAGTATTTCTTCAATATACTGTTTTTTTGATAAATTCATTTACTTTAGTATGAGAAGGTATATGAAAATGATCATTTAAAGTAGTACTATCTAGGATAACCTTGCCTCAAGAATGCTAACAACATACAAAGATTGCCACTTTACTCGTAATACATTTATTAAGAGATAATGAATATTAAGATAGAAATGCCAACTCACGGATCGCTTACGAAAGCAGGAAAAGTCAAAGGGCAAACACCAAAGGTTGAAGCAAAGAAGAGATCGAGTCCTATTTCAAAGGTAAGAAACAAGGACAATTTCATAAAAAGGTTTGAGAAAAGAATTCCACCTGGACAAAAGAAACCAGAGCGAATGAGAAGAAGATAATCCTATCTGTACGGTTTTATTTATAAAGTTTATTTTTTAGTTCACAATTTTTAAGCTAAAATCCAACGCGGGGGAAGAATGCGTCAATTGGCCTACCGAGATGATGTCAGGTCTAGAAATAGCATACTTTGAAATATTATCTAATGTTATCCCCCCCGACACTTCTATCTTGACCTTGCCTCTGAGACCTAATTGAGCAATTTTTAAGATTGTTTTCTTAACATTCAAAGGAGAAAAGTTGTCTAACATTATTATATTAGCACCTGAATTTATTGCTTCTAGAGCTCCAGATAGGTTCCTTACCTCGCACTCTATTTCAATCGATGACCCTACTCTTTTTTTAATAAATGGTATCAGTTTTGATATAGACTTCTCAATTTGAAGATGGTTATCTTTTATCAGTACCATATCATCAAGTCTTAAACGATGAGTTGTTCCTCCTCCTATGAGGACAGCCTTTTTATCGAAGATTCTTAAACCAGGTGCAGTCTTTCTAGTAGCAGCTATCAATATTGAAGGGTCTATATTCCTTGTTATATCTAAAAATTTTCTAGTATTGGTTGCGATTCCGCTCATTCGCATAAGAAGATTTAATGCAGTTCTTTCAACCTTTAGAATATTTTTTGCCTTGCCTTTGATCTCCATGACTTGTGTTTTTGAAGGTAGTTTCATTCCGTCTTTTGTCATACATTTTGTATCACAACCGAACATCTGAAATAGAAGTTCGGTTTCTTCCATCCCACAAAGGATTCCAGGCTTTTTAGACTTATAGATTATTACTCCAGAAACTACTTTATCCTTAAATCTTAGATTTTCACTGGTAACGTCTCCAGTACCGAGGTCCTCCTGTATGAAATTTTCCAGAGTTTTCCTTAATTCTAAATAATCATATAGTTTTCTGGTCAAGAGACTTTTAACGCATATTTGTGTGCCGTTTTTAATTCTAATGTATGAGCTATTTGAGATTTTTCAGGATCAAATATTATAATAATACCAGACCAGTCGCGTGAAAGTTCCGTTGAATTGCATACAGGACATACCTTACCGATAGTGATAGCCTTACATTTCTTACATGCTAGCTCTTTTGGCATTTATTTACTTTGAACCTCCCTTTTTCTCCTTCGTGGCTTGTTGTGTTGGTTGTTTTGTTTTCTCTACCTCTTCATTAATCCATTCAAAAGAGCCCAAGAAAGGCTGTCTACATGTGATCCCTATTTTTCCCATTGAAGTTCCTTTTCCCAAACTAACAGCGGTAATTCTGGCTCTCATTTTTGAGCCTATCCTTAATGATTTTGAAGACTGGTTTGCAATAATAAGACCCTGTTTTATATCACTTTTGAGATAATCATCGGTAATTTGAGATAGATGTAATAATGCATCTGTAGGTCCTATCCTTACAAATGCACCGAAGTCGGTGATTTCGATTATCTCTCCCTCCACTATTTCTTGAATCTTTGGAAAGAAAGTCAAAGCCTTGAAGGTTACTTTATGATACGTGGCTCCATCGCCTGTCACTAGTTTACCCACTGAATCAACTTTAGCATCTATTATCATTATTACATAGCCTAATTCTTGACTAATCATGCTTTCGTATTTTTCTTTTAAAATACCTATTGCAGTATTTTTGAGCGAGTCAGTTAATCTATTAGGAGGAATTCTAACAATGTCAGTCATTGAAATAATATAAAACATTCTAGACCAATTAGGATGTATTATATCAATTTATGAACTTTTTGTTTAAATAGATGTATCTCAGAGTAGATTACCAAGCAACAGTAGTTATTATTAATGTACTTGTTCCAATTTCGTCTTGTATAAATGAATATTTAAATATTGTCGAATATTTTGTTTTCAGCATGGTTACAGTTGATCAAGTTCTCACCTCATTGAAAAAAGTTGTTGACCCCGAATTACATAAAGATATAGTTTCAATGGGAATGATCAAAGATCTGGATATTAATAATAATAAAGTATCTTTTACTCTGGAACTTACTACTCCTGCATGTCCATTTAATAGTGAAATAGAACAAGATGTAAGAAACACTATTGCCAACTTGGGGGTGGCAGATCTAGATCTTAGAGTTACTGCCAGAGTTATGGAAGGTAGGGCAATATCATTGGACGAATTGTTGCCTGGAGTTAAGAATATTATAGCAGTAGCGAGTGGAAAAGGGGGAGTTGGGAAAACAACAGTTTCGGTAAATTTGGCATTATCTCTTGCTAAAACAGGTGCTAAGGTTGGACTTTTAGACGCTGATATCTATGGGCCAAGCGTTCCATTGATGTTTGGATTAAAAGATACACCAATGGTAGAAAAAAATAAGATTCAGCCACCAATCGCAGATGGCGTGAAGATAATTTCTATGGGTTTTTTCTACGAACAATCTCAACAGGCTGGAATTTACCGAGGACCGATAATTTCTGGAATAATTAAACAATTCTTGACTGATGTTAATTGGGGTGATCTAGATTACCTCATCATCGACCTTCCTCCAGGTACTGGAGATGCTCCATTAACTATAGCACAAACCATTCCAATAACTGGAATCTTGGTGGTTACAACTCCACAAGATATAGCAATGAATGTTGCAGTGAAAGCAATTGGGATGTTCAACAAATTAAATGTTCCAATAATTGGAGTGGTAGAAAATATGAGTTATCTTCAATGCCCTCATTGTAAATCTGACGTTCATATTTTCGGTTCAGGGGGAGGGCTAAAAATAAGTGAACAATTCAACATACCGTATTTAGGGGAAATTCCATTGCATCCACAGATTATGCAAGGAAGTGATACTGGAAAACCAACTGTTATCTCAGAACCTGAGTCTTCACAAAGTCAAGCATTCCTAAAGATAGCCAAATCAGTAGCAGGTAGAATCAGTGTGTTAGCTTCGGAAATGAATAGTCGAGAACAATCTGAACAAGAAACTAAGAATGAAGCTAGTAATTGACAAAAATAAGGTAAAAAATGCCAGTAAAAGAAGAACATTTAAGTATTTTAAAAAAACCATTTGGAGCTCTAATAAAAAAGCAAAACATCACTAAAGAGAATATAATAAAGATAATTGACAGCTATAAGGACGACAACCAGACAACTATAGTTACTGTTGGTGATGCGACCACGGAAAGAATCTTATCATATGGCATTTATCCGAAAATAGCAATAATTGATGGCGTAGAAAGAAGAATAAGGAGACCAGAACTCAAGAATTCAGAAATAATAAAAGCTTATTCAAATAAAAATAAAATAAAATTTTATAAATGTACTAACAGACAGGGAACTATCTCAAAAGAAGCCTATGATATAATAGAAAAAATAGTCGAGAGGAATGAACATGCAATGGTGTTTGTAGATGGAGAAGAGGATTTGCTAGCGCTCCCAGTTTTTGCATTGGCTCGAGACCAATCGGTAGTTCTTTATGGACAACCACTAGAAGGAATAGTCGTGGTAAAGATAGATAACAAATTAAAGAAAAAAGCGCAAGACTTGTTAGATAGTATAGGATTTAGTTAAATTGCAGGGAATGATGACGTGGTGGCTGTATGATAAAAACTACATGATAAAAGATACCATTTTCTGACCCTCTAAGGAAATAAATACTGGTAATATAAAAAATATTAAACAGCATGGAATTTTTTATTTATCACATCCACAACCATCTAGCTCATTTTCACTAACCGAAATGTTATACAATTTCATACATTTGGAACAGAGACTATAACCGGAAAGCGCTTTAGAATTACAGAAGGAACATGTATTTACTGTTTCATTAAGCATAGGTTATGTTATTTTATCTTTTTAATTAATTTTACCATCCTCAAACGAATCAGTAATTAAAAATACATGATATATTAAGTGAAATCGATAAGTTGCTATTTAGAGTGATAATGACACGTACAATGGCATTTAGTCATTTTTATATCAAATGAGCAGTCATGATTTGGACCACATGTTTCTTCGACCGGCATCTCTAATGGACAGTCGGAATGTCTCTCTCTTTTG
Source organism: Nitrososphaeraceae archaeon (assembly GCA_035250975.1). Classification (GTDB taxonomy): domain Archaea; phylum Thermoproteota; class Nitrososphaeria; order Nitrososphaerales; family Nitrososphaeraceae; genus TH1177. Next base: position 30,500 of record DATFEP010000086.1, on the reverse strand, counting down.
CAAAAAAAAGATATCACCATACCTATTAGATAAAATCAGTACAACTAATTTTAAGTATTCTGCTCTGGGTGGGTGGCTCAATTTATTACTCATTTAAATTTTTTCATAAAATAAATATTTTGTATAATAAGAGATAACATCAAGAATATAACACTGTCGAAAATCAAGATACAAAAAAATCCTTAATACATATTCAATGATGAAGTCAAATTGTGAGGAAATCTATAAAATAATAAATTCCTGAATCATTAATCATATATCAATATTGAACAACTGCGGTGCATAAATTGACCCTTCCCTGACTCTTTTTACTTTAGCAACTGACAAATAATGTGGCCAGATGGTAATCATTATGCAACCTTGTGGCACGCCTTCGGGGACCTCAATAAGCTCAATATCTTGCAAAACTACGCCGCAATCATCGACTAATTTGGATTTGGCTACTTCTATCAATTCTTTGGGCATTCCACTGCTGTAAAGATACACTTTACCAGAATACTCTATTCTGCGTTCCATCTACTAATAATGAATGAGATGCATTATAAAATGTAATTGGAGCTTGAATACAAAAGTCTCACTTTAAGAATACGTAGTATTTCAAATAAACACTACCACTGTCAAGTATGAAATTATAACTCATCAATATGATATTTAGACATACAGCCTCTACATTCATAGATTTCATCCCCAACTGGGCCGGAAACATTAAATCTTACAATAGTTGTACATTTTGGACAACGTCCTTCAACGCTTCTAGTCTTCCGTTGAGGCTTAATGGTGCGTCTTTTTCTACTTCCCATCTTACAATCTTACTAGAACTTTACTATTACTCTCTTTTATAAACTTCGTTAAGATCAACTGCAAGTAGTAGGAAAAATCTCTAAAATTGATATCAGTTAGATTATAAAGGCGAAAATATAAAATTATTTGTGGCATTAACAAATAAATGCTCTTACTCTTCAAAAAAAATTAGATGTATTATACCTCCGTCATATATAATGTCGATTCAGAACAACGATGAATTTTTGGTTGGAATGTCATGTGAAGATCATTATGCATTCATGAAAAGGAAAATTGAATTACTACAAGAAACAAATTTACTCCCAAAGGGAAAAATAAACATACAAAATAGTAAAATGGTATCAACAAATTGTATAAAAGGTACCAAAGAGGATTATGAAGAAGTAATATCTCAAAGAGAAGTAGAATTTTAGGATTCCAAGAAATAAATCGTTATCATATCAATGCATTCATACTATTTTTGTTAACAAGAAACAGTGGAGATTTACCCTCAAAGATATTATATATATTGAGTGCCGCAACTTCTGACATTTTGGATCTGGTTTGTATCGTTGCACTGCCAATATGGGGAAGAATCACAACATTATTAAATTGCAACAAGGGATTAGATTTTTTTAGTGGTTCAGATTCAAAAACATCTAATCCTGCTCCTGCTATCCACTTTTTGCGTATGGCGACAATAAGAGATTTTTCATTAATTACCGATCCTCTTGATGTATTTATTAGAAATATATTTTTATTCATCTTTTTAAAATCATTTATATCGATTAAATGATAATTTTCTTTTTGTAGACTTACATGGATTGAAAGGAAATCACTATTGCTTAATAATGTATCCTTGTCTACAAAATTAACCCCAAGTTTTTTTTCTTTATTTCTATTCAATCTGTGTCTATTATGGTACAAGATATTCATATTAAATCCTCTTGCCCTTCTTGCTACTGCACTGCCTATATTTCCTAATCCAAGGATTCCTAATGTAGAATTAAAGATATTAGTTCCAAGAAACAAATTTGGCATCCAACCATGGTTCCATTTTTTACTTAAAACATATTTGTTCGCCTCAACAACTCTACGTCCTAAAGCAAGAATAAATGCAAAAGTCAAATCTGCTGTAGCCTCAGATAAGATATCACCAGTATTAGTAACATATATTCCCCTCTTTGTGGCTTCGTTGACATCAATGTGTTCATATCCTGTACTAAAAGTACTTATTACTCTTAGATTATCACCCGCGGCATCCATTACGTGAGAATCAATTCTTTCGGATAAAGTGCATATGATTGCATCAACATTCTTTACTCTCTTTAGTAATTCCTTTTTAGAGGGAGGTGTATGTTTAAAACTCATAAAAACACTATACTTTTTTCTCAACAGATTAATTCCAGTTTCATCTATTCTACGTGTAACGTAGATTTTTTTTATCATTATAATATAATTAACTGTATGTAATATTATTGAATTCCTAGCAAATAACGATAATAAATTAAGAAAAAAGAAAGAATTAACAACCAGAGATAATGATATTTTTAATAAAATTGAGACGTGGAACCGTAAATTTACCATTACACGGAGGACACGCTCCATCGTATTTAATTAAGCGTATGATATCTTTGTCTTCTTCTATTTCAAAAATAATAATTGAAGAAAAGGGAACAAATGAATTCTTTAAAAAGATTTCCGACCCTCTTTGGTTTCAGGCTTTTGGTTGTGCTCTTGGATTTGATTGGCATTCATCTGGCTTGACCACCGTAGTTACAGGAGTTTTGAAGCAAGCGCTAAGTAATAAATTTCACGGTGTATCGATAGCAGGAGGAAAAGGAAAGAGATCTACAGCTACAAAAATTGAGATACCCAGACTGGCAGAAAAACATTACAATCTTTCAAGTCAGAAAATATCTAGATTGCTTTATGCCAGTAAAATGTCTGCCAAAGTAGACAACTCGGCAATCCAAGACGGTTATATCCTTTATCATCATGTAGTATTTTTTGATAAAAACGGAAATTGGACGATTATTCAGCAAGGCTTAAATAAGAACAACAGAATGGCAAGAAGATATCACTGGATCTCTGATGATTTAAAAAGTTACATTATTGAACCACATAAAGGAATTATAAGTTCAGAAAGATTATCCAATGTATTGAATATGACTTCAAAAGATTCAGAACACAATAGAAAAACTTCTGTGGATTTAGCTAAAAGTGGTTCAGGATTAATACATTCTTCAATAAAAAAAATTCCTCTCAAATTAAATCAGGTAAAATTGGACCCTTGGATTGAAAAAAATATTGACCAATTGAATTCATCCAATAGTATTACTAGTTTTGAATCAGCAATATGTCAAGAATACGAGATGCCACGAAGATTGAATTGGAAAGTCTTTGACAAAATCTACGATCTTCAGCCAATCAATTATGAAGAATTATTAAATATTCAGGGCCTTGGGCCTGCAGTCATAAGAGCATTAGCACTAATATCGGAGATCATCTATGGAGATAAAGCCTCATGGAAGGATCCTGTGAAATTTAGCTATGCCCACGGTGGAAAAGATGGAGTTCCGTATCCTATCTCCAGAAAAACATACGATGAATACATTAAATATTTAAGTGATGTAATAAAAGGATCGGAGAATAAAGATTATGAAAAGGAAAATGCATTGAAAAGATTATCAAATTATTCAAATCGTATTTTTAGAACCAACGAGTATATTTTTAATGCTAAAAAATAATAATATTTGTTTAATTCACGAAAGATGTATATATATTATTTTTTTATTCTTATATTTTTTATTTTTGAAACGAAAATTTTACTCATAAATATTATATTGAAAATAACATAAAACCAACTATAATGTAATCACTATAATATTAAGATATATTATGTTTCCATTATTTTAATCCTTTATACAGGTTATTACCAAAATACCACGACTATAATTAGACTAAACTTTTATATTCTAAATAGAGAAATCTGTTAATGTATCATGTCATATTTTCATGATAATTCGGTTATATTAGATAATTTAATTAAAGGTAAATTTCATCCATTTGTAAAATGGGCTGGTGGTAAGTCTCGTTTACTAGTAGATATTGAGAAACATCTTCCAGAGAAATTTTCGAACTATTTTGAGCCATTCCTGGGAGGAGGCGCTCTCTTTTTTTATTTGAAACTAATCAGGTATAATAATCAAAATTTTATCTCATATTTATCCGATATAAATAAGGAATTGATAAATGCCTATGAAATAATAAAGGAAAAACCAAATAGTTTGATACATGTTTTAATGAAATATGAAAATCAATACTACAAGAATCCAAAGAAATTTTATTATGAACTGAGAGGGAGATGTACCAAAGATAAAATCGACATGGCAGCAAGGTTCATAACGTTAAATAAAACATGCTATAATGGACTTTATAGAGTGAATAAAAAGGGTATTTTTAATGTACCTTTTGGTAAATATAAAAAACCTAAGATTTGTGATGAAAGAAATATAATTAATGTAAGTAATTTACTTCATAGAACAAAAACTATAGTTCAAGCAGCAGATTATGAAAATATTTTGTTACAAAACGTTAAAGAAAATGATTTCATATATTTAGATCCTCCTTACCATCCCATAGACGAGACAGCTAACTTCACGGAATATACAAATACAGGCTTCGACAGTCTAGAACAAAACAGACTTGCTAACCTATTCAAGGATCTAGACCATAGGGGATGTAAAATAATTCTGAGCAATTCTAATACAAATGTTGTTAGAGATTTATATAAGAAATTTAAGATTTTTGAAGTTGATGTATTAAGATCAATTAACAGTAAACCCAATAGAAGGTCTGGATATAACGAATTAATTATAAGGAATTTTTGATATTATTCGAGCATTTAAAATAAATATCTCCATTAACGATTTCAATGTAAAATTTTAAAAAAATTATAAATATAAATATGCTTTGAAGCCTTATAACCGTGGTTATATGAAAAAGAATTTAATATATGTTCTTCTTTTTAGTTTATTATTAGAACTTAGTTTTATGGCTCAGGATAGTGGTAGGGATTTTGGTTTTTATCATAATGTGTTGGGTACTGTGGAATCTAATGATTTCATACAAAATTCAAAACAATTTTTTCAATCCGTGGATAATGAAGTGAAGTTATACTTCAACCAATTTTATCAATCTTATTCGGACTGGAAACAAGGAAAAAATAATAATGAAACTCTAATTCAAAACACCAATGATTACACCTTGACCCTTGAAAATATTTCTAAAAAAATGGAGAATTTCTCACCTTCTAAAGAATATTCGCCAATATTTCAATCATATTTGAAATCAATAAATAGTGAAATTGATAGTAATAAACATTTTGTCAAATATCTTGAAACTGGAAATATTACAGAGAATAAGATATCTGAAGACTTGTTTTCAAAAGCAGCAGAATATGAAAACCAAGCCATTGGAGCATTTAATAGTATAAATTCAGAACTTCCGAATTAGCTTGTTTAGCAATATTATAAAGGCCCTCTAAAATATTTATATCATTGCCCAAGTAGAGAGCATATGAAATGTCCTTGTTGTGGAGGCGAAATGGTTGAAAGTGCAAAAGGAAAAGTAATTTTATTTAAGTGTAAGGAATGTGGACTTAGCAATAGCCAACTGAAATAAAAATCAGTTTTGATTTATAGGAATAAGATTTGATCAAAATAAGGAATAAAATACATGCTCGTGAGATAGTAAAATTAGAAAGTTTAATCTTGTATTTGTATTATTCAATTTATATTGTGGTTAATAAAATGCACCCCTTAATGTAACTGATGAAATTTATAAAGAACTATAGTTATTTAATATGTATGAATCATTGCTTTAAAATTTATGTCTTTATCTTGGTTTTATTCACTATAAATTTTGGCTTGGTATTCAATTATGTCTTTGGAGAAGATAATAAACTCAGATATCAATTCTCCTTTAAATTTGGAGGAATGGGAGGTCAAGATGGACAGTTGATGAATCCTCATAGTATTGACATAGACAGAAATGGAAATGTATACGTCACTGATACTGGAAACAATAGAATTCAAAAATTTAATTCGGATGGTAAATTTATTCTAAAATGGGGAGAGACAGGTTCCAATGATGGACAATTTCTTAAATTACATGATGTTGCAGTCGATCCTTCTGGTAAATATGTCTATACATTAGAACTAAAAAATCACAGAGTACAGAAATTTGCTTCTACCGGTGAATTTATTTTAAAGTGGGGGTTTGAAAGTACGGGAGGCAGGGGCTCTGACCGAACACCTCATCAATTATCAATCGATTCAAATGGATTTGTTTACCTGAGTGATATGAATGGAAATCAGATACTTAAGTTTGACAAAGATGGTAATTTTATTAAAGTTCTTGGTTCCAAGGGTTCAGGGGGAGGACAGTTTATACATCCTCATGGAATGGTATTTGATTCTAATAATACCATGTACATAACGGATATGGGTAATTATCGAATACAAGTTTTTGATAATAACTTTAGTCTAATCACTCAATGGGGATCGTATGGGAATGGTCCTGGGCAATTTTTAAAAACTTTTCCAGGTATAGATTATTTCGATAAGGAAAATATACTGGTTGTAGTAGATAAAACATCAGCGAATGTAAAGCTATTTGATAATAAAGGCCAGTTTATTACAAAATTTGGCACTAAAGGAAAAGAAGATGGACAATTTAATCGACCAGAAGATCTAGCGGTAGACCCAAATGGTAGAATCTTCATAACAGATACAGGAAACTCACGAATACAAGTATTCGATAAAATCTAATAAAATGTAAATTTGGTTAATTCCTAGTGTTTGATTTAAAGTATTGAAACTAAAGCATCCAAAAGAGTAAACCAACACCTAAAAGAATAAACCTATAGATTAAGACGGAATTTATTATGGCCATTAAGCAATCGTCTCGTTAATACAAAAGGAATGTTGTAATTGTAAGCATTGATAACTGGTTTTACAATAAATAATTTGATTTTTAACTTCATTCTTCAACCGATTTGTAAATAATATGTAAATCTGATTCTATTGAAATAGTGTAGTTAGAACAAGTGTTATCGTACTGTCATGAAATGTCGTCCTTTTTAAAATTATATTAGGATTCCAAATTGTGCCTGAAAAAAGTAAATTTATTGTATCGCTCCAACAGAATTGTGCTTGTTCAAAGCGAAATTAACATGAGCATGTGAACAATAAAGGAATTTCTTATTTAATTCTTCGATTTTTCCCATTCTAGTGATATATGATATGATAATTTTACAACTCAATAATTAGAAAATTTCTTTTACAATATGAGGAGTTGCTCTGCAGTTTTTCCTTTGATTATATAAAAGAAACAATTAAACCATATATTTTGTAACATATTGTATGGTCAGCTATAGAGAAACGAAATAAACAGAATAGCATCTTAATCAAATTAAAAGAGAAAAAACCTAGAAATAAAATATATCATGAATTTTATTTGTCTATAGAGAACTCATCGTATATTTTTCCATCATTACCATAAAATGTACCATCGAGCGTTCTTCCGTTATTCACAATATCCACATTTAATACTCCGTATTTTATGAAACGTTCTGCGGTATAGTCATTAGTAGATCCCAAACCTGTTGGAAAGGACCCCGCCGTTCCCACAGTCACAAAAACAGTTCCCTCTATATTTTTATAATCGTTAGAACTATCATCTGTTAGGTAGGGTTCGTTATCATCTTCTTCGTTGTAAGAAAGAGGATACATTCTTTCATAAATATGTTGATGACCTTGCAATACGAGATTTACTCCAAACTTGTCAAACAAGGGATGATATGTTTCAGCAAATTTTTCTTCGTTTTCTGGAGATGAACCTGATCCATAGGATTGTCTATGAAAGAATACGATTATCCAATCTATATTTGGATCATTTGAATATTTTTCTAAATCATAGGTTGCGAATTCATATTGTTTTGAATCATCATCATATGGAACCTCGGTTGACAGAGAAACAAAATGAATATTTTCAAAATTAAAAGAATAATATTGCTTTTCCAAACCAAAATATTTCATTAAATCTTTCAATTTTTTGGAGCTTTCGGCATCATGATTTCCCATTGTTATTTTTAAATTATCGGAGATTGGTTTGACCAATTTTAACCAACAACCCACACTTCCACTGTATGAGTAATCTCCCAAACCAATAGCTAGTTCTGGATCTAGTTCTTCTATATTTTTGACAGTTTTTTTAGCTTTCGAGTTACAATCCCAATCCCCAGCTGCAACAAAATTAAGTCTTGCGTATGAGGAGGGATGGTGATTATCTTCATTATCATCATCAGACTTGTCTTTATCTTTTTTTACTTTTTTAGCAAATTCCGTTGTTTTACTTTCTTCAGAATAAGACTTCTTACTATCTGTGTTTGAATTTGATTTATCGTCACCGGTAGTTGACTGAGATGCTTCCTGGTCTTCGTCATGATCATCTCCTACTCCAGGAAAGATAAGATTACTATTTTTGTCGGAAACTGAATGAACACTTGAATAGTTATCACTTGATGTAATAAGAATTAAAGATAAAAAAGGAATTAGAATAAATAGTTTAATGTTCGATCTAATCAATATCCAAATGTGGTAGGTTTTAGTATATTTCAATATTACTGTGGTTCTAAGCAACTATTATAAGGAAAAGTCCGAATGTTAACTATGAATTTTCTATAAAATAAAATTACACAACCTAATAGAACTCCCCAATGAGAAAACTATGCATAAGCCATATAATGAGGCAAAGTGGATATTTTTGGATTAAAGATCTGCAATTTTTACATCGGTTGAAGATATTTATTGAATATAGTCCCAAAAATAGAATTTACAATTGCTAGATGAAATTACACTTACCAGTTTATATTTATTTGAGACCAAAATGTGCATTAATGATAATTAAACCGTTTTTTCTCATTTCTTAGGAAAAACTGGTTTCATAAGAGATTCAGATAAACAATATACTTTATTGCTACCTTTAAAGTTGTGGCGATATTATATTACTGTTTACTATAACAACAGTCACTAAAACAATATTGCTGGGGCAATCAAATACATGACTAGATCCTTCTAGTAAATTGTAAGAATGCTTATGAGTGTTAGCTGGTTTACAGCCCAGTCTCAATTGGATAAAAGACTAATTATTTTTTTTAAACTTAAGAAAGAATCTTATTGAAAAATATAAAGAAGGAATGACTATCAATATACTGGCATACAATATAAAGATCAATGAGATATTTTCATCTTTATCCATTTCCTTAGGTTGAAAGGTTCTCAATTCATATTCCTCTATTAATTTCCTGATAATCTCCCCTGCATCTGTGCGTTCCCTGTTAAAATCAAAAGCATTCAAAAGATTGTTTGCAGAAGAGTCACGTGAATTTAGAGCAGAAAGATTATAGTTATATTCTATGAATTTCAGGATTGAAGCAGTATCGTACAATGTACTGTCTACAAAACCCTCTTTTGAATATGGTGAAATTATCATGGTAGGAATCCTAAAACCAAATTCATAGTCACTTCCTTTAGGGGGAATAACATGATCATACCACCCACCTGAACTACTGTATGTTAATATAAACACGCTATGTTTCCAATATGTACTTTTCATAAGCTCAATAATCAATGAAGTAACAAATTCCTCTCCTTTGGTTACATCTTTTGGCGAACTTTCGTGACTATCTGAGGAAATTATATATGACACAGTTGGCAGATCATCTTTTAAATCTTTAAAATATTGTTTCAAGTCAACTATCTTGGAATTCAGTGTAGGATTTTCTAGGAATCGTGGAATTCCCAAAATTGGATTTAACATTAAGTGACGTTTTGAAGTTTCGTCGTTTTTGGTGTAGTTCAAGTTGGGATCGTAGTTTTCTACATAAATTTTCCATGACAAACCATTTTTCTCTAATAAATCAAATATTGTATTATTAATATTTATTAATCCTTCTTTAGGTACATTTTTTTTATATATATCAGGATCAGCAGAATAGAGATAAAGGTTGTTAGCAAGGTCGTTAAAGGGTGATGGACTAAAAAAATTATCGGTTAGTACAAAGTATGATGCAAGAATCCAATACATGCCAATAATTTTATCATCATAATATCCCATCACAATCGTTTCATTTTTGTCAGAGGATGCAGTTTTTTGAGCATCTATAAACCCATCCATAAAACCATAATTATATGAAATGTCAAACACGGATTTATCGAATTTGAGTTGAGATGTTTTTTTATCCTCAAGAGCAAATGGTTTTATGTGCTGAATCTCATGATCGTCCGGTATTATTTTAATATCAAGATAGCTCTTGCCATCAAAACTAATAAATTCATTTTTTGGTTCTGACTTGATTTTGTTCGGCTCAAAGCTGAAATCGAAGTCTACCTGGGAACGATAACTTTTTTCAGGATTATAAAATAAAGAATATACCTCGTTCTCTGTCAGAGATCTATTCCAAATCTTGAGATTATCGATATCTCCTGTGAAAAAAGAGTTTGATTTTAAAAAATTTGAGCCAATTCTAATGATAGGTATTTTATTATCATCGGGAATAGCAGTGTTAGTATTTTTTTTTGAAATCAAGACCTTATCAATATAGAGACTCAATAAAGATCCGTCGTATGAAACCAGAATACTGTGCCATCTAGTATCGTTATATTTTTGTTTGGAAGTTAAAAAATAATCTGAACCTGTTTTAGTTTCAAATCCAGCTTGAATTTTTTCCTCTTTATCGAGAATTACTCCAAAATTAAGGTTATTTCCGGGATTTTCCTTCCCAATTCCCCCTTTATTGATGAGAATTTGGTCACTTTTTGACAGAGATTGATTCAATCTAAAGTCAAGATACACTGTAAAATTATTAAAATCAATGGTATTAGACAGAGAATTTATGGGTATCGAAATGTTATTAGGAAATCCATTGGCCCCAGAATATGTTCCAAAATAATTATCAAAGCTTCTACCTCCTTGAGAGATCACAATAATATGTTCTAAGGGTGTTTGTGTACTATTTTTTTTATTTTCTTTAAGAGAATAAGATGATTCTAGTATTAATAAATTTCCAGGAGAGATAATCAGATTGGAAAACAACAATACTAACAACAATATAGATGACAGGGCAATGATGTGTAAATAAATCGTCTCAGTTCACCTTAGATAACATGAAGAATTTGATGCACAAAAATAACTTTTTAGTCATGATTATATTTAATTTATAGAATATACTATTATCGCAGGCTTTGATAAAGTTTTTCGGTCCTCATCAGTATAGTACTCATATGAGATATAAACTGGAATTGCATTGTATTTTTTTATATATTTATCCATTTTTTGAGCTTCATTTTTCAAAAACTGTGCGTTTTCTAACTGTATTTTTTCATAGACAAGATAGTCTATTTTTTTAGAGATAATTAGAAAATCGGCATTATCAATTTTATCATAAGCTGGATTGTTGTTAGACTGAAGGGAAAAAGAATCCCTGTGAGAATAATATTTTATATTATTTGACATATGGGTATAAAGTGTCAATGCTGTAGAATTTTCAGGAGTGTTTTCTTTCATCCATAGAGATACATCTTTCATATAGGGAATAGATTCAGAGCCCAAAATTGGATTATGAGGGATCAGAAATACAAAATTATACAGAAAATAAGCATTAGAAATCAAAATTAACGGCACCAGAATAATAATAACCAATATTTTAATCCTAAAACTGTGTAGCCAAGATCCAAAGACAAAAGATGTTCCAATAATTACAAATAAAGGAATAACAGAATATAAAAAAGTATAATTCTTTATAGATATTGATTGATAAAAAAGAACCAGTATTGGAATCCAAACTAAAGGTATAGATACAATTTGGGTATTCCATAACTTTCTATTAACAATAAAATATATATAAAAAAGAAAAACTAGGAAAAGAAGTGGATATCCAAGGCTTTCCTTTGCTAATATATCAAGATAGTAAAAATTGTCATGATTTGGAGGCCGTGAAGATTGCCAAGCTATATATTGATTGATCGATGTTTGGGCATCTTCAATAAACAAATAAGATATCCAATATGGAGAAGAAACGAGTAAAAACGTAGATAAAATAATGAAAATATTTTTTCCATTAATTTTTTTGTCCAGCGCCAAAACAAAGAGAGTTGCTATTATTACAATTATTCCGACTTCTTTCGAAATAAAAGATAATCCAGAACAAGCACCTATACAATATAAAAATAAATTGTTATTATTTCGTAAATATAGTACCACCATCAGTATATTGAGCATCAAAAAAAAAGATAACGAAACATCGACTAGAACTTGTCTTGAAATTATAATATGGTATGGTAAAAAGGTCAATATTAATGAGGAAACTATAGCAATTGGCTTTGAATATACTAATTTAGCTATAAAATAAGAAAATAATACAACACCGGTTCCCATTATTGACGCAACTAACCTAGCTGAAGTTTCACTTAATCCAAATGTCAGTAATGATAATCCCACGAAAAACTGCATGAGTAAAGGGTGTGCTCGAAAAATAGAAAAATGCTCTCGAAATTCATCAAAGTTGGCCAGTGAACCAGCCTGTCCTACATAAATTGTTTCGTCGTTATTAAATCCCGAATCACCCACTCCGTAGAATCGTAATACAAAAGAAGCCGAAATCAAGGTAATCAAAATAAAGACTTCTGTTCTTCTGGAATAGAGGACTTTATTCTTTTTTATAGAAGATAGGATCAAATTGAAGTTACAAATAGAAGATATTACGAATTAATAACCTTTCTAGATTTTTAAAACATGGACCAATAAAGTACTGATTGGATTATCCTTTAGAAACTGTGTTGTTCGACCCTCCTATTGTTTTTAATTCGTTTATGTTGATATGATCTAATTTATAGACGTCTATGAGATTTGGATGAATTATTCCATGAATGAGTTTTGCTATTTCAGTATATGGAAGCTTTGAGTCAACCATCAATCCAAGTAGATTAAGGGCGTCATGCATCTTATCTAATTCTAATGAATTTGTTTCACTAGCATCTTGTTTTACTGTAGAATTGTAAATGTCCTTTATAACAGAAATCAATCCATTCGTTGTTTCATATGATATAAAGTCAGAAATAGTTTTATTATTAGAAACAGTGGGTTCGTTAATTTTATGCCCTTTTTTATGTCGTGAATTTGCAGAATCATGCATGGCTTTAGATGTTTCATTTAAATATAAAAAATTAGGAATTATGAAAGAATATTTGTAGTTACTATCTAGAGAATTTACCAATTGAGCAAAGTGTAATGCATGTACAGTGGAATTGGTAAGAGCAGCAGCTTCAAGCCTAACATTGACAGATTCCTCCAAAATCGCATCCAGATTATCAATCGAGTTCGTGATTTCGTCTTTGCTGTTTTCTGAATTATTTGATCGCCTATAACAGATATTGTATCCGTCATTTCGTTACCAATTCGTTCATTTCTTTCAGACAATTCATCTCTAATTTCATCGGAATATAATTGAGAAATTCTACTAAGATGTTTTTGAGCTTTATCGTAATCGCTTTCCGATGGAAATTTTTTCATTAACTTGTCTTGGACTTTAATTTCATCCACAAAGGATAGAAAAAGTGAAGTTTCATCAGAACTAAAGGAATGGCCGAAAGGATTGAATATTGTATTGCCAACGGTGGAGAAAAATGCGAGTGTAAAAATGTAAAGAAAATTTTAGATTTTGATTTTAGCATGTCATGTTTAAATTTATCATAGAAATAATAAATTTATCTTTTTCATATAAAAAAATTGTTTTTGATAATTCGAAAATAATTAGTACATTATATCATGATTGTGTATATATTTTTGGTTTTTATACAAAAAAAATAATAGAAATAGTTTTTTAATCATTCATTAAATTCAGGGCAACGGAAATGGTCTAGGTATTGGATATGGTAACCCGACTAATGTTACACTATACCATTTAGTTAAAGGACCGGGGTTAATACAGGTTAATTTTGAAGTTAATTCATTTGTACCAGGTTCAATTTCGTGAGTATTCCTGTCATAGGTAAAGTTCCAAGTGGAAAAATCACTAGAACCTCCGGGTCCAGTAGGAGTGACAATCCAAGATGGTTTTTGGTTATTCCAGTCCATTTCAACTATACAATCTCTTGAACCACTGTCACTTGATAATCCAAGTATTGTAACTGCACCAGAATCGACTTTATCCGCATTTTTATGAGATGTTACCTTAACAAACATTTTCGGGAATTTATCGTCTAGAGTAGAAGGAGGTGGGCTCTGCGATATAGTGTCTTGATTGAACATCGGACCAGTTAATTCTGACTCATTCTCTTGACTATATACGGGTGAGAAACATACTCCTATCAAAAAAAATACTGCGGTAGAGACAGTAAAGCCCGAATAAAGAATATTGCTACTATGCAAAAAAGAACCAAATCTAATAGATTTCATTTATCTTCCAATAAAAAAATTTTATTTAATGAGAATTGTAAAAATGGATAGAGTATAAACTTAACATATTCTTATCAAATATTGATATTTTCATGTGTTTCTTTTTAAGATCTCTTTTTAAGAAAAACTATAATGCCAACTATCAAAATAGAGATACCAATGATAATCAATATTAGACCATTTATGCTCCATTCGGTATTACTATACATAAAAGACTCTGGTGGTCCAATATAGGATCTACTTTGGAGGAAAAATAAAATTCCAAGAGAAATTATCAATAACGAAGTTATCATCAAGAAATATAGTTTTTTCATATAATCATGACCAGAATCTGTTCAAAGTTAATATTTTTTTGGAATGCAGTTTAACCTGTGATTTATTACTCTCAATCTTATAAAGAATGTATTTATCGATTTTTGTATTAGCTACTAAACAGACGCTCATGCTCTTCCATCATGCATCTATTATAAACGAAATCAATTCTATTCTTTTTCGCTAATTCCATTGCTTCTTCATTGAAGATGCCTTTTTGTAGCCATATGAGCTTAATTCCCTCTTTTTTTAAGAGATCTTTTATAACGTCCAGAACATCTTCTGATTTTCTAAATACATTGACTATGTCAACCTCTTGCTTTATTTCGGAAACTCGATCATAACATTTCCTTTGAAGAATCTCATCTGTGGTTGGATTTACCGGGATTATGTTGTATCCTTTTTGCAGGAGATACTCAGGAACAAAATGTGAAGGTTTTTCCCTATGTGCTGACATTCCTACTACTGCAATATTCTTTAGGACATAGAACTTTCTTAACTCCCTATCAGAGTAATTATCAACGTTCATACCATATTTTTGTTATTTTCGTCATTTATTTTATAGTGGAAATTAAAAATTTGAAAATAATTTAAATGAATAATCAAGAATAGAAATAGGGACTTTTAATATTGAATATAAATTAGTATTTTCGTTATTATTTAAATTCATCTTCGTCCAAAGGAAGAGAGAAACCCCCCTCTTCGAGGGGAATATCGGTCATTGTTATCATATCAAGAATATTGGAATCGAATTTTATGTTTTGTTTGATTTTGCTTTTAAGATCGTTAATCACATCAGTAGTAGTAACTATTCCCAAAATATCATTACCATCACTTACTGCCAGGTGTCTGATCCTCTTATCCACCATGAATTTAACTGCCTCTTTTATTGTAGAACCTTTATCTATCGTCAAAAGAGGTGAGGACATTACCTTTTCGGCTGTAAGTGAGCTTGCTAAAATATCCTTGGCACAGATAGAGCCGACTAGATCCCTCTCGGTAATGATGCCAATTATTTTATCAGATTCACCTGTCACAGCAACTGAACTTATCCTTTTTTTTATCATTAGTTTAGATATATCTGATGCAATAGTTGATGAGTTTACTTTAATTATATTGTCACGCATTATTTGGTGTACTAATGTTTTTTCGGATTCTGCACTATGATACATCGATATTATTTTTGAAATCTAGTTAAATAAAGATTTGTGAAATTTAATGAAATTTACAATTACATTATATGCAAGAGTAGATTATGGAAATCACATACTGTATTATGAAATTATAGGATAAAATGATTGACTTTTATTACAAGGAGGTAATAAAAAGTACATTTGGGAAGATGGGATACTGATACTAATAGATGGGATGACTACGGCAAAGAAAAAAAATCTACTAGAGATTATAAAAAGATTGCCAAATATGTTATAGCAGGTGGTTTCATAATAGTTGCAGTCGTTGTCCTGGTCGTTTTTATTCCAAGGGCAGGATTATCGATTGAAATACTGGAGAGAGGAGAAGCAATGAATACAGTAAAAACCATTAGTATAAAAATCAATAATAATTATCCACAGGAACTCAAGAACGTCATTGTCCAATTTGGAGATAATGCAAAAAAACATTCTTTTGGAAATTTAGCACCATTTAGTTCAATATTTGTTACCCCTGATAGTGAAGAATTGAAATTCGATAAGGTAATTGTTTCTGCTAATAACGGAGAATTTAACGCAGTGAAATACAAGTAAAATGTTAGCATAAATTTCATTTTTTTGAATCTTTTTTAGTTAGAGATCGATTTACATATGCAATCAAAAAGAATAATCTAGTTCTTAATATGATTAGAGTATCCGAAATAACTGAATTGTTTTAATACCTTCTTTCTAGTTCCATTTAAAATCTTATCTTTTTGTATTAGCAAAAATGGGTATATGAAATTGATTAATTACCAAATTAATCAACAATCTTCAACTTTAAAAGATCTAATTTTAAAAGTAAAAGAAGATCCAACTAAACCTAAGAATCAGTTACCTTTGAATAAAAGAAGATTGAAATTTTGAAGCTACCAGGCACAATAAAGATGTGGAGATACAATCTGATGAATTATTGCCTTATCTATTTATAACTACGATTTTCAAATCTATTCGATAAACTTAATCCAGATAGCTTGTTTTTCGTCTGAGGTGGAGGTGGAGTATTAGAACGAAATTAAAAATAAACAATTGCATTTCATCGAGACAATAATGAACGCATCAAAAGGAAAATATTTCTTTTTCTCTCTTTCAGTCTACGTATGGAATATGGTAACCAGTTTTTGCCATATGGTATATATTCATAAATTCGGAAACCTCTCCCCAATAAATCCATTTTTAGATTATCTCGGATACCCTTCAAGAATTGGAATTGTAAATTTTCCTTTTTTATTGCAGAGTCATAAAATAGACCAATGCTCCTTTCTATGAGATTTGAATCGTGTGTTGCTATTGCAATAATACGATTTTCGAATTTTATTTCACTATCTTTTGAGAATAGTATTCTTACTAAATTCAAATAATTTTCATCTACTTCAAGTCTAGATTGATAGGCAATGTCTTCTGATTCATTATATGCACCTTTTACGATCCTTATATGAGAGTTATAATTAAGTAGACCAAGTAAATCTGAATAACTCCTCCTAAGGTAGGATTGTAAAACTATACCTACTCTATTATTTTGTTCTATTATTTCTCTGTAGAGTTCAATGGTTGAGCCAACAAATTTGTAAGACTCCATGTCTAACCACACAAATGTTTTTGTCCCGCTGGCAATATCCAATATCTGTTGAAAATTCTTTAAACAAAAATCATAACCTAATGAGAGACCAATCTGAGTTGGCTTAACAGATATGGATGCCATTAATTTCTGTATCTTTATTTCATGCAATAATAAAATATATTCTTCAATGGTTTTTCTTACACTTTCAGCTTCACTGAGATCCTCTCCAAGATAATTTAAAATACAATAAATACCACGATCATTAGCTTTTTTTGCATATGATAATACTTGCTCTATTGAATATCCTGCTATCCACTTTTTTGCAAGTCTAAATAGCAATTTTTCCAATAACACTGGGTCATAATCATGAGAATAAGGTGGATGTTCATAGGGATCCTTCCAAGAGGAATTGTTAGAAAATGACATATTTTCTGATAATGTTAGTTACCCAATGCTAATTTTTATTTTTTTCATAAGTATATGTCTAAAAATTATAAATAGAATCAGTTTATAGGAGCAATTTTCATAAAAAAAATTGAAACTTATTTATTATGATGTCGATGCTTCTATTTTTAGATCATTTTAAAGAGTACCAAAAAAAGACTGAATTTTTTTTATTTATTTTAAAATTCCCCTAGATCGTATGATAAATTGACCAATAAAATCGAATTCTATAACATAATCATCTTGACATACATATTTTTGAAAATATCTTAACGAATTAATATGGCCAGCTGTAGTTTTTTTAAAGATTTAACACAAACTTGTGATTTTTACAAAAAATCTATAAAATGTTCCTGCTCATTATACAATATTTAGAAATGTATTAAACACGGATATGGAATTTCTGCTAATGTGTACAGTACAAAGGTACACAAATATTCCTGTTGATGCGATCAAATTAGTTGAGTTTTAGAATCTAATGGAAAGTCTATCTATTCATTGAGAAATAAATAAATAAATTAATGCACTGAGAGAACAGATCAAATCTCTTCTTTACATAGATCCATTACCTATAAGAGAATATGACAGGAATTGTCCTTCGGTACTATTGTCAGGCTTGCTATACCAGATAGTTGTATAATATAACTTTAAAACTAAAAAAGACAATCCCAGAGCAATCAAACACATGTTAGCGGTATCACCATTGATTAGATAGTATTGTTGGCATATGACATTTGTTTACTGATTTACCTCTCCTCAACTGACTTAAGCGAATATTAGACATTCTTTTATATCTATATTGAGTATATTTATTTGAAAGAAAATGAGTACTCAGATGAGCAGTGCAAGAAGGGGAATTGCAACTAAAGAGATGATCCAAGTTGCAAAGGACGAGGATATAGATTTAAATTTTCTTATTCAAAAAGTTGCCAGTGGTTCTATAATTATTCCGAGAAACAATGTGAGGAGGCAAGATATAAAGGTGGTAGGCATAGGTAAAGGCCTTCGAACGAAAGTAAATGTAAACATTGGAACGTCTACTCTCTATCAAAATATAGACGAAGAGATTGCAAAAGCAAAAGTTGCGGTAAAATATGGCGGAGATACCATAATGGATTTATCTGATGGAGGAGACTTGAATTTAATAAGAGAAAAACTCTTAGAAGCTGCACCTATAACTTTTGGAACCGTTCCAATTTACCAAGCGTATGCATATGGAGTAGAAAAATACAAAAACCCACTGAATATAACTGAAGATGATTTTCTCAATGCTTTCGAAAAACATGTAAAAGATGGAGTAGACTATACCACTATTCATTCAGGAATAACTAGAGAGATTGCTAATAGGATTTTAGAAGTAAAAAGACACGCAGGTATTGTTTCTAAAGGGGGGACAATTACAGCCGCATGGATGCTAAAATACGAAAGAGAAAATCCCTATTTCCAACATTTTGATTATATGTGTGAAATTGCAAAAAAATATGATGTTACTTTCAGTCTTGGTGACGCATTAAGACCAGGGTCTATTTTGGATTCTCATGATGAGCTTCAGGTTGCAGAAATGATAAATGTAGCTCGTCTCGCAAAACGCGCACATGAATATGAAGTTCAGGTAATGATTGAAGGACCTGGTCATGTTCCGTTAGATGAGGTGGCAGCCAATGTTAGACTAGCAAAATCTCTCATGGGTGATGTACCTTATTATGTATTGGGACCTCTGGTTACTGACATAGCTGCTGGGTACGATCACATAGCTAGTGCGATAGGGGCTGCAATTTCAGCATCAGAGGGTGTAGACCTATTATGCTATTTAACTCCTGCAGAGCACCTTGCATTGCCCACAGTTGAGGATGTCAAAGAGGGATTAGTAGCTTACAGAATTGCTGCTCATGCTGGTGACCTGGTAAAAATAAGGGACAAGGCCATAAAATGGGACAAAGAAATAACAAAAGCAAGAAGGACACTTAATTGGCAGAAGCAGATTGAACTTGCGATAAACCCAGAAGAAGCAGAAAGAATTCACAAAAGACAAGGTCAACATGAAGGTAATAATGTGCCCTGTACAATGTGTGGAGGAGCATGTGTCTATATAATGTTGCCACAACAAAGAAAATATGAAGACAAATTTGACGAAGATAAAAATAAAAACGCAATAAATAATTGATTAAATAGACAAAGTATTAGAACAGTCATTTTTTGATTAAATATTTTTTATCTAAAATCACTTTTGATACTTGAAATGACTTTATAAAATAACTGGAAGGATAACAAAAAAGTTAAGTAATTCTCAATGTTATTATTATATCTAGAATGTTTGGCAAAGCTGAATGTCGATTATGTGGTGAAAATGTACGATTTGCATTACGTCATTTGAAAACAAAACATCAAGAGGAATTTGAAAAAATAACACATCTTGAGATGTCAAAAATAATGAAAAAATATTTCAAGGATTAATAGCAAAGGTTCAATTAAATTATTTATCCGTCATAATTTATTGAGTGTTTTGATATTTCTAGAATTATTGTTGTCAACAATAAGAAAAATATTGTCAGTATTTTTGACCATATTCTTTATTATTCAACATTACCAGGTTTATAAATTGCAAAATTTCAATTTCATAGGCTAAAAGAAACTAATGATTTAATATTATTGTTATTTTCACTTAAAATCTAATCGCCACTTGGAAGTTCTAATATTTTTCCGGTTTGCTCTCTATAACAGGCCTAGGCTTCTCAATACAACTTTTATTTTCGCAGAGATTGAAATTTTAACGATAAGGGAATATGCAGAGAAGTAGGCTATAAGTATGTAAAATTCCGTCAGTATGTTCAATGGTTATGTGCAATAATATTACCCATACTGTGTTCTATGTTAGGTCTGATTTTCTCATTTATCTTTTTGCTTCTCAATTTTTTTTACTGGTTTTTCTTGATTTAAAATATCATAGAATCACATAAACAAATACAAATTCATCCTTGGTTATATCAACACAATCGTTTCATAAAATTAATGAAATTAATACCATTACATAGAAATTTTTTGTATGATTGACGAATTTTTCGGTTATGATATCCTTTCAAATCAATAACATATTTTAAAATAATTAGAACTTATCACATTTATGATAAACAGCAATATAATCGATAAAAGAATTTTCAAATTCTAGAAAATTCTCCTCAATGATAATGATTATTATAAAGAAAAAATAAAGATTTCTTTTTATTATGCCCCAGATAAATAGCAATTTTAGTTGAAAAAAGAATATCATGATGTTAATGATGATCTCATAAATCTTTCCGAGATGAACTTTGAAGTTTCTAATAATCAAAAAAAATTTCTTGAAAGAGTGGACAAAGTTTGTAAATCATTAAGAATAAATGAAGAAAAATCATATCTAAGAGGATCAATAAATGAAAAACTGATTCCAGAATTTAGTAAAATAGGCATGTTGGGTTGTCCTGTATCAAAGATATTTGGTGGATTAGGATATGATATTTTAACTTATTTACTTGCATTAGAGAGGATAGGTCAAGAAGGAAGCTCTATGAGGACTTTTTTTTCATGTCATACATCTATTGGACAGTTGATCCTACAAATGTGGTCAAATAACGAACAAAAAAGAAGATATCTTCCAAACACCACAAATGGTAAAGCAGTTATGGCTTTTGCGCTAACAGAGCCAGAGGCAGGAAGTGATCCCTCTTTAATAAAAACCAGATTTGAGGATAAAGGAGATCATTATTTGATTCATGGAAAAAAACATTGGATTGGAAATGGTACATTTGCTAAAATTATAACAACTTATGCAACAGAAAAGGGAAACAGTGGCTCAAACATCTCTGCGTTCATTATAGACATGGATTCTCCACATATTAAAAAAACAGAGATCAAAAATAAAATGGGTTTATTGACTGTCAAAAATGCAATAATAGAATTTGATAAGTGCAAGATCCCTAAAGATAATCTATTGGGGGTAGAAGGGCAAGGGTTAAGCATAGCATTTAGCGCCATGATAGATGGTCGATTGAGTGTTGCTGCAGGAGCGATTGGAGTCATGACTGATTGCCTAAAACAAGTGGTAGGATATTCAAAAAAACGGTATCAACATGGTTCTCATCTAGCAAACAAACAGTTAATTCAACGACATATAACTAAAATTGCAATTTCAATAGAAACTACTAAATGGGTTACCTACCGTGCAGCCATAGCCAAACAAAAACTCAATGATTATATCGAATCTCTAAAACAACATGATGAAAAATGGATAATGAAATTAAATAGAAATAACAAAATTTATTCAGACTTAAGAAGAGAAAGTGACAAATTGGCAGCTATGGCCAAGCATTACGCAACAAACTCCTCTTTCGATGTTGCAAATAGATCCGTTCAAATTTTTGGTTCTGAAGGATATAAGACAACCTCACGAGTGGCCAGACACTTTCTAGATTCCAGAGCCACTACAATCTACGAAGGCGCAAATGAAGTGTTAGAGTTAAAGATAGCATCTGAAATATTGGGAAGTAAATTCAATGCATATTAAAAGGAATCTGGTAATCAATAATCAAAAGGGATATTCTTAAAATTAAGAATAATTTTTGTATTTATGTTTAATCTTCTATAAACATATTATAAAAATTGAAAAAGTTTAGAAAAAGAAATTATTTCCTGATAGAGGCAAGTATTTCTTTTAATAATCTTGCTGAAAAATTCGCAGTAACATCGTTAACATCATAAGAAGGACACAATTCGACGATATCACAACCAATAACGCTTTTCTTTTCAAGAATTTTCTTAACAAGATATGTTAAGTCTAATGTAGATAATCCACATGGAGTTGGAACAGATATTCCTGGAGCAAATGCAGGATCTAGACAGTCAAGATCTATTGAAATATATACGTCATTATCATCAGACTTATCGATACATGTATCAGCAATTCTTTTTAATGTTTTTTTAATTCCTATTTCTTGGATTTCTAGTGGATTAATAATAACAGCTTTATGTGCCTTCAGATTATACATTTCTTCTGGTTCGCATGCCCTTGTTCCAATAAAAATACTTGTCCTAAGATTAATAAAATCAATCGAATCACTCACAACTGATCCATAATAATCTTTTACCGAAGTAACGAAATCAGGATGAGCATCAAAATATATTAAATTAATTTTTCCGTTTGTATATTTTCCTATTGCTTTTATCGTAGAAGAAGTTATTGAATGATCGCCTCCAATGACAATTGGAATTTTATTTTGTAGCAAGACATCGGAAACAATGTCATAGAGTTGATCTCTTCTTATATTGCCCATATCAAAGATTTTTTTATTATCTATTCTTCCTTTCATTGGAAGAATAGGAATTTTTTTTCCTGATCTTTTAAAATTTTCTGAGTGTTCAAATGCCCTACGCAAGGCATTAGGTCCATTACGAGCGCCTTTTCTTGGAGCTTTAGATTTTGATTCATCAGGAACACCCATGACAATGATATCAGCATCAGAAAAAGATTTGACGGTTGAACAAGACATATAAATCAGATTCTAATAGGATAATAAACTTTATTTCAATGTTTTTTTGTATGTCCATAAACGTACTTCAAGTAATATTACTTGTAAAATGCGCAAATTTACTAATCTAGATTTATTAAAAGATTTCGAAATCATCATATCAAAAA
This sequence comes from Nitrososphaeraceae archaeon, assembly GCA_035250975.1. GTDB lineage: Archaea > Thermoproteota > Nitrososphaeria > Nitrososphaerales > Nitrososphaeraceae > TH1177. The sequence goes on along the minus strand of DATFEP010000086.1, from coordinate 7,024 downwards.
GCGTAAAAATAATTTTAACATTTATTAAGATTTTTACTAGCTTTGTGCTCAACCAGAAGCGATATTGTTAAAGATTGTGACTGATGGTTTTTTGACGGTATTTTCTGTTATGACTATAGCAAAATCGCTCTAGGGAGGCTTAGTAATAGTAATACTATCACCCAATAATTTTCATCAACAATAATGTTTAATTTGTGTGCCTACTGTAATTCTTAGATAAACAGGTCAGCTCATTTACTGGATCTATAATTATTTCTATTAAATCTTGAAAAACAACAAGTACACAGTTTATAAGTATATTTTTTTGAAAATCTATCATCCTTCAAAACTTTTAACCCTTTGAAAGGAATTACAATGTTCTCGTTCTTTTTTCGTTAGTATCGTTTTTAAACTTCCAAATAAGATGATACATATCATATACTCGAGATCTAACGCACAAATAATTAATCAGCTCAATTAAATGTACATTCGAAGTTAAATGCATTTCTTACTGATGGCTTGGTCAGAAGACCTTATATATCAGTACTAAAATCTCCTCCTAAAACCGTATGTTAAGAATAATGTATCATGTTATATGAACAATTTATCAATTGTAATATTTTTTCCACAACATGTTTACTTTGAAAAATACAAACAAAAATTCTTATTTATTGATAGACTTTACTCACGTCGATAAGGTGATTAATACTCTAATTGGTCAGGACACGCTTGTAATAGTTTTTATATCGAATACCTGGATTTGTATATAAATACATATTTATTAAATTAACGTTAGTTATCCTAACTACGAAAAAAAGATCAATTTTGTATCATTTATTCTATAATTTATGCAGAAATCATATTTGAAAAATTATATGGTCTTTAGAAACTATACTACTTAACAAAATTTCGTTTACGGATTACTCTTGACACAATATGTTTTATTGGTGACTGAAGATGATGAATTTTTAAATATTTAGGATTTAGAAAAGTTTTTCAATCAGTATATCATCAGAAGTTTGTATTTAGGGGGTAAAATTTTTAACATACAAAAGGTATTTCAAATTTACACTAACAATCAATTGAGGCTTCTATAAAATGTGTATATTCAGTAGTATTACTATTAGAAAAGTATATGTTATTTACGATCTTATAATTTATTGATAACAAAATGTCTAAAGAAAATGTCAACAAAGGACGAGAAAAAAGCATCAATAAAGATTATTTTCGTGGAAATGTAAAAATGATTGAAATTCTACATAATGAAAACTCATCTCAATATGAAATGTACCATGTTTTTTTCCTAAATAATGCTATAACTACTATTCATTACCATGAGACCGAACAAATTCTTATTGGTACAAAAGGGAAAGGGATAGTATGTACTTTAAAAGAAAATTTCGTAGAAAATATTTCGAAACCTGAGAAGATCTTTATAATAGACGAAGGAGATGTCGTTAGTATTCCTGCAAACGTATTTCATTTCCATGGATCATTTTCTGAGAAAGAATTTTCACATTTAGCGTTCAGAAGCAGAAGAATGTTAAATTCAGAGGGAAAAATAGTCGAGGCTAAAAATCTGTGGGAGGTAGATTTCCTGGAAAAAACATTCGGACCAGATAAAACTCGTGTTAAAGAGATTACTAGACAAATCGACAATGATATAGCAAATTTGATTAAAAATTTAAAAGAAAAATATGTGTTTGAAATGTAATATAGTAAAATTAAAGAAATTAAATATGATTTTTTTCGTCCTACCTTAGATCACTTAGCGAGGAGAAAGAATCAGAAGAGAACTTATTTTTGGAATAAATAAAATAATTTTTAACCTCTTTTTTGTAAAGATAATAGATTATTAAAGTGTTTATTATGATAGTAAAGATATTTCCTCCAAAAATAGCTAAGCTATCATTAATTACTTTTATCATGTTTAAAACTGCAGAGGCTAATAAAATTATCAGGACATTGATCAATATTCCCATAACAGCTATAATAATTGTCATTTTACGAGCCCATGATCTTGCCCTTAGTAATCCATATGCTATAAAGTAATGAACGAGTGAAAATACTACAAGTAATATTCCTACAAAATAAAGAAAATAATCAAAATTTTCCATAACTGTTTCAAAATCTTCTCTAGAAAATGGGGTACTCGAGCTTTGAGTATCAAATTCACTTAAAGTAGAATTCAGCAGATCTGTTCTTGAATTAAAATTTGATGTTATGACAAAACTTGATAAACCGGTAAAAAGAAGAAACGAGCCATTAATTATCATCAGTATTGCGATAATGGTAACAGCTAACGGTCTTTTGACATGCATTATCTTAAAATATTATTAACAGCCTAATAAGTATAAAAAAAATTTAAAAATCTAGAGAAAACATCAATAAGCCAGTGTCTGACTTTGTTCTCTCATAAATTGAGATAGATAATATTTTCCTCCAGTTCCCTTCCCCGAAGTCCCTGAATTCTTCCAACCTCCAAACGATTGTTGTCCGACCATGGCACCAGTGGTAGCACTTTTTTCTCTATTAATATATACAACTCCAGATTCGATGTTTCTTAAAAATACATCTACTTCATTCTTATTTTTTGAATATATCCCTGCGGTAAGTCCGTATTCAGAACTATTCGCTAGATCTAGGGCTTGTTCAAAATTATTAAATTCGTTAATACACAAAATTGGTAAAAATAACTCTTTTTTGATAAGTACATTATTTTCAGATATTCCATCTACAATTGTTGGCTGTACGTAATAACCATATTTTAGATCTCCTTCTTCAATTATTGAGCCACCGTACAATATTTTTCCTTTTTTTGACACATTTTTTATGTATCTCTTAAAATTTACATATGCTTCAGAATTAATTACTGGACCAATATCAGAATTCCTATTAACAGGATTTGATACTTGGATCTTTTCAACATGTTTTATTAACTTGTTGAGAAATACTTGTTTGACTTTTGTATGCACATAAACTCGTGAGCATGCACTACATTTTTGTCCTGAATACGAAAAGGCTGCTTTAGCAATCCCGTTTACAGCTTTATCTAAATCAGCACTTTCTGTAACAATAGCTGGATTCTTTCCTCCAAGTTCTGCAATTATTGGACGGGATGCGATCTTTGATGATTCTTGAAGAATATGATTTCCAACATATTTGGAACCAGTAAATACAATTCCAGAAATCTTTTTATTGTCTACTATAAAATCACCAATTTCTCTTCCTTCTCCTGTTATAAAATTTAAAACTCCTGGGGGTAATCCAGCGCTTAATAAAATTTCCACTATCTTGTACCCAATTATTGGAGTATTACTGGCTGGTTTGACTACCGCTGTATTTCCCGTAATTATTGCACCAATAGTCATACCAACAAAAATAGCTGCTGGAAAATTAAAAGGAGAAATTATTCCCCAAACACCGTATGGTTTCATTACACTGATATTCTTTTCATTTTTTTTTGAAACTAAATTTTTTGCTTTGAAACCATTATTCATTTTCATTTCAAAACAATAATAGTTTATGAAATCTATTGCTTCATCTACATCAGCAACAGCCTCATATCTATTCTTTCCATTTTCCAAAGTCAATAACACAGCCAATTCAAACTTTCTATGACTGATGTCTTTAACTGCTTTCTTAAGTATCTCAATTCTTTCTCGATAATCAACATTCCTCCATTTTTCAAAAGCTAAATATGAGGAATCAATAGCCTTATCGACTTCCACTGATGTTGCTCTTGATATATATCCCAAAATCATCCTTCTGTCAACAGGCGATATGTGTTTATATTTCGACTTAGTAAATATTTTCTTGTTATCAACAATTATGGGAAAAACATTCTTACCGCCAATTTCTTTTTTTAGCATTTCAATGGCGTTATCGAATTTCTTATGAAATTTATTTTCTTGGCCTTTGTGAAGAAAGGATTCATATGTTTGTTCATTGACAAATTTCATACAAATAGTATGTAATAACCCACTATTAAATAATTTAATAAATAATATTAACATGGTAATAATATTTAATTATAATTATCTGAATGAAAATGCAACATAAACGGTCAGGATTAATTATTCGTAGAATTAGAAAACTTACTTATGATTCAACCTTTTTATATCCCTTGGTAATCAAAGGTGGAAAAGGATGTTTTCTGGAAGATATTGACGGAAAAAAATATTTAGATTTTGCCTCCAACATTGCTTCATGTCCACTAGGATATGCCCATCCAGAAGTAATGAATATTCTTAAAAAATATTTAAACGAAGGGGCACACAAAATTGCTGGTCAGGATTTTTATTGTGAGGAACATCTAGAGATAGCTGAAAGATTAATTTCCATTTCTGGAAAGAATTTTAAAACTTTCCTTATTAATAGTGGAGCAGAGGCTGTTGAAAATGCATTAAAGATAGTATATAGAAATACTGGACCACTTCCAGGAGTATGTTGCATGAATAGCTTTCATGGCAGAACCCTGGGTGCACTTTCCTTTACAAACAGTAAAGAGGTACAAAAAATAAACTTCCCCGAATTCCCAGCGAAAAGAATAAAATTCTGTACTGTAGATGATGATTTAGAAATAAACCGGTTAGAACATCTATGTGAAGAAAATAAGATAGCCTTTGTAATTATTGAAATAATACAAGGCGAAGGTGGGATGAATGTTGCAAGTCGGAAATTCATAAAGAATCTTTATGGTACAACTAGAAAATATCATGTGCCTTTAATTATCGATGAGGTTCAGACTGGTATCGGTAGGACAGGAAGATGGTGGGCATATGAACACTATGATATTAAACCGGACATCATAACGGTCGCTAAATCAATTCAGATAGGAGCTGTTCTATTTGATCGAATTTTAGAACCTAAACGTAGGGAAGTATTATCAAGTACTTGGGGTGGGGGAAGCAGAATAGATATGGCAATTGGTGCCAAAACTATAGAAATTATCCACAATGAAAGGTTACCTAAACACGCTGAGAAGATGGGGAGACTTACGATGAAGAGATTAGAAGAAATTATGGAAAAATTTTATTCAATTACAGAAGTTAGAGGTCTAGGATTAATGATCGGCGTCGATTTTAAAAATGCGAGGGAAAGAGATCGAATAATAATGAAATTATTTAAAGTAGGGCTTTTAGTTCTCCCTTCTGGACATAAAACTATTAGAATTTTACCACCGTTGATAATATCCCAAGAAGAGATAAATTTAGGATTAGAGATGATTATAAAAGTTATTAAGGAAGGTACAAATAAATAATGAATTGTGAAAACAACAAATCAAACTAGGGTTTTATCGATCCTTTCCTCGTGATATTCTATTGCTTTGTACAACGCAACAATCGATGCAGCATTTAATATTTTTCCTTCTCGCAAAAGTTGTTTGATTTTGTCTATTGATAATAAATTTATCTCTATTTTTTCCATGACACCTAGTGATTGTTGATCTTTCTTTTGAATTCCGTATGCTACGAATATATAACCACGTTGATGAAACATAGAGTAATCCAGTGTATATTCACCTATTAACTTCAGTTCTGTTGCCACATATCCTGTTTCCTCTTTAAATTCTCTCACTGCGGCTTCTATAGGTGTTTCACCAGACTCTATATAACCCGAAGGAATTTCAATTTGAACTGAATCAACTAGATGTCTATAGCTCTTTATTATCAATATCTCCTTATTTGAAATAAATGGAACAATTGTTGAATAGTTTTTTCTAGTCCCTTGTATGTATATTTTTTTTTTTCCGTTAATATTCAACTCATCTTCATAAAGTTCAATATATTCACTTGAATATACCTGAGTGCGAGAAACTAACTTCCACCCATTTCCTGTTTTTTCTATCATCAGGAAGGATAATGAATTCTTAATTATTTAATATTTTTTCTATCATTAACTTGTAAATAGAGTTAGAAATTATCAAAAACAACTTTTTTTAAAAAAGAAAAATATTATTTGACTATTCTGAATGAATCTTTCATTATATAACTATCTTTTGATACCTCCTTCTCTGAATGATCTTTATGATTACCATGAAATTCTCCTATTACCTCGTTTTTGGTAACGTTTAGTCCTAGAAATCCAAAACCGTAATCATACGTTTTTGTTATATAGTTTGGAACATTCAGTTCATCAATATTATATAGTCGATGACCTCCAGTTCCTACTGTAACAAAAATAGGATGTTTGGGATCCTTATATGTGGAGTTAACCTTATTATCAATTTGTGTTCCGTTGTTATCTTCAAATGCAATTTGATGAATATAATTATTGGAAGTCGAATTTGGAATCACTACCCAGGGCAAAGTAGGGTTGTCGTAATTGAATTTCAGTGGAAGAGATCTTTCATACCAATGATTATGTCCTGAAAACACTATATCAACATTATATTTATCAAATAACGGGTGATAAAGAAAGGTATTCTGAATATCTAAAGGATGTTTTCCTGGAGATGTGTAGAGAGGTTTATGAATTACCACGAAGATCCATTTTATGTTAGGATTTTTCGATGCATCCTCTAGGTCCTGTTGCACAAAATAGAACTGGGCAGACAATTTCGATGGTGCTAATGAGGAATCCATCATTAGAAAATGTATATTTCCCTGGTTGAAGGAATAAAATGGACGAGTCAAATTAAAGTGTTTCATATATTCATACCTTATTTCCTTAGTTTCATCTTCTTCATTATCATGATTCCCTAGAGCTACCTTCAATTTCGATGAAATTGGTTTTGTTACATCGTAAAAACACTCTCCGGTTTCCTCATATGAAAGATCGCCAGGAGTAACTATTAGTTTCGGATGGGAACTTTGAATATAGTTTACTACTAGTCTTGTATTGTTATTGCAACCCCAATCGCCAGTCACTGCTATGTCGTATTTCTTATCAAAAACATAATAGTCAATTTTACTTGTTTCAGTAGTTGCGTTTGTTGTCGGTAGTACTGTTGTTGTCTTTGCTGCTGTACTAGTTGCGTTTGTTGTCGGTAGTACTGTTGTTGTCTTTGCTGCTGTACTAGTTGCGTTTGTTGTCGGTAGTA
>DATFEP010000084.1:0-15500 GCA_035250975.1 Nitrososphaeraceae archaeon | reverse complement strand
TGAACCAGAATCAGCAGTAACCTCTGAACCAGAATCAGCAGTAACCTCTGAACCAGAATCAGCAGTAACCTCTGAACCAGAATCAGCAGTAACCTCTGAACCGGAACCAGCAGTAACCTCTGAACCAGAATCAGCAGTAACCTCTGAACCGGAACCAGCAGTAACCTCTGAACCAGCAGTAAACTCAGCAGCAAGCTCTGAACACTCCGAACCGGAACCAGCTACTTCAGTTTCTACTAATTCTTCTATAATTGGAAAGAATATTGAATCAACCAACACGATTCTCAATAATACTGAGAATATTGACAAATCCAATCCATCTATTTTTGGAGTTGACGTACATTCTTTATTCTCAATAGATTTCAAGAAGATATTTTCATTTTTATTTAACTAAGATTTAGTATTTAGTTTTGATTTCTGTTTTTCAATTACTTTTTAATGTAATTCTGATTTCAATTCCGGTTCAAATTTCAAAAAAAACCTGTGACTCATTTACATTCTTTCAAAAATTGGTTCAAAAAATTAAAAGTTTTTACTTTTTACATTATTGCGGATACTCTTTGAATGAATTTGATTTTTGACGAATTCTGTCCCCTGGAACATCTGGTATGTCCATGCTTGTCCTTTGTTCTGCGACAAAATTGGCTTCTGCCAAGATCTTTGAAACATCTTCGTTATTACTATTAAAATCAAATGTGTTGTTCCCAATTCCACTGGCATTATTCAATATATCATTAAAGGCACTATTAATATCGTTTAATTCAGTGTCTGCATCAGGTAAAACAAGGTTAATTTTAGATTTGATTTGTGAAAGGGCTCCCATAGCAGGACCTAATGCTGCCATCGAATCACCCATATCTATCGTAGATTCTAATCTCATATGAACTTGTTCTAATGCCAGCTTTAATTGAGCCATTGTTCTTGCGGTTTTTCTCACCTGAGCTAACTCCACAGAGACCATCTTTCCTTGTTGTGAATCGTGTTTCTGTAAAGAGCTAACTACTTGCTCAAAATACATTTTTTCCTTTGCCTTTAGTCTATCTAGCATTGCGTCAAGCTTCCTATTTTGCGTTTGAATCTTATTTTTTGCTATCTCCATTTTAGGCTTCAATGGTTGTTGAGGTTTTAGACTTTCTTTCAAACTATCAAAAGAATTATTCTTTTTGTCTTTCTTGATCCAGTTATTATCAAATTGGTTATCCATGACTCCCTATCCATAGAATTAGACTATTTCAGATCTTAAACTACAGTGTCATCTTTCCATAACCAACTAGTAATTTTTTGTAAACATTTTCAGAATAAAACAAAATATACAAATATATAAAAAATAATTAATTTTAGATCTTCTCATCCATCATATTGTGATTGTTTAATTAATCGATAGTCGGATTACAATTATGGATAATTATATAATTTATATAATTTAATTCAGTAATTTTTGACTAAATCATGTGCTTATGTTTATCCTCTCTATTGGATTGCTCTTTATTCTATGGTTGGTAATTGTTAGTTATCTATCACTTTCCATACCTAAAAATATTATATTTATAAATATATTGAATAGTATATTTTGATTTGTCTTAAATGAATATTCAGCAATGGTGTAATGTAGACGAAAGCTTGATAGTTGCAGAAACAGATGAAATTTATAAAAAATATTCTGGATTACCATATTCTAACAAGAATATTCTGTCTCTTTCAAAACTCAGATTTATGAATTCCAAATTATTTATTGATTCATACGACGAACCTGTAGATCTTTATGTATCCGTAGCAGATAGTTTTGTAGAATCATCAACTAGAGATCTTGAGTTAAAGTTGCATGATCAAAGAACAAAAAAAATTGTATCAAAAAAACATTTGTTTCCCGATGGCATTCCTATTAACTGGAATAATTGGAGACAATACAACAGTCATGAAAAAGATTCTGGAAAAAGAAAAGAGGTGTTTGACGAATTTATTATTGCAACAAGGTATATCTCTCCTATAATCTTTGATAGGTTTAAGAAAATTAAGAAACTATACTCTAAAGTAAGTGATCAGAATAAATCTGTAAGAACAATTGCACTCGATCCCTTGAATTGCTATTTATATCACGAGCGTATCTCATATGAAAAACTTGTAGATTTTGTTACTCATATGGGAAATAAAGCCAGAAAACCTTTTGAAAAAACCCTTGAGGATATTTCAAGTGAGATTCTCGGTCGTAACGCAGAATACTACGATGATTTCTATTTTTTTAGAAATAAAGTCTATGATGATTTCCAGAAAGTATTTCACAAAATAGATCCAATAAAAGAAGTAAAAAGAATTTTAAAGATTCTATCATTTGATCTAACCAAAATTAGCTTTGATTTCGAAGACAGAAAAGACAAATACCCGTCGCCTATCTGTTTTTTTGTTCAGATCCCACAAGATATCAGAATTTTGTACAAAAGTGAAAGTCCATATTTCGATCTCCAGGGCTGTTTTCATGAATCTGGTCATGCGATGCATGCAAGTTCTATTAATTCAAAACTAGAATACTGGAAAAAATATTTTATTTCAATGGGCGTGGCAGAAATATTTTCAATACTCTTGGAACGACTAACAAAAAATCGGATATTTCTACAAAATAGCCTTGGAATAAACGATTCTAAGTTATTGGATAAACTTGAACAACGAAATAATTTCATGGAGCTATTTTTTGTAACTTTTTATTCAGCAAATTCTCTTATGAAAGCAGATTTTTGGAAAAAAGATCTAAATGTTAGTAAATCCAACTCGTTATATTCAGATCTGGTAAAGAGATTCACAGGAATAAAAGTTCCTGGTGAGTATTGGATGTTACACCATATTCTTCCTGAAGCAATCATGTATGTTCCAAGTTATCTTTTTGCTGCAATTAGAGCCAACGAATTAGATTTAGCACTTGTAAACAAGTTTGGTGAAAAATGGTGGCTGGAGAAAGCAGCCGGAAACTATCTTAAAGATTTGATGTCTGCAGGGTCGGATATCGACCTCTCATCATTTTCCAATTTGGATACTAGCCTCTTCTTAAAAGAGATACATTCAATCTGATTTTAACTATAAACTGATGTATACTGTATTGTTAAAAAAATAAATACGATGATCCGTAAAGAAATCTAAAAAATTATAAAGTCAATTTTATATAACATAGTTAGAATGAAAAAAGAATTCATTACCTCTAGAATAGAGGCCACACAAGATGGAAGTCCTTATGTTTATGTAACATTCTCAGATCCTAACGACTACAAACCAGGAAGTGATAAGAAGCTTAACCCTTTTGGAGCTAATGTTATGGCTTTTACTTCTCCGGAAGACTTAATGAAAAATCTACCAAAAGCAATGGGTGATATTTCAAAAATGATATCCGGCAACGTCGGAGGAGGAGGAATGGCTGGTGATAGTCCTACATTCAAGATCAGCATGAGAGATTATGACGATATGAATATCAAGGTTGGCGATAAAGTCACAATCGAGATAAAGAAATCTGAATATAATAGCGTATATAAATAGTTAGGATTTCCCAAGAGAATATCTTTATTTTTTATTTATAGATATTCTTGACAAAAGTATTCTTTGTAACGAATCTTAAACCATTACAAATTTCAAGTAGTTGTTCATACAAGTATCTTTTATTAAAAAAGTGAATTTTTTTTTCATAAACTTGATAAGTGGCAATTTTATGTTTAAAGTTATATTGGTTAATATAGATACTACTGCATCACTTGAAAGTTTTAGACAGTTTATTATTGTAAGTACGTGCAAATCGTTCATTCCAGATAGTTATCTACGTGATTTTGAGGTTTTTCCAGAACGTGAAGAGGGACCTGGTGCCATATATATCGAGGCAGTCGATAAAGTTACTTTAAAAAGAATCCGTGAAATGACCTTTGTAAATGCAAAGGACGTATTAGGAATAATCTACTCATCTAAAAGTGGTAATACTCAACTAAAATGGAGACAGATAAGGAGAAAGACAGGTAAAGTATCTGGGGCAGCTTCCGCTAACGCGTTGGTTAACCTTGTCGAATCTGGTGTGCTGACTCAGGAGTGGGTCAATGACTATCTGGAATCTGCAAAGAATATTACAAAGAAAAATAAAAGTAGTAATAAAAAAGAGAAAACTAATTACAGTTCTGAAAGTGAAATTTCTACAAACAGAGATGATTCACAACCCTCATCATCGGTATCGTCATCAGCCTCATCATCATCATCATCGCCGTCGATAACGTCTTCTTCAAACCAATGATCTGTTGTTATTGCATTATTATCAAGTCAAATGACAGGTAACAAATGGTATTATCTGCCTTTTTTAAAGCACTATGATCAGTAAAGAAGTAAAGGGTTCTTCAGGTAAGGCAATACTGGCGATCCCAGAGGATTCTGACGACCTCTTTGCTTTAAGACGCGTGGTTAAACTTGGGGATACTGTCATCTCGGATACTACTAGAGTTATAAAATTTGATAAAGAATTTTCTAGGCCAGATAGGGAGAGAGTTAAAATTCGTGTATCTATAAGAGTTGAAAAAATCAATCTGGATGAAACTATTGACAGGCTACGTATATTTGGTATTATTACAGAATCAAACAACAGCCTTGTTGCCAAGGGAACATATCATTCTGTACTAGTACAGATTGGAAATTCACTTGTAATTGAAAAAAATAAGAAATGGGATGAACTAGAAATTAATTTACTTAAGTCAGATGTTGCTGGTACATTCATCCTAGTTGCGATCGATACAAAAGAAGCCGGAATTGCAAAGATTACAGGCACGCATTTACAAATAATTCCAAATATATATTCAGGACAGAGTGGGAAATATTATTCCCAGAATGTCAGAAACAATCCCAATATAGAAATTTTCTTTGACGAAATAGCAAATGCTTTTGTAAATCTAATCTATGAAGACGGAAAATTTAAAATAATAATATTCGGTCCAGGAGAGACGAAAAGAAAATTTCTAAATTATATCCATAGTAAAAAACCCAACTATAAAGATATTTCCTCGGTAATTGATGGTGTTGATGTTGCTGGTGAAGATGGAGTTCTTGTATTTATCAGATCGCCCACAATAAAGGAAGTGATGAGCTCCAGTAAGATTTCGATTGTATCTAATATTCTGGATCAAATTATGATTCAGGTTAATAAAGGAGAGCAAAAATATGCTATGGGTTTTAAAGAAGTTTCCGAAGCAGTGAAAATAAAGTCTGTCGAATCTCTAATTTTTTCCAATTCTGTCTTTAAGGATTCAAAAGAAGATGATATAATAAATCTTTTAAATAGTGCTGAAACACTCGGAGCAAAAGTTTACGCTGTTGATTCATCCACTGACATAGGATGGCGTGTTTCTGCTCTTGGAGGTATTGTAGCCATTCTTCGTTACCAGATCCGCTAGATTCAAGAAAAAAAGGAAGATGTAGACATAATGATTCATTTAATATAATTTTATTTTTATTTTTATTTTTATTAATATTTTTATTTTTTTATCTCCTCTTCTTTTATTTTACTTTACTGGAAAAATTTTATCTTTTGTTACTTATTTGACATTAGATAAGATGGATTGTAAAAAAAGGGATCAAACAACAATTTCAGTATTGGTCGAATCAGGTCCAAGATTTTTCACTAATATTATTGAAATATTGTCCACTCCACCTTTCTCATTTGAAATTTCTACCAGTTTATTGCATTTTTCTTGACAAATTTTAATTTTAGGATCTGTGACGACATTTAAAATTTCTTTATCTGTCATCATCTCATTTAATCCATCAGAACATAATAAAAGATAGTTCCCTACAGGAAATTTAAGGTAGGTTAGGAAAGGAACAATCTCTTCATTTAATCCCAGAGATTGTGTCAGTATATGACGCATGGGGTGTTTTATTGTCTCCTCTTTAGATAATAAACCTCTTCTGAAATGATCTTCAACTAGTGTGTGATCTGTAGTTAATTTCGAAATATTTTGAACCCTATTATCAATAAGATAAGCCCTGCTATCCCCAAGATTTACTAGATGGATATTACCTTGTTCTGAGGTTATCGCAAAAACAGCTGTGGTTCCCATTCCATTCAAATAGGGATTATCAGTACTCTCCTTCAATATCTTAGAATTTGCAAGATTTATTGATTCTAAAAGTAGTTTATTTAGGTCTTTTTCTTGTACATCGTCGTTGTTAAGTCTTTCAACTGTATACTGTGAAATTGTGTCTATTGCAATTTTACTTGCTATTTCTCCAGCACTATGTCCACCCATTCCATCTGCAATAACAAAAAGCTTTAAATCTTCATCCACAAATAGAGAATCTTCATTTTTCTTTCTAACTAGTCCTATGTCTGTTTTAGATCCTATTTCAAAATGACAACTGTGGGAATTCAAGATTTTTTTGTTAATACTTTGGTTCTAAAGTATAAAACGTTATACCAAAAAAAGAAAATAAATTTTGTTTGTTCTGTATAATGTAAATCAAATATCGGTGATTGGAAGCAAGAAGAAAGATATAGAATTTAGCTCTTTATGGATTCTATCATCCATTTTAGATATGATTTAGCAACGTCATTCATCTTCATTTCAATGATTTCAGGAACGTCATATGGATGGATTCTAGCAATTTCCAATTTCAATTTGGTGGCTAGGGATTTAGTAGTCTTGAACAACACCATGATCTCTTCATGATCTTCAAGTTTGTTGTTCCATGAATAGAATGACCTAACAGGCACGAGACTTATACATGCACATAATTTTTTTTCGATAATTACCTCGTTTACATTTTGTATTATTGATTCCTTATTTGGGAATGTTGATAGTATTATTACAGCTGACTGGTTTCTCCCCCGCCTCATGTACTTGCTATAGATATTATAGCTGTATTATAAGATTTTTAAGAGCTTTATATAGGAGATCGCCTTTTTTTCACAAATAAGCTATTTTTCATGTTTTAAAATATAATTTAAGTTCATCAATTTTCAATATCTCCAACTTCTGAATGGACCTGGTAAATATATCCATCCATCCATCTAATCATGATCTCTGATTCTAGGAAATAATATCCATTGTCAGGTAAAACCATGAATTTATTGAGGTACTGGTTTGACATGATGACTACTATGATCTTATCATTCTACCTATCTACGTGTATTCATAGAATTTTATTTTATTTCTTTTAGTTCTGCAACTGATGATATGATACTTTTTATAACAATAGTAGTTTTTGTTGTGAAATTCTCTTAACTCAGTCGTTATATCTCTAAGACAATGTAATTTATAAGAATATACTATGATGCCACTTAGTGAATTTTAAGCTATTTGTATTGATATCCTCAGGATTATGCATTCTTTATTTTCTAACCATGAATGTTGAAGCTCAATGGACTATACCGTCATCATCTGATTTAATCAACGAACAAAAAGAAAAATTTGCTGCTTATGAGAATGCGGATTCCAGTATAAAGGTTGATTATCCCAGTAGTTGGACTTTTTCTGAAATTTCAAATACGGACGTGGAATTTCATCCTCCAGATGCATCATCAAAACAAGTAGTTAAAGTAAGTACAATGCCTATTACTTCAAATTTTATATCAATGAAATCTATCGTTGAAGCAACACTAAAAGACAAAAGCAGCACCTTGAATAACTTTCACTTAGAAGATTCTTCGATAATCCCTAATGCCAAAAAGATGTTCTCCCACAAATTGGTTTATTCTTATACCGATTCAGATAATACAAAGAGAATTCAGGTAGACTTCGGAATTCTTGATAATAAGAACCTGTACCTTCTGTCATTCATTTCGACACCTGAAAAATACTACAGTTCTTTACCCACTGCTGATAGAATGATCTATTCCTTGATACAGTACTCGGAAAAATTTTTAGTTTCTAAATCTGTACCACAATTGCTTAAACCCATATCAGAAAATGTCAAACCTCTTGGAGATCCTAATGCAAAGATAACACTAGTTGAATTTGCAGATTACAGATGTCCGTTCTGTCATAAATTCCATGAACAAAGTTTCGATAAAATAGTACAAAATTTTGTGGATAAAGGAATGGTAAAATTTCTGTACAAGGATTTCGTTGTAAATGATCGTGGAGCATACAAAGGGTCCAATCAGGCTGCATTAGCATCATATTGTGCCGCTGAACAGAACAAATACTGGGAATTTTTAAACGAGATATTTAATAATTTCAAACCTGAACCGCAGCAGTGGATAACTTTGGATTCCCTGACAGAATTTGCAACCAATGTACAGATTGTAGATATAGAAAAATTTAAAAATTGTGTGCAAACTGCGCAGTACCAAAATCTAGTAGATGAAAATAACTCGCTGGCAAGAAGTATAGGACTTTCTGGAACCCCAGGATTTGTTCTTCTGAAAGATAACGAACTAATAAGTATAATCCCAGGTGCAGTACCATATGAAACCTTTGCCAGTACAATTGCTGCTTTAAATCTGAAATAACTATCTATTTTTATAGATCCCAGTGCTGGGAAATGATTGAAAGCAGCGTACATGGCCGGTATACCTGATCCTATTCACTGACCTTATAGTTTTGTATTAAGATAGATTTACTGCTGATGATGATTTAGTATAGTTATTTATTATTTATTACGCGTAATTTTATGGTAAATTATCATGGATCGAAAAAATATCAATCCATAATGTAATAACAATATAATAGAGATTCATAAACCTTATTTCATTTCACATTTTGTTTTGATATTATGTGTCTTAAAATACATCAGGTTTCTATGATTAGATTCGCTAAACATTATACAGGAAACAAAGTGTAAAAATATTGGCTATAAATGCTTTGTATTTGAAAATAAATGAAATGAACTGATTTCTGATTTATGCTGATCTTGGTATTTGATATGAGGTAAACAAAGATATAGAAATAAAATATAGAATATAAACATATCAGAATAAGAGAACTAAATAATCCCCAATTTTTATTTAAAAAATTCAAATTCAATAATAGACTAGAATATTTCTAGATGATTTTAGAATTGCTTTGACATAGATTCTACATTGCATTAAAAAATATGTGAAAAATCACCATAATGTTATTTGAATAATCCTGGAAAATGCATACCGATAAATTTAGACACAAAATTTTGAAAGCTATCGTCCTCGTTGCTGGGTGCCACTGCTGAATTTGGAAATAGATCTTCTTTTTTAACAGTCTGTTTAGGTATATCTTCGACAGTTTGTTTAGGTATGACTTTATCATGGATAGGTACAGGTTTTGGTATTAATCCTTTATCCTCATATTTGCATTGTCCTACAATTTTATCATTTTCTAAAGAATTATAATCAATAATTTTGTCCCCCATATCACACACAAATCTATCTGCTCCTTTTCCTCCCCTAAGCTCATCGTCTCCTTCTCCTCCATCTATGAGATCATCTGCCTTTCCTCCATCAATTTCATCATCTCCTTCATTACCACGAAGATAGTCATTTCCATCTCCTCCCTTCATCTTATCCTTTCCCTTTCCTCCATCCATGACATCGTCTCCCTCTTCTCCATCAATTTGGTCATCATCAGCTCCTCCATCAATTTTATCCTCATCATCTCCTCCCTTCAGCTTATCGTCTCCCTCTCCTCCATAAATTTGGTCATCATCAGCTCCTCCATCAATTTTATCCTCATCATCTCCTCCCTTCAGCTTATCCTCTCCCTTTCCTCCATCAATTTCATCATCTCCTTGATTACCTTGGAGAGTATCCTCTCCCTTTCCTCCATCAATTTGGTCATCACCATCTCCTCCCCTCAATTTGTCGTCTAGTTCAGTACCTTGTATATTTACATTAACTTGAGGCTTTGCTACAATTTTGTTTATATCTGAATTATCATCATTATTTTCAGATAGTGCCTCATTGTCGATAATCTCTTGAGCAATCACTTCTTTATCAATTATAGGAATAGCAATTAACAGTAGCAAAATTATACTAAATTCAATATTATTACTATGATTTTTAACAATATCTTTAACATAGTAATATTATTTAAAATGTTTTTGTTACTATTTTATTGATGAAATATCCTTATGAAGTTACATTATATTTATCTATAAAATTTAACTATGAGATTTTTTTATTCATCTAATAAAGGGTTCAAGGCAAATCATTATTACCGCTATAGAATTTGGCTGAGCAAATTTCTATTCGTACAAATATCTTTATTTTTATTATTTAGAATAAGTGGATATACGAACAGAACACAAATCGATCTATATATGAATATTATATTTCGAATCTAACCGATAAATAGATTATATGAAAAAACAAGAAGATTCATAATATATTGCTATTTACTCTTTATCTGTATATTTTTTTGTGGTGTCAGTCTGAGCTGTGTCAAAAACACTGACAAGCTTTGAAAAATATTGTCAAATCAATCTCTTTCTTTCGGACAGGCTGTTCTTTGGCATATTTAACAATATTCACAAATTCTATTACAAATTTCCCAATTTGTTTCAGATGATGCAACGATACAAAAATTAATCTATTATTGTTAACATGGGATAGATAAACTCTAATAAGTTAAGTTACTCTCCCAAATACATATAGATTCAAGGTTTATTAGCCAGATGAACAAAGTAATAGTTATTCCAAACGATTTCAGAAAAACGAAGATGCATGAAGTTCATAACATAAAATATTTACTCCAAGAATTGTATCAATAAAAGATGGAGGAACGGCATCATGGATCAACAAGGATTCAGAATCTCATCATTTAATTTCAGGAGATATTGAAAATGGTAAACCTGATGGTATATTTAATAGTGAAATAATTCAGCCTCAGAAATGTTATTCAAAAAAATTGATGCGTCAAGTGGATTAATACGTTACTATTGTGTAATACATCCTGCAGAACAAGGTTTTATCGTAATTAACAGAACAATCTCGGGTACAAATAATGATATCAATAGTAGTGAAATTAAGTATTTAAATAAGATATTCTCTAATGTACGGAATCAATCAATAGAATCTATGCTAATCCGATATGTAGATCCAATAATTTTAGAAATGTTTAACTATCCAAACCTAGGAATATCCAGAAACAAAGTCTTATCTATTGTTTTTTGGGATTTAGGCGGATTCTCCAAAATTTGTGAATTATTAGAGAATGAACATTATTTAATAGTAGGATTTTTACATGAGTTTTTTAATGAAGCAGATATAATTATTCATAAAAACAATGGTATTTTAGACAAATTTATGGGTGATGGTTTAATGGCAATTTTTGGGTTCAAAGATAACAACATTTACGACAATAAAGAAAGCGTACTAGATGCATTGAAATCAGCAATTGAACTGTCTGCCATCTTTGAAAAAATTAAAGATGAATGGATTGAAATATGGAATAATCAATTTGGTCTTGATATAGGTAATATCTATCTAAATTGTAGTATAAATACTGGAGAGGTATTAGTGGGTAACATTAATACAGAAATTCGTGATCAGTTTACTGTAATTGGTTCTGCTGTCAACCTAGCAAAGAGATTAGAAGAAGTAGCCCAAAAAAACCAGATCGTTGTTGCAGAAGAAACCAAAAACAAAGTGGAAAATAAATTTAGTCTAAACAAGATATATGTAAATTCAGATCATAAGATAAGAGATTTTGAACACATCAAAGAATATTACGAATTATTAAACGAATAAGTATATTTTATAGTAATCTCTCCCAAATTTCTATATGATAAAAGAATTGGATTTTAAATTAATAAATAAATGTACAATTAATGATATACTGTTATAACTGTTGAATATATTTTATGATCCGGATGCTAGTAATTAAAATTAAGCACTCTTTGTGTAGACAATTAATTTAGAATCTCTAACTCTTTAGTTTCTTCTTGCTTTATTGGGCTTTAACTATTTTTACCGAGAAATCTGTATTCTGAAGAGGATACGGCGCCTAATTATTTTCTCGACTGATTCTTTTGATATTTAGGATTTTGGTATTATAATTGCAGGCAAATTGTTGATATTCTTTTTTATATAATCATATTTCCTTGAATCTGTTTCTGAAAAGTCAAGCTCTGAATACTTTATTTTTTCTATTTTTTATTGTAAGTCAATCTGTCTTTTGCTATAATGTACTTCATAGAACCTATTTTCGAATATTTCATCTCTGGTGTTACACATTAACCATAATTGTATTACTGATGATCTTGTTGCAGGTGCGATTCTAAAAGCCAATTTTCTGTCATAAAACTAAGCTAGTATTTAAGTCTTTACGTATTTCGTCATTTGATAATTAAATGTGTCATTTAAACGGGTCAATTGGTCACTAGTTTCGTCAACCGATCATATACAAGCATATCGGATATTGGTATTTCAGAGCTGGATAGGAACATCTAAACATTCATTTGATTTTTCAAATAAATGAAGATAGCTACTAAAAGTGATGAATTCGAAATAATTGTAGATGAACCTCTTATTAGGTTAATTATTTCTAGTATCTTAATTCGTTTATACTCGCTAATTTCATATTGAAAATGTTCTTTTTCGTGTGGTTTTGTAGTGACACTATTATGATATGCACCATAATCATTCTATTTCTTGTGCGAATGCAATTTCCTTAACTTTTCGTGTAGCTGGTCTATAGATAACGTCAAACCAATTTCCTTTGCATAAGGCTGTCCTTTTGCAAAGGATTTAATGACGTTGCTTACAAATTCCATATCTACTTTCGGAGGTAGTGGCGGTTCAAATGGGTCTACATGTGCATCTATTATAACAGGAACGTCATTATTTTCTTTCATCGCTTTTTGTATAATTGGTTTCACATCGGCTGATTTTTTGATTGAAAATCCTCTGCCACCACAGGCTTCTGCAAATTTAACAAAATCAATTTGGGAAAATTCTACTCCATACTCAGGGTTTCCAAGAAATGCAATCTGCTCCCATCGTATCATCCCTAGCAGGTTATTATTAATAATTATTACTTTAATTGGTAGATTGTATTGAACCGCAGTTGCAAATTCACTCATAAGCATTGTAAATCCACCATCTCCAACAAATGCGATTGACTGTTTTTCCGGATATGCAATTTTGGCCGCAATTGCATAAGGAACTCCACAACCCATAGTTGCCAGGCTACCTGAACCCGAAAACTTCATACCTTCTCTCATATTTAAAAATCTTGCAGCCCAACATGTGTTTATTCCACTATCTACAGATATTATTGCATCATTTTCTAAGACTTTAGAAACTGCAGCAGCTATAACCTGAGGTTTTATTGGCTCGCCCGAGCGATCACTCTGTTCCTTTAAAATACCATTCCAATTTTTCATTTCATTTTGTTTTGATTTTAGAAATTGTAGACTTGTTTCATTGATTCTGTTTTCTTCATCATCATTATCTTTTAAATTATTTTCAGTATTGTTTTCTTCTTTTCTAGCAGATATTAATGGTAACAATTCTGTCAATACATTTTTAGAATCACCTATCAATCCTATTTTAACAGGAAATCTCAATCCAATTTTTTCCGGTTTTATATCAACTTGAATTCCAATTGCTTTTCCTGGTTTAGGAAGGTACTCTATGTATGGAAAAGAGGTTCCAATCATCATTAGTGTATCGCATTCATTCATTGCATCGCTTGCTGGTTCTGTTCCTAAAATCCCCAATCCACCGAGACTGTATGGATGGTCATCTGGAATAACTGCCTTGCCAAGAAGTGCTTTTATAATTGGAGCGTTCAACTTTTGTGCAATAGCAATAACCTCATTGGATGCATGCAGAGCACCTTGGCCTACTAGCAGCACAATTTTTTTTCCACTATTTAGTATTTCTGCAGTTTTTTTCATCAATTCTTTATCCGGTAAAGCCGGAGGTACAAAAATATCTGACGTATGTCCGGGAACTTTGTGTCTTGAATAATGGCCCTCCAGCTTTCTTTCCTGCACATCAATTGGAATATTGAGGTGGCTTACTCCTTTATGTACAAGAGCCGTTCTACAAGCTATATCTACTGCCATTTCCGTTTGTTGAGGTGAACCAATAATGCTATTGTAAACCGTAACATCAGAAAAGAGTTGTAACAAATTAATATCCTGCTGGAAACTTGAATTCATCAAATCAGTAGATGTCCCACCAGTAATTGCAATAACAGGGGTATTGTCTGCTTTAGCATCATATAGTCCATTGAGTAGATGAATCGCACCTGGACCCGCAATTGCTGTACATACTGCAAGTTTTCCTGTATATTTTGCGTAGGCACATGCCATTAATGCTGCAGATTCTTCGTGTCTAGTTAGTATAAATTTAATCTTTTCTTTTCTCGTTCTTAGAGCTTCTATGAACCCATTTATAGTGTCTCCAGGAATACCGAAGACAACATCAACATTCCAATCAATTAATGTCTCAACGAGTATATCAGAGGTTTTTAGATTTTCATATTCACTCATAATTATTTATTTAGTGATCCTATTATTTAATAATTTAATTAATTTCAAGAAGGCTTGAAGAACTAAATATGAATATTTAATTTTATATACCTTATCTAAAAAATAATTACTTTGGATTCAGTAAATAATTTGTAATCTTATAATGTTTATATAGTTTGATGCATGGAGTTTGTGAATGGAATTTGACCCTCTGATTATAAAGGTACAGATTTAGGAAACATTATAATTAATTAGGTCGTTTCCAAAGTCAAATAACTACCAAAAGATGTTGCATTCAAGATAATGAGAATTAAAGCCTACGAAGGAAGAGAAAATAGAATTATAAGAAATGTGCCCTTGAACAAATAGAAAACTTTTAACAAAAAAGTATACAATGTTTCTAAGAATAGTGCGGATAATATTAAACTTATTCATTAGCGGTAAAATGGAGGACAGTCAACTGTTTTTGACACAAATTTGTAGTTGACAATTAAAGTTATTAAAGATGGGTAATCATGTACTGTGAAAGAAAACGATAAAGATGATCTCATAAATTACAAATTTACGATGATTGTTTTGATATATTTTTAATCTCATACTTTACAGCAATTATCTTTATTGTCGCACCTACAATCAGAGGGTTCCTGCAAACAATTAGGACATATTATAATACCACAACCAACACATGAATTATTCTTTAGATCACATGCCCAATGTTTGCATTGATTCATGATTTTAATTACTTTATAACCATATATAACCTCTGAATATTTATTTGATAATTTCAGATTTTCAATTATTTTTACATCAAGATTTATCATGCTATTGTGTATGACGTTATAATCATCCTGTTAAAAAAATTTTTTTGCAACAAAAAAATCACCAGTATACTTCCTCATAAAAAAATTTTATTTTTAAATTTTTCGCAACAATTAATAATATTAAAAGAATTAACGTATATTCAATAGATTACTATAATTTTTTGGATAAGATACTTTGTTTTTCTTTTTATAAAAAATAGAATCATAAATTCACAATGTCTGCATTATTTCTATTATGAAATATAATATAATATATTTAATATAATATAGTAGATT
>DATFEP010000072.1:0-4927 GCA_035250975.1 Nitrososphaeraceae archaeon | reverse complement strand
GAGCCCGCTAACCAATTGGGCTCATATACTATAGATACTAGAAATGAAAATGAGTCCTCACGAAGATGCCAACGAAGTTAGCAAATATTCTGAAAAAAGTAGATACACTTACTAACAGAAATAATGCAACTTTGCTGATTGAATTTTATGAATATTTGGTATCTGTGCGAACTTCTGGAAGGTATCAAAACGATAGTTTAAAGGTTCTTGGCAAGTTTTCAGAATTCATCAATGAGAATCTCATGGATCTACAAAAGAAAGAAAAAGTTCTTGCATTTCTTAAAATATAGAGAGAAGAATTGCGATAGCGATGTGTTTTGCCATTGTGATTTTAGAAATATCACTTCCTAATAATTCGAACCTTACTAGGTAGTTTTTGTTCTCTTAAAAGAAAAATAAGCGAATAATTTTTATTTCAATATTTAGAAGAATATTTAACAATATATGAAAATGAAATTTTGTTTGTATCACGGTAATCAGTTTGTATTATTTTGCATTATAAGATGCTTTTACTTAATGCGAAGATAATATTAGATTTATAATGCAAAATTTAATAATATTGTAAGTTATCATGCAGGTCATAGTAGTGGATATTCTCCTATGATTGTCTATCCTTAAGTTACAATTATCTGTAATCTGTTTTTTAAATGAGGCGGAAATTAATTCATCATATCAAAATCAACTTTCATGTAATATAAAATAATCAAGAACTGTTCCATCATTTGTATAAAATTCTCCGGTAAGTTTTTTACCTTGGTTTGACAATTGTAGATTAAGAAATCCGTGTTTACTCTCTTGAATAACATGATAATTATGTGTTTCTTTAACTGGATCCAATTTATCACCTGCAGTTCCTACTGATAGAAAGACTATGCCATCGGTAGGTGGATACTCATAGTGATGATCTATTGCAACTATTGGATTTGGCGTATCCGATTTATCATTTATTAACTCTTCATTTTCATTATATAGGATTGGATATGTTCTTTCGTAATACTGATTGTGACTAGATAAAACTAGATCAACATCATGTTTGTGAAATAATGGTTGATAAACATCTCTAAGATCATTTGCTTCTTTTTTGTCTTGTTTTGTAGAATATAATGGCTTATGTTGATGAAGTATTATCCAGTCAATATTTGGATTCTTAGATGTCTTTTCTAGATCACTCTTAATAAATTCATATTGTTTACTTCCAAGTGCAAAAGGATGTTCTGTAGACATACTTATAAAGTGAATATTTTGAAAATTATAAGAATAATATGGATTATCTAATTGATGGTAATTAACAATCTGTTTATAAATTTTTTTAAATTCAGCATCATGATTTCCTACCGCAATTTTCATCTTATCTTTTAATTGTTCTGACATTTCAATCCAGCAATCTGCAGAATTTACATCTTTAACATGATCTCCAGTTGTAATTATAAGGTCTGGATTAGCATTTATTACATTCTGAATTGTTCTTTCTGTCTCCTCATTGCAATACCAATCTCCAGCAGCAATTATGTTATACTTTTTATCTACAAACAATAAAGTAGAGTCATAACTGGAGGATTTGACATTATCATTTGAAGCACTGATATCGTTATTGTCTAGAGATATAAACAAAGTGATACCAGATACCAATAAACAAATTTGAGATACATTCAGAATATAGATTTTCCTTAGTTCCATATGATTCTTCTAATAGAATGTTAATTTCTAAATTAATAAAATAATTGATACGAGTCTTTACGTGAGTGGTAAAATAACGACTAAAGAAATTTATTCATTTAGGTACTTGTACAATTACTACTAAGAAGATATCAGAAGTGATAGGGATGAATGAACAAGATAAAACATTGCATAGCAATACTGACCGTATATTAAAGTTCATCCATGAAAGACCTGCATGTCATCTTAGACAAATTAAAAATGAATTGAATATTTCTATGGGTACAGTTCAACATCATCTTTATAAATTAGAAAAAGATGCAAAAATAACTTCAGTCAGAAACGGATTGTACAAGTATTATTTCCCAATAGGCATATTCCATATTAATGAGAGAAATCTATTACAAATTCTAAATCACGAGACTGCTAGAGATATTCTACTTTTCATAGTGGAGAAAAAAAATCCTTCACAATCTGATATTGTTAATTCCATCGGAATATCCCATTCTGCCGTAAATTGGCATATTTCTCGACTAATTGAATTAGATTTAATTAATGAAAATAAAGATGGAAAATTTAAAAGATATAAACTGAATGTGGATTCAAAATATTTAATAGCATTAATGAAGAATTATTATCCTAATATCTGGAATATCTGGAGCAGCAGAGTGGCAGAGACGTTTCTTTCATTATCTCAAATTGATAAAAAGTAATAAAACAGAATAGCGTACAAATAAATAACTTTCACAATTTATATCAATCTTTATAAGAAGTAATTATATAACGAATTAAGAATGTTTGAATTTATTAATACTGATGAAATTATAGAAATAATCGTCGGTATTTTTGCATTATTTTTATTTGCCCTTTCTATTTCAGCCTATAGAACTATACATTTAAAAAAGATGATTTTTGCTATAGCCGCCTTTGGATTATTTGCAGTCGAATCATTCATTGATTATTTAGAAGATGTTTTGCCAGCATTTGATACTCCATATATAGACATATTATTGGCAATCATATCTCTTGCAATATTATCACTATTCTTCCTAGCATTTGTGAAAAGAAGATAAACAACAACAATCTATTGATTAAATTATTTTATTTAGAAAAAATCTATTAAATACCACCATATCAAATACAATATCAATCAGTTGTATTATGTACTTGTATTGAATTTTCAAAAAGTGAAGCAATAAGGCTAGTCACGAGTATTGCCAAACTTATCATACAAGAAAGCAAAAGTACTTTCATGTCTTGATTGTTAAAACATTATGAAAGTATTTTATGCTCTAACTATATTTTGAGATGAACCCGAGATATGGAGGGCAGGATTCGATTCCCACTCGTCGATTTAACATTTTATGTTTAGACTGTACTCGATATTAAAAAATAAAATTAAATAACAGAAAGCCGATCCCAACTACATGTCAAACTCGAAGTCCTCCGAGCCCGTTAACGAATTAGGCTTTTCAGGCTACAATACTAGTTATCGACAGCTTTAGAGTTTTTTTATAGTGAAAGCAATACCAGAATCATTATATGATTATTTCGTACCAAATACCTGTATTCTGGAATTACCTGTATCAGCTACAAACACATTTCCTTCTGGATCTATTGCAATATCTTCAGGTCTATTAAATTGACCATCTTGTTTTCCTTTAAATCCGAATTTACTTATGAATTTACCATCTTTATCAAATGCTTGAAAATTAGTTGATGTTTTATCAACAACAAAAACTAGATCTTCTTTTTCATAAAAATCTATTCCAGGAGCAGTACCTGAAAATTGTCCAGATGCGTTTCCAAATGATCCCCATTGTCTTTTAAAATTAAAATCTTTGTCAAAAACTTGAACTCGCGAGTTTTTCATATCTGTTACATACATTGTGTCATTGGAATCAAAAACTATTCCATGTGGTTCAAGAAATTTTCCTTCTGTAGAACCTTTAGATCCATATGATTCTATAAATGTCCCATTTTCATCAAATTTTAGAATTTGATGTGCATTTTTATCAGTTAAATAAATATAACCATTTGAATCAACGGTTAACTGATGGGGAGTTCTTTCAGCCCCTTGACCACCCGTATCCTCGAATCCCCATTTTAAAATAAATTTACCATCAGAAGTAAATTTTTGTACTCGATGATTTGTAAGTTCTAGTGTATAAACATATTTACCAGAGGAATCTACATATACATCATGTAATTTGTCGAATTGTCCATCACCATCTCCTTCTTTTCCCCATTTTAAAATAAATTTACCATCTAAATTATATTTTTGAATCCTGTCATTTCCAGTATCTGTCACATAGACATTTCCATCTTTATCTATGTCAATACTATGAGGTGCTATCAATTGTCCATCTTCACTTCCTTTTCCTCCAAATTTATTTACAAATTGATATTCGGTTTTGTTATTCTCACCAAAAATATTTGCATTTGATGAAATACTATATAATAAAATAAAAAAGAGTCCACATATTACAAAATTTTTAATCATCGATATGATATGATAGATTAATATTTATAAATGCTAATTTTTTAGCATGACAAAAATAAGTAAATATTGATTTTTATCATGGAATAGGAATTCTATCTTAACAATTAATCATTCTGATAAATAAAGTAACTCATCGTAAATACAGAGATCAAATAAGAAGAAATTGGTTACATCTAGAATGAGAATGCATGCAATGTTTAAAGACTTTGTTTTATAATATAAACTCTATCAATTATTTTGGAACTGTTTTTCTATAGAAATAAAATATTGTATGATCTTATTTCATTTACTTTTACTTACTTTTCTATTGAGGTATTATAAAATATAATAGTGAACTACAAAATCATGTCAAAAACAGTTGACTATCCTCCGAGCCCATATGAATTCTTTGTTTATATTTTCACCTATTACTCTACACATATTCTTGGAACATGAACATTCTTGAATAAATGTGGCGATAATACTAAACTATCATCATATTTTAAAAGTGGCGATTGTGTTTCAGAACTAAATAATATTTTGTTAACGGCTTGGTTATAATGCTCTATGGATTCCCAAACTGCATAATTAATAAATACACTACTTTTTCCAATCCCTTTGTGCAATTGTGTAGAAATAAATCCTGGCTGTTGTTTAAAGTTAGTAGCATCCTGTCTGCAATGCTTTAAAAACTGTTCAACCTTATCTGGTTCTACATTGAATTTGTTTATTAGAATTTCGAGCCCTCTATTTCTTTTTCTTCAATCTGATCCCTAAATTTTACTCTCT
>DATFEP010000055.1:0-15635 GCA_035250975.1 Nitrososphaeraceae archaeon | reverse complement strand
ATTAACTTGGATACCAGATTTGACTATTATGACGATCAGATTTTCAATAGCTATGATTTCTAATTTTATTCCTAAAAATTTATTGATTTAAGTTCTATGTCATTGTCATTATAAGTTACAAAAAATAGTACCTTATAACTCTATTGGTCTTCTTTTCTAGGTTCCGAATTATGTATCTGCGTTACAGCCAATTCTATTTTCAGATGTGGAAAATCTTTTTCTGTTCTAAAGAGGATATAGAAGTATGTTCAAGTTAACAAAATTCAACATGTGCGTCATAGGAATGATTGTAGGAGCATCACTAATTGCAACATTGCCTTTCATTGGACTGACATGTAGATGGTGTTAGATTTGTACTAAGAAAAGAAAGTCCATACCGTCAATACTCCAATAAATACAAGCTCAATATATCTACCAATACGCGATACATTGTATATGAGTTAAATCATTATCGATATTCAATATGAAATGAGATGAAAAAATATTTTCATTTTTGACTACCAAATATCATAAATAACACAAATACCATATACCTATATAATTACGTAAAGAAAAATGAAGTAATGATAATAAGATTGGTAGAATCTGCTTTCCATCTTATTTGATAATGCCATGAAAAATTCCATTTCTTATTTTTTCGGCGCCGAAAAAATTATCCATCATTCAAATTATGCTATGAATTAGTTTTAAAGCTATTAGGTAATACTATTAGAATACAAAATCACAGAGATAGAAAATTGATGATATTTCAATAACATATTATTCCAGAGGACAATATATGATAAATTATAAAACATGGTTATGTATTTAAACATATATCAGTATTAGCAATAACGTTTAATTATTAATTTCAATTTCGAATTATTTTTGTTATACTTAATTATGACATATAAAACCTTTTCTATGTTGACCAATATATTTAAATTCTATTCTAATATGGCTATCCTATGAATAATATACATATTCAGAATATTATAGGAGGCAAAAATAATGGTAAATCCTTTACCAAATGATAGAATTCCAGAACCAAAAAATAGAAGAAATGCTGTAGCCGATATATCTTTACCAAATACTGCAGTAATACATGATAATAATAAGGAAGAAATGGACTATCAGGCTGCCGGTCATCCAAAAGGAATTGCAAGTTTTACAAAAGGTTTGAATCATAATAATATGGGTGAAGTGCTAAATCCAGTCGATTTTGATCAATTTCTAAATGCCATACAGGATAGCTTGGCCGATGTTCCAAATTATTCGAATAGTTTATCATTCTTTGAAAATCTTCCTATTGGAAGTGGAGTAGCTGCTGGCAAACCGAAAGCAAAATTGGTAAATCCTGTGTGTGGTTTATCTTATGATTCTGAAGGATTGGATGCTTTTAATCGTATTATGCTTCCTGCTCCGAGAATGGATTCATTAAATGGGGCTGCTGAAATTGCTGAGTTATACTGGATGTATCTAATGAGAGACATTAATTTCACAGATTATGATGAAGAAGATACAGCAGAAGATGCTGTAACTGACTTAAAAAATAATTTTGGAGCATACAATTTCACAATAGAAACACTAAATACAAGTTGGACGAAAACAGGGATTGCACTCTCACCAAAAACATTATTCAGGGGAATAAATGTCGGAGATAATGTTGGTCCTTACATTTCTCAATTTATGTTGAGAGGAAATATAGATAAGCCTATAAAAAGAAAAGAAAAACACGGACACGTAAAATATGGTACAACAAGTATAGATCAAAAACACGTAGTTGCTAAAAAAGGATTAGATTTTATGACAGATAATCAAAGTTGGTTGAATGTACAAAATGGATTATATACTTATGCAGATAGAGTAGCAGACAATAACAATAAATATTTTGATGATGAACCGTGTTTTATAAGAAATTTAAGAGATTTAGCTACCTTTGTACATTACGATGCATTATATCAAGCATATCTAACAGCATGTTTGTATATGTTGAATGATAGTGGCGGTGAGAATAATTCAAATAGGTTTAGCATAAGTGAGGGTATTCCATATAAAACTCTCCAAAAACAAGAGGGATTTGGAAATTATGGGGGTCCACATATTCTTTCCTTGTTGACAGAAGTTGCCACAAGAGCATTAAAAGCAGTTTGGTTCCAAAAATGGTTTGTTCATAGACGTCTCAGACCAGAAGCGTTTGCAGGCTTAATTCATCATCACATAAAAAGTAACAAAACGAAGTATCCATTTATTCATCAATCTATTCTTAATTCTCCCGTATTGGAAAAAGTTGCAAAACGAAACAAGGAATTAAATAAAGACTTAGAATCTGATAATCCAGATAAAAATAAGGAAACATATTTCTTAGGACAGGCTTTTCCAGAAGGTTCGCCTTTACATCCATCATATGGAGCTGGACATGGAACAGTCGCAGGGGCATGTGTTACTATTCTTAAAGCATGGTTTGCAGACGGAGACATGCCTGGACCTATAGTGGAAGCAAATCACAATGGCAAAGAACTAAAAAATTATGAGGGAAATGATAAAGATCAAATAAAAATTCATGGTGAACTAAACAAATTAGCAGCAAATGTAGCGATTGGAAGAAATGGAGCTGGAGTACATTATAGAAGTGATTATACTGTCTCATTAATACTTGGAGAAGAAGTTGCCATCAGTATTCTCAAAGAATTAAAAAGTTATTTACCAGAACAAACAGTATTTAACTTTAGAAGATTCTTTACAGATGCTCCTATAACAATTTAACAATGATGTAATTTTTATTCCAACAATTTTATTTTTTTAAATCTATTCTGAAACATAAATCTGAATATTATCTCCTTTTACTAAAACATTAGACTCTGATTTTTACACCATTATCGGTATTATTCTCTCATTCAAATCTCTAACCCACTCACATACCTCCATACTTCTAAAATAAAGTTTTCATCAATAAAATCTAAATACATGTAAATAATTAA
This sequence comes from Nitrososphaeraceae archaeon, assembly GCA_035250975.1. Classification (GTDB taxonomy): domain Archaea; phylum Thermoproteota; class Nitrososphaeria; order Nitrososphaerales; family Nitrososphaeraceae; genus TH1177. Next base: position 12,675 of record DATFEP010000055.1, on the reverse strand, counting down.
CTTCTCATCATTTTATTTTCAAAGAAGTTATTATTTTTATTAAGTTTAAATAATATCCATGATACTACAACATTAGACTCTTATTTTTGCACCGCTATCGGTATTACTCCCGACGGGCCCGTAGTTTTCTCGGACCCACCTACTGTCGTTAAACTGTTATATGACCATTTGGAAGCAAAAACTATTTGTCTATAACTAATGTATTTTGATTCGAGTTAGATAGTATTAGAGGCGCAAATGGAGCAAGATTTTGGCCCAGAAATTACAAAATCTTGTTTTCTAGTTCGCGTCTTATACACCATCTTCTAATCTTTTCTAGGTCTCGTTTATACTGCATCTAGTGTAACACTCTATTTTTTATCAAGTAAAAGAGTGTAACAGATGTCATGAGACAATACAGGGAAAAAATTAGATGGAAAAAAATTTAAGAACTAGTATTCAAGGTGAATGAAGCCTTTACGGGATTTTCTACTGGCTTATAGTTGACAGATACTATTTCTACACTTATTGGATAAGAAGAACCCTTTTTAAAATCTGATTGAACATGATAAGCTCCAGTACTGCTAAAATCTGGTCCATAAGAAATGGTTTCATTACCGATACCGGAAACTAATTCTAGTGGAAGTGACTCACCCGAGGTAGTGAACAGCTTAGAGAATAATGTTTTATTATCATTTTGAAGTTCATTAATAGTTACATTGTAAGTAATTGGAGTATTTCTGTCTAATGGAACTGTCTTTGGACTAATATCCATTAATACGCGTGGATTACTCGAAATATCCCATATAGCACCTGAACCTAAAGCTATATCAAAACTTGCATCAGTAAATGAGGCATCGTTTGCAGATACTGAAGCCACTCTCCAGGGATGAATAATACAATGATATAGGAATTCACCAGGCTGTGTAAATGTGAATTGAAAGAATGAATTAGCTGTAGCTGGCATTATGCCTGAATTAAAGACCGAACCTTTATCAGCAGCTCCTGGTTGTCCACTGGTTACTGTATGAGGTTGTCCAAAGTCATTGTTAAACCACCCTATGGTAGTACCTGTAGGTACGGCAATTTGTGGAGGATAGTAATGATATATGTTCTCTTTTTGAGCAGCACCAGGAACTATGCTCACTGCATAAGTAGCATCAATATTTTGTAATGTAGCCATACTGCCACGTTGAGCAAAGATTTCCGTAGTTGATATTTGTATTGATAGAGCCAGCACTATTGGCAATAACAAAATAATATATTTAGTTGCCATGCCAATTACTCACAGGATATGGGATTTAAGCATATCTATAAAGTTTCGATTTTTAATAATCTGTTATTTATTTTCTTAATGAATATAATAATGGAAAAATATGAACTGATGGCCATGTTTTATAGAGTAATATGTTTTATAAATTTGATTGTAACATTTCTTAATTTATCCTGCTGTCTTGCACTGCTAATTACTGCTAACATATTTAGCTAACCTATATATCACATAATAGATAAGGTTATTATGCTTTTATTCTTACTTCTGGTTGCCTTAGACAAGACCATGAAAGCCAATAATAAGACCACGAATAATTAAACTTTAACTCCTTGTCTACGGTCACGTAACCGTAATTACTCTATCCTCCTATCCTAGCATACAGTAGAATGGCTTGAAAATGGCTTAATTCGTGGTGTCTTCCCATTGCACTCCACAGTAAATAGAGTTAACTTTTAGTCTTTTTTGTGATGTGTGTACGTATTCGCCTTACCTAAAAACACGCAAGGAAATAAGTAAAGAATTAAAATTAAATTACTTTAAATCTATATCATTTTATGGGTAAAAAAATCCCAGTTTCGATAGCATCAGACATGAAAATACAGGTTCAGATAAGATTATCTAACTTTGCACCCTTGACATTATGCCGCTAGAACATGTATACATAAGCATTATCGCCAAATACCATCATGAAAATTAATAGGACGAATTTGAAGGAATAAAATGTTAATTAAAAATCATTCTCATTACAAATTAATCGATCGACTTGAATGATTTTACCATTTTTTAAGTCTGCAAGATATTTTTACTTTTCATGATATTATTATCTCTACAAATATTTCACATCGTACTCTAGGATCAGTTGCTAATCTTCTTATTGTAAACAATTCAGAATCATTAAATATTACAAGATTAGATGATGTTCCTTCCAACCATAGATATATTAAATTCGTATTTAACAATGTAATGACCAATCAAGCAGAAAAGATAGTTCTGGCTTCTATCACCCTGATAGTAGCCGCAGGTCTACTGGCTTTAAACCCATCGTCACTTTCAAATGCACAGGCTGTACCATACGGCGCAGATTATGACAGTGCATATCCACATGGCCTTCAATACGGCGACCACTATGATACGAGCGGATACGACGATAATAACAGATACGGATATGATAACTATGATAACACCTATTATCCGGAACCAAAAAAAGATAAAAAAATTGTAAATCTGCAAGAAATAAAATGTATCAACAAGAACCTTAACTTAAATGGTCTAGATATTACCCAGATACCTCAAGACCCTACTACCTGGTCAGCAGCAAATGAAGCAGGGGAAGGAACAAACGCAGCAAACACACAAAATGGTGATGGACTTTCAGGTATAAACGTCGACAGGAACCTCGTAAATATATGTGTCAATCTCAACTTTAACAACCAAGAAAGAGTACCAGTATTAGGCGATATCACAAACCCGTTTCCATAAACATAATTTCTTTTATTTTTTTTTATTTATTATGTTATATTAATTATTAGCATATTTTATATACGGGAATAGAAATTTTTTATAGAATCTTTTAACGAACAGTAAAACATGAATAAAGCCGTATTAAATTACAATATGAAGGCATCTAAAAGTGTCACAAAAGTGTCACAAACCTTTCGTATGTTCTTAATTGAAAATATCCATTTCCAAGTATAATACAGGTTTTCTATATATATATGAAGGCATTTGTAAGATAATTGTTTCTCATAACGAGTCATACAAAATAAAAACTAAGGCTGTAAATTCAATTGTGCCTAATATTTGACTAAACATGATAAAATAATTAAAGAAGGTAGGATTAACCAACACTAGGAGGAAGATCAAATAATTGATATGCTTGTCTAAAAAAATGTAAAATAGAATTTGAAGTATTAATGATAATTCTAGACTATTATCGGATTAGAGTACTACGAAAATTGTGTGATGGTTTTATTATTTATTGAATATTATGATTTGTCCTCAGATAAGAAACATGTAATGAAATCAGATAATATCATCTATCTATTAAAACGTACAATCAGAAAGTATGGAAAACCAATGCAGATACTGACAGACCATGGTTCCCAATTCTATAATTCACATTCTAAATTGCAATCAGATTTTGATTCTTTCTGCAAGGAACATGACGTACAACATGTTATTGGTGGTATAGGAAAACCTACTACACTTGGTAAAATAGAGAGATGGCATAGGACATGCGATGTAGAGAGCCCCAGATTCAAAAGACATGAACAATTCATTAAATACTATAATAACAAAAGAGTACATATGTCATTGAACTACATGACACCACCAGTACAAGTATATAATAGGAGAGTAACACATGTGGTGGGATAATACATTACCCAGTCATATTACTAGCACTACAAATACCTTGAATCACAGAGGATGTTAGATAATTGTTTTCAGTTACTAAATTGTAATAAAATTTTTTGTTTGATTGATTCTTTAGCATTGTATTTGGGGTTTTTCAAGATATTCACAAATATGTTTATTGTTTGTCTGTACTTCCAAATACTCTCCTTTTACCGGATTCCAGTATATCGGAATGTCGCAGCCGTAGCAAGATTTAACGTTCATTTTACTTTGCTCAGTATTATTATTAATAACATAACAGATATTTCAAATATTCCTATATAGTATTCATAGTCCTATCGTATTATTGGTAACATTTATGACTACAGTTTTTTGACTTTGCTTGGTTACATACCCGATCCCGTCCCCACAGTAGTAGCTGAAGATTTATTTTTTATAAACTCAAGTCTTCTTTTGATTACCTCCTTATATCTTGAGGAACCTAGTAGTAAACAAATAATATCCAGAATTCCTCCCCTACGTCCTAATCCATCTGGGACCGGTCTACCCTTCCGTCTACATCCACTAAAATATACGACCGAACATCATACTGTCTCTAAATTGCCATTATCGGACCGTGCAGTAACTCAAAGGAATTTTAGATTTCTGGTTTAAAGATATCTGTCTCTACCGTAATTATAGGAATAAGTTGCTATATTATTGGTATAACTAGCTTGGAGATATCCATGGAAATTTTCATAAATCAAGATTGGTAAAAGTTAAGATTTTGTCAATTTCATAAATATAAGGTATTTTGAATTCTAACGCCATCTTATAAATATTCCAAAATCAAAAGAGATTGTAACTGCTAGTACTCTAAAAAAAGAATTTGAAGCAGTAGAAGATTGGGTATCCACTAATTGGAATGGAAAATGTAACATTATTCAAAAAATAAAAAATCCCACCTTGGTAATATCTGGTTTGAATAATGTTGTTATCTCATCAGAAAACTCTTTAATTATTGCAGAAAAAATAAGAGGATCATGGCTATTTCAAATTAATGGAGCAGGTCATGGTTTAATGTATTAATATCCAGAACAATTCACAGGAATAGTAAAAACTTTCTTTGAAAATACCGATAGCCTACCGCAAAATTAGCATCCTGTAAACAATTATACTATTTGCTAACTGTAGGAAACCAATATAGTTCTCATCATTCTTTTCATATCTTGTAAATAGTTTTATAAAAAAAACTAATTTTGCGATGATTATCAGTATCACCCTTCAATATTTATATATATCTTGAATATTACATTTAATTTAAGTTTCTAACAATAAAAGCTAAATACAAGGTAGACTATATTTACAGTAGACTCTTATTTTTAAGCCGCTATCGGTATTACTCTCTCCCGATATATTTGAATTCAATATCTTAGTCTATTGATGATATTATATAAAGGAACATTTGAGAAATAGAGATATTAGATACAAACAATGGGTCACATATATGTTGTCCTGCAAAAGAAAGAATTAGAAAAGGGTAGAAAAATGATATTTTTAATACTAGTTCAGCTCCTCTTGAATTTTATTTTATATCCTTTCTATTAACAATATCCTCTCTATATTTTAGAATTTCATCCATGAAAACAGAAAAAGTTTTAACCGCATATGGGTAGGAGAAATTTAAATCTTTTTTAAATTGTAATAACAAATTTAAAATGGGTAACAATACCAGAGAATCACAGAATTCTTGTTTTATTAGTAAAAGACGATTCGAATACCATTCTGTAAGTATTTGATATTCATTGACTTTATTTATCTCTAACAAGTATTTAGTTGTGGCTATGTACTGTTTACAAATACATTCATTTGAAGAAGTATTTTTTTGATTAGCTATCATACTGCTTATAGTTGTTAAAGTATGAATAATAACATCATGAATCCGTACTTCCCTAGGGTTTATAATTATAATCCGTTGCTTTTGCTTCTTGTGTTTTTCATTATCTTCTTCTTGTTCTTCTTTTTTTGATTCATTATTTTCTTCAGTAGCATCATTATTTTTTGTTTTTTTGTGCAAATTTATTTTTCTTATTTTTTTAATGTGCATACCCTCTGATGAGATAGTAAATGGTAAACCCAATTTCTCTTCATTTGAATAGGTATAGATTAAAATCTGGAAAAGACCTATTATCACCGAATTCACCACGTCATAATCTCTCAAATTATTAGATTTAACAGCCATTTCTCCCAACAAACGTATTCCTAGAATTGGATCCTCTGATGAGTTACTATCGTTAGTAATTTGTATACAATTAAGAATGTTTTGATTAAATGAAATATCATCTTCTCCTTCTTCTTTATTTATCGAATGGTTTTCATTATAATGATCATAATTATTTTTATTTATCATAGGTAGACCAAGAAATTTACTCTTATTCTTTTGGTGATAATTTTCTTCTTTTTGTTCTTCATTTTTATATTTATAAACTGCTGCCAAAAGTTCTTCTTTACCAGACCAATCTCCAATACTTTTATACCATTCCATCCAAAGGTCTTTATCTGTTTGAAATTGAATGAGCAGATTTTGAATCTTCTTCCACTTAATTGAAGTTATAATTCCAGTACTAGTTGATCTTATATCACAGATTTTTTCATCAAATGGTTTTTCATCAAAAATAAGTTTTTTGTCAGTTTTTCTCTTTTCATATTTTTTTAATGACGAAATAATACCATCTATAAGGCGTGAGATTAATATATTTGGTCTGAGATAATTGCTTATGTTATGTATATAAACTACAAAAATCAACAAACCTATAATAGCAACAGCTAACGCAATATTTGTACCTAATATTGGGATATAAACACCATCAGCTTCATCTGTCCTGACAGTTTTTAGAATTAGCAAAGAATAAGAAGATACAAAAATAAACCATCCTAGTGTGAGCTGATTAATTTTATCATTTTGAAATTCGCTAACGAGACGTGAAATATATTTTGAAGATGAAAGTTGTAATGTAATAAGTGTAACAGAAAAAGCCACACCCAAAATGGTAGTCCATCCCGTAGCTATTGTAGATAGAATGCTTCTTGCTGCATCAGGACTTCCAGTAAAAACTAATGGATCGAATAGGGAAAATTCATAATCTCTTGGAATATATGGATCAATTGTAGAAGTCATGACAAACAAAGAGAAAGAACCTACCAAAAATAGTATAGGATAGTAAAGAATTGAGTTTGAAAATTCAAACGATTTATTTCGTATTTTTGATGTAATAGTCTCAAACACTAATAATACCAAAATAATCTATTATTTATTTTATATAACAATTTCTAAATATTATTTGCTATAACTTGTTGCATTTATGAAAATCTGTACTATGTTAAAAAATTTTGACAGAAACAAATCCCCCAAAAATGAAATCATTATATATTTGAGTTCATTTTGTATTGATCTCAGCCAGAATCATAGTTGGTCATTATAGAGGTTTAGAATGGTCTTATTTTACATAGTAAAATATGCTGTCTATTACGAACCTAATTAAATGTGCTATATTATTTAGACAATATTATGAATTTATGGTAGTTAATGTACATGATATTTTCAACATATTTTTTTAATCAAATTTTTTATAAATATTATCCTCAAAAAAGAGTGAATTTTTTTGTTTAATGTCCCTAGTCTAAATTTAATTTCTAATTTTCTTACTTTTTCTGACTTGTTTAAATTAATTCATGCATTAACTTATTACTCTAGTGATATGCTGGAATTTATAATCAAATTTTTAATGATTCCGGAGTAGAAAGTGGTTGACGGATTCACTTTCTTCATTCCGGAAATGTGAAGCACGTTGCCATTACGAAGTCGGTATTTGTAATTATGATAAACTGGTTTATTTTTATTTGTAATAGAGAATATTTAGATGCATATTGAACTAAATATTCACTAGCGGATTACTGCTATTAACTGATCTGTTACTGAACACGGAAAAAATGACTATTCAACTACCGACGGGCATGTTATAAATATATTTCATTTCACTTTTATACGATTTTGTAATGTTGATGTATTAATAATTAAATTTGATATACGATAATAACGTATCATGAAATTTATAAAAATTATTGAAACCAGTATATATTCTTCCAATCTAAAAGAAATGAAGGATTTTTATATCGATATTTTGGGATTGGATCTTGTTTCAGAAGAAAAAGACAGACATGTATTTTTAAAAGCAGGAAAAAACATGCTTTTAATTTTCAATCCCAACAATACATTAAATAATATCAATGATAATTTTCCGTCTCATGGGGCATTTAGTCCTCCTTCTATAATACATTTTGCTTTTGAAATAAAAAAAGAAGATTATGAAAAATGGAAGTCTCTTTTAAAGGAAAATAATATCAGTATTGAAAAAGAGATAAAATTTGGGAAGAGCAAATCAATATATTTTCGCGATCCAGTTGGCAATATGGTTGAATTCATAACGTCTAATGCTTGGCCAGTAGATGATTAATAATCTATTTATTTTTATTTTATACATATTGGCATCTGGCTTTGGGTTTTAATCAGAAAAGATTTTGATACTGGTGAGAGGTTTATTGGGCAAGATTCTTTCAACAAGATAACAAAAGTTAAGTATTGATGTTTGTTGAAATCTAATTTTAAAAATTGGTCGTATGCTCTCTTCTTATGACAGGCTACAATATAGAGGCAAAAATACCCCTCAACCCGACGGGGCCCGTACTTTTCTCGGGCCCACTACTTTCAGGAGTAAGAATTATTATCAGAGTAATAATTTACAAATTAACTTGGATACAAGATTTGACCATTATAAACGATCAGATTTTCAATAGCTATCATTTCTAATTTTATTCCTAAAAATTTATTGAAGTTCTATTTCATTGATATTATATAAGAAAAAATAAGACACTACCATAAAAAATAATTAACAAATGTATTGGCAGAATCCTTCATTGTCTATTTAAATCATTTTTGAAATAGGTGATCGTGTCTATTACTTTTAATTTGTTACTAGCTGTTACCCTGATGTTTTCTTCAGCTGTGCTTTATATTGGTAACACTATTGGCCAAAAGGATGACACCTACTATGATTTTGAAGATGAATATGCAACAGAAATGGATGAAGAAAATTTAGGCAAGATGATCATTCAAAATTACTATTTGAAAGAAATTATAAAAGACTCCCATTCATTTAAAAGTGGTCAGTCACCTGAAAAAGATAATGGCGTTACTGTCGCTCCCTTTAACCAAATAAATAATAACAAAATAGCTTTCATAATGCCGACCTTCACTATGGCAGCATACGACAATTCATTTTACCCATTCTATAAAAAATATGTAACAGTGACTACTCGTGAAGCAGAAGATGCATTTGTAACTACAGACCTACATTTATTATCGTCTCAAGTGCCTGACAGGGAAAAGGCGTTTTTACATTATAAATCTAATGGAATAAAACATCTCGCAGATCGCATCTCATTCCTTTCTCCCAATATGGAAGTGTCATTTTTGACAGACACAGATGTACATAATGCATTATTGTTTGATAATAACGACCAAAATCTCTATAAATTTATTATCCTTGCACATCAAGAATATGTAACCGAAGAAGAATACGATAACTTCAAAAAGTTTGTAGAAAATGGCGGTATACTTATTTTACTTGACTCAAATGTGTTCTATGCTGAAGTTGCTTACGATCCGATCAATCAACAGACTACACTCGTTCAAGGACATCATTGGGCTTTCGATGGAGAAAAGGCTTGGAGAGATGTTAAAGAAAGATGGGCTGAAGAAACTACACAATGGGTAGGTAGTAATTATGGTTGTGGTAGTTCATGTTCTATTGACTTTAATAACAATCCATTTTCATATGTTCATCACGAAGAGCAATATGTAACCAATCCAAATGCAAGGATATTGATAGATTATCAAGCACAATCTAAATTTAATTATCTTATAGCTGCTTACGAACTGGAATATGGAAATGGGAACGTAATAAGCTTTGGAATATTTGGAGATGATGTTATTAGTAATAAGGATTTCATACAATTTTTTGATGACTTGTTTCTTTTACATGTATCATTGGTGTAATAGACATATTTCATAGTTGAACAGCTTTTGATATCTACCATTTTATTTTTATGTTCTTATTACTGTTCTTCAGTAAGTAGGTCTACTGCACTACTATTTTGTACCTTAGTAGAAGTGAAGGAAAAAAGTCATACTTGAAACAAACGTGATTATAAAGATTGAAATAATTTTTATCTTCAACGTTAAGTGAAATTATCAACTAGCAATATTAAAAATGTTCTCTAATAATGGATTTTATTAATAAAAGTAATAATGCCTGATTACCATTCTTTGCCAAGGTCGGTTTATACCTCACATAGTATGACTAAAGTCATTCAGATTAGCTAAATATATGAATAATAGTATTTTAATTGAGTTATATAAAATCGTACGCAAGTATAGATTTGTAAATTTATTACTTTGTTATTGACATATATTGTAATGTTTTGCAATACTATGGAAAATGTTTCTTTGATTCTTCAATATATATAAATATATCTATTCCAGAGATACAAATAGTTATATATCTATTATTATATACACATTATGATGACAACCATTTTAGAAGATATTAGAATGACAAGAGAAGAATTTAAGTCAAAAGCAGCCGAATTTAAAACAAACCATCCAAAGTATGCTACAATTGTTCAAGAAATTCCTAATCTTGACCTGAAAGAAACTTTCAGAGCTTATTTTGTAGCGGGAGTTTTACAGAGAATACTAAAATCACATGCCAGAAATCTAGTTGAGGAAAAAATAACTGGTCAGACTAGTTCACCGTTAGAGGAATATATGACAGAAGAAGAAATCAAGGCAAAAGCATCAGAAATCAAGGCAAAACATCCAAAATTTGCTACAATTGTTCAAGAAATATCTGGTCTTGATCTCAAACAAACTGTTAAAGGGTATATTGCTGCTGAGATTTTACAAAGATTATTAAAAATCCACGGCGGAAATCTAGTTGAATAGAAAATAATGTAACAATAGTATTACATTATTTTTTAATTCCTAAATATCATTGGTATATTTTATATCCATTTCCCCTTTTTATTAAGACATAAATTCTTGACAAAATCCTTTGCTTCTTTATATCATTCTTGTCCTCTTTCTGGTGTGTCAACTAATGCTAATCTTACTCTAATATCATTAATATCTAGAAAAGAAATAGAGGCAAAAATGCCTCGCAACCCGACGAGACCATTGCAGAAATGCTATTAATCTATCAAGATTCGCATCAATTCGTAGGTATGGAAAAAACATCTTAAAGTCTTTGCATAGTTGTCAGTAATATATTAGATAAGGCTATAGATGATGATCATGAATTATTATTAATATCAGTATTTTTAGTATTACTATGTTTTGTAAGATTTCTAATTTGTTGGTATATAAAAGGAGAAAGTCCAGCCAGAATGCCATAAATAAATTGAGCAAAATCTCCTACTTTTCCCCATGACATCTGTATGATATCAAAAAAATCAAGTTCAGGTTGTATATTTAGTAAAACTGCAGACCTTTTTATTACATTCTCAGGAGGAACAGAATGTACACCTTGAATTTTTATTAATTCATCAGATGGGAAATTAGATTTTACAGTAACATAGAATGTATGCGGTCCTAAGACCTCATCCTTTGTAGGCGTAATTTTGATAGGAATTGTTGCCATACCGTATGACGGAAGAATTATTTCATCGGAGTCATAAACGAAATATGTTTCTTTGGGTTTATTTTCCAATGTCAAGTTAATTTTGGGTGCATATCCTTGGGTTGAATTTATTTGTACCTGTATATTATCTGAAAGTCCTTGATGTAATTCAATAGATTTTGGTATTGTAGATATATCGAATTCCAATGGTGGAATAGCAATCCATCTTGTAAAGTCACTTATTAATACTCCATCATTTCTTCTAAAATCAGCATAAAATAATACCTTATATTTTTGAGGATACAATATTTTTTTCAATTCAACAGAGATGGTCACAAAGTATTTTCCTTTTTCAAAGAAATCGGTAAAGTTGGGATAAATATCTATAGTGCGTTCCTTTCCATTTTTTGACCATGTTTCAACAACTTTAGTCCATGATTTAGATTCATTTTTCCATTGTAATTCAACTTTATAATCCAATCCACCATACCCTGTCTTGCTATTGAAGTCTGCGTCTATAAACATTCCATAATCCACCTCTTTCATTGGAGGAGTTTCTTTGAATGGAAATAACAGCCATATTGTTGCATTCAGAGTTTTACCATCACTAAAGTAGTCTACAGAGGTAATATCTGTATATTTTTCTTTAACTTTTTTTTGTATTTGGTTTGTACTCATATCAACCCAATCTGTAGTATTATCTCCGATTTCTTGTTCTAGAAAAGATGGAGAATCGGCATATCCATTGTTACTATAGATAAAAAGTAAAAAAGTAGCAAGAAAAATTATAAAAAAATAATTATTTTTATAATATGAATTCATCCATGTAGTTAATTCGTTAAATAATATTAAAAATTTTTTATAACTAAAATAGTAAAAATCTATGAAAAAATTTATTTATTACTTTTTTAAATTTAAATATTAAATATGAAAATTATTTTAATAGTTTATATTTTAATTATGGTTGGATTATTTCACTATGGTAATGTATATTCAATAATTCCTGGAAATGTTACTATGTCTCCTCTTGATTTCTCTTCTCCTGATATCTCTTCTAACGCTAAACTAATTGCAGATGATATTGCCCTCTATAATGAGACAGAAATAAAAGATTATCCTTTAACAGATTTACAACCAGAGGAAATTAAAGCAGTTTTTGCTATCTTGAATCCCGGTAATGTATCAAAGGTTTTAATATCTATATCTGATGAAGGATTAGATGATATAAAAAATAAACTATCAAAAGAAGAATTTAATAATATTTTAAATACATTGCCAAATGAAACAAAAAACATTATAGAAGAAAAATTGAACAAATAATATATCAAATTATATTATAACAAAATATTTTCT
>DATFEP010000053.1:0-25557 GCA_035250975.1 Nitrososphaeraceae archaeon | reverse complement strand
ATGAATACATAGCAAAATATCCTACACCTGAAGAAGCATCAAAACATACCGTGGAAGCCAAGGTCACAATGCGTCACTTTGAAGACGCAGTAAGAAAGGTAAAGAATCAAAGAGAGATGAAACCTGGAATGAAGAGTGGACATGTACAATACGGATAACACGTCTAAATCAAAACAAACAATTATCGATATTTTTTATCTCAAATGACTTTTTTTTATATATTAGATTAAATTCTAAAATAATTTTGAATTTTTTTATTACTTACCTAATCACCTTATTATTTATATTATTATCTTTATATATTAAGAGAATTTAGATCAATCGATTTACAGGAAGATAGATTATGGAATTAATACAGATATCTAATGTTACGAAAAAGGTTTCTACAACTAAAAAAACCATCAGATATACCCAAAGTATATGTCCGGATTGTAATATGATCTTAGATGCAGAAGTATTTGAAAGGGATGGTAAAGTCTTCATGACTAAGACCTGTCCATCACATGGTGAATGTGAAGAATTGTACTTTGGTTCTGTTGACATGTACAAAAAGTTTAGTACTTATTGGAAAGATGGTAAAGGTGCTCATGCTCCCAATGTTATGGTAGATAAATGTGCATGTCCAACAAATTGTGGATTATGTACAAATCATTTATCACATTCTGGATTATCTAACATGATAGTCACCAACAGATGTGATTTGACATGTTGGTATTGTTTCTTTTATGTCAAAAAGGGTCTTGAAGGTGCATATCTCTATGAACCTAACTATGAACAAATTAGAGCCATGATGAAAACCCTTAAAGCAGAAAGACCAATAGCAGGAAATTCAATTCAAATAACTGGTGGTGAACCAATGTTACGCGATGACATAACCGAAGTAATAAAAATTATGAAGGAAGAAGGAGTAGATCATGTTCAATTAAATACTAATGGTATCAAGTTAGCAATGTCTCCAGAAACAATGCGTCAAGTAAGAACAGCTGGTGTAAGCAATCTTTACCTTTCTTTTGATGGTGTTACTCCGCGGACTAATCCTAAAAACCATTGGGAGATACCATATACTCTTGAATCTGCACGAAAGTGTGGAATGACCGTGGTTTTTGTTCCAACTGTAATAAAATCTATAAACGATCACGAATTGGGAGGAATAATTAGATATGCTCAAAAGAACATGGATGTTGTTCATGCAGTCAACTTCCAACCAGTATCACTTACTGGTAGAATGAACAAAAAGGAACGAGAAAAATATAGGATAACAATCCCTGATTGTATTGAACGAATCGAAGAACAAACCAATGGTGAAATTTCAACAGATTCTTGGTTCCCAGTTCCATCTTGTATGCCAATGACTGATGTAATTGAAGCATTCAGTAAAAAACCAAAATACGAGTTATCTATTCACTTTGCTTGTGGTGCAGGTACATATGTATTCGAAGATGTCCAAACTAAAAAATTAACTCCACTAACCTCTTTTGTAGATATTAAGGGCTTATTGGAATACTTTGAAGAAAAGGCCGACGAAATACGTTCCGGTGCTAATAGATACTGGACAACGCTAGAAGTTGTACGTAAATTAAATCAATTTGTAGATAAAACAAAGCAACCTCATGGATTGAATTTAGCGAGGATGTTTTCTAGCATATTATTAAAACGTAATTTTGATGCAGTGGGTTCATGGCATGTTAGATCACTTTTCCTTGGTATGATGCATTTCCAAGATAAATATAATGAAGATTTAGAAAGATTACAAAGATGCGATATTCATTATTTGACACCAGATCTTAGAATAGTGCCTTTCTGTGCATTCAATGTTATTCCAGAGTGGTATAGAGATAGAATTCAAAAGAAATACAGTATTCCAGTTGAAGAGTGGGAAAAAGCTCACGGTGAAACGTTAGAAGCTGGACTGTATCGAGGATTAATGAGACGTGGTAAACCAGAGGCACAAATGGGTTGCGCATTATCAGAAATGCACAAGGCCACTGCAGAAAGTGAAATGGAAGATCATAAGGTGGTAGAATTAAGAAGCGGTATGGCTGGAGCATAAATATCATTTTAATATTTTTTTGCAGATTATATCACAGCTATTAATTTTGTACGCTTGATTCTATAATTTATTTAATTTAACCATATTTTATTCAATAAACTTTAATTTATGTATGATAATCGAATAATATTATGTCTACCATGAAATATGTTCTTCTGGAACCTATGGGTGAAATTGCAATTATTAAGATCAACAGACCTGATGCGTTAAATTCTATGAATCTTGATGTAATACGGGATTTATCTAAAACTATTGATATTGTTGGGGCAGACGAATCTATTAAGGCAGTTATTATAACAGGCTCTGGCGAAAGATCATTCTGTGCTGGAGCCGATATCGCTTATATGGTTAATATCAATCCTGTAGAGGCAGAAAAGTATGCATCTTCTGCTCAATCAGTGTTGAACAAGATTGAAAAATTAGAAAAACCAGTAATCGCTGCTGTAAATGGGTTTGCATTGGGTGGCGGATGTGAGTTAGCTCTCGTTTGTGATATTCGAATCGCCTCATCTAACGCAAAAATAGGACAACCAGAAGTAACAATAGGCATACCCCCTGGCTGGGGTGGTACGCAAAGACTTCTAAGAATAGTGGGACCATCCAAAGCGAAAGAATTGATTTTTACTGGAAAGATGATTAGTGCAGAAGAAGCTTACGAAATAGGATTAGTAAACATTTTAGTAAAATTAACTCATGAAGACACTATCCCGGATGAAGCGCCTCAAGATGATGTAGTTAAGGTAAAGGAAAGAGAAAAAGAAATCGCAAAAGTTCTAAATACCAAGTTACTTAATCAAGCTATTTCTCTAACAAAGGAAATCACAAAGAACAGTTATAATGCTATCAAAGCTAGCAAGTTGCTAATTAACAAGGGTATGGACATGGATATTGATTCAGGCCTAAGAATGGAAATATATGCATGGGCGCTATGTTTTGCACATGAAGATAGACAAAAACTTATGTCAGCATTTTTAAATAAAAGTAAAAAGAAGTAAAATTAGAACTAATGAATGAATAGCAATAATAGTCACTAATAAAAGATTCTAAATACAAAATAATCATTATCAATATTCATTTGTTTGTATAACCTTTGCACCATCACTGGGTTTACATAGGTAAACCTCGTTCTTTATATTTGAATCATTAAATCCTTTTTCAATCGCATTAATGATCTTATCTGAATTTTTGTCCGTTTTTAGTATTGCTACAATTGATGGACCTGCACCACTAATGGTGAAAGCTAATGCACCTGCATCAAGAGCGTATTTTTTCACAATATCATATCCTGGAATCATTTTCTTTCTCACAGGTTCTACTATCGTATCTTCCATACCTCTAGAAATCATTTCTACATCATTTAAAGCAAATCCCGCAACCAGGGTGCTAGCATTAGCTATGTTTTTAATAACATTTTCTAATGGCACACTCTGTGGAAGTATATTTCTTGCGGCTTCTGTCTTTTTTTTTGGTACTGGTATCTTTGGTATTCCTACTACAATATTGAGATCATTTGGTGGTTCGATTTTTATTAAATCAATTTTTGGAAAAGTTCTTACTATTACAAATCCCCCTAGCAATGAACATGCAACATTGTCATAATGTTTGGTACCTGCAGAAGCGATCTCTCCTTCGGCCGCGTACTCCACCAACCTCTTCATGTCGAGTTGTAGCGCAAATAATTTATTAAATGCATATGCTGCGGCAACTGAAGAAGCAGCACTACTACCAATGCCATAACCTGCTGGGACACTTTTTTTAATCTCTATTTCTATATCATTTTGTATCCTAAAATCTTCTGCCATTTTTTTAACTACAATGCTAGAAGAATTATGTTCTATTTCTATGGGAATTTTTGGTTCTGATTGTATAATTTTATTTATTGTAATTTTTTGATTCGTTGATTGTTTCTTTATCACTTTAACCTCATCTTCAAATAGGTTTAAGGCCAATCCAAAAGTATCAAATCCCGGACCCAGATTAGCTGTGGAAGAAGGTGCAGTAGCGATACACAAACTTTCTGTCATGATCAATATTGAATTTCTTCCCCTTGATTAAGTATTCTTGATAATGTGGCAGATAGATCTATAAATCCATTCATGGTTACATTTGAGACTGCAATCAATTCATTACCCAGAGCATTTTCAGAAAGATTTCTAATAATATCCTTGCTAAGTAATGAAAACTCAAAATCGTTTTCTTTATCTAATGCTTCTCTTAGAGCTGAATCAGAAGATGACCATTTCAAAATATTCTCTAAATCATTCAAAATTAAATCTTTTTTTGATAATACATTAATTTGCGGTGTTCTTAATCTTAGATTAATTGATGCAGATAAAAGTGATAGTGATACAAAATTTATTGGTGAGGAAACCAAAACCCCATCCATCAAAAATATTGTTGCCTTATTTTCTGAATTAATATTAGCAACGATATAGGGTCCACTGGATCGATAGGAAAAAAGTTCGATTTGACCAGGAGTATCGACTAATACGTAATCTGGACTTAATCTGTCTATCTCTATTTGCATCTCTCCGATCTTTGTCGCAGCCAAATCATATGCCATGATTATCGAACCATTTGGTCCCAAACTATATCTCTCTTTTAACTCATTGATATCTATGTAATCTCGAATATCTATATCTGGATTATATGGTAAATTCTCTACTGCCGGATCCAAATTCAGTGTAATCGATAAATTGTCACGAGCTTTATACCATTGGTCAAGCCTAGAAGTTAATAATGACTTTCCGGAGCCAGCAGTTCCAGTAATAAAAATCGTATTCATATGAAATTATGTTTAATTTTCAAATATCAGGATTTTAATTAATATCTTCCTGTAGGATATAGGTATGATGTCATGGTAAAATCAATTAATCAAAAATTATATTATTAAATTGATTGATTATTATATACCTAAATTAGTTTACTGATTAGAGATATTGAACTGGCGGTTCATAGCGATTATTGTTAGTCTTCTTCCTATCATTTTATTGTTCATTTTCTCTCCGATATCAATAAATGATATCTTTAGTGTTGGATTGTTTCCTTTTATCCTTTCGGTCATCTTTAGTTTAGGGAAGATATTTTTACAATCATATAGGTTTAAATATTTTGTGGACAATTTTTTGGGATATAAAATCTCTTCTACCTCCAAACTTATGTCAATAAGAGTAGGCAGTGAATTCGTTACCAACACAACTCCTTCATATGTTGGTGGAGAAATTATTAGAATTGCTTGGTTGACACGAAATAATGTTCCTGCTGGTATAGCTGCATGGATTGCTACAATGGAAATAATTGCTGACGTATTTGTTGGAACGACTCTTGCATTGATTGCGGGAATAATCGCCCTTTATCATGGGGCAACATTGATAGGTCTTATCACAATTTTGGTCTCTGTTTTGGTTTTAGGTTTTTGGTTACTGGTAGTTATTTTTTCAGCCAAATATGACATTCAATTGCCTAATTTCGTTACAAAATTAATTAAAAAGTTTTTGTCTAAGGAAAGATCAGGTAAAATTATCAATTATACAAATTCTGCTATCCGTGAGCTCTGTACTATGAGCAAAGAAAATTTTAACTCCTCAAAAACATTAAAGATATTCTTTGTTGGTATTTTTCTTACATTTTTAGCATTTGTATGTCACGGAGCGTCGTTTTTAATATTAGGGGAATTGGTAGAATCCAATTTGGGATTATTTGATTCAATACTAGCTACTGCTGCTTCGACCCAGCTAGGCAGTCTACCAATAACTGTTGGAGGATCCGGGATAACAGAACTGGGTCTTTGGGCGTATGTTTCTGGTCTCAATCATATACCATCATTAAATGATGTTTTAGGAGATTCGCATTTAAAAGTAATAATATCTTGGAGAATTGCCTCTTATCATATTCCATTGATTATAATGTGGATTGTCTTGATGAGAATAACAGTCGATAAGGGGATTACTTCTAAAAAAAAGAAATTATCTGAATAAGTATTAGACCAGGATAATAGTTTCTAGTTAAGTAAAAGAAAATGAAAAAAAACAAAATTTGAAATACAAAATAATTTTTAAAGTGTTAAATTTTATATATTTATATGGGACTATTATATTCCCTACGCTTCATCATCAACATCTGTAGGCTCTTTAATTGCTTCTTCAGATTCAACATCCATCAGTTGTAATTCAATTAATTCAAATTGATAAATGTGATCCATTTCTAACATATATTGCATCTTGAGAAATTCTCTAGTTTTTTCACTAAGTTTTCCCTTTGACATTTTTATCTTAAATTCATAAACAAATCCTTTCATACAATCAGAAATATCTTGAGATTTTGGAATCACAATTCCCTCTATAATGGTTCGACCATCAGGCAATGATTCATATAATTGTAAATCCAATTTATTATCGTTGTAATATGTTTCTAGTATATATCCAGTCCTATTTAGTATTTCAGATTCACCTAATTCGATAGATCTTATTTCATCCTCCACCCATTTAGGAATTCCTTCTCTTTCTGATGTTTTGCTTGAGCTTTTAGTTCTCGGCATTTTATTTATTATTAGAATATTTAACTAGATAAAAGTTTTCCATATCATAATCAAGTTTCTGAAGAGTCAATATTAAAATATTTTTCTAATATATCTAAATTTAACCTTGTTCTTGTCTAATTAAAATAATTGCTTTTGAGTGGCGAAATAAGGTTCAATTTTTTTCATAAATAATATCATAATTCTTGTCCAAGAAATTCACTTATGCTATTGGTGCAAAATGATCTGGATTTCTACTTATTTCTCTAGGAATCCATTTTATATACAGGTTTTCAGATTTCTCTACTAATTTTACTACTACTATATACTCTTCACCATTATTGAAGAGTTTGAAAAATGTTCATAAGCAAAGTACGCTTTCTCATAAACAATAGAAAAATTTTTATCGTTTTTTAGCATTATAAAACCATATCAGGATGTCTGTGCAGGGTTATAAGGATTGCGCCTCCCATCAAATAAGTCTACAAATACTCGATCAGATGCATAGAATAACACATCGAAAATTTTCAATGATAGTTTTCAACGATGAATAGATATTTCATTTTTAAAAACTTCCTTGGAGAAACGCATATTATCTTATGCTGATTCTTAATTCTTGTTTATAATTTCCGCTAAATGCTTAATATCATCTTCAAAATCCAAAATCAGATTCCTATTATAAATTGTAGCTGCAGGATGGTATGTTATAAAATAATCTATTCCATTCTTTCTTAAAATTTTTCCTCTATGTTGACTTATTGATTTGATATCTAGAATATAGGAGCCTGCAACGTTTCCCAATATGCATATTATTTTTGGTTTTAAAAGATTGATTTGTCTAGCAAGATATTTTGAACATGTATCTTTCTCATGATTCTTAGGTTGTCTGTTGTTTGGAGGTTTACATTTTACAATATTTGTAATAAATACATCTTCAATATCGATACCACATTTCATTAATGTTTTTCTCAAGATCATTCCTGCCATACCCACAAATGGTCTTCCACTTTGATCTTCATTAAATCCCGGAGCTTCGCCTATGATCATTAACTTTTTTCTAAATTCTCCTTCGCCAGGTACTGCATTCTTTCTAGTATCTGAAAGTGTACATAAGGTACATATTTTAATCTCATTTGCTATTTTATCCATTGTATCAGTATTAACATAATCCATTATATCTTTTAGAAACTAGAATAGCTTTTTAATGTTATATTAAATATTCTTTTTTACTATCTTTTAATTTTATATCAAAATCGAAAACTATGAGACATGTAATTCCTTATGTTACACAACTTGGACAAGTGGCGATCTAGATAATATGGTATTATTTTAGCATAGATATTTTTGTAACGGATAATTAAGGTTTATGATTAGACATGTAATAGATAAATCGATAATAAATCATATTTAAACCACGTCGGAATGTTTTCTACACAGTCACGTTAATGTTAGATAAATATTATTCTCATTTGCGTATACCATATCCTCAAGATATCTATTCCTATATCAGAATATTTCGTAATGGACATAAAGACTCAAATTGGTTCGAGAATTACACCGAAATGTGATTATAGATAATTGTTTTTTTCCAGATGATCTTCTCTATGATATGGAAAATTTTGTCTGGGTTGATATTTCTAATAAAAACTCCATCAAGTTAGGTATAACTCCAATAATGTCATCTATATCTGGTAGAGTGTTCTCTGTTAAATTAAAAGAAAAAAATATCATAATTGCAAAGGGAAAAAGTGTCGGATCAATTGAAAGTTTAAAATATTTTGGAATAGTAAGATCCCCAATTTCTGGGAAAATAGAAACTGGGAATAACAGAATCATTGAAAAACCGAAATTGGTAAATGATAGTCCTTACGAACAAGGTTGGTTTGTAACAATTTATCCTACAAATTTAGAAAATGAATTAAAATATCTAAAGAATTCAAACGATTGTCGTGAAGAATTCAAAATAATAATAAAAGATCTGAATGTTCGGTGTTTCAAGTATTTTCCAGACTACGAATTATATGAAATCGGATCGGAATGCCTTGCGACACTCATGAAATTAGATGATTTGTTCTCAAGAATAAAGGTTGGTGAAATAGTATATTTAGTTTCCGATGATGTGACAGCAGATATTGAACTTCAAAGATGGTCATTGGAAAATTCCCAATCCGTTGTTGACATCAGAAAAGAGAAAAATCTTTTTCATTTTTTGATACGAAAACAAAAAGATGTTTAAAACTTGTATTGTATTTTATTTTTCTATTGGATTTGCTATCATATTTCCCCATTCTGTCCATGACCCGTCATAATTCTTTACATCTTTATAACCCAACAAATGTCTTAAAACGAACCATGTATGAGATGAACGTTCTCCTATTCTGCAGTATGTAATTACTTCTTTGTCCGGCGTAATTCCAGCTGATTGATATAGATTTAAAAGATCATCGGCAGATTTGAATGTCCCATCCTCATTTACTGCCTTAGCCCATGGAATATTTACAGCACCGGGGATATGACCTCCTCTTTGTGCATGTTCAGTTGGGTATTCGGGCGGTGCCGTGATCAGACCACTAAATTCTGCGGGACTTCTTACATCAATTCTTACAGTCTTTTCAGATTGTAAAGAGTCTTTAACCTGATTTAAAAAAGACCTTAAATTTAAGTCTGGTTCAGCAGGGAGTATATTTCCAGTAGTAAATGTAGGTATCTCTTTTGAAATTGGTCTGTCTTCTTCTAACCATTTTTTCCTGCCTCCATTCATTATTTTAACGTTTTTCAAACCATAATATTCAAACACCCAAAAAGCGAAAGCTGCGAACCAATTGTTAAAATCACCGTATAAAACTATGGTAGTATCATCATTTATTCCAGCTTTTTGTAGCAAGTTCAAGCAATCTTGCTTTGAAATAATATTTCTTGTATCCGGATCATTGATATCGTTCTTCCAATCGAATAATACAGAATTTGGTATGTGGCCAAGAAAATAATTTGTCTTTGGATCATAATCCACCTCAGCTATACGTACTTTGTCATCATTAAGGTGGTCTTCTACCCACTTTGTATCTACAAGTACATTAGGATTAGCGTACTCCATTAGTAATGTAATTAAAACGGTGTTATAAAAATTAAATCTTTTAAAAATCCTTTATGTAGCTAAATTAGGTTAAATATCTGAAATTTACATTTACCATATGGATAAATTAGATTATATTTATCAAATGCAAAAGGATCTAGAAAAATATGTTACTACTTCTAGATATCCTAAAAAACTAGAGGATAGAATTTCAGCTTTGTCTGTAGCAATAATTCATGAAGCAGTAGAGCTTCAACGATTAACAAATTGGAAGTGGTGGAAAACACCAGTAGATTTTGATCTTAAACTTGCAAAAGAAGAATTGATAGATATCCTACATTTCGTTATACAAGTTTCAATAGAACTAGAAATGAGTCCTTCCGAAATATTACAAGAATTTTCAAAAAAACATTCTGTAAATATGAAGAGACAAAAAACTAACTACTAACTACTAGCTACTATCGATTTTATTTTTCTAAAGTCTGTTAATCCGATTTTGTCTATTAATTCTATTTTATTCCTAAAATTTTCGATCTGTTCTTCTGTGCAGGATAAAATAGGATATGGACCTTTAGCACCAATTATTCTCTTCTGTCTATTTATTCCATTTTTTTTCAAAGAAATCAGAGCCTGACCTGAGAAATGTCCTCTAACGTCTTTACCACACATTAAAATAGTATGTATTTTTTTATTTTCTTCTGTAAATTTTATGATCTGATCTATCCCTCTATTCTCCGAAAGTAGTCTCCCGACTATCGATATTTTATTCATAATTTCGCGATCTTTTCCAATTTTTTCAAGTAGTTTCAAACTAGATAAAGTACAAATTGCAATGTGACTCCCGTCTCCAAGGAAATATTGTTTTTTAATTGGAATCAAATAATAACAACAAATTCCAAGTATTTTATCGAGTTCAGATCTTACTGAGGATCTTTCTTTAGTCATATTTTCAGAGTTTGTGTCGCATGAAATTGTTAATTGTTCTTGATTTCCTGCTTTCTTCTTTTTGATTGAATTATTCCCATCAACTGAAAACCATATTCAATGTTATGTTTAACATGATTTATACCATGTTTTCCTTTAGGGGCAAAACCTCCATCTAATACTTTTTCCAAGTATAATTTTGTTTTCTTTATAGAATTGGCAGCGTGTTGTAATTGACTTTCGGACAATTTTCTTCCGGCTTGCCTTTCAATAGCGTCACTAAATTTCTCTGTTTCAATTAATTTACTGAATTCCTGAATCTTTTGATAGTTATTGCATAACTCGATTACCTTTTTCTGGTCAGATTCTTGTAAATTTGAATATAAATTCTGTAAATCCTTTTCATTTCTTCCAGTTACCAGTTCTAATATTTTGATTATTTGATTCTTAATAGAAACACCATGGCCACCTTGTAAATCAAATGACCTTATTTTCAGGAGTTGTTGTTCCAAGTTACACTTTGAGTTTTGATAATAGTTATTTATTGAAAATAAATTGACAGAATTCCCTTCTATATCTTTTCCATATTTAATAATGTGCATAAGATTTACAATAATTACTGGGAAAATTAGTTTCAGCTTTTCATTAATTTTATAATGATTCTCCATAACATCTCTATAAACATTAAAAGTTACAGTATTTACAACATCCTTTTTCTTCTCATCAACTATCCTTGAGAATATTGTTAACAAGTCATAAATTTGTGATTGTGAAAAAGTGAAATTATTCTTAACACAATATATTGATATTATCTTTAGAGCATCAAACCATTTGTCAGATGGATTAGACTTTTGATTATTTCTTAGTATTTCTGTAATATCGCTTTTAATATTATTATCGTGAAAATTGAGCAAGTTAAATATATTGGTAATTATATCAGTCATCAAGACCTTTTCGTCATTCCAATTTTGTAAAATTACATGTTTATTCTGCATTGGTAGAGAATCACTGTTCATAATAATCCTTAAGATCTACCTTTTTATACTAAAGATTTCTTTAAAAACCTATTGGAAATTTTGAGATAATCTAGGAAAAATATTGATTCGAATCAACACCATAATTATATACTAATATTTCGATAGATGATACAATATCCTCATAATGAAAACAAATGGACTTGTATTGATTTATACTGGGAAAGGCAAAGGAAAAACTACCGCCGCATTAGGAATAGCATTAAGAGCTCTAGGACATGGTTTGAAAGTATTAATGGTTCAATTCATTAAAGGAGAATGGTACTATGGCGAGCTTTCTAGTTCTAAAAGACTGGAACCAGAATTCGAGCTAATAGCAGCTGGGCGAGGATTCATAGGAATATTGGATGATGATCATGAATTTGAAGAGCACAAAAGGGCTGCAACAGACGCAATCGTTCTAGCCAAGGAAAAAATATTGTCGAGAGCATTCGATATAGTTATCCTTGATGAAATCAATTATGCCATTAAACTTAATCTCATAACAATTGATGAGGTTATGGAACTCATTGATCTAAAACCCAAAGAGACTTCACTAGTATTGACAGGAAATTATGCTCCCAAGGAAATTATACAAGTAGCAGATTTGGTTACTGAAATGAAAGAAATAAAACATCCATATAGATTAGGTGTAAAGGCTCAGGAAGGGATAGATTACTAAATATTATTTTAAATCCGTCATTTTAAAAGTGAAATTCTATCATAATTATTGTATTTTCATAGAGATCGTTTATTGGAATATAATATGTGAAAACTTATTAGTAGACGAATTAGCACAAAATATATCTCATTATGCATGCAGCTGCAAAACAAGACATCCCTAGTTTGATGTCGAAAGTAATTTTACCTATATTTATGCTAATCAGTATAAATGTACTGTAATTAAAAGTAGCATTGAAGTCTAGTTTTGTGATTAGCATTCATGTTTATCTTGTTTAATGGAACTAGTCAATTTGTACTTTATCTAGTTTGAAACTAGAAAAAATTGGTTTTATTCTTGTCATCAGAAATTGAAAATATACAAAAACGGCTGTTTAACTGGAAATGTATTTCAAGAATTATGCAAATTAAATGAGGTTGTATCGTAATTCAGCGAACAGCTATTGTTATATACTATCGACGACAGTCTGTTATTTCAGAAATTCTGGCATTTATTCGATTGCTCGAATAATGTTGTTACTATATTTACTGCTTTTGTAGTAAATAACTGTATGACAGAGCGACAGTATTAAGGATAGTAATATTTGCGGTCATACATGAATCTCTATTATCCAACTGGTTTTCTCCAAGAAATAGGAGATAAATGGATTCATCATCACAATTGCATATTTTTGTCGTCGTGGTTGTTGTCTTAGTTGTCGTCGTTTGTATCCAAAACAATATGTTTTATCGCCATTTTTAGAAAATATCATGTCAATCGATCAATCAAAAGTGATGCAAAAAGCAGCTAACTTATCACATTTTCTCTCAAAATTAAATAAAAATTCCTCGCTAACTATTATAATCATCACTTTTTCTTTGAAAGAAAAATAACGATCTTAAGATCTGTACTCTACTCTCCAGAATGACAAAATTCTTTCATATACCTTAAAAATCCTGTATTTCCTTTAGTTTGACTTTTTGTTTTAACTAAATAAATTTAAATATTACTATGTTCAATGAGCTGAAATTATCCTTTAATCTTGTTTTAATCAATAATTATAGGATCGAAATTTGTTTGTTTTTATCTTATCAAAAAGAAAGATCAAAAATTAGGTTAACCACATTATCGTAGAATCATATATTTAGCAAGACAGCACATATGGCAAAATTATCTCCTTTTTAATGAATATCCAGCAAAATAAGAGTTTTCTAACTTTTTTTGCTAGTTTGATAACAAAATAAAAAAAAATTAAACCAAATACAAGCAAATCAAGACTGTTATATTATAAAAAGTTAGATTAGCTCAAATCATAATTTTTTTGAAACAAAAATCGCTATTTTGCAGGTTTCTAGAAAAAGTGTAGTATACAAATATAATATCAAAATAATTATTGTTTAAATTTTTATTAAAATAGAATGCCATTGCTTTTAATATGTAAACGGACTTTTTGGTAGTTGCTTTTGAGAATATGAAGTTTATATGTGGAATACCTCCTCTATTTGATAGCTATATTATAAGTACAAACTAACAGAGCAATTCGACTAACCAAATTCAAATATATATTAGATTTTAAATTGCCTTACAATAGTAGTATTCATTCACTGAATTATGACCCAGCCTAAAGTAAGAACATAATTAATATGTCGTTTATTAGGGTTAATAAAAGATGGAAGAATTAAAAAATATCCCAGAAGAGGGTGATATAGTTTTTGCTAACGTTAAACAAGTTACTAACCACGGTGTCTATGTTTCCTTAGAAGAATACGGCAATATGACTGGATTTTTACATATTTCTGAGATCGCAACGGGATGGATTAGAAATATTGAAAGATACGTTAGACCTAACCAAAAGATCGTTCTAAAGGTAATTCGAGTCAACAAGACAAGATCTGAAGTTGACTTGTCCTTAAAACAAGTTTCGGGGGAGGAAAAGAAGTCCAAGATTATTGAAGTGAAGAAAAATGAGAAAGCAAATGCTTTTATGAAAATAATTCAAGATAAGGCCAATCTATCGGATGAGCAAATAAGACAGATCGAAGACAAAATATTGACTAAATACGATTATGTTTACGACCTTTTTGAAGCGGTTGCAAAAAAAGGAATAGAAATACTTACACCATTTGAATTATCTGAAGAAATTATTAAAACGATCGAGGAAGAAAGCAATAAAATCCCCATCCCTCACGTTGAAATTAGAGGTATAGTAGAAATTTCCTCTCAGAAACCGAATGGAGTTGAAATCGTCAAATCGATCTTGAGTAGCGTGGAAACAACTAAAGGAACTGTCAAGATATTGATCAGTTATATTGCTGCCCCCAAGTATAGACTTGTTGTAGCTGCGGATAATTTCAAATTGGCTGAAAAAGCTCTTAATACCTGTATCGAAAAAATAAAATCAGCTGTGGAAAGTGATGATGGTCACTTTAATTTTACTAGACAAGAGTCTAAAAAAACTCAACAACAACTAATCCATTAACATGAAACATATTCTTAGAAAATGTATAGCGTGTAATCGTTATTCTCTAAAAATTCAATGTCCTTTATGCTCAAATCCTACAATTGATCCAAATCCAGCAAAGTTCTCTCCAGATGATAAATATTTAAAATATAGAGTTTCAGCTTATCATTCAGAAAATTGATTATGTCTAAACCTTGATTTTCTTATTTTTTTAAATAAACTATTAATATTTTCTTAACAAATTATTAAAAGTTATAATGGATAAATATTTTCCGATTTATTTTTAATGTTTATTTGGTAGGTTTCTTTGCAAATTCACTGTAAATTCTAACTTCAATTTTTATAACTAACTCAAAAAAAAGGATTGGATGTATTTTTTATTTTACTTTCCGATGCATATACCACTTGGGTTAGATGTCATACAGTTGTTCTGATCGTATTGGTTGTTATTAGTGTTGACTGGTAAGCCATTAGCATTGTTTACATCGATGGTATTCATTAGGACGTTGTTAAAGAATACGAAGTTATCGTTACTTTGATTATCTACGTAGATTCCATTTTGAGATTCTGTTATAGAATTCAATGATATGCGTGCATTATCTGAGTTCACTAATGTTATTCCTGCTAAATCATTGTTGAACACGATGTTGTTAGCTATTTCGCTTTGTTGCGTAGAGTGTCCTGCAAAACCTATTTGGTTATTCATTATTGTTGACAGTTTGGTTTTAATTACTGAGGCACCAGTACTGAATATTCCTATTTGATTGTCCTTTGAAGTTACTCCAGATATTTCGAGATTCTGACATCCGGTACATAACACACCTGCTTGGAATCCTTCGATTGTACCATCTACAATCTGCACATTGTTGTGATTAGGAACCATAATACCGACTTTACTAGAATCCTTTACTGCTGGTGTTGTTGCTTCGTCTGGTGTTACGTCTGGTCCTGTAATTGTATGTCCATTAAGGTCTATTTTAATAGAATCAGCTCCTACTATAATACCATCGGTTTCAGTACAAATCAGGTTTGCTGATAAAACTACATTTGTTGTAACTACCTGACCACATGAAGGACTAGTTGCTAAAGGTGCTGTTTGTTGTGGGGTAACTGATTGGGTCTGAGCACTCAAAGGTATTGGCTGAATTGTTATTCCTGCTACTGCAGAAAAAGAGACTATCGCTGCCAACATATATGCCATTAGTGTTCTGTTCATTTAGTAGATGGTTTGGTATTGAGATATTTATGTTAATCTATTATTTTTATTATAACTAAGTAAGTACGATATTTAATGTAACTATTTATTAGTACAATTGTTACTTAATATATAATAAAATTACATTGAGATGTGATATATATGTGATATATTTACATTTTAAAAATAAAAATTATAATGCATTATTTTTTAGTAAACCCTAATAAAAAAACCTTTAAAGATTGTAAAGTCAATTCTTTTTGATATCTTAGATAATTATCTTGTAGATCAGAATCTGAATATTTTTATTTCCTCTTTAGAACTTAATCCAATTCAAAGAATTATAAAGTAAAGTAAGACTATCGATATCATATGAAAATAGCCATTGCTGGTGCAGGTGTAGCTGGAAGCTATTTGGGGTGTTCATTACAGAAAAAAGGACATGATGTTACTATTTTCGAATCATCAAAAAAAGAAAATCATTGGGCAGTATGTGCTTGGGGTGCATCAAAAAACGTTCTTGGAATTTTTTCAGAGAAGGTTGGGTTAAACTTTGACGACTATATTTTTCATTTAGGAAAAAAATTACGTATGGATTTGCCTAATAACAAAACAGAATTTTTAGAACTTGATGGACTTGTTACTTACAATAAACAAAAATGGGAACAAGATATTTTAAAAAGTGTGAATGTAATTTATGATCATAAATGTATACTGTCATCTTTTCCTTTATCAAGTTATGATTATGTTCTAGACTGTACAGGAATACATCGATCCTTGTTGCCAAAATCTGAAGAAGACTTTATTATTCCCGCGTATGAATATCTAGTGGAAAATATCGAGAGCAATGATGAGTTCTATGTTATAGCTTATAAGGGTGCTAGAGGTTACTTTTGGTATTTTCCTTTAGAGAAGGGTAAAGGTTTTGTTGGAGCTGGAGATATTGATAGAAAATATTATGGAATAAAGGAATTTTTTCAACGTAACCCTTCCGCAAGAATATTGAAAAAGATAGGAAGACCAATTCGTTTGTCTCCGCCAAAGCGAATGGAACCTTTTTTTCAAAACAATGTGATTGGAATAGGTGAATCAATTGGCTGTGTTTTTCCAATGTTGGGCGAAGGGATTATTCCATCGTTGTTTTGTTGCGAAATATTTCTTAATGTTTTCAATAACGACCCCGTTACTTTCAATTATAATTTCTATAGGGATCTAGTCTTAAAAAAATTTGACTACTATGATAGCGTATACAGGATTGTCAGACTAAAAATGGATAATAAATTAAGTACAATTAAACATTTTCATTTAATGATGAAAATGTATAAACATATGAAAAAGGATGAGAAAAGATTTGGATTCGAGATAAATCTTGATAAAATGAATAAACTAGTCAATGCCCTTTAGGTGTATGCAATTTAGAGTTGCTTAAATTATCTTTGAATAAATATACTTTTTATTATTATAGTTTTAAAGTTTTATTTTGAATTGATTACTAATATATTGGTCAATATTAAGGTCTGAAAAGATAGAGATTTCCAAAAATCTGAAATCTTCCAAGAATATTTTTATTACATACACTGGCTAACATAAATTCATAATGTTATCTAACATTTTTTACTACAACTAATTAAGCTTGGTAATTTATAGGTTGTTTTATTGTGTCCATAATCTCTCCTAAACAATGAGTATATAAAAGAAAAAGATCCAAGGGTAAAAGAAGAATCCTGTTTGCAACAAGTGTTATAAAAGAAGTGTTATAAAAGAAGAAAAAGCGTTTTTGATGGCAGAAATGGATTAAACAAGTGAAGATGCTTAGCTTAAAAGTGGTTCCTTAGATTAGATGAAGATGGATCAGGCTGATTGAGATATTATCCAAGGAGCGCTAGACCTGCATCAATACCAAAGAATGTAATTGTAAAGATAAAAAGAATTAGATGACAGTAACACCGGAATTGATTTCAGACAGCTAATGGATCAAATATACAGAGAACGGAGTTAGATATCAAAAAGTACACATATATCAACTATTAAACAATGAGGTTTAGTCAAAAAGTACGACAGAAAAATCTATCAATATTACATCAAACAAGAACAAAATGATATTCAAAAAGCAGTAAAAAGATTCTGAATTTAAAATCGGATTGCACTATCCATGTATAGGATGAATCAATATGTCTAAGATTGTGTAGGTGAAAGAATAAAGAAATGGAATTCCAAAAATAAAAGACCTATACTAACGATAACAAGCTCATGCAAAATAACAAGTATATTTGGTTGTGTATCAATAGATGGTAGAGGTTATTCAAACAATGCGACGAATTTAATAGTATTACATTTATAGATTATCTAAAACAGAAACAGATAGAAGGATTTAGTAAATTTGTAATGTTAGTTGATAGATGTCCCCACTGCTCTAAACTCATTAGAAAGTTTCTTGATGAAAATAAACATATTATTAACCTGGATTACTTTCCAGTAGGACCACCCCTGGTTAATGTTGTAGAAGGATGCTGGAGGCAAGGAAAATAGAATACAACAATCCTGTATATGATAATATCAAAATTGCTATTTCTATCTATTACAGAACTACAAGATTCAATCTGGATATAGTAAAGTATCTCATTATAATTATAGACTAGAAAATTTATAATGTTTAGTACAAGTATCTTCTATGTGCTAAAAAAAGTATGATAGTTTAAAAATAAAGATATTATGGGACCCATATAAATTAAGGCTAGATTTTATTTTTTTAATTATGTTCAAATAATTGGTATTATAAATAAACGTTATTACAAATTTATTAAGAAGAAATAAATTTGTATTTTATTTTTTGAAAACAAAAAATTTTTTAATGCTTTCTTAGAGTATTATATGTAACTATTGGCAAATGGAACCAGATATAAAATTTCAACCATAATTCCTGCTAGAAATGAAGAAAAATTCATTGGTGAGACACTTTCATCTTTACTTAAACAGGATATAATAGAAAATAGAATCATAGTAGTTAATGATGGTTCTGAAGATAACACCAAAAAAATTGTTTCAAGTTTCAAGCAAGTTGAAATTGTGGATCTTAAAAACAGAGGATTTAACGCACAGGGAACACCAATTCTTGCAAAAGTAATTAATACTGGATTAGATAGATTGCGAGGCGACACAAGTGAATATGTTATGATTTTGGGAGCAGACCATATTTTGCCTCCCAATTATATATCTCTAATCCTGAAATACATGGATAAAGATAATGAAATAGCTATTTGCTCTGGACAAATTAGAGGAGAAAATAGTGTTGTTCCACGGGGGTCGGGAAGAGTAGTACGTCTTGATTTCTGGAGTAAAATAGGATTACAATATCCGACCAATTATGGTTTTGAAACTTATTTGTTAATAAAAGCTCAACAACTAGGGTACAAAATTCAAATATTAAATAATTTAATAAGCTATACTAATAGACCAACTAGAAAATCTTATAAAAAAGAAAATTATATTTCTTATGGAAAATCACTTAAAGCCTTAGGATATAGCACATTATATTCATTGGCTAGGATAGGTTTGATATCTTTAAAAAACCCAAAGGGTGCCTTCTATATGGTTCAAGGTTATGGAAGCAAAGATTTAAACTTGTATGAAGATGATTTTAGGGAATTTCTAAAGACAATACAACATAAAAGAATAAAGAAATACCTAAAACTAATGATTAGAAATAATTGAATAAATCAATTTTCAATATTCAATCATGGATATATTTAATATTTTTTAACATCTTAGGAATTTACGTATGAATATATTACATGTGTGAGATCAAGCTGGAGTAGCTTGTATAATATCGAAATTCCAAAGAAGATTAGGTCATAATGTTTCAATATTAAAAAGGACAGGTTATACTCCATTCAAATTTTTTTCATTTTATGATGAACCATTGCTGGATCTAGATGGTAAGAAATTTATTGATTTTATTCTTAAGGAATATATACAATATGATGTAATTCACGTTCATTCATTATATAAAATTGTACCTCTAATACGGAAAAAAATAAAAACAAATTTATTATTTTACATTATCATGGGTCAGAATTACGTAATGGGGTTTCTAACATGTCTTTAAAAGAAGTAATATTAAGAGCTGAGAATAATTCAAATCTGATACTTGTTTCTACTCCTGATCTACTAAAATATTCAGGAGCAATTTATTTAAACAATCCAATTGATAGTGAACATTTCAAACCTGTTAGATAAAGACAAAGTAATAATAAGTATTGTGCCATGAAAACAGATAACCTAGATATTGGTTTACTAAAAAATTATTTAAAATCGAATAATCTTGAATTTAATTTACAAATTCATGATAGAACAGCTAATCCCATTTTCTACAATGACATGCCAATTTTCTTATCAAATTTGATACCTATGTAAATATTCGTTTTATTAATAATCGTTTGATTGAAAGTTTGAGTAAAACAGCATTAGAATGTCTTGCTGTAACCTCAAAGTTTTAACCTATGATTTAAAAATAATTAATAATTTTCCTCAGACACATGATGGATATGGTATAACAGCAAAACTTATCTCCATAATAAAAATCTAATTCTTAAGGTATTATTTTATTTACTACACTTTATTCAACGGGAATATATTATACTTAAATACTCAATGTTAATAAGTGTCTTACAGTTCCTTCGACTATTGGAAAGAAGGTGGAAAGATATATAAAAAAATTTTCGTTACGATAAATATAAAATTTTACAACAAGAATTTCTTCTAGATCACCTTCACTCCCTCAATAACTTTCATTCTGTATTGAAGTCGGGATGTGGATTTGGCTGAATCACCAAATTATTGTTAACTAGGTATTCTGAAATTCAAGAATATTTGGCAGTGGATCTATCTCCCCTTCAAATAGAAAATACGAAAACTTATTTAGATTCAATAATTTTCTTGCACAAAGGACTTGATTTCAAGTATCTAATATACAGTCATTTTAATCAGAAAAGAAATATGATCTAGTGATTCTCTCTGAAGTATTGATGCATATATTACCTTCTGAAATAGACTCGGTAATCGGAAACTTAGTATCTTTGTCAAATAAACACATAATCAATATTGATTGGTTCGAGGAAGTACTAGCAAAAAAAATTGTTCCACATAATTTTATTCATTCTTATGAACTACTGTATAAGGAATATTCTGAGGTGTCATCGGTTCAACGGATTCCTATTAGACGAAAAAAATATTCGGATCCATCGATACCAGACAATCAATTTTCCATGTTATATTAGATAATATATTAAATCATCTTGAATAAATTATTTTTTATTTTTAATCATCCTCGTTATCTGGTTTTTCATCTTTTATCCTTTCTTTTCCTTTGGTTATTTTTAGTAACATGTCTCTCATTTCCTTTTTTTCTTGGTCTGTAACTTTACCATCAATTAGATCAATTACAAATAACCACATAGTAGCTCCAATTTTATTCTCTCTGAATAATGCTTCAGCTTCTACCCTCCATTGACTTTTTCTATGCCAATAGCCTATTAGTATTCCTATTGGTACATACAAAGCAACGAACACTATTGCGAACCCAATAATGTTACCCCCTGTTAATACATCTACAGAAGGAATTTTATCCAATAGTAGTTTGTATTGGATCGTTATAAAATTTGCGAAAGTCATAATAAAAATTAAATATATACTATGTCCTTGCCTAAAATCTAACCAACGTCTTCTAAACCAATTATTATCTTTTTTATATTTCAATACTGTTGTTATTATTTTATTTTAGTTAAATTGTTTACGTTGTTTCATACTATTGATTCAATATAATGTCGTAATTTCCTTTTGAGAATAAGATTGTAAATGATTGATTAATATTCATAATCTCATTATGGTTACCAATGTAAATACCTTTTTTTATCCACATGTGGTTTTTAAAATCAAAAGTCCTGTTGTCTTTTAATAAAATTTTCATCCAGCCTTTCAAGTAAACATTGCCATATAATTTGGTGTCTGGGTGGGTGTTTTTATTTATCCATTCCGTTGTGATTATCAAATCTGTGTTGTCTTTTATATCAATCGAATTAAATTGCATTGAGGGAGGTATAAAGAAGTCAGTATGCTCTCTGAATATGCCATATATGGGAAGTGGTTGGTCATAGGACAGTATCATATATCCTAATCCTATTATCACAAAGCATGAAACCACAATACCAAAAACCAAATTATTACTACTTAAATGTCTATATTGATATAATAAATAGTTCATACCAGCAAAAGAAAAGATCGAAATAAAAATACCAGAAAGTATAATCCATCTATCCGCAAGTAACAGGTCGGTATTAGGTAAAACAATCCAACTAAAAGATCCGATCAGTACCAATATTGTAGGAATATAAAGTATATTTGTTTTAAGATATCTTAATCCGAACATAAAGGTTGGAAGTATTAATATGTTCAGCTTTAAAAACAACAACAGCATATTAATTTGACTGTAACTCTGGTCAATTGTAATATTACCCTCAAGTAATTTAATAATATTACTTACTATTGGATAATTATTGATTGTATTAATGGTAGAGAATGTGATTAATATTATTATTCCTATTGCTATTATCGAGTATAAGTATTTCCAGTTTCTCTTTATCGCAAAATATAATAGTAAAGAGACAAAAGCCAGGAAAGATAACATTGTATCAACAAAAAAAATAACAGTTAATAAAGAAAAAATTAAAAATATTTGAAACTTCCTATATCCTTTTTTATCATCAACTATATAAATAATAACAAAAAATAAAATCAAACCAAGTACATCCTTATGTAAATCCCATCCTGTTCTCAATACTGATATTTGGAATATAATAAATAAAACCATACAAAGTCCTTTAGTTTGAGAAAGTTGAAATTTTCGAGACCACAAGTAAATAACTATCGAGAAAATACCATAACATATAACCGATAAGACAATAACAGAATTATTTGGGTTTAAACCGAAAATAGTATGAATAAAGTAGAGCAGAATTGGATAAATTTGCAAATTTTGGATATCCAAGTTATTTTCAATGTCAGAAATCGAAGGAATATAGTAATTAATTGTATCATATCCTATAGGAAAAGGATATGAAATCAATTCAGGAACAATTCTAGCAATAACTCCAATAAAAAATACGTAAAAAATAATCTGGTCTCTCTTTATGATTTGGAGAAAATTAATGGAATTCACTCGAATGATTATAATAATACTTTTGGCTATACGCAATTTTATAATATTCTAGATTCAACAATTGATCTGGTAGCATTAATTAGATTTGTTGCATCAGTTTTATTATGTACGTATGAAATCGCTCCCATTTTATTAGGTAAAAAGAATATTTTGTATTTTGCCATTAACGCAAAATGAAAATTTTCAAGCATCTCTGTATTACATAAAGCAACATCATTGGCATTTTTTATCTTTATATCCTTATTAACTAAAAAATGTATATGAAATAATGACCCTATTCCAGTAACAATCGCTTTTATCTTATTCTCGTAGAAAACTTTCTGAATTTCAGTTCGCATATAATTGCCTAACTCATTTATTTTTCTATAAACATCTATTTCATTTCTCTTTAGAAATTTTAATGTCTCTAAACCTGAAACCATGGTAACAGGATTTGAAGAAAAGGTTCCTCCCCCAATTGAGCAATACGATTCTCTATTCAATTTCCTTGTAGGGTTAGCCATTGATAAAATTTCACTTTCACCACAAACTATTCCAATAGGCATACCTCCTCCAGCTATTTTTCCTAATGTGAACAAATTTGGTTCCAATTTAAACATCTTATAAGCTCCATGGATCGATACTCTGAAGCCAGTAACAATTTCATCTAATATGAAAATAATATCATTCTTCTTAGCGAATTCCTGCAGGCCTAATAAATAGTCATGTTCTGGCATTATACATCCAGCTCCTGCAAGAATTGGTTCCACGATAATACAAGCTAGATCATTCTTTAGAGGAGTTAAAATTTTTAAGGAATTTTCAAGATCATTAAATGGTATGGATTTAATGTATTTTTCTTCCGGATTAAATCCAATTCCTTCTTTTGAATCAAATGGATAATTTACACTTTTTAAAAGAGTTGAATTAAAACCATGCCATCCACCAATAATTTTTGCTACAAATTTCTTCATAGTCTTTGCACGAGCCAACCGGACAGCATACATTGTAGCCTCAGAGCCAGTTGAAGCAAATCTCATCTTTTCTGCTCTTGGCATTAATTTTTGAATCATTTCAGCTAATTCAACACTGGAATTATTTACAGTTCCATATAATGTGCCATTCTTTACTTGATTTATGACTGATCTTGAAATGGCATCAGGTGAATGCCCCAATATCAACGCCCAATGGCCCATCCAATAATCTACATAGATATTATTGTCTACATCCGTGAGAATTTTTCCCTTAGCTTTTTTTACAAAAAAAGGATAGGGAGCGAAAAACCTAATATTATGACTAATTCCCCCAGGAAAAATTTTATCAGATTTTTTATAAAGATGATTTGACTTTATAGTATTTTTTTGATATGTTCGTTGATATTCAGGTAATTGCATTATTGAGATGTTGAAAAGAAATAAAGAACTAATTTATATGTTATCGGTAAAAATTGTTAAATTTTTTTAAAATTGATACTAAACAATATCAAATTTATGGACCGAAGATTTATATGATATAGCGGAAGATGGAATTTAGAACGCAAGGCATAGGCGGCATCAATAATGATGTTGGTCATGGACCAAAAAGTGAATTATTGATCTCCAATTGCGCTCATATTATGAGGATTTAATAAATCTGATTAAATCTGATAATGGTTACAAACCCGCACAATTCATAGTTGTCCGACCGTACTCTTATTTTTATAATTAAAAAAAGGATTGACTCCGGTTGATCCTGCCGGACCCGACTGCTATCAGAGTGGGACTAAGCCATGCGAGTTAACGTAGCAATACGTGGCACACGGCTCAGTAACACGTGGTCAACATACCCAGAGGACGTGGATAACCTCGGGAAACTGAGGATAAACCGCGATAGACCATAATGTCTGGAATGATTTATGGTTCAAATCTATATGGCCTCTGGATTGGACTGCGGCCGATCAGGCTGTTGGTGAGGTAATGGCCCACCAAACCTGAAACCGGTACGGGCTCTGAGAGGAGAAGCCCGGAGATGGGCACTGAGACAAGGGCCCAGGCCCTATGGGGCGCAGCAGGCGCGAAACCTTTGCAATAGGCGAAAGCCTGACAAGGTTACTCTGAGTGATCTCCGCTAAGGAAATCTTTTGACACCTCTAAAAATGGTGTAGAATAAGGGGTGGGCAAGCCTGGTGTCAGCCGCCGCGGTAATACCAGCACCCCGAGTGGTCGGGACGATTATTGGGCCTAAAGCATCCGTAGCCGGTTCTTTAAGTCCTCCGTTAAATCCACCTGCTTAACAGATGGGCTGCGGAGGATACTATAGAGCTAGGAGGCGGGAGAGGCAAGCGGTACTCAGTGGGTAGGGGTAAAATCCGTTGATCCATTGAAGACCACCAGTGGCGAAGGCGGCTTGCCAGAACGCGCTCGACGGTGAGGGATGAAAGCTGGGGGAGCAAACCGGATTAGATACCCGGGTAGTCCCAGCTGTAAACGATGC
>DATFEP010000052.1:0-19339 GCA_035250975.1 Nitrososphaeraceae archaeon | reverse complement strand
AAAACAATTAAATTGGAATTTTAATAATATTATAAATAGTAATTTTTTATATATCTATAAGACATATAATCAAAAAATAGGGAAAATGAATAATGACTAAAATAGGGAATGCATATAGATGGTTACATGGTAATATTTTACAAAGACCGATTAATTTTAGTTGGGTTGTAGATAGGAAGTTGGCAGGATGTGGATTGCCTACAACTAGTGAAGAATGTAAGTGGTTAGTGGACATAATGGGAATAAGAAGTATAATAACTGTTAGGGAAGAACCTCTTCCAAAAAGCTGGATTATGAAGAATAAAATAGAATATCTTCATCTCAAGGTTGATGATTTTAGTTCTCCAACTATAGATGAATTAGACAAAATAGTAGATTACATGATAGATAAAATTGGTGAAGACAAACCCACACTGGTACATTGCTTGGCTGGTAAGGGAAGGACAGGGACTGTATTAGCTGGATATATAATAAAGAACGAAAAGATCAATGCACAGAGGGCAATAGAAAAAGTTAGGATATTACGTCCTGGTTCTATCCAGACAGACCAACAAGAAAACACATTGTATCATTACGAGAATTTCATCAAACAGTAAGACATCATTCAGGTAAAGATTCCGAAACTATTTTTCCATTTTCATTCTTAATAAAAAGATATCTATTATCTTTGAAAATGAATGTCAATTCATCGCTTTTTACCTCGATATCCAAAAGTTCCTGCCCTTTTATTCCATCAAATTTAGCCATCACTACCAAATATTTATTACATTTTTATAAATTTTCCTTAAAAGAGGTTCTATGACTAGAGTCAGAAATATTAATATTTTATATGTTTAATTGTTATGAAAGTTTGGTTATTGTTAATGGATTATTTCAATTTGCTCTTGGTTTGATATTCCTTCTAGTTTTAATGCTCCAGTAAAATTATGTTTTCCCCAGGATACTCGCACATCTGCATGAAAATTGTATATTCCTTGATTCAAATCAGATATACTAAATTCTATTATCTTGTTTACATCAAATAATAAAGATCTAGATTCTTGTTCTGATAATGGATAGAATGGAGAGTCATCTTTGACAATTGACACCCAGATTCTATGCTGAATTTTGGGATTCCTTGCCCAGAAAAAGATTGCTTTACGTAGGAATTTGACTGAATGAATTTTCTTCTTTCCTACTTTAATATCAGCATCTATCATTATTCGGAATGTGTTATCAAATTTATTATATGCTTTTTCCCAAGTTGATTGAGTAAATAAATCACGAATACTGCCATTTATCTTAAAACTCAGATTTAGTGAAATTGGTTCATTAATTGAAATTTTGTTCTTCGTTTTAGTTAGTACTATATTTTCTAATCTGTTATTATTTTGCGTCAATTATTAAATACTGTTTGGTATGATTTATATCCTAAATAAGTACTTCACTCTTTAATGCAGGCAAAGATATCAAATTTAACTGATAGAGAAATTGAACTAAAATTAAAAGATGAAGATATTTCAATATTATATATTCTTCAACATCATATTCTTAATGAAAAAGGAGTAGAATTTGCAGGAGTTATAGTTAAACATCCTTTAATAAAGGAATTTTTGTTAAAGATAACATCTAAAGATAACCCTATGAATATTCTGGAAAAATCGGTACAGACGGCAAACGACTTTGCAAAGAATTTTTCTGATTCAGTTGAATCAATTTTCAAGCAGGCGAAAATAACATGAAATTTTGTCCTAATTGTGAAACAAGAATGAGATTAAAGTTTGACGAAAATCAGGTTATTTGTCCAAAATGCGATTTCAGGGCAGAAGGCAATATCAACGGCATTAACCTAAACACAAGCTCAATGACTGGAAATACCGCCACAATTCAGGAAGGAAACGCATTAAGAATAATGGATGGTGAAAATAATGGTGAAATTTTACCAACTATCAACATTGATTGTCCTAAATGTAACAATAATTTAGCCGTTTGGTGGATGTTGCAAACTAGATCTGCAGATGAGGCAACAACTCAATTCTACAGATGTTCTAAATGTAACCACACATGGAGAAACTACTCATAAAGTTAAAAATTTACTAGATTTTTGCCAAAAATGATTGGGAAAAAAGAAATAATTTTTATTTTTTAACAATAGGAAGATTTAAAGTTCTCAAAATATAGCCAAAACATAGATTTAGATTGATTTTTGTAGCAACGACAAAAACACCTGAAGAATGGAAAGCAATAGCTTCCGCTATCTCCACATTGGTGGATGAGGCTACTTTTGAAGCTTCAATAGAGGGGATATCTTTTAGGGGAATGGATCCATCACATGTTGCCCTTATTGATATTTTCTGGCCTAATTCGGCTTTTGAAAAATATGAATGTGACTCACTTGTAAAATTTGGAGTAAGGATAGAC
This sequence comes from Nitrososphaeraceae archaeon, assembly GCA_035250975.1. Classification (GTDB taxonomy): domain Archaea; phylum Thermoproteota; class Nitrososphaeria; order Nitrososphaerales; family Nitrososphaeraceae; genus TH1177. Next base: position 16,939 of record DATFEP010000052.1, on the reverse strand, counting down.
GAATTTTCAAAATTAATAAAAAGATCTGAGAAAAGAGATTCAGTCGAGATATCGATTGACCAAAATAGTATGTTATCTATCAAAATACAAAATGGATATAAAAAGGAATACAAAATGCGTTTGATTGAGAGTTCTTCTAGTTCAACTCCCTTGCCAAAATTAAGTTTTAATTCTAAAATTATTTTATCCTCTAATGCTTTTGATAAAATTCTTTCAGATATACAAGTCCTGTCAGAATATATAACAATAGATGCTGGGCCTGAGACCGTTAGTTTTCTCGGAAGAGGAGATTCTGGAGAAGTAAATATACTCCTGGAACCAAAAAGCGAAGGTTTAGAAGAATTAACTTCAAAGGAAGACAGTTTAGCTACGTATAGCATAGACTACCTCTTGAAAATTACTAAAGCTATTAGCAGTGTTGGTGGTTCAGTTATTGCAGAATATTCAAGTAAGATGCCATTACGATTAGAGTTTACTGTGGCGAGTTTAGGAAGAATTCATTTTTATCTTGCTCCACGAATTCAAGATTGAAATTAGTGACAATTTCATAATATTATTATAATTATTTTGATTATTATTATTTTATTGCTAAATTAATTCTATCGAAGGATTAATCTAGGAAACAAGAAAATATAACAGCTATGCGAATTGTTATGAAGTTTGGTGGTACTTTGCTTGATAATGAAGATAAGCTCCGAAACGTAATAAACGTCATAAGCTCATATTATTCTGAAGGCAACGATATTGTTGTAATAATTTCTGCTCTAAATGGAATAACTGATAAAATTTTGGATTTATGTAAAGACATTAAAAAAATTAATAAGAATATTATTAATGATTTTGTCGATAATATCGAAACAATTCATACTAGCCTGATAGAGAAAGTAATCACTAATTCAGAAGGAAAGACTGAAGTATTGGAAATCATAGCGAATTTGCTAAACGAATTCAAGGAAATTTTGGTAGGAATTTCGATTTTAGGAGAGATAACTCCAAAATCTAGAGATTACCTAGTATCTTTTGGCGAGAGGCTATCAACACCGATAGTGTCTTTTTCGTTAATGGATAAAGGATTAAAATCAGAATTTTTTAATGGAAAAGAAATAGGAATCCTGACTGATTCAAATTATGGAGATGCCAAGCCCCTTATGGATACAACAAAATTAAGGGTTCGTCACAAGATAGAACCGTTAATTGCAGAAAAAATAATCCCAGTGATAACAGGATTTATTGGCTGTGATCAAAATGGAAATATTACTACCATAGGTAGAGGGGGTTCAGACTATTCTGCTACTATCATAGCTGCCAGCATAAATGCTGATGAGGTCTGGTTATGGAGTGACACTGATGGATTAATGACTGCAGATCCGAAGATAGTAGAAAATGCCATGATTCTTGATGAATTATCTTTTTCTGAAGCATTAGAGTTATCGATGTTTGGTCCAAAGTACATGCATCCAAGAGCACTTGAACCTGTAATGGATTCGAAAATAGCTGTGAGAATTAGGAACATAAATAATTTAAAAAATAGTGGTACAATGATTCTACAAAATCCATTGAAAAATTCAACAAGAACAGTAAAGTCTATCACAGCTATAGGACATACAGCATTAATAGATGTGAGTGGTGGAGGCCTAATTGGATATCCTGGTACTGCTGCAAAAATTTTTGATGCACTTGCTAAGAATCAAGTAAATATAATGATGATTTCACAGACGCCTTCTGAATCCAGTATTTCTATTGTAGTAAAAAAAAATGATTTGGATAAGGCTATTACAACGCTGGAATTGAACTTTCTTGGAAAGTTAATCAAAAGAATAGATGTGAATGAAAATGTTGCGATAATAGCAGTAGTGGGCTCTGGAATGAGAGGAATAAAGGGAGTGGCAGCAAGAACATTTGGTGCGGTAGCAAAAAACAATATTAATGTAATAATGATTGCTCAAGGTTCCTCAGAATTGAACTTAGCTTTTGTAATAGACGGAAACGATCGTAACAAAGCTGTTAAAGCTTTACATCAAGAATTTATAGACAAATGAATTCAAGAAAACACATAAAGAGATAAATTTTGTTGAATTGTAGGTAGATTTAAGAATTTAGTTGAATGGAAAATTATATGTGGTGGGAGTAGGACCTGGAAGTCATGACCATATGACATTTCGCGCTAAAAAAGTAATAGAAGAAAGTCAGGTAATTGTAGGATATGAGACTTATGTATCACTAGTTGAGGACTTGATTGAAGGTAAGGAAGTATATAGATATGCAATGACACAAGAGGTGGATAGAGCAAATCAGGCTATAAGATTTGCTGAAGATGGAAAAATTGTGTCACTGGTATCATCTGGAGATCCAGGAATTTATGGAATGATAGGTTTGATCTATGAGATTTTAGCTGAAAAAGGATGGAGCCGAGAAGATGGTATTTATGTGGAATGTGTTCCTGGGGTGTCTTCGTTGAATTCATGTGGAGCTCTAGTAGGATCGCCTTTGATGACAGATTTTGCTGTCGTTAGTATGAGTGATTTATTAGTACCTTGGGAAATGATAGTAAAAAGAGTAGAAGCAGCAGCTATTGGTGACTATGTTACTGTAATTTATAACCCAGCGAGTAAAAAGAGAATACATCAATTAAAAGACACAAGAGACATTTTCCTAAAGCATAGAAGTGCTACTACTCCTGTTGCAATTGTCAAAGGAGCTTACAGAGAAAGTCAAAATATCGTAATAACTGATTTAGAAAATATGTTAGGCTATGATGAGATGATAGGAATGATTACTACAATAATAATCGGAAATTCTTCAACTTTTAATTATAAAGATATGATGATAAATCCTAGGGGATATAAATCAAAATACCAATTGATTAAACCCTCAAATATCGAATCTACATAATTTCCTTTTATTACGTTTTAATAATTATTAAAATATGATTTTTATTTAAAATCGATTAAAAATAATGTTGATCAAAAATACTAAATAAAAAAGATTATTCAAAATTTGGTTCACGATTTTTAAAATGTCTTCTTATTGGATCTATCACTTTATCGAGATAAATTGCTACTGATTGTTTCAGGTCTTGTGGATGAATTTTTTTGTTAACATAATCATTTTCTAGTTTGGGATATTCTTCATATGTAATATTTCCTCCATACTTTTCAGGACGTTCTAATGTAAATTCTCCCATCTCTCTAAAAGTAATATATTTTATTATTTCCAGAACTGGATTATTTTCTGAAATTCCAATCGGACAAAATGCTTTTTTAATCTTATTTTCTATACTTGTTGTATCATCATGAATAAAAATACTTCCAGATGGTTTACTTTTGCTCATTTTACTAGAAATTTTTAGATCATCTTTGTTGTCTTCTGTAAGTCCGAGACTTACAGGTTCCAAGAGTCCAGGTAATAAGTGATGATGAAGACTAATGGGAACTTTCCATTTTAATTTTGGAAAAATTTCTCTTACCAGCATGTGGATTTTTCTTTGATCGGTTCCTGCATGAACAAGGTCAAGATCAAGAGCACGGATGTCAGTTGACTGCATGGCTGGATAGAGGAATTGTGAAAAATCGAGGTTATCTTTCTCTGTTCTACCCATGATAGTCAAAGAACGAATTGTTCTTGGTAAAGTTATCTGCTTACAAAAATTCATAAAACTTTTCCAATAAACATCGTTGGATCTGTACAAGTTACTACCTAATACAACATTCACTCCAGGACAGAAGAAGTCAAAGGCCATTTTATAATAGTTAGAGATTTCTTGGATCTTGTCCCAATCACTATTCAGTTTATTATTGATGAATGTATGCCAATCTGCTAAAAATACGGTTGTATGAAAATTCGCTTTGATAAGGTCGTTTATCTTGAAACCTGTGAGGATAAGACTTCCAAGATGAAGTTTGCCAGAAATTTCAAGTCCTATGTAATGTTTAGGTCTTGACACTGTTTGTAATAAGTTTCTTAGCTCTCCCATCGTAATTATTTCTTCTGTCGGTCCTTTTAGGACAAGAGAAATTCTTGCTTCTAAATCCATATAAACTTACGATAAAGTATTAGTAATTAATTTTTGCTCATATCTCAAAATCGCACATTTTGCAATAATCAGTTTGAGTCATGAATAGAATTAAGAGTACAACTTATAATAGGTAAAGTGTAGTTCACTAGAAACACCTATGCTAACCTTAGTTGTCTTGCTGAAGGTGATGAATTCTATATCAAGTATGAACTGAAGAATATGCGATATCATGAGAATATAATGAAACCAGGAAGAAAACGCAGGAAAAGAGGGCTCAAACCATTGAGGGTAGAGGTACATTTTACAAGGATCACCCAATGGTAACAAGCATTCACCAAAGGAATGCGATGACATATTTTGATGTTCCTTTATATCTGTCAATTTTTGGTATTATACACCAGAATTGAATATGGTTCCACCAAATTTACCAATGAATATAGAGGGTATGATCATTTGGAAGAACACGGCTTCAAACACAGAAGTGTAATGCATTCACAGAAAGAATGAATATACAAATTGTACAGTCCATGTGAACAATTGTGAATGTGGAAGTGTTCTGTAACAGTATGGATTAGAAAGTTCACGGATGTTAACAAGTACAATTTACAGATATATTCCAAAGTATTCGAATTCATTCATAATAAGAGAACCAAGATAAGAGAGCAAAGGTTCATGGAGATTCTTTGTACAAGCACCTAAATATTCAGAATAAGGGAAAATAGATTATTTGTTTCAAATTATATTTATAAATGAAAATGAGTTGCCTCTGGTTAGGAGTGTAATTTTATAAAAATGAAAATAATAATATATTGAATTTTTTTCCCAAAATAACCATAATTTATGAAGAAAATAATATAGCTTTTTAAGAAAATTTAATATAAACCTAAAAAAACTAATGAAAAAAATACGAATATAAGCCTAAAAATATTGTCCTAGTGTAAAAATGAAACTATTGGAATATCAAGGCAAGGAGATTTTTAGTTCATATAGTATCAAAATACCTAAATCACGTTTAGCACGAAATGTATACGAAGCAATAGAAGCAGCAAAAGATATTGGTTTTCCTCTTGTATTAAAGTCACAATTAACAGTGGGAGGAAGAGGAAAAGCGGGTGCAATTTTAAAATGTAAAACAGAAGAGGAAATAAAGCAGAAATTTCAAGAGTTAATGAAAAAAGAGGTTAAAGGGGAGTTGCCGAAATCAATTCTTTTAGAAGAAATGGCAGACATTAGAAAAGAATTCTATTTGTCATTTTTTCTCAACCGTACCAAGAGATGTTATTCCATAATAGCATCTTCGCAAGGTGGAGTAGAAATTGAGAGTGCTAAGAATAGAATAATAATAGATGTTCCAATTGATGGAATAACTTCTGGCCTAGGATCACGTGTTGCTAATGATATAGGACTTGCTGATAATGAGAGAATTGCTTTTATTGAATTTATTCAAAAATTGTCAAGATTGATTTATGAAAAGGAAGCAGAATTGGCGGAAATTAATCCTCTAGCGCTTCTTGGTGATGGAACGTTTGTAGCACTCGATGCAAAAGTTATACTTGATGATAATGCACTATTCAGACACGAAGACTTGAAGAAGTACGAAGAACTTTCAGAACTGGAATCACAAGCTAAAGAGAATGGATTCTCATTTGTTGAATTAGATGGAGATATCGCAATAATAGGGAATGGCGCAGGTCTAGTTATGTCAACATTAGATATGGTTACAGATGCAGGTGGCAATGCAGGTGCTTTCCTAGACTTTGGAGGAAGAGCAACCACAGAATCGATTTATCAAGCATTAAAAGTAATAAGTAAAGTAAAAAAAATTAGAACAATACTAGTTAACCTGTTTGGAGGGATAGTAAGAACGGATCTAGTAGCCCAAGCGATTTTAAAAGCTTATTATGACAACACAATTCAGGTACCGGTATTTGCAAGAATTACTGGAGCAGAATCTGAGAAGGCGAGAGAGATGTTAAAGGAAAGTAAGGCAAAGTTATTCAATACAGTAGAAGAAGCAATAAATGCAGCAGTAAAATATTGAGTAAAGTGTTGAAAGTAAAATGAGTAATAATTTTGATTTATTTGATATTTTAATAGGAAAGGAAAACGATGATGATTTTAAGAAAAAACCCGTCATCATTCAAGGAATAACAGGAAGTTTTGGATCTACCCACACTAGATTAATGAAAGAATATGGTACAAACATAGTTTCAGGTATTACACCTGGTAAAGGAGGGCAATCTTTTGAAGGAATACCAGTTTGTAACACCGTTAAAGAAGCTGTGGAAGCAACACATGCAAAAATTTCTGGAATTTTTGTCCCTGCTCCATTCTTTCTTAGTGCTGCAACAGAAGCTATAGATAACGGAATAAAATTGCTAGTTGCTATTCCAGAACATGTTCCAGTTATAGACTCATTAAAAATTTTAGAGTATGCTAAAAAAAAAGGGGTGAGAATGATCGGTCCAAATACTCCAGGGATCATTGTGCCAGAAGTCATGAAGGTAGGAATAATGCCTGCTAAACCATTCGTTCAAGGATCGACAGCTGTGTTTTCAAGAAGTGGGACTTTAATGTATGAAGTATCTCACACATTAACTCAATCAGGATATGGACAGAGAGTTTGCTTCGGAGTAGGGGGAGATCCCATAAATGGAACTAGCTTAATCGAGGCATTTGATCTTGTAAGAGATAAAGACGATATTAATTCCATAGTGGTTGTTGGAGAGATTGGCGGAGATGCAGAAGAAAAGCTTGCAGAATATATAATATTAACAAATTTTGAAAAGCCAGTTGTAGCGTATGTCGCTGGTAGAGCTGCACCAAAAGAAAAAAAAATGGGACATGCAGGAGCTATTGTATACGGAAACTATGGATCAGCAGAATCGAAAGTCACAAATTACGCAAGAGCAAACGTACCTGTTGCTAAAAGACCCGGAGAAGTTCCAGATCTTTTAAGAACGAGACTGAAAAGGTAATAGTAAGATTAATCAAAAAAACACGTAATTTTTGATTTTCCTATAAAAATGAAAGTTGAATTGAATACTGAGAAAAGGTTTTGCGATAAATGTATGCAAAAAACTATTCACGAAATAGTGGAGAATGACACGTACAAACGTAGAAGAATTTATAAATGTAAAGAATGTGGTAAGTCTACCTACAAGAGAGGTTTAAGACCCTCCGCTGAATCAGTATACTAATTAGGAGATTATAACGCTTGGAAGCTGTATACATGAGAATATCAGAAAATTTAGCTAAAGCTAGAAAAGTTTATTTTAATAGAATAATTTCGAAAAGTATCATATCAGAAATAATACCAAATCATTATTCAGAAAGTTTTCCCATCAATGACCAATTACTTGATAAATTGCATAAATTTGTAAACCATAATCCCATATATTTTAAAAAAACAAATGTACTCATTAACGATATCGAATTTACATCATATGAGGGAGATGTAAATACTTTTTACTTGAATGCAAAGAAATATGATACAAGTTATCAGCCATTTTATCCCACGTGGATTTTATCAGCACTGTTAATCTGTGAGAGATTAAGATTAGATGACATGAAGTGTAAAGAAATAATAGACATAGGTTCAGGGGATGGAAGAATCCCATTTTGTGGAGCATTATTGGGACTATATTCGATTGGATTAGAGCTGGACCATAGTCTTACCCAGCTTCAGAGACGGATCTCAGAAAGTACAAAGGTTCCATTCGAAATAATCAATGCAGATGGTACTGATTACGACTTCTCAAATGAAGAATTGTCCAGACCATGTTTTATCATATCTGCATTACCAGAGATGGGAGAGATGTTTGTAGAAAATATTATAAAAAGAATAAAGGAGAAAAGAATCGAATTTTTCGTAATAATTTTTTTGGCAAGTTCAGTAAAAAGAAGATTTGCAAATGATATGTCTCATTTTGGATGGGGAAGAATAATGGAAAAAAACAATTTAAAAATAAATGATTCTTTAAATCTTCCAACACATTGGACAAATGATAACGCCGATGAAACAATATACATTTTTACGAAGCAAGGATAACATAAGAAGATAACCGAGACTTTGGAACAAGGCTAAGAATTAATCTTACTTTTATTTCTAAAATTAGTATTTTATATCCATAGATTCTCTATTGTCCTGGAAACCCGCTTTTAATTAGAAAACGAAAAATGAGAAAAAACAATTTGAAATACTTTATATCCTCAAATTATTATCCCCACAATAAAGAAATGAAAATTGACCCGTAAACTAATGTTCAGGTAATCTGATTCAATATTATTTTCTAAAATATGAAATATTGTGGAATACTGAACTTGAATAACTTCAATTATAAAACTGATGTAGTGAAATTATCATATTGAAAAACGCTAATGCTGGTTTTGGTATATGTTTTTATTTTTTACTTTAATATTTAATAAAAATAAATTTATATTAATTAGTGACTGTTGAAATAAACAATAACTTGCATTATTGGTTAGGTTCCCTCTGTAAAATTAACGACATCGAAAATAACAGGAAATTATATTTTCCATATAACAGTGTAGCAATATCAGATAACATCAAAATTATAGATGATCAAGGAAACAGCATTCCGGATAAATCATGGATGCTTTACCTCTTAGAACTGTTTAACATACAAAATCATGCGATAGAATTAAACTTGATTTGCCAATTCGATAACCAGAGCTATTTTGAAGCAATTTTTTTAGGCAAAAATAGATACAGATTTAGAGAAATTTTTCCAGTAATTGGACATTCATATCAACGTGTAATATTAATTAATAAAAACAATCACAGAATTGACTATATTCTAAAAGATAAAACAACAGATAAAATTGAAATTTTTTACTATGATTTGAAGGGAATTGATTTTAACTATAAAATGTTAAATCAGTTTACAGGAATTGAATGGTGGAACAAAACAGGATCTTTTCCGTATCCGATTAGGTATGGAGTAGAAATCTCCCAAATTATGTTTGGTTATGAGGATAAACAAGACAACGAATCGATAACGTTCGTGCCACATAATTCGCTGATACCAAACAAAGATGGTTTTGGAAGAGAATATCCCATTTCATTTGAAGAGGTGAAAATTAGAGACGGATGTATATCATATACAGTAAAAAATGGTTATTGTAAAAAAGGTATCAGATATAATTGCTAATATAAGAATTCTTAAATTAGATCATGCAATTTTTGTAAGTTAAAGATATAGAACGTTTTTAACACTTCCACTTAAATATCTATAAATTTGCATTCAGAAATCAATATTGGAACAATAGTACTTATAATCCATGTTAATTATTCCGAAATTGTCTCAAGATTCTCTAATTTTGTGTACATAGGAACACTGAATTCATAACCAAGACCAATGAGTCAAATTTCTTATATTACATTGTTTCTTTATCACTGTTTTTGCCTTATTTGAAGCGTCATATTCATTTCCTGTTTTTTTTAAGTAGTATACGAATAATTTTTCATAAAGTTCTTTTGCTTTTTCTTCATTAAACTCTTTATAATGTTGTTTTCTTGTCTTTCCAATTCCATCTATCGACTTTATTAACCAATTTTCCTTCACTTCTAATCCTTTTAAAAGGAGATATTCTTTCTTACATTTTTCACATCTTTCGTCAAAAAAGGAATTATGATAAGAACAAGACTCCATATGTTAGTACAGCAAATAACATATAAAAATATTAAGAATTATAATATATTTTTTACGTTGGGAATCTTGTTAGTTTATTTTATATTTGTGGATAAACATTCCATCTATCAAATATTAAATATTAAATATCAAATACTAAGATTTAATAGATAAAATGGAAATTAATTTACTTGATGTCCGAGATCAACCAACTTTTAGTAAGACGAATAGAACAAGGAACCGTGATTGATCATATAGATCCTGGAAAGGCCTTTAATGTTCTAAAGACTCTTAATATTACTGGAAGTGATGGAAACATAGTTACTGTGGCATTAAATGTACCAAGCAGCAAAAGGCAAAAGAAAGATATCATAAAAATAGAAAATAAATTCTTAGAGAACAAAGATACAGATAGAATTGCACTCATATCGCCACATGCAACAATAAATATTATAAAAAATTACAAGGTAGCTGAAAAACGTAAAATACAAGTACCAGATTATATTACTGGGATTTTTAAGTGTTCTAATATTAATTGTATTACTAACGAAGATAAAAATATCATTCCAACTATAGTGTTATTGGATAAGACAGACATTGTATTAAAATGTAAATATTGTTCCAGGATATTAGACATCAATGATTTGGAAGAAATATGAAACATTAGACACCATATAGGCCATTTAGATAATATAACAAAAAAAGAAAATGAAATTACTTTTTAAGAAAAGGAAACAGATGCCAATTAAAATAAATTCATTTAACAGATTTTAAATAGGTAATATGTATAATAAGCACATTTTTCCAGTATTAATAATAGCAATTATCAATATGACTATTCTTATAGAGCCGTTGGCAGAAGTTAAATAAAATTTGGTTGGAAACTCTGTATTGAAATTTGTTAAACATAATTAACAGAAATACTATGTTCGTACCAAATTTATCATTAATTATTGATATCAATAATAAATCACTATTCCAATATTATTAAAATAGTGGATTTTCTTTTCTAATTTTCATACGAAAACTTTATGAATAGTTCAACTCATTGACTAAAAGCAATTTACCGACTTTTAAATTCAGATGTGTATTTTTTGGTAAAAGAATAAAGAAAAAAATACGTTAAATTTTGATGGATGTTTGTCTATTCGATTCTATTCTACTGAAGAATCTCCTCTGCATTCTTCGCAATTAAACGTCCCATCAGTATATTCTAATAAATCAGACCATTCCCCACACTCATCACAATAACCAGAAATATTACCACGAGGTAGTCCTATCTCGCCTCGTAAAAGAGCCGACTTCTCAGAAACAACATCGATTAATTCAGGAGTTACTGCAATCACATCGGAAGCAGAGATGATTCCTACGACTTTATTTTTATAAACTACTCCTAGTCTCTTGATATTATGTTTTCTAAACATCCTAGCTGCTTCTGTAATTGTTGCCTCACCCTCGATAGTATGTAATTTCTTCATAATATCAGATGCTTTTATTGAACTAGGCAGAACATCTTTAGAAAGACCGTCTGAAACTATATCCCAATCAGTGACTAATCCAACTGGATTGTCCCCGTGGAAAATTATTATACTGCCTATTCTTTCTTGTTTCATTTTTTTTGAGATTTCCTTCAAATTAGAATCAGGAGATGCGGAAATTATAGGACTGTTCATAATATCACGTACCAAAACCTTTGTAGGCATATTTGCATCACGATGTTTGCTTCCTAAACGTTCATCCACATTTTTTATTTTGTCTTATTAGTTTAATTACTTTACTACAATTTTCAAGGATTAGAGTCAGATATATTTATCGCCTTTCTCTATAGAAAATAACTTCATTTTACCTGGTGGTAATAATCTTATTATATCATCGACTGAAGTTTGTTTTAAGAATTCAATTAAGGTATCGTTCTTTTCCTTGTTGATTTTATCCAAATACTTGATTAATTCTGTCTTTAATTTTTTCGCTGCGTTCATTGGATCGATTCCTCCTGGCAATAAGATAACGTAAATTATAGATTTTATCTTTACAGAATTTTGTGGTCCACAGATAAAATTATACGAATCCTGTTCTTTGAAAACTCCGAATGTCAACTTTAGATTTATTCCCTTTATATAATTTCTTTTTCCTTCTATTACAAATGAGCCTTTCGGAAGAAATTGTCCTGTAGGTGCACCTTTTTTCACTTGATTTGGAAATACCCAATATGCATCTGCCGTAGACAATCCTTCCCGCCATGCTCTACTAAAAGAAATTGTTGCTGTTGCCGTGTCAAGGATATTTTGATCGTTTTGTTCAATCGAAGTTGAGGTGGAATTTAAATTTTTTATTAGGAAAAAAGGAGAGCCATGTATTTCAGCATGAAACACAATATCCTGATCTGTCATATGTTTTCTAATTATTGCAGAATTTGAGGATGTGTCTCTACCACCTATGACTAAGAAACCTCCAGATGTTAAAAACCAGCGATATCGTTCAAACCATTCTTTTGATTTTTGTTTCTTAAATTTGAGGTTTTTTTCTGCTATTGATGTCCTTTTCTTCAGGTCATTTATTTCAGTTAATATTTTAGATCTAAGTGTATCTATTTTTTCACCACCGCGTTCCAATTCCTTTGCTCGAGCATACAATTGTGATGAAACCTTTGGGATATTCGCTTCAAGAGGAATTTGTTCATCCATAATTTGTAAATATTTTTTTCCTTTTTCTAACAATATCTTGCCAGAATATTTTTTTAGTAAACTTTCAAGGTCTAAAATGCTTGAAGAGGAAATTTGCATTAGTTCTAATGCCAGCTTTCTAATTGAATTTGATTTTGCTAATACTCGTTGTTTTGCTTTATCCTGTTCGATGAGATCATGCTCAAGAATGACAACTTTTTTATCTATTTCGTGTGTAAAGATTTTTTTCCCAATATTCATTATTTCATTGCTTAATACTCGGTCTATTGCATCCATGAAAGAATTTGTCGAACAGACATTCAGATCTTTCATATTGGATAACTTTCTATGCGATGCAATAATTGGAGTGTTTTCTTGATCTAAAATGATTACTGGTTCATGTTTGGTGTCATCAAGCACTTCATCAATTAAACCTTGAATATTGGTAAAAATTATACGAAGTTCATCTTCTGATAGCTCGCTAATTTTTTTACACTGAATATTACTACGAGATAGAATTTCTTCTGAGAACTTTTTAGGAAATGAAAAAATCCTTCCTAACCATCTTGCTACATCCAAGTTTGTGTTTCCCTCATTTATTTCTGATATGATATCAGAATAAGATATTTGAAATATGTCTAGACCTCGAGAAGGAGGAGGAACGTACCTCATTCCAACTCGCAATAGTCTATGACGCACCTCGAGAGGCGTCAGAATGGAGATAATATTCATTTTTTCCTCACACAAAATAATATTTCCGTTTCCAAAAAATTCACAAATAAGTAATCTGATGTTTCCATCATAGTCAGCAAATTTTATAGTTATTATTCTCTCTGAATCTAATTGTTCCAAAGTCAGAATTCGAGATCGTTCCAATTCCTTTTTCATATTCTTAACAAAGTTGTTTTCTTCTAATTGTCGAAATCCTATTTGCGATATCCAAATTCCCTTGACAGATATCATTAGGATAATATCGGGATGGACGGAATGATGCAATTTAATTGTGAACGAATCCTTGGTAATTCCTGAAATCTGACTAACATAATACCCATCCAATAATTTATCGTTGATATGATTAACGATATAACGTAATTCGATACTGGATAATTCCAACATCAAGTAAAATATCAAAGCTAAATATTAACTAAAAAAGAAGATTTGCAAAAAAAATTAGTTAAGGACCGGAAGGAATTAAACTTAGTTTTATTAAATGAAAATAAATCGTTTGGATTCAACAGATAAAATTTATTACATGAGGGCAATTTTAGGAGTTATTGCTGGATTAACCATAGGTGCTATAATAGCTCCTGGTACTGCACAATCAACGGTATTGGGAATAATAATTCTTATGGGAATACTCTTTTATATGATTTCATATTTTACCTCAAAGAAAATCACAAATAATATTCCAAAGTCGGAAAAAAGAAAATTCATCATGAATGGAATATTTCCTTTCATTTTCCTTTTGTTATTGTTTATGATAATGATGTATACTGGCTTACATCAAGATCTAGCATCATAAATAAACAGGAAAGAAAAATGTTGTGGAATTATAAAACGGCAGGGATACCTGATGAACTTTTTTCACGAACCGAAGAAGTTCCTATTACAAAAGAAGAAGTTCGATCGATAATTATAAGCAAGCTTAGGTTAAAAGAAAATTATGATGTAATTGACATTGGAAGTGGAAGCGGAAGTATAACTGTTGAACTCTGTTTACAATGCATGAGAGGAAATGTTTATGCAATAGATTTTGACCAAAAAGCAATAGATTTAACAAAAGAAAATTTAAGAAGGTTTAATGTTTATGCAAATGTCATTCATGGAAAAGCGCAGGATTTACTAGATTCTTTTCCTAATGTTAATGCAATAGTAGTTGGTGGAACTACAGGAGAAACAGAAAAAATCATAAACCAAGCAATAAGTAAACTTGAAAAAAATGGTAGGCTTGTAATATGTACTATTCTAGTGGAGACGATGTTTAGAGCTATGAAAACGATGAAAGAATCTGATCTTATGAAAGATATTGATTTTACACAGATATCAATCCTAAAAGGAAGGAATACATCTACAGGAACTATGATGTTGGCTCGAAATCCGGTCTTGATAATTTCTGCTACAAAAAAATCTTAAAATAGACATCTATAATATTTCATCATTTAAATAGCTCATTCCTCAATAACGTTCGATGAAACTTTTTTGTATCGGTTGCGGTCCAGGCGATCCAGAACTAATAACTTTAAAGGCTTTTAAATTAATTAGAGATGCTGAGGTAATCTTCGTTCCAACTACAAAACCTGATAAAAATAGTATTGTACTATCAATAGTTGAAAAATATATTGATAAGAAAGCAATAATAAAAAATTTAATCTTTCCAATGGTAAAGGATAGAAATTCCTTAAAGGAATATTGGAAAGTCAATGCAGACGAAATCGCAAATGTCGTACGAAATGGAAAGAGAACTCTTTATCTGACTGTGGGAGACCCATCAATATACAGTACTTGGATTTACATACACAGAGAACTAAGAAGAAATCACCCTGACATTGAGGTAGAAATAATTCCGGGTATTCCATCCATCTTTGCTTTTGCAGCCGAAGCTAAAATGAGTTTGGTAGAAGGAGATGAAAATCTTTCCATAGTGCCAGCATGTTATGATCTGAATAAAGTGAGAAATACTGCAAGAAGTTCAGATACAATAGTATTCCTGAAAGATGGAAGATATTTTGATAATGTTATAGAAATGCTTTCAGAAACAGGATTTCCTGATAACTCCAAAATAGCAATAGCTCAAGACGTATCAGTTGACGGAAACATACTTGAGATAAAAAATCTTGGAGAATTAAAAGGAAAAAAACAACCAAGTCAAAAATACTTCTCTATAATGGTGGTAAAAAGAAATGATAGAGAATAATTTTGTTTATTTTGTTGGATCTGGTCCTGGTGATCCTGAATTAATTACCATAAAGGCTAAGAATATTTTAGAAAATGCAGATATAGTGATTTACTCCGGCTCTTTGTTGAACCCGGAAATTCTAAGGTATGCTAAGAAGGATGCGATGTTATATGATGCAGCATTGTTAGATAGGGAAAAAATTTTTAGAATTTTAAGAGACAATACAAAACAAGGTAAATTGGCCATAAGATTTCATGATGGGGATCCTGGATTATTTAGTACAATAAGAGAACAAATTGATAAATTAGAAAAAGATGGAGTAAGATGTAAAGTAATTCCAGGAATTACTGCGATACTAGGGGCAGCATCATCAATAAACTTAGAATTGACATTACCAGGAATTACTCAAACTGTAATTATAACCAGAGCAGAATTCAGAACTCCAGTTCCAGATAGAGAAAAAATTTCGGAATTAGCTAAACATGGAGCTACAATGGTTTTTTATTTAAGTGTCCATTTAATAAAAGATGTCGTTGCCGAATTACTAAAAGGAGGAGTATATACCGCCAAGACTCCTGTTGCTATAATTTACAAGGCTACATGGAAAGAGGAAAAAATAATTAAAGGAACTCTCGAAGATATTGCAGAAAAAACTAAAAAGGAAAAAATAATCAAAACTGCATTAATAATTGTTGGAGACGTAATTCAACCTTCTACATACCAGTTTTCAAAGGTTTATGATTCAGGATTTACTCATGGATATAGAAAAGGCAGAAAGCAATAAAATTTTTATCATTAAGATTTAATTTTTTTATATTATTGGACTATAATTTTGTAAGATCACTGTAATCCTTAATGTATTCAATATGTTCTTTGTACAGCGGATCGAATTCTTTAACGATTTGCCAGAATTTTGGAGAGTGGTTAAACTCCTTTATATGAGCCAGTTCATGAATTACTATATATTCAATCACATCAAGTGGAAATGCACTTAGGTACAGATTAAAATTTAGGTTTTTTTTGGTAGAACAACTTCCCCATGTAGTAGAATTATTCTTTATTCGTACATTATTGTAACTAATGTCCATTTTTTTACCGATTTCTGCAAGTTTTTCGTGTATTATCAGACGAGTTTGTTCTTTGTACCAATTAGTTATATTTTGTTTATAATTTCTTTTTTTGCGAACGTGGAATGTAATTTTTTGTAAGGAATTGGAAACTATGATAGTATCTAAATCATCTTTTACTATACTAATATAAAATTTTTTACCAAAAAATAATAAATATCTATCTTCGTATTTTTTTGCGTAATCAATATTTTTTTTTTTATAATTATAATAATTTTTTAAAATCCAGTTTTTATTTTCATCTAAAAATTTTTTTAAATTATATTCACTGAACTTATTCGGAACAGTAAGAAAAAAACCGTGAATATTTGCAGTTAAAGAAATTTTAGACGCCCGTTTTGATTCTTTCTTCTTTAGATATATAATTTCTTTTTCCGAAACTATAAATGAAATCATCATATAGGTAACAAAATAAGAGTTTAAAGACTACCTATATTGAATTAGTCCACTCTTCATTCCAGGTTTCATCTCTCTTTGATTCTTTACCTTTCTTACTGCGTCTTCAAAGTGACGCATTGTGACCTTGGCTTCCACGGTATGTTTTGATGCTTCTTCAGGTGTAGGATATTTTGCTATGTATTCAT
>DATFEP010000040.1:0-81827 GCA_035250975.1 Nitrososphaeraceae archaeon | reverse complement strand
GATGATGACAATGCTCTTGTTGTAAACATTATTATCGTTATTCTTAATTCTATTATAAATATCTAAAATAATTAGTTTATTATATGCTAAACTAAAGATGTAAATTTCTATTATAATTCTTACCGTCCTTTATATTAGACTTTAACTAAGAAAAGTTATTATTCTTCTTGTTTCCTTTCTAATAAAACATGTAATTTTTCATCATTCATTATCTTTTCGAATAAAAAAGGAACTTAACAAAAATAAGTTACTGATAATAAAAGCTAAATACAAGGTAGTAGTATCTCTATAGTAGACTCTTATTTTAGAACCGCTATCGGTATTGCTCCCGACGAAGTGAATATAAATACAAACAATATTGTTGATAAAATATAATAGTCAAATCCTCTTTTTAATTTAGTATTTAAAATTTACTTTATTTTTATATATATAATTTTATTTTGATTTTCATATTTAGTTTTCAAAATATCAAGTTATCTAGATTGTTTTTTAGTCCCTCTTGTGTAGTTATATATTTTCCATTTTCATCTTCTGATAACCATTCCATCTCTCTCAGAAATTCTATTATAGACAGTACAAATTTTTCGTCATTGTCACATTGTTTTAAAATATGAATAATATTCAAGCAATTTTTATTATCTTTTATTTCTTTTAAAAGATACCTTGCTAGATTTAAACTACTTAGTCCTCTAGTAGAATTTTCACCCAGGATTATTGGCGTGTTTGTTCATCTTACCAACCATTGTCATGACATACAAACTCCATACTGCACTGAAGCCTATAGATCTATTTAAACTCAGGATCATAATTGTTCTAGATCTTTTCGATTGTTAACCTTATTACTATTACTTAATAACTTTATTTTATTTTATTTTTTTGTATCTATCATAAAATAACTTTATTAGTATTTAGAATTATCTATATTTTGGTTCTAGTACTACTTATACTGTGTAGTAAGAGTAAGAGTCTTGAGTTTCTATCTATCTAGTAATATATTATAATAATTTGAAATCATATTTTTATATATATAATTTTATTACTCTAGTGATATTCGATACTGTGGCAATTTCAAATCGTACCTAAAGATATTTTAATTAATTATGTTACTATTGTTTCTTTAGAACGTTATTTCTGAATGTTGAAATACTAAATTTTCAAATAATATTTTTTCAAACCTCAGATATATTAAATTCATATTTAACAACATAATGACCAATATTGGAACTAATATATAACCCTTTTAAAGATACACCATAATATTATATACTTTAAATTTTCTTTTAGATATGAGAAACATTTAATTTTCTACAATATGTTAGGAGAATATTATACAAAGGAAAAAATAGACTTGCAGGTTCAAGAGTCTTAAATGCAGATAAATAGAAGGTTGAGCATTCTATGATAGAAATTAGTAGAACCCAACACATGGAAGGTTCTACTTCTGGTATTCCATTATTGTAATAGGGCTAATTTAATGAGTATAACAATAGAAAAAACAATTTTTTACCTTTTGATTGACATTAATTACATTACTCAAGTAATACTTAAATTCAACAAAAACTTTGTTGTTATGTGACTCAACGTCGTCCAACTGGAATTACTATAATTGCTGTTCTTATGATAATTGGTGGATTAGTACTTTTATTTACTGGAATTACTCCTTTATTTATAGGTCCTTTAATTAGCATAGATTCTGATTATTCAACTAGTGCATTAGGATTTCTTATTACGATAGGTGGTTCAGTATTAGTTGGACTAGGAATAGCAAGTTTAATTGTTTCATGGGATCTTTTAAAAGGGAAAGGATGGGCAAGAACAACTGCACTCATAATCAGCATAATTGCAATAATATTTGCAATTATTTCTCTTGCAAGTAGCGGCGATTTAATACATATTATTTCAGTAATAATATACGGTATAATAATTTACTATATGTTTACAAACAAAGTAAAATTATTTTTTGGTAAGGTTAAAGAGTCAACTACTAATTTATTTCAAGAATTTTTTGATTTTGAATATACTTATTTTCAAGTTTAATCTTAGTTTTATTAACTTGTTATCAAAATTTTTTTGAAAATAAGTCCTTTCCTGTTTATTCAGTAAGTTAATTGAGAAATAAAAATGCCTATTAAGCAGACAACACCATATTTTTTAGATTAATCAATTTAGATAAATATAATAAAAAAAAGTAGGTCAGTCTAGTCTAATCTAGGCAAGTAGAATCCAATCTCTCATGATAACATGTAGAATAGCTGATACTTTCGTCAACTAGGACTTGCTGTAGTCAAGAAATGTTTCTAATACTCTATTGACTATAGATGGATATTATGCGAATAATGCATGGCAACCATCTTTAATCTGTACAAGCCAAGCTCCAGGAATTTTTCCGCAATAATTAAAGAATTTCCTGATGGTACATTATTATCATGGTTCCAGTTATGATCAAAGTAGGAGAGTTTTTTTTGTAAGCTCATCACAAATACCATCGCAGTTAGTTGCCATCCAACCTTCTCCTATTCTAAATTGTTGCTTCATAGTATTAGGAGAGATAACAGAAAACACATCTTCTGCTGTTGGAATGTTTTCAAGGGAATTGGGATACAATTTCACCCATGCTGAACCTAATGAGGAAGACATGATCTCTTTTATCTCTTCCTCAGTAACGGGAATATTATTTAGGGATTTGTTTACTATACCAGACATAAATTCTACAAGTTGAGGACTTGGAGGTATACCCTCTATCCCACCACATGACGCACCAACAAGTATGAGTCTGTTAACCTTATCTGGATGACTAACTGTAAGCTGTTGAGCTACTGTCGCACCAAGAGAATATCCACAAGATAGTGGTATCTACATTAGACTCTTATTTTCGCACCGCTATCGGTATTACCCCCTCCTTCGCAAATTTCGTTCAAATTGATTTACCTTAAAACTATTTTAAAATAGGTTTAATATTTTATAATATAGATTTGTATAGCTCTAAATATAAAATAATGAAATTATAAAAATTAGTAGCTATTAATATTAATCAAAAGAAAAATATTATTAGATTATTTGCAATCTACATATGTTTTTTGGTATTGCACTTTAAAACCTTTGCAGTATCTATATCTTTTAAGCAGGAAATCGATTCAACATTCTTTTTAATTACTGTTCCACTTGAAACTTTTTCAAATATTTCTGTAAATAACATCACGTCTAATATTTGAGTAGGTTTATTTTGTTTATAAG
Source organism: Nitrososphaeraceae archaeon (assembly GCA_035250975.1). Classification (GTDB taxonomy): domain Archaea; phylum Thermoproteota; class Nitrososphaeria; order Nitrososphaerales; family Nitrososphaeraceae; genus TH1177. Next base: position 78,593 of record DATFEP010000040.1, on the reverse strand, counting down.
TACACAAAAATGCCTCTTTTTCAGCATCTATAGTCTTTGAAATGCCATTAGAACTTACTACAGTCTCCATTTCTATTGGAGACATGATATTTAAAATTCTTAAATTCGAAGGGTCACAACTAACTGCAAAAGGATATTGTCTTGAAATAGGAATTTGCTTTGAGTCACAATAGGACACAGTACCATTATAACCTTTGACACATGTAACAGTTTCAACAGTTTTATTCAAAGTAGATTGAGTTCTCAAATCTTCAATCAGTTCTGTAAAAAGACTTACCATTGCTATTACTGGAGCACCATTCTTTGTTATACATTTGAAAATTTCTTTTTCAACATGAACAGTTTTCGCAATATCCTTGAAAATAATAGTGTTCATATCTACAGGGTCAGTTGGAGGATTAACTACGTGACATTTAGTAACTTTTATTGCATCAGGAATGTTTGTGGCTGTTTCCTTTTGAGCTTCTACCTGCAAAGACTGAAAGATTATAATACCAGTAATTACTACGGTAGTTAGAATTATTGTAGAGACAATTCTATAATTTGTCATTCTAGAGCTTATTCTTTGTGTTAGAATTTTGCTCATGAAGAAGATTAGCATTATTTTATTTAAGTTTTCTCGTATTTTTTATAGTACATTTAATTCAACATCATATTGTTTTATCACATTAATAATTTTAGTAAGCATCTTAATAAATAATAGTAAAATCTTTTAAATTTTAGATGTTATTAAATTTATTTAGAATAACAATTAATTTGTAATAATAAATATTTAAAAAGCAATTACAAAAATGAAAATCCTAAGCATCACTTTCATTACTATACACATTAGACTCTTATTTTAGAACCGCTAACGGTATTACTCTCGACGAAGTGAATATCCATACAAACAATATTGTTAATAAAATATAATAGAACCGTATTATGTAGAAGATTTTACTTCAGAGAAACATGCTGAATATACAGATGAACCCTACTCTTAAGTTACAAAAAATAGTACCTTATAACTCTATTGGTCTTCTTTTTTGTAAGTTCAGAATTATGTTTCTTCTTTACAGCCATCTCTGTTTTCAGACGTGGAAAATCTTTTTGTATTCTAAAATGAACAAAGAAGTATGTTTAAGTTAACAAAATTCAACATGTGCGTCATAGGAATGATTGTAGGGACATCTCTAATTGCAACACTCCCTTTCATTGGACTGACATGTAGATGGTGTTAGAACCGTACTAACTAAGAAGAGACAAATTCATACGATGTATACCCAAATAAACAAGAGCTGAATAGGTCTACCGATATCCCGATAGATTTTACTTGAGATAATTATTATGCATAGTGAAGATGATAAAAATATTTTACTACCAAATATCATAAATAACACAAATACCATATTAATTATATCATTACACAAAGAAAAATGATGTAATGATAATAGGATGGGTAGAATCTGAGCCATATCTTTCCATCTTATTTGATAATACCATAAATATTCCATTTTTATATTTTTTCGGCGCCGAAAAAATTATGGTTGTTTTTTCCTTAAAACTAAAAAATTCTATGTTTAATATCCATCTACAAGATTTCAATCTACATAAAACATCATCTTCTGTAATTTTGAATCATTATCTGTTATATTGCACAATCATTTTTCTCTAGTATAAAAAAAGAATAATAATGAAATGTATGAATTGTTATACTGAATACTTACCAAGTTTATCTAACCCTGTCTGTCCATCATGTAGTTTTTGTGATTATTGTAGAGAATTTACCTGTTTTCATCATGGTAGGAAAAGTAAATGAATTGATTTACATTTAGGAAAATTTGTAACAGTAAATTTTTGAATAAATAGCATTTACAATTTTGAAAACATCATATTTTGATAATGATTTTATATTTTTAATTGGTTTAATTATCAAATACATCTCTTCTGGTTGTCCACCAATTTGCGATGGAGGTAAATAGTTGATACCATTAAGAAATTTGCAACCCAAATTTATATAAAATTTAATTCTGTTTTTTCGAATCTTATTTTCTTCAATGTTTTGGACATTATCTTTTTGGATCTCCATCAAAAATCCAATCCCATCAGAAATTCTTGAACTAAATATGTTGAATGTAAAATTAAAAAGTTTTCTCCTATTCCTCTACCTTGAAATTCCTTTATAATTGTCATGTAATCTAATAATCCAAATTTTAATAAGGGAATATATAAAATAAAGAAATACCTATTACTGTTTCATGTTGTAATGCTACAAGAATACGATAATTGTCATCTTTTTGTATCATTGAAATAGTTTTTTCCAAGGGTCTTGTTTCTTGAAGAGGAAAATGAGTCAAATAAATATCTAAAGCTTGTTTCAATACTTTGTTGTCATGGTAATTAATCTCCTTGAAAGCTAACAAATTCGGTATTGTTTGATTCTTCACTTTATTTATAATTTAGCTGTAAACCCAAAACAAAATTTTAACACTAAGATCTAAGTACAAGACAGTAGAACCCTACTATATGGAAGATTGCACTCCAGATGAAAGCTTCTAATGTATATCATGAATGGCAAGAGTTCCAGCATGATTTATGAGAATTATTTATTCTTAATTTATTATTTTACTTATATTCTTGAATCAAGAATGATGGTTTCTGTGAATCTTGATTTACTGGTACAAATTCAATAGAATTAAGAATATTTTTTATATCTCCAATATGTTCCATGTAATATTCTTTAGAAGGAGATTCAAATCTGACATCATAGAATTTATCAAAATACTTCACTAATACATCATAATTATAATTAAATCCATTATTTGATAAAGATAGGTATTCCATTACCCATGCAGAGTGATTGCCAGCTATTGTTATCTCTTTATCATCAAGGAATAAGAATCCAGGAATATTGTTCAAGTTATCATATTTCCATACCATAAAATCAATTGAATTAGAACATTTACATTCATCTTTAATTTTAGCCAAATCATGAGATCTTATTGAAAAATATGAATCTGTGTTTTCATTATTCTCTTTTAAGTTGAATGCAATAATACATCCAAATAAGTTACATGTATTACTATCAAATGATGATGGGCTTACTTTCTCCCAAGGATTGGGGTATTGTAATTTAATTCCAAGAAACGGGTTATAATAATCATTAGTTGTTGAATTTGATTGTGCAAATGATGATGGTATATTTGATATTATTAACGATAAAACAATAACAACAACAAAAAGAAGAAATAAAAAATATTTCATCGTGTTAATAGCTTATTGCTTCTATTATATTTCTTTCTAACAAGAAAATATTCTATTATCGCTATAGAAAATAAATTTGATGTAATTAAGATAATAAAATTTGAACAGGGATATAATGAAAATACATATATAATAGGACTCCGTTAATTTGAGTCTATTAGTTATTCCAACAGATGATATTAATATTTAGTGTGTATATGCAAGACAGAGCATTGATTGTTACTCATCGTTTACTGTTGCTTTATAAATAAATGAAGTTATAAGGCCTTATGAGTTTCTTTTTTTTTATGTTATTTTTTCATACAGAAGAATATTACATTTCAGTAGCTCTAGCAGTTTTTGCAACAGGATTATCATTGACCGCAATAGGTGCAATGAACATAATTATAATTATATGATCTTAGGTCTATTACTTATTATTGCTGTGGAGTAAGATTAAGATTAAGATTAAGAGTCTTGAGTTTCTATATATCTAATGTTATAGTATAATGAAATTGAAAATTATATCATTACACATATATAACTTAATTAATCTAGTGGTATGCCTTGCCCATGTTAGATCAAACCAATACAGAAAATATCCCTAATACGAGTTGGTGTCCTCGTTGCCTGGAAGTAGGAATTTCTGTTCAATTGGGTCCACGCCTTTACAAGAAAGAAGAATTAATTGATGGTGAATTACCACATGACTCTTTTGACTGGCTAGAGTGTCGTGATTGCGGTCATATAGTAGAAGATTATTTTAATTAATTAATCTATTACTCTAGCGATATGCTGGGATCTAAAATCAGAATTTTCAGTAATACCGGAGTAGAAAGTGGTCGATAAATGTCCACTTTCTTCGTTCCTGAAAGGCGACCCAAGTTGCCAATACGAAGTCGGTAGTTGAAATTAGGATAACTGGTTTATTTTTATTTATAAAAGACAATATTTAGAGATATATTGAACTAAATAATTTAGCGCATTACTGCTACTAACTGAACTGTTACTGAACACGGAAGCAGCGACTGTTCAACTCCGCACGGGCGCGTTATGCTTTAGCGTTACTATATAAGTATCGACAATAAAATATAGAAAAAAGGGAGACTAAAGGAAAAATAACAGTTAAGCTATCCACAACATCAACAATATTGAAATAGATGTTTTTAATCTAGAAAATAAACAATTATTATTACAATTCTATGAGTTTATGAAAGAATTGGAACTTCTGAAAGATATCAAATAATAATCTGAAAGCAATCGTAGCCTATAGTAAATTCCCTGGTCCTCAATTTCCTTTTATCAAATTAATGAAAAAAGTAAAATATTTTTTTATTTGGACACCAAAATAAAAAGTATTAAGATCCAGATAAATGTTGGATTAAAACCTGGAATGATTGCCTTTTAAGAATCAAATACTTTTTCAGATTGACGTATTCCTGTAAGGATAAAGATATTAATGGTTTGTTGCATAACTCGTTTAAACAATCTTTCTCATTATTATATAATTGATAATTATGTAAGTTATACTTTGAAACCAGTTATACAACGATGCTTTCAACATTATCTCTCTTATCATGTTCTCTAACCTGATAGCAGTAACATATTCTCCAAAAATTCTCTTGATACATGAAAAAACAGTCTCTACCATCCATCTTTGTCCATAGCATACGCTATCTTTCCATTCTTGCAAATCATTCTTCTGGATCTTTACAGTCTTGTTTCTAAGGTAATGATTGGACTTTCTGCATCTAGAATTCTTTCTTACCTTTATTGCTGGGTGTATGCCTTTAAATGATAGAAACTGAAAGATCTTGTTACTATCATAGGAACCATCCATGATGGCAGTATCTATTACCTTATTCTGTTTTATTGCTATATAATCAACCAATTTTGGAAGAGCTTTTACATTATGTACTTCTTCACTAGTAACATCTAATGATAGAATTCTCTTCTTTTTTATGTCAACTGCTACATGTATCTTTAGATATCCTCTTTTTACATTCCATTTATGTCTAATCCATTCGCCCCTGTTAGATACCTTTATACCGGTAGGATCAATTGTTATTACAAAATTATCATCATGTACACTAGATTTGGTTATATCATCAGAAATCTTGATATCCAGTCTATTTATTCTTCTGCTAATGTTACTATAATCTGGAATAGATGTTAGTGTGTTTGAAGCATGTTCTCTTACTACTCCTTCAGTTTGTCTGTAGGGTAAGTGAAAGTATCTCTCATGTATCCCAATAACTTGATAAATGAATATGGATATACGAATTTTCTACCTTTCTTATTATTCATCTCCTCTAGTTCATTATCCCAGTTATCTATAACATCAAAATCAAGTAATACCTCCCCACGTTTGACAAGAGATTCGTTGCAATTTCTCCAGTTCATCACATAATATGACTATAATAGGTTAGCTAAATGTGTTAGCAGTAGTGAGTCGTGCAACACAGCATTCAATTCATCATTTCTTATTTTTTATTGTATAAACTAAAGAATTTCTGTACCTATTTGACAGAGGATGGTATTCCTTTACCACTTCTGTCTTTACAAACTTATTTTTTTCCAAAACTCTTATAGATGGTTTATTTTCAGGAAAGACATAAGCCGAAATTGCTATCAATTTTAATATGTCAAATCCATATTTAACAACTAGCTTAACACATTCTGTTGCCAAGCCTTTGCCTTGGTATTGTTTACCAATCCAATATCCTATATTTGCTTTTTTATTAACATAGTCAATATCTTTAATACCTATAGTTCCCGCTAGTAACTGAATTGGTTCTAATTTGTTTTTATAGGATATAGCAAAGATTATTGATTTATGTAACCTAAAATCATCACAACTAGATTTAATAAATTTTAAAGCATCATCTATTTTATAAGGATGTGAAACTTCATAAAGATATTTAGATATATCATGACTCATAAGACTTACTATAATTGTGGCATCTTCCATTGAAAGTTCTCTTAAATTTACTAATTTACCTGATAAGTTTGGGAAAGATAAATGAGTCATTTGTTAATTATTATATTACATCATAAAATGTTATATTTAATTTAACTAAATTCTACCTTATACCCCAGTATGGATATATGTAAGTTGTCATCTAAAACCCTCTCTTATCGTGAATGAAGAAAAAAGATGATTTCGATTTTTTTGATAAAATAAATAAGTAAATTGTTGGTAATATAAGATCTAATAAAGAATATCTATTTTATATATATTTTACAATAATTTTGCATAATTTTTACTTTTAATTATAGTTTAATAAGGTGCAAAAACTATTATAAATTTACTTACTAATATGACAAACTTAAAAGACGAAAATAAAAAACAAAATGACATTATAAAAGAAGATACAGAGAATTTTTTAGACAAACAAAGAGAACTGTTAGAAAATATAACATTAATTATTCCAGATGCAACAAATAAAATTATTAGTACTATCAATGAATATCAAAAAACAAATAATGACAGTCTTGAAAAAAGTTTAGATACAGCAAACACATATCAACAAAAAAATATTAATACAATCCAATCAATCTCTAACAACTATGTAGAATTAAAAAAAAATATTCTTATTACTTATCAATCAGTATTTTCCAAATTTATAGGTAAATCTTATTGGAATAAATTTATTTATCCACAAGGATATACATATGTTTATAATAATACCAACCAAAATATTACAAATAATACAATAAGTGCTACACGAAGAATAAATGACTGTGTATTTGTATATAAAGAAACCGTTAACAAATCTATGGAAATTGCACAAAAATACTATAATGACCTATTCAAAAATCTTACAACTACTAATTATTAGTTGTTTAGTTTCGTGGGCAATACTAAATGAAAAATTTTTCTTCAAAAGAAATAAGATTTTCTGGTGATTCAATAAAGAGTTGTGTAGTTTTTATTGATTTGGTAGATTCGACTAAAAATACCATTACAATGGACAATTTAGAACATATTAGAATCTATTATTCGAAATTTATGAATTCAATATCGAAAATAGTTAAAAATTATGGAGGGAAAGTTATTAAAAATATTGGTGATTGTTTATTATTATATTTTCCAAAGGTATCTGATAATAAAAACGAAGAAGCTTTTAGAGAAGTTATTGAATGTGGTTTGAAAATCTTAGATTCCCGCTATGCTGTTAATCAGGAATTGTCCAAGCAGCATCTTCCCCCATTCAGCTATAGAATTAGCATGGATTTTGGTGTTTTAGATTTAGCTTTAGTTGGTGATTATAGCCAGATAGATTTATTCGGGTCAACTGTAAACCGCTGTTCAAAGATAAATTCATCGCTATCTATTGCAAATCAAATAATTATTGGGGATAATTTTTATAGAATTTTAAAATCGTTTTCTAATATTGTTAACAATTATAATTTTATAAATAATGGTGAATGTAAGATAACCGAAACAATTGGATACCCTACATATAGTATAAAAAAAATTAATGAATTGTATCTTGATAATAGTAGTACTACATACTTTCTCAGGAAGAAAATGTCAGGTTCCTCTACTGACAACTTTATAGAAACTGAAAGTGAAAAAGATTTGTTTTTTCCTCAAAGAAACAATAACAAAAGAATAATTTTAGTCGATGATGATCCAGATATACTATTTACTTATGAATCATTTTTAAAGGATAATGGTTATGAAATAACTTCTTTTACCAATCCCTTCAACGCATTGAATTTTATTAAAGATCTTCCAAATTTTAATGATCTACTAGTAACCCTCGATATCAAAATGAAAGATTTGAATGGATTCCAATTACAACAGCAAATAAAATCAATCGATCCCACAATTAAAATTCTTTTTATAACTGTTTTAGGTATTTCAGATGAAATATTAACTATAGTTCCAGGTTTATCCAAGGAACAAATATTGATAAAACCCGTTGATAGAAAGCTATTGATAAGTACTGTTAAAAAATTGTTAAATTAGTAAAATTCAACTTTAATCATTATTAAGATTTAAAGAAAATTTTAAAAGTATCTCTTTGTACTATAACATTAGACTCTTATTTTCGCACCCCTATAGGTATTTATTTCTATAAACCAAAGCTTTCTAATTCTGTAATACTGCTATAGTCAAGCAATTCTATGAATTGCAAAAAAGCAAATATATATACAAAACTATAAGAACTTAGGTCTATGCCCAAGTTCCTTGATGTTCACTCCTTGAAAGGATTTGAGGAAGAAACTTTAAGCAAATTGCAACAGTCTCCTGTCGATGAATTCGGAATTACCCATCTTAATATAATGTATAACAAAGAAGAAGACAAGTTCTTTTGCCTTCTTGACGCACCCAATAGAGAAGCAGTAGAAAATCATCATCATAAGCACGGTGTCAAGTGTGAATGGATAACAGAAGTGAAAACTACCTCTTAAGATATTTTAGATTGTATCAATTTATTTAAATATTTGATAAATAATATTAGCAAAATAAAGAGAAATAACAATTAGGTTATTTTATCTTTTTTCGGGTTCATAAATTGTAATTCACGCGTTATCTTCCATCTAATCTAATATAGGTTCGAATTATCTAATTTTACCTTTTTTGTCTGATTACAGAAATGATAATTTACATATTCGTAATATATCTATCTAATATTGAATAATTTTAAAGAATAAGTATCTAATAATAGATGCAAATACAAGATAGTAGTATATTTACATTAGATTCTTATTTTAGAACCGGTTTAGGTATACTCCGGACTCAATTACATGACTTCTGTACCGATGATACTAGGAATAAAAAAATCTCCATTACAAGAAGTTTCTTTACCTATAGGTCCATACTAGAAAGCAAAAAAAGGTATTTATATATGAGAAAGAGAGACAGACAGAGAAAAGTTCATTAAATATAATCAATGTGGCATTTACATGAGAAAATTTTTGCTGACAACAAGTTTTTTTACCTTGATTTTAATTTTACTTCTGGTATACTCTGCCAATGTAATGTCAATTAGTGGAAGGAATTCCAATACTAACTACATTTGTAAATAATAATACAAATCTTGATATTTCTAATTTAGTTTACGACATAGATTCCAAGCCTTTTAATGTTTCATATGTAGACTGGACTGAGAAATGGTGGCAATGGACATATTCTATTCCTTGGGATAGAAATCCCTCATACGATCATAATGGAAAATATTGCAGTGAAAATCAAAGTGGACCAGTTTGGTTTCTAACTTTAGCTTATAAACATCCAGTTACTCGTACATGTGATATTCCTGAAAATACCGCGTTGCTTATAACTCTATTAAATCCTGAATGCTCTTATGCAGAATTTCCATTATTAAAAACTGAAGAAGAACTAAGGGAATGTGCTAAACGTATGCAAGACCTTGTAGTTGGAGTAAATGCTTCACTTAATAAAGTACATGTACCAAATTTAGAAAATTATCGTGTCCAGACTGATGTTTTCAATTTTACTTTACCCGAATATAATATTTTGAATTTAACTTCTCAGACGACACAGGCTGTTGCAGATGGAAATTGGTTATTCCTTAAACCTCTCAGTGCCGGAATATTTGAATTAAAAACAAAAATGATATCAATGCAACTTCTACAATGGAAATTAATGGAAATCAATATAATGATCCTGTTGGACGGAACTATACGACTACATACATTTTAAATGTAAGATGAGCGAAAAATGAAAATAGAAATTGATAGATTGCATAAAAGGAGAAATTGCTATTATCTGATGTAAAGAACAATAATAAAACTATAAAATATTATCACATTAAGCCAAATTCATATGTAAACAAATTTATAATTCATACCAATACTACTAGAAGAAAATTATATATTCTGAGTCCGAGAATAATTTTAGAATAAGTTACTAATAATAAAAGCTAAATACAAGTTTAGGTAAATCTTACTACATGGACGATTCAACTGCCAACCTACTACCTGAATATAAAGATGAAACCTAACAAATGTGAATCCTATCGATAATATTTTCAGTTTATGTTTTAAATGAAAATTTATAGTTTACAATATACGCGAACATATTTATATAATCCTCAAAGTTAAAGATAAATTGTATCTTATAACTTTATTGGTCCTTATTCTGTTATGTTCAGAATTATGTTTCTCCTTTACTGTGAACTCCAATTTGAGACGTAGAAAATCTTTTTCTATTCTAAAGAGAATAAAGTCGTATGTTCAAGTTAACAAAATTCAACATGTGCATCATAGGAATGATTGTAGGGACATCTCTAATTGCAACACTGCCTTTCATTGGACTGACATGTAGATGGTGTTAAGCTCTTACTAGCTGAAAAACAAATTGCATTATATATATCCATAATAAAGAGTGCAACTCGTCTACCAATATACAGATAGATCGTATAGGGGCTGAATTATTATCGACAATCAATACGAAATACGATCAAAAAATATTTTTCATTTTTTACCATCAAATATCATAAATAATACAAATACCAAATAACTATATCATTGCACCAAAGATGGGTAACTGACAACAGGATGGCATATATCTGAGCCATTCCAGCCATCCTGCTGATAATTGTATGAAAATATTTTTTTATATTTTTAATATTATTTTTTCGGCGCCGAAAAAATATTTATATCCCAAAATGTAAGATAAATTTCAATCTATTGTTCCATTCGAGAATAGAGATAATTACTTTGTACAACATACAAATCATGTAATATATTGAATTAATATTATAATTTAATCCAGATATTTAATGCTAAATTATTACGGGGAGTATAACGTATTTAATTCCATTGAAATTTATTGTATTAACTCATCCAATTAAAAGGACAATTTTGATATAAATCCTTCAGAGAAAAAATACCATTTTATAAACAAATGGTCTCTATCAATCAACAAAAGCTAAAATCAAATAAATAGCCTAAAATTTATTTTTATTATTACCAAATTATTTTTTGTGTCAATTATTAATGAAATTCAAAGATGTGGTAAAAAAGACTATTTTTATGAATGTAAATACAAGGTCGTAGAATCCTACTACATGGGGTTCTATTTGGAAAATGATTAACTCAATAACTAATCATAATAGACAAAATTTTAGAATATCATATATTAAAATAGAATATTGTAGTGTATTTAATTCTGTCTAAACCTTCAGTATAGAAGACTCTATGATTCAAGTAAATTCTCAAAACTCACGGTAAATCTATCGATATCATGATAAAAACTTTTATAGTATTATTTTATTTTTCAATTAAAATGAAAATTCTATCAATGATATGTTTGATTGTAGCATTCTCTTTGTCTTTATTCAATGTTATGAACAATACCAGTACGGTATTACAACATGTTAATGCACAAGATCTTGAAGAAAATACTGGTGAAAAATTGTATGTTTTACTATTTGAACAAAACAAGATCGGGAACATAGATAACTCTACTAAAATTGTATCTGCTACCGTAGGTAATAATTTAATTAAAATTGAGGAAGAACTATTAGAGGAAATAAGTTTAGCACCATCTCAACAATTAGAAGAACAGATGAGTGAAATAATTAGTAACGGTACAAGTGGATTATCTTGTGATGCTTCTCTGACTACAGAGGATGGAGAAAATGTTGGAATCGATTGTTTCTCGTCTGGAAAGCATGTTATTTGGCATATATATCCAAAATAATATGCTATTTTTTTAATTATAAGCATTTACATTCTAAGAAAAGGACGAGGATTAATTGATAAAGATATGACATTTAGTCAAATAAATCACTATCACAGCATCATTTGAATTGAATAGATGAATTATAGATTATTCAAATGGTGTATTTTATAAACAAATAATGGATGAAAAACAAAGCGAATTTTATCTACATTACCAAGATTTGCATATTTTCCTTTTTTGAGGTGGGAATCAGGTTGTGCATTGAAAAAAACATTTGCTACCTATAGAGTTCATGCTCTGTCAACAATATTTCAAAGGTGAAAGATATTCCTTGCCTACCGAACTCAATAAGTTTTTACGCAATAAACTTGGGTGGTTTTCCTAAGCCAAAATATTCTAATAAATTAATAGTTATAAAAAGATAAGAAATTCAGAGAATAATCTATACTGGGTTCTTGACTAACAGCAAATTGTTCAGATAGAATTATCATACTGGATTAAGATGGTTTTACAGTATAAAATAACACCATAGAAAACACTAACACCAACAACAAAATCATTATTTTTATCAATTTCCTGCATAAAATTATTAGAAAATAAAAAATTTTCTCTCCTTTTCTCTAATTGTAACTAATATCTACAATAATTCTATTATAACCTTCTTTTGTTTTCTTTTAACAGAATATTAAAATAAGTAAATAACGTGTATAACAAATATGAAATACAGAAGTAGAACAGAAATAGTGAGTAATATACTTAACGCTGCAAATGGAGGCACAACAAAGACAAAAATTATGTATAAAGCATATCTAAGTTATACACAATTAAAAGAATATCTTTCTGTTTTGATAGAAAACAATCTAATTGAATATATCGATGGGACCCGTACATTTAAGACCACTGAAAAAGGATTAAACTTTCTTAAAATGCATAACGAAATGGGAGAATTATTACAAACTACCATAGAAAACAACTAATTGATATTATAGTCTAATGCATGGTAACAATCGAAGACTCCTCAATGGCTGGTGACTAATCAATAACCAACTATGATCAAGGTGATACAGCAATTGTTAATAGCTCGTATTATTATGTATATTTAGCTCCTAGTATTATTCCTACTGCAGAAAGAGCCTTGAGTTTTTATCTATGCTACCGTTATAAATATAATTTTTCAATAATTTTTAAAAATAGCTTTATGTAAAAATATTTCCTTAGCGACATTGATAAAGTTTTAAAAGTTTATCTGTATGTACAACTATTGTGGATTATGGAAAATATGATTGGAATGCTTGCACAATCATTTGGAATAGATCCAAAAATTGCCTCTGTAGCCGTAGGCGGTGCAACCAAGCTATTTCTTCAAAAATCTACTCCCAAGGCTGCTTCAGGTCTTCTGTCTGCATTACCCAAAAATATTACCGACCAATTTGATGACAATGATAAACAAAAATTTAAAACAACACAACAGAATGTAAATCGTTATGATTTGATAAAACGATTATCAGAAATAACGGGTATAAAAGATATAGACAAATTAGACAATTTTGCAGATGTTATATTGGATAGTATAAAACAAAATACTAGAATTGATTTAAGTGATGGTCTTGATGAAGGAGAATTATTAGAAGGATTGAAAGATCTATCAAGACGACAACAATCTAGTCAATTTTAATTTTTTTTGATTTTGCTGTGTCATTTTATCATTAAAGTTTTTTCTATTGTGGTTGTATAGGGAAGAATAGTGTGCGAATATTTTAATTCAAAGTACAAAATAGGAAAGGTAGTTTTACCAATATTGTTGAATTACTAATTTTTTGTTCAATAAATTAGAAACTGGAAATAAGCACATGCTGATTTATACATTCACAAGCTAAAACAAGGATAAGTATTATTATTTTGTCCAGTAAATAAAAATCATATATTTTATTACTTGTCTATGATAAATCACACTATAATTATATTAATACTTATTAGACCAAATAATACTGCAGTTTATGAATAATGATCAATCTAAGATATCCCATAATCATTACTAATGTAAAAAATAAATACTTGTTAAATTTTGTAGGAGTAAAGTGAAGAGATAGATCCTTCATTACAGTATAATGAAGGGCCATGATAAAGAATGTAACATAACTTTTGATTTTGGTTTTTTCTATGTATATTTTTATATTTATTTAGTAAAATCTTCTCATTTAGTTTTTGTAGTACATCGCGCATTATATTTAAATTGAAAGTTAATATCCCTACGCCCTGCTTTTAGGATAATTATTCTTTAGTTTGTTACATATTATTAGCTGTGCAAACTTCTTTTTCTTTTTTTTACCTAAATTAATTAATCTACTACTCTAGCAATGTTGTGTTATAATTATATATTAAGTACATGAATTTCTATGCAATTTAAATAAAATGTATAACTTTAGAAATACAATTGTTTAGAAATTTTCATATTATATCACCGAAACCAACTGTGATTTCCTATGTACTGCTATATCACCAACGATTTAATATTATATACAAATTTAAGATGTCTAACTAATGTTTTAAATATTTCTTTATTATTTCATCATCTCTACCTTTTCTTCATTATGAAGGTAATTTGTAATACAATAAGTAATTTTTAAACATAATTTACTTTTTTACCAAATTATTAGACCCATATTTTTGCATCTGTATAGCCATTACTCCCGTCGGCTAAGGCCAGTAGTTTTTTAGACTAAGCAGATTTTTACAAATTCAATCATTATTTAATAATATTTTTGCTACTAACAATATTTTTTTTAATTAATATGAACATCATATGATAAAACGAGATTCCCAATTTCGATGCTAGAACGTCAATATTTTTTAGAGCATATCTTGAGGATTCATTACCTGATGATGATAAGATAAATTCATCTATAATTTCTTTAAATCTATCATCTTCGTGATGGTAAAACGTCATCATATTAATTTTGAACAACATAGTTATTAAGAGATTGTCAAAAAAATTATCGGTATAATATACAAATGCAATATTTAAAGTCTAGGTAATTATATGGTATATAACAATTACATACAATTTATGATAATTTAGTTGATATCTTGAAACAATTTTCCCCCAATGTACTTTTTATCTAAAATTAATGTCTCTTTATATGTTTTTGTTAAAATATGGTAATACCTTTTTTGTAAACCTTTGAATAAATTGTACTTCATTTGGACTTGTACTATGTGTATATACTTGGGTAAAACCAGCTTTGAAATATTCTTCTATTGGCTTAATTAAATCTTCTATAGAAGTAACTATTAATATTGATTTTTTTAATTCTTCATCTGTTACTTCTCGCTTTGCTGTTTTTTCTAGTACTCGTGGATCATTTATATCTCTATCAAACGCATCATCTATTTTAGAAGTTCTCCAAAATTCACATGATCTGAAAGCCTTGTCATAGTCTTCAGAATAAGAAATCTTAGGTTTGGCTATTTTTTCTAGTTTATCGGGATCTTTTCCCTCTTCTCTTGCTGCTTTATCAAATATATGGAATGTCTCCTTACAATCATTTGGCTTTGAAGTAGTAATCAATCCATCAGTTAATCTACCAGCAGTTTGTACAGCTTCTTCTCCTGATCCTGCCATGTAAAGAGGAATATTAGTAGAAGGAGCAGTATACAGCTTGGCATTTTTTAGACTAAAATATTGGCCATTAAAATTTACAAAATCATCATTATCCATCATATTATCATCATTTTTATTTGATGACGGTCTTATTCCTTTAAGAACACCATTACTATTTTCTTTATTCCATAATTTTTTTATTATTTGAATAGCTTCAGTCGTTCTTTCTAATCTTATATCTGCAGAGGGCCAATCAAAACCTAGAGAAACTTCATTCATGGCTTCTCCCGTACCGATTCCAAGACCTATTCTTCCAGGATATAATACATCTAAGGATGCAAATGCTTGTGCTATTACACCTGGGTTATATCTATAGACAGCTGCAGTTACTCCGGTTATAAATTTCATATTTTTCGTTCTTTCAGCGGCAGCCGCTACCCAAACCCATGTAAAGTTTCCATAACCGTTAGTATGTGACCATGGATGAAAGTGATCACTTGTAAGAGTCTGATCAAATCCACCATTCTCAGCTTCTTTTACAAATTTAATCAAATCATTCATTGAATATTGTTCTTGTGAAGCCCAATATCCCAATTGTTTCATATATCTTAATATGTAACATATTTTATTAAGGTATTATAATGATAATAAATAAATGCAATCATACTATAACTCTTGTCATATGTAACTCTAATATTACTTGGTTTTAGCTCTCTTTTCAAGTTTCTTTTCTTTTTGATTTTATTATTTCATCATGATATGATATACCTTGCAATCTTAGCTTGATAAAATTCATCACCTTAAAAATTAGCGGATGGTACCTCTTGTAGAACATCGAGACCAGAGTACCTATCATAAGGAGCTTATTTAACTAAAATAAGGATTTTTAATTTATGTTAAACCTAATGAAATTTAGGAGCAGAAGAAAATTGTAGATTTTATCGCCCTAGCCTAGAATATACAAAATTTGCAAAAATCACCAGTTCCTTTTTTCTTTCGTTGTAAATTCAGTATTGATATCTAAAAAAGATGGTATTAGTTTTATAAAACATGGTATTAGTTTTATAATAAATTTCAGGATCCAACAACTTATTCTTAGAAGCGTTAAAGAATAGGGAAATTTATATTATATATCTTGTTTCTCTATAATCTAAAGAATCAGTTTATGCCAAATTAACAACTTTTTTGAATTACATTAGGTGAATTTAATTAAAGTTTTGAAAATATTTAAATTAGTATTTGTTCTTATTATCTTAGAAATAATATAATATGATAAAAAAGATATCTAAACAAAATGGTAAACAAAAAAAAATTAAAAATCATACCAAAAAAGAAAAGATAAAAGTATTAAAAAAAAGTAAACCTAACCTAAATTCTAAAAATGTTTCAAATAAACTAAAATCTAAAAAACCAAGTAAGACTAAACTTAAAAAAACCAGTAAGTCGACTGCGAAAATTAAAAAAGATATAGTTTTAAGAAGATCGAGTGGAAGAGAGGAGAAATTTAATACTGATAGGTTAACTCAAACCGTAAGTAGGTCAGGCGTATCTTTTCCTGTAGCAAGAGATGTAGCAAAATCAATAACAAAGAAAATAAAAAAATCAGTTCAAAATAGATCGACACGTACTACAAAGAAAAAACAACAACGATCTTCTTTGATGCCAACTAAACAAAAATTGAAAATTACTTCAAAAAAAGAACCAAAAAAACTTATTGTTACTGCAGATCAAATAAAAAATTTGGTAAAGAATGAATTAAAAGATAGAAATAAACAGGATCATAGTCCATTTTCTGACACGGCCAATACCACTAACGTAGGTGAAGAATCATTGACGGGAATAACACTTAATGACAGAGAACCAGTAATGGATCAAGTTGCAGCAAATAAGAATAAAGTGCTCTTTGATCGCAGTAAAGGAAAACGTTGAAAACTTCCTTGTCTTTCTATATTTTTAATTAATTTTTTAAATCTAACTCCCAAAATTTCGTTCCTTTTATTTCAACAATCCATAATAGCTTTTAGAACCAACAATAATAAGTAGTTTTGGAATTGTTCATATGATCTTCTGTGTTTAATATTTTTAAAAGATATTAGTAATGGAATTACAGGTCTATAGGAGCCTAAAGTTATATGTCTACTAGTTTAATTGTAATGGAAAAGTCATTAATAAGATAGCCTTTGCAAATATTGATCACCAGTCTAGTATTGATAGATAGTAACCGCTCATTATTTTGGATGATCAACTTTTTTTCTACTTAAGAACACTTTATCTATTGCTTCATCGTCATCATTGTATAATTCTTCCAGATTGTTATTTTTCATGATATGTAAATAATAAATAGTTTTTTCAGTATTTTTAATTTTTTTTAGAATCTTATGACTTTATAACATTCTAGAAACTTAGCTAGAAATAATCCATATTTGTTACCATAAATTTCCATAGGAAAAATGTTATATTGTTTTCATCATTTTGATTTGGAACCATCATTCGTGAAAATCTGCCATAATATGATATACATAAGATAAGGTCAAAAATGCCCTTCACCCAACGGGCTTACAATTTTCTCATGCTAGTCTCCTTTTAGCGATTTCCTATTCTCTCTATGCATTTTAACTTTAGTACTAACGTCTTGGGCTAGGAGGTAAGTTTATCTATTAACGCAATTCTCCATGGATCAAGTGAAAAAATGTTCTGAATATTTGTTACAAAAAATATTAAAAGAATGTTTTCTTGTACATTCCCCATTACCGGAATTGAATATTCTTTAAAATAAGGTCATTCAAACATTCATTTATTCATTCTTTGGCTATAATAGTTACATATGATATAACGTGTATTAGCACAATATATCATATTTTTTTTCTTATCTTGTATTATCTTCTATTTTTTTATATTTTTATTTGTATGTTTTTCATTCCAGTGGTTTATAAAATATTCAATTAAAGGTTCAAAATCGGTTCTTGTTAAACCTTCTTTTATATTTTTATTCTTTGAAATCTTTGCAAATTTTCGTGAGTACTTTATACAAGTCCAGCATCCAACAAACGGAATTAAAGGTGCCAAATAATATCCAGTATATCTTCCTGAAAATTTCCACGCTTCACCTACAATGCAATACTTTGAATCCCGGTCAATCATGAATTTATCTACTCTATCTAATCCTAAAGATAGTTTTTTCGACCATACTGGACATAATTCTTCAAATGCGATGTTTTTAGTCACAGTGTCTTTTGATGATAAGTCCAAATACTTATTTTCTTCAAAGTTAGCATTATTGTTATCATTACTGCGACCATGAGAAAAAACATTATTAGATAAATTATCGCTTATCATCATACCATATATGAAAGCATTGTATATAATAATTTATTAACTGATAATTTAATTTTTCTTTCCTGTTCTCATTATTAGTTCGCTAGAATCGCTAGATGTGAACAAACCAATAAAAACTACGGATCAATTAATTATTACATAGCAACAACAGAAAGACGTAGTAATCCACATAAAAAAGAAATTAAAATAGCCAAGATCTCTAAATCAAGTTATAACAACAAATTTCCTAAATGGACTAGTCAGAATGATTAAAATAGACAAGTTAAATATAGCAGTAATTTTTAAATTTTATCTTCGTAATCACTAAAACATAGACCCTTATTATAGTAAAGCTATCGTATTAACCTCAGAAGTCATAGCACTTAACAATTATTGCTATTTACATTATAACTATGAATTACCATATTGTTATCTATATAAAATTAGAATATTTTTTTGAATTGATATCTGCAATCCTTAAAGGTTCTGGAAGAAATTCAGATTTTTTGGTCAGTTTTTTAATAATATCAATTGCCGTTTCTAAACTAATTTTATGTCCTACACTGACATAGATGTCTTTTTTATTATTTTTGCTAATTCTATATCCAAGAATTGTTTTGTTGTATTCGACGTAATTATTTTTTAGTATTGATCCACATAATAGGCTCTTTGCAACACCTATTGTTGGTTTGTCAATCATAATGCCTATGTAGGAAGCCAATCCACATTTTCTTGGATGTAGAATTCCATGACCGTCAATTAATACTAAATCAAATGTATTTTTTAATAATCTCAACGTTTTTAGTAAAGGTTTTGCTTCTCTCAGCATAAAAAGCCCTGGAATGTATGAATATTTAACAATACTTTTTTCATTTACAATTTCAATTATTTGCAATGTATTTTTATTAACCATTACAGCAGAACAAAAAGCATTTAAATCCTTGTAAGAAACATCTATACCACAAACATTCCGAATGTTATTATTATTCAGATAATCATGAGTTATAACCTTCTTGGCAAATTCATTCTGTAATTCAATAGTTTTTGTATAATTTTTCTTCATTCTTTAAATTTGTAATATATCATTTCTACTAATTTATTTATTGATATTTCATAAAAATCTAGTATAAATTGATAAAATCCTACTAGATATAGGACTTCATTGCTAAAGATAGTATTATCAAAAAATATATATAATTATTCTAATTTTCATAGTTCTTCCTAATAAAACATACTTCTTAATTTGGTTATAAAATAAAATAAATATTACTAATGGTACGATTTAAAAAATACCAAAGATTATTAGACTATGTTAGATATTTAACATGGTCTATTTTTACTTACTGGTATGATTCCTAAATCATTGTGTATTAACTTATTTTACAACTGATCTTATGTAACTAGTATTTGTTCTTACCAAAGTCTTTAGATTGTCACGTGTTTGCTCGAGTGCTGTATTGTAAATCCTCATATTTGATGCTAGAGTGTTATTTATGAGATTGCTCGTGTTTAACAGAAAACTTGTAAAGTTATTGACCAATACTGCGTGATTTTCAACAATTTTCTGTGGATTATACAAGTCCCATAATCCGATGGAGTTTACACCACTTTTTTTGTCTACTTGTGATTGTCTCTATTTGTTCTTTCATTGAAATTAGTACTGTCTGGACTAAATTTAGTTGAATTTTTTTCATTTATCTTTTCTTTTTTTGCTGACATAATTATACATATGTTACCTGCAGATATGAGCTAATGTAATAGTATCTAGTGCATGATGACATTCTTTAGGTATACTTTTTTATTGTTTAAGTTCTCCACTAATTGGTAGCGTTTCATTTATAATTCTAAGATATCTTTGGCATTATTTTCATTTTTGAGTATTCTTCTTCTTTAATGATGAAAAGATTTTGATACGTTTTGAGATTATATTTATTGCTAAATAGGATATAGAAGAAGCAGTTATAGAAGATATTATAGCTGCTTCAAAAGGTCTGAATCCTATTAATAATAATTCAAATAGTATTATCCATCGTGATATATTGTTAACAATATCAAATATAGACCAAGCAAATACCATCTTCTTTATGATTTTCTTTAGAATATTGAAATTAATCTGCCTAGTAAATTTATCGGTGTATTTTTGTTTGTTGTCGATATGAAAAAGAATTATAAAAATTATCTTGTATATTATAAATCCCACCAATACCGTTACTGTGGAAGTTAATACATTATTAGGAGAATAAATCGCATATAGTTCTGCTATAACAGCACTAGCTAAAAATCCAATTGTGCCAGCAATAAGTAAATCTTTATTCATTAAAATAGTTTCTCTATATTTCTTGTAAAAATTAGCAGGAAGTCTGTTGAAAATTCTATTATTACTTGTATTATTTTTTTTACCCAAATAACAATTATCTAAATATACACCCCCTTTATGTCTTTAAAGAGCTGCTTTAGCTAAATGAGAAGATGGTTAATAATTTATATGAAATAGCTACAATAATAATAAGATTAAAGTTAAGTATAATCCTCCATTTCTTTTTGTTGCTTGCTTGGTTCCTCTTTCATAGTTATTAATTCCCTTTCATGTTCTGCTTTTGACAACCCTTTCGAATTAGTATTTCAGACTTTTGAGTGTGAAATTTTTAAACCAAGTGCTTCCCCAATTTTTTGCTCAATTTTTTTTATCATTTAGTTTTGATTGTAAGCTTACAATAAAGTTAATAAGTATATTAACAACTGATGTAATAGTGATTATTCAAATATTTATATAATATGTTTAATAGAATTTCTAAGTTAGGAATTCTCTTAAATAAATTTTTAATAACAAAAAATATGAGTCTAACGTTTAGGACTTTATCCACCATCTTATCAAAGCATATCCCCCTTAGATGAACCACCAAAGGGATTTAAAATTACTATCCATTGTTGGTCCAGATAGTTTGCATTTTTAATATTTTTTAAAAAATATTAATTGTAGAACTAGACGTATCACAATTTCAAGTTATACCCATACCTAGTTTAATTGTATCTTGATATTTTATTCTTAATCCTGAAGTTATTACAACATCCATTAAAATACACGAATATTAAATATCGATAATCTTGGCAATTTAGGATATAGGATAAATAACTCTTATTAGTTTGTTATTTTATCAAAAAAACATTGGTTGAACGCCTATCGACAGGTATAAGTGCTCTTGATACACTCATTGAGGGTGGAATACCAAAAGGATTTACGGTTTTATTAGCAGGTAATCCAGGTACAGGTAAAACTATACTTGGATCTCACTTTCTTTATGAAGGGTTAACACGTAGGGAAAGTTGTGTATACGTTTCATTCAGTGAGTCTAAAACTCAATACTACGATAATCTTGAGCGATTTGGAATGAATTTTAGAGATTTTGAGAAAGATAATAAATTTGCATTCTTAGACTTTTCTGCTGTAACAAAGGAAGGTATAGCAGATGCACTAGAACAAATTATTGAAACTTGTAAAAGTATCGATTGTAAAAGATTAGTAATTGATTCCTTTTCTGTAATACAACTTGCTTTTGATAATATTATCGAGTCTAGAATTGCCTTGCAGGTTGTTTTAGGAAAGATGTTACGAGCTGAAGGTGTAACAAATATACTGATAGTAGAGATTCCTTTTGGAAGCAAAAGCATAGGTTCAGGAATGGAGGAATTTGTGGCTGATGGTATTATACAACTTGATCATGGTTTTAGGGAGGCAGTTCCTATTATTTTGAGGGTAATTAAAATGAGGTCTACATCGATAATTAGGGAACCTCATGTGTCTTTTATTAAAGAAAAAGGTATGGTAGTATATCCCAAACAACCACTAAAGATTATTCTGCCAGTTTCAACTGATAGAATTAGAACTGGTATTTCAGGTTTAGATGAAAGAACTCAGGGAGGACTTTTCAAGTATTCTACAACAGCATTGGTTGGCGCGTCAGGTACAGGTAAAACTACTTTTGGATTTCAGTTTGTTGCGGAAGGAGTTCTTGATGGTCAGATTGGCTTATTCTGTTCTCTTGAAGAATCACCTAATGACATTAGAACTAGTGGTGCCTCTATTGGTTACGATGTGAAGAACCTTGAAAAAAAAGGACTGCATATACTATCTTGGATCCCAGAAAATCAGAGTCAGGATGCATTTATTTCAGAATTAGCATCTAATATAGATACTATAAAACCGTCACGTATAGTGGTAGATGGATTGTCAGGATTCAAATATTCATCTAATCAAGAAATCTATTTAATCGCAAAAAGGCTATGTAATCTATTTCGGAGTAAAGAAATGACTTCTATAATAACCATTCTACAACCCCAGCAGCCAGGTATTAATGTAACTTCACTTGGTTTATCGTCTATTTTTCAAAATATCATTGTTCTTAGATATTTCGAGGCAGAATCACAAATAAAGCGCTCGTTATTGATACTGAAAATGAGAGCTTCCAATCACGACCAGTCAATCATAGAATTTTTGATTGTGAGTGATAGAGGAATGAAAATAGTAGGTCCAATGAAAAAATATACTGGTATTATGAGTGGTATTGCTCAGAAAACCTATCAACGATCTGCTGATAGGGAACAAAAGATAAAATTTGAGGAGAATATGGAGAGACGAAAAAGAAAGCAAAAACTTCCAATAGATCTGAAAGAAATAGCCAAGAAAGAAAAAAATATGAAAAATAAACGTAGGAAAGCAATTTACAAATGATAATATTAACAAGAACAAGAAATAAAGTTTCAATATTCTCAGTAACTTTGACTGCTAATGAATCTAACTTAAAAAATAATAGTGATTTATGATTCATGTCTAAAAATATTTCCTTTGAAGAAGTTTATGCAGAATCTGTAGGTAATGCGATAAAAATATTGGGTGATATTGTTTCAAAAATAGTAACAGATTATTTAGCACATAAATACTCTATTGATATTACCAAAACAGCTGATAAACCGTATATACTTGATGAAGCATTAAACCATGTAATAGATGGTGGCAAATTAATCATTGAAAGAAGGATAATAACTATTCTTTATAAAAAAATGGGATTGTCAGACAATCTTTCAAGTACAGGTATTGTCTCATTCGAAGAACGTGTAAATGAAGCTCGAGAGAGATATAACAAACTTTTAAAGAGAAACTTATAATTTTTGGTCAGTTACATTTATCTTATTTATATAAACTAAGTGTTGTCCAAATTAGAGAAATTATTATTTTTTACTCAATTGGTTAGACCAATGGCAATAAAAAGCCAAATTCTGCACCTTGACCCATACCGTTAGGGTTATTTCTACCCCATATTTTGCCACCATGTTCTTCAATAATCTTCTTTGATATGTATAACCCAAGTCCAGTTCCACCCTCATATTTAGAAGTACTCGTAAATTTTGTAAATAGTCTTGGCAATATTTCAGGGTCGATTCCCTTACCGCTATCCTGTATACTTACTGATATTTCATCATTATCAGATTCTTGTTTTCTTATTTTGATAATAATGTTACCATTTTCGGTAAATCTATTTGAATTATTTAATAAATTATATAAAACTTGTTGTATTCTGTCTCTATCAGCATTT
The DNA here is from genome assembly GCA_035250975.1 of Nitrososphaeraceae archaeon. Classification (GTDB taxonomy): domain Archaea; phylum Thermoproteota; class Nitrososphaeria; order Nitrososphaerales; family Nitrososphaeraceae; genus TH1177. Next base: position 54,199 of record DATFEP010000040.1, on the reverse strand, counting down.
ACAAATAATTGTTTTCCTTTTTTATCTAATTTATTGTTATTATTTATTTTGTCCTTATTATGGATATGATAATCATAATTATTGTAACATAGTAATAATTTAAAATCGTTATTATTATTTTTACTGTCTGACTCATTGATGAAATCTGTCAGTGTTTCATTTACTAATTTAATAATATCAAAATTTATCTTATGTAAATTTAGATTATCACTTTCTATTTTTGCTATATAAAAAAGGTCTTCTGTCAACCTGTAAAGTCTGTTTAAATTTCTATCTAATGGTTCAAGATATTTTGGAAGGTTATGTGGAAAATTCTTTATCATTTCAATATATCCTATAATTGACTGAGTAGGGGTTCTAAGTTCGTGAGCTGCCATGTTGAAGAACTCTATTTGTTTGTTCTTTTGTATTTCAATCTCTTTATTGGCTGATTGGAGATTCTTATTTGTTTTAGCAAGAGCCTCAAATGATGTACGCAAGTCAGAATAGAGATCAATTAATTCTTCATTTTTTCTTTCTAGTTGCAAATTCTTTTCTTGTATGTGTTGATGTAAATCTGTTTGATGCCAGAGTAAATCAAATATATAATGATAAGAAGAAACGATATAGCTTCTAGTAGTAAGAATTGCAGAATCAATATTTTCAGACAAGTTATTACTAATATTATTTTTTAATATGACTATGAATACTAAACTTTTATCAACCACAAAGAATGAAGCAGCAGGAGACGTTGGAATTCCCTCTATTACTCTAACTTCTATACTCTTGTTATATTTATTGTATATTTCTGGATTAATTGATTTATTAGACTCAGTTTTTTGGATTAACACTTGAACTCTAATGTTCTTTTTAAGAGATCTTAATATTTCGAATATTCCGCTTCTCTGATAAGAAATTGTATTAGTATTGTGATAGGTCCAATGTATTTCACTGGTGGCTGACTTTAGAATTTCTATGTATTTTTTCAAAATAAAAGTAGAATCCTGTATGACGTTTAGATCTTCACCTGCTAGATGATCTGCTCCACCATCATACATTGATATCTCATACAAACAATATCGAATCTAAATATATATAATATTTCCTAAGATTTTGTATCTGAATTTATGGTTTATTTTATTATTCATCTTTAAACTTATATCCAGTATTGATAGATTTTATCATTTATATATAATAACGATTTTGTAATTTAATAAATCTACACAATAATTACTGAAGATAGCATATCAAGATAGTCTTTTGTAGTTAATTACGATATTTAGTAAAATTAAATTCATGTTTAAACTCAATATCTTTTCTTGATTCTTTTTTCTTTTTCAAGAAATTCGATTCGTTCATAAGATCAAGCCCCGGCAGTGACCCAGATAAGTTTCGGATTTTTTATCTTATATTTTGTTTGCAAAAATCATGGAAACGAGATGATGTCGTAGATAATAATGAACTCAAGAATAGCAGTGTTTTCAGAATAACAATCTAAAAAAAGTTATCTCTTTTGTCTGTCCATAGATATCAGTCACCGAAATAATTATCACTATAATCATGATATCAAACACCGCAACCACAGTAGACAGCTATTCGTTATATTCATAGTACATTTCCTTTCTGTTTATGAATATCGATGTTATCCCTACTGGCTCAATAATTTTCTTGGGTTCGTGTATTTTGAGTTGAAAAAATAAAACTTTGCGAATTTGTAATTCGTATACAATAATTTACATTTTGATTACAAAGCCTTTTCTAAATGAGCAAACGATCCAGGTTAATGGAAAGACTCGTTAAAATATGGCCTTTGAAGATATTGGAATACAAATCCAGTATTGATAGGTAGTAGTCGCCCAGTTATTTCGGGTGATCTACTTTTTTATTATTTAAGACTTTATCCATTGCTTCATCGTCATCGTTGTACAAGTCTTGCAGATTCTTATTTTTCATGGTTTGTAAATAATAAATACTTTTTTTGATATTTTTAATTTTTTTTTAGAATGTTATCAATTTATAATATTATAGAAATTTAACCATAAATAATCCGTATTTATTACCGTAAATTTTTATACAAAAAATTCTAATATTGATCCATAATATTGAATTGGAATTATTATTCATGAATATCTGTTGTAATATGGTACATTGAAATTTATCTTATATGTTCTCTCTTGGCATTTTAACTTTAGTAGTAAAATATTGGGCTGGGGTGAATGAGTATAACTATTAATGTAATCCTCAAAGAATCAACATAAAAATATTTTATAATATTTCTAAGAAAAAAATTTTAAATAATCATTTCTTGAACTTTGCCATTATAGTATCTAAGCTTCTATAAGAATAAGGTCATTCAAACATTCATTTATTCATTCTTTAGGTATGATCATTGTAGTTATGATATGTATTAACCTACTACAGCATTATTTTTATTTTCTTTGTATTATTCTTTATTTTTTATATTTTTATTAGTATGTTTTTCATTCCAATGGTTTATAAAATATTCAATTAAAGGTTCAAAATCGGTTCTTGTTACACCTTCTTTTATATTTTTATTCTTTGAAATCTTTGCAAATTTACGTGCGTAATTTATACAAGTCCAGCATCCAACAAACGGAATCAAAGGTGCCAAATAATATCCAGTATATCTTCCTGAAAATTTCCACGCTTCACCTACAATGCAATACTTTGAATCTCGCTCAATCATGAATCTATCTACTCTATCCAACCCTAAAGATATTTTTTTAGACCATACTGGACATAATTCTTCAAATGTGATGTTTTTAGTCACAGTGTCTTTTGATGATAACTCCAAATACTTATTTTCTTCAAAGCTAGTATTATTGTTATCATTACTGCTACAATTAGAAAAATGAATATTAGATAAACTAATCATGATCATCACGAATATTAAATATCGATAATCTTGGAAATTTAGGATAGTGTATATACGAAAATATACATATAATGATTTATTATACTGACAGTTTAACTTTTCTTTTTTGTTCTTCTTATTAGTTCTTAAGCATCACTTTGTCACAATTATATTGATGTTTGCGATTTTTAGTCAAGAAAAAAAACTTTTCACAAGTTAATTTTATTGATGATATTGTAAAATTTTTAGCGACAAGAAGAAACAGGAAACAGAAATTGTCTTAATTAATAGAGCCGAATTTAGTATTGAAATTCACATAATTACAGATAGAAATTTTAAAATAATAGATCAAGTTTTCACTAGTTTTTATATTGATACCGTGGTTTTTTGATTTAAATCCTATTACACAGGCATTACTCGCTACTTTTTTTACATGGTTTGTTACAGCCGTTGGAGCTTCTTTAGTATTCTTGCTCAAAGACATGAATAGAAAAATTTTTGATGGAATGCTAGGATTTGCTGCAGGAGTTATGCTTGCTGCTAGCTATTGGTCTCTTCTTTCTCCAGCATTAGAACTTTCAAAACACGATATGATGCCATGGTTACCAGTTGCAATTGGTTTTCTATTGGGAGGTATATTTATTAGAATAATAGATAAAATTTTACCGCATCTTCATCCAAATCTACCTCCTGTAGCCTTAGAAGGTCCTAAAACAAAGTTAAAGAAAAGTAATCTACTAGTCCTAGCTATTACTATACACAATATTCCTGAGGGATTAGCTATTGGTGTTGCATTTGGTGCTGCATCATTAGGTTTACCCGAAGCAACTCTAGGAGCTGCAATTTCTCTCGCCATCGGTATAGGTTTACAAAACTTTCCTGAAGGTCTTGCTGTTGCTATGCCACTAAAACAAGAAGGATATTCAACGAGAAAAAGTTTTTTTTATGGCCAGTTATCAGCTTCAGTTGAACCAGTTGCAGGTGTTTTAGGGGCAATCTTTGTTTTTATGGCTCAACCACTTTTACCCTATGCCTTGAGTTTTGCTGCAGGTGCTATGATATTCGTTGTTGCCGAAGAAGTAATTCCAGAATCCCATAGACGTGGTAATATAGATTTAGCAACCTTTTTTCTGTTATTTGGATTTGTATTAATGATGATCCTTGATGTATCTTTAACTTGATTGTTGGATGCAGAAAGATTATCATCGTTTGCTAATAAATTTTTCAGGTACTTTGCCCTCCTATTATTTAATATTCACTTTAAGAGTAGGGGTTTTTCTATTATTCTTTTAAAGTTTTAATAATTTAATAACATTTTATAAACTCTAGTATTTTTTCTGTATTCAGTCTTTAATGATTTGTGAGTTAGAAATAATTTTTTTAATTATCTAATTATTTTCATTTTTTGGATACTAATTCTAAGGCTATACTGATGTTATTTTCTTTTAAAATTTGATATGATTTTCATGATCGTCAACAAAGAAGCTATTATAGTGTATAAATCAAATCACAACAAGAAGAAAGGAAGACGACATTCCTATACTTTTTACAACAATGAATATCCAATTATATTATCTAATATAGAAACTATTTCGATCTTTAGTAAAAGGAATAGAAAAGAATTTTCGCAAAATGAAATTTGTCTTAACTAGAAGAACAAAAGTGATATTGAAATAAAAAGGATAAATACTTGCCACAAACAGTGGAAAGAAGAGTAATGACAATAGAATATTCATCATTTGACGAATAAAGAATTTCTGTATAATGGCTACACAATACAGTAGCAGGTCAACGTTTTTTTTGCAATATCGGATTTTGTATCCGGTTTTTTCATTTTACGTAATAGTGAATTGTGTCTCAGCATAAACCTATATGACATCATCTATAAAAATAAATGGTGATCTTTTTTAATTAGTTGAGAGGTTTTATCTGTTACAATGGGTTTGCCAGATCTTCTTTTTGGAAACCAGATAATCTAGCCTAATACGCTAGGACAGATTTCTATTTATCCTAACAATCTTATTGAAAGCATAATAATTCTTTTCAATTTAATTCTCAAAAGATAATTTAAAAATTCAAGGGTTTTGTTATGGACTCTAAAATATATGAAATTTAGAAATTAAAATCCTAAAAAAATTAGTTTATAAAGATTTCCAACCAAAACCTATATACCATTAAAGCTTAAAAATAAAAAATGAATGAATCATTAGAAAATAATATCATTAAAGGAAGTGAATATGATTCATTTGAACTTAGTTCTCCTGATTTAGCAGTTATTTTATGTACAAAAAATTCAGGTAGTACAATTGAGAATGTCTTGATAAATGTAAAAAGTAGCTCATTTAAACCAGATATTATAATAGTTGATGGTTTTTCTACAGACAATACAATAGAAATTGCAAATAATGTTGGTGGCGTTAAGATAATACAACAAGCCTTGCAAAAATTTCCGGGTAAAGGATTAGCTATGAAGGCTGGTTTGATTGAGGCAATAAATGGTAATATTAATCCTAACAATCCAGGAAAAACCTATAAAGCTATTCTTTTTTTAGACTCCGATATAAAAAATATTAGTGCTGAGTGGGTTGATGATTTGGCAAAACCGGTATTGGAAGGCGGGTTTGATATGACAAGAGGCTTCTATCAACGACTTCCTCGTGACGCTGCTGTAACAAAACTTATTGCAAAACCTATGCTACGAATTTTCTTTCCTGAACTATCTCATATTGAACAACCATTAAGCGGAGAGGTATGTTCCAACGTTGCGGTATGGAAGAAAATGCTGGATTGTAATCCTCCTGATGGATGGGGAATAGATGTTTGGTTCCTAATTGAGGCAGCCGTTTCAGGGTATAAAATTAAAGAAGTCTATCTTGGAAATAAAAATCATTCTTCGTTTGATGAATATAAAGATGATGTTTCTGTACTTAGTAAAATGGCAGAACAGGTATCATTTACTATTATAAAAGAGGCTATAAAACACGAAAGATTTGAAACCTATAAAGAGATAGATACATAATTTAAAAAATACATAATTTAAAAAATTAATAGATTTTTTCCTAAATTGATTGGTTAAAAATTATAAAAGTAAAGAAAAAAATATGCTCCTAGAAAGGTAATACGTAAAGATTTAGGAACAGTTTTAACGAGAATATTTGTTAACATATAAAATATATCTTTGTCTGTTATTGAATCTGAATTCTATCTATTTTAATATAGATGAACATATTGTTTAGGAACTCCTCAATAACGATACAACGATGTATTGGCATAAGTTCAGACTCCTTCAATTCTATTTATGTAATTATTTTCTTACCTATTCCTCTCTTCAACCGGCCACTACTTGATGTTGTCCAATTTTTGTGCTCATTTGAACCTAATCCGCATTTAAATTCTCTCTTATGAGGACCAAACAAACTTTCATCAATTTCGATTTGACAAGATAGTTTTAGATTTCACATATCTTCAAATAGAGTATCATGATTGGTTGTGTAAATATTCTTAATGTTCTTTCTATTGTTTTTATATTGATATATACGTAAAATCGTGTTCTGTATGCAGGGATACTTTATGTAAAGATGTAAACAAGATGATGTATTATACCTTGGGAATAGTCAAATTCTTCAATATAAGTTCCAGTGAAATCACGAAATTTGTATGTCAACATTTACATCCATAATGCTCATACTCTCAAAATAATATAATGATCGATAGGCCAGCTTATACAAGTTCTTCCTTTCTATCTTGCATGACAAAATATACCCTACTTTTGTAGCATTTCCAATGAGTTTTATAGAACTAATCTCATGCATGAATCAAGCGTGATATTATAAACTTTGTCATTTATGTTCCAAATTGGACAATGTTAACTTCAAGAATAAGCGCTTTTACTGTGAAATCGAGAGATGTAAGACTACCAAAATTACAAGTAAAATTGTGAGAATAATATGTGTATGTATTATTCTATTTAACTGATTAAGAATTCTTAATTTTGCAAATCTCATCAAAATGCCACTAACAGTAAGCGTAGTTATAACAATTACTAACGATATAGAAATAAAATCTATTCCCCTAATTAACAATACTCCATGAAAAATGCCTGTAAAAAATCCAATTAGATTCAAAATAATATGGAAATTAATTATTGGTCTGTGTTCTAGAGAAAGATTTCGCGTTAGACTGTCAGCTCCACCTAATTTTTTAACTGATAATCTCTTTACGCGTACGTATAAAATGAATGGAATATTAGCAATTAATCCACAACTAATGGAAAGCCATCCTAATAATTCTGCATTGTCATGTAAACTTCTATTATGATTATCACCATGAGCATATTGAATCAATAACAATAACGAAATTGATATTGGTACTAAGATGTAATTTCTAAAAAAAATTTTTTTAATCAATTGACTAAACCATTATTATTATTTTTTTGGTTTTGAATGATCGGACTTTCTTCTGATTATCAATATTTTGTATAATGCATATGAACTTACAGCAACAATAACAATTATTGTTACAAGTATGATCAAACCGGCAAAGTCATTATTAAAAATTTGAGAATCGTTCTCAGCATGTATTCTAGCACGTTCTCTTTCTTGTACTCCAAACCCTTTCTTATCATCAACTTTTGAGTCATTATCCGCATGTATTCTAGCACGTTCTCTTTCTTGTACTCCAAACCCTTTCTTATCATCTTCTTGTGAAAATATTGTAATATTAAAAAACTGAATATTAGAAAATAATATTATTGTGAAGGAAATAAAAGTAAATACAACAAATTTGGAAAAAAGAAATTTCATCCATTTAATGAAAATTAACGATTATATTTAAAGATTTAAATTATTCGTATCTTTTTAAAAGTAATTCCAAATCAAATACAAAAAACTCATTATCATTTGGCAGTCTATTCATTAGTTACAGGTTTCAGAAATAAAATATGTAGATATCTTAGAAGAAAAAATATAATCTAGATATAAGAAACTATCTGTCAGAACATCTCAGCTAACATATGATTCATGGTATGATAGATTAAAATATGTCTAAACAGTTGCCAAAAATAAAATCAAATTTCAATTTGAGTTATATTATTTTAAATTTTAATACAACTAGAGGAACTTAATGATACTTAAAACCCGTCTATTTTTTATTAATTTACTTGTTAATAATGCTTGATAAATATCGAATTTGATTAAAAGAAAAACCGGCTTTGATTATTTAGGACCATTATGAACATGTTGTTTATTTTGCAATATGCGAGATGCGGGATTTGAACCCGCGACCCCGAGCTTGGGAAGCTCGTACCCTAACCGGCCTAGGCTAACCTCGCGATATTGAAAAAAATACAATTCAGATATATATTCTTAATAGTTATTTTCAATTTGTTTCTATTTTTAACTCCTCTAAAATACATTAGGGAAAGGGTAATGGCAGAATAAATGGTGCATTATTAGTACTAAGAGACGTTAATTGTTGGGATGGATCTTCAAACATCATTTTATTATTATAGTCCAATGATTCAATTGAGACGAATTGTTCTTTAAATGTTTCATGGGATTCACTATTAGAAACGTATGAAGATGAACCACCTAATGCATTATTTATCATGAATGTGAGATATGACGGGGTATATTTCGATGGAAGATATTGTTCTTTAAATGCGAAAATTACGGGAAAATCCTCAGCAAACACAAGATTTGTAAACGATGATAGAAAAATGAATGTACACACAAGTCCAATGATTAATACAATCTGTAAATTCATTTTTGCTTGCAATATCTAGTTCTAAATAAATATATTTGATTTAGGATAGTTCAATCCATAGCAATCTGTGATTATATTTGAATGGAAAATAATATGTAAAATAATATTAGAAGATTAATACAGATAAGAGTATAATTGGAATTTGATATATCTTGTTATTGAAAGATTTTTAAAGATAAAAATATTATATTATTTTTAAATCAACGTATAAAAATGAAAACCTAAAAATTTCTTAAACATTATTAAGTTTTATCATCTAGTGGAAGTTTAAAGAAAAAAGTAGCTCCTATCCCGTTAGGATTGTTCTGAGCCCATATTTTACCGTGATGTGCATCAACTATATTTTTAGAAATATACAGACCCAGTCCAGTACCTTTATCGGATTTTGTAGCAAATTTACAAAATAGACGAGGATAAATCTCCGCATCTATTCCACTGCCCGTATCTTCAACACTAATAAGTACATCCTGATCCTTCTTTGTAACACTCATTTTAATAAAACCTTTTTCTGTAAATTTCAATGCGTTACTCAATAAATTACTAATTACTTGGTTTATCCTCTCCTTATCTCCAAAAATCCTCACATTAGTTGGCTGATAGATAGCTTTAATATTTTTGGCATAACCATCTCCGGAAGATATACGCTTCTCGATATCGTTGATTGAATCAGAAAGAATATCATTAAGATCAAAGTAATCTTTTTGAAGGACTAAAGAATTGCTTTCGATCCTAGTTACATCGAGAATGTCAGAAGCTAATCTATCTAACCGTTTTGCATTCCTAATGATTAATTTAATTTGTTCTTCTTGAACTTTTACAGTCTTGTCCTCTGGATCAAGGTCCTCTTCTATTAACTCAACCTCTCCTAGAATAGGCATTATAGGGGTTCGTAATTCATGAGCTGCAATGTTAATGAATTCTTTTTGCATTTTATCGTGTACCTTTAGCTGTTCATTAGCTTCTTCCAGAAGTCTATTTGACTCCACCAAAGACAGGTTAATACTTTTTAATTGTGACGTTCTAGTACTAACTTCCCCCTCTAATCGTCTGTTCCAGGAAAGAATTAGATATATTATTCCAACTGTGACTGAGCCAGTAATTACAACTATCAGAGTACTGAAGTTATTTTGTTGAGCTATCAGAGAACCGACGTTACTGGCAAGCTGATGTGGAAAACTAACATATAAAGTCCACAGGTATTTATCACTAATTACTATTGGCTCGTATGATAAGGTTACTGTAGTTCCGTTATACGCTAAATCTTCGGCAAGGGATTTTCCTTCAAGACCTTTCTTAAGAATACTATTGTAATCCCCCCTGAGATTCTCTGGAATTAAAGATTGAAATTCGGTGGAAAGATAATTGTTGCCTATTAGAGACTGATTTCTAGCATAGATTATCACACCATTTCTATCCATTAAACCAACATTACCTATAATAGAAGATACCATTTCATTTTGTAAAAATATACCTAAGGATTTTACACTTATTGCAGCAACAATTACCCCATCAAATGTCTGTCTTATGCTAAAGGTATCATTTTGATGTTTTATTATTTGTTGTTTTAATAAAGGATATGAAATGTATAAAGAAGAGGACGGACTATCTTCTGACTTGATCGAAGTACTGTAGTAAGGAGATAGTGTCTTTTTTGGGTATAGAAAAAAAGGTTGATTTTGAAGGTTTAGATTGGTATTGAGGTTTTCTCCTTGATAGATTTTACTAGAGCTTACTATTCTACCATTAATATCCATCCAATAATACGCATCAGTTATTTGCAAGGTTGATAGCTGTGCAGTATAAAGAAGGTTTTGAATTTGGTCAAGATCGTTTTGCAAAATCAAGGGGGAAGAAGTCAAGAGTTCTAGATTTGAAATAATCGAGTCTAAACTATGAACAAGAATCCTTGAAAGGTCATAAGTCTGTATTCTTGCATTAGAACGGATATCTTCCTGAGCAATCTTTTTTATCTCATCTGCAGTAAATGAAGCCGACTGATAGGATATTATGGAAAGAAAACCAATACCAATTATTATAATTATCAAAAGAAAAGAAAAATTGTTTTTTATTATAGAGAAACCTACCAACTGCAGACAAATAAGAAGATTATATTCTAATAAATAAATCAACTAGAAGAAATATTATAGAAAAATCGTATGCTAATATTTTCTTCTTATTCGCTCCCATGAAAGTCATAACAATGCCTTAAAAACAAGAAACTGTAATTCAAGAAAGTTGCAGAATATTTAAAATATCAAATTACTTATTTTTATATCTTCTTCTAGTTTTGTTACCACAAATTGTACATTCAGTTATTTTAGGTGAATAACCTTTACCACAAGTTTTACAAAAATTGATCCATTTCCGGATTTTTGAAATTTCAGATATGCCTAGAGAAATGATCTCAATACCCATGATCTTCGATACATTTTGAACACAATAATCATCTGAAACTAGGGGATAGCCCAATTGATAAGATAGAGAAATAATTGAAATATCCGCATCAGAAAGTCTATCAATGTCTCCAGAGCTAAAGGCTGTAGTTCTCGTCTTTGAAACGGATTCAACATTTGGTTCAAGTGCGAATAATGACTCTGAAATTATTAAAGCATCGTAACTCGAAGTCAAATTCTTTAAATGACGAACCTCATCAAGAATCAATGGAGTAGTGTAATATTTTTTACTATTTGAAAGATGAAATCCAGAATAAAAAGCACTAGAATCCAATACAAATACTTCAGAATCCAAGTTTTTCAAGTTGCCTTAAGCCTTTTTTTCTTAATCGAATAAATTTAGCATTAATTTCATATCTTTTTAGGGTAATTGGTTCTTCTGCGTCTACTAAATATCTGTCTTGACCATCCACTATCAAGTCTACATTGTTATTACAAATGATTTCTATATCATCTGGGGGGACTATGAATTGTGGTAACTTGTTGATAGAAGCTATTGGATTGATAATTAAACAATATAGTTCTTCGTGCAAGATTGGACCACCTAAAGATAGACAATGTCCTGTAGATCCTGTTGGAGTAGATATCAAAATTCCGTCCATACGTTGAACAATTTTATCTCCACGATATTTTATAGTAAATGTCGGTGTTCGTGTAAGATTTGACCTGAATAATAATACATCATTTAGTGCAGGAGGGAATAATTGGTTTTCAGAAGAAACTTGGATTCTTAACCTTTCATCAAAGAAATAATCACCTTTTAAAAGTGCATCAATTGCACTGTTAATTAAATCAACTTTAATTTCTGATAAGATTCCTCTAGTACCGCCAACATTAATACTAAATACAGGAATATTGCTTGGATAAAATCTAAATGCACGTAAAGTAGTTCCATCGCCACCAAGACAAATAATAAGATCAACGTCTTCAACAGATTTAAAATTTAAAGATACTGTATGAGTACCAGATATTTCGAAGGGCGGAAATGAATATACTTTGATATTTTTTTCCAACAAAAGTTTTGTGATTCGTTTCTCGAATTCAGCGGCAAGATCATTTAGATTTTTTGTTATTATAGCAACGTTATGGATCTTGTCTTTCATTAATAATATCATATTACAATTTTATAGTCTTAAATGCATTATTATTCATATAGATTTTAGTAGTTTTATCTGCAAGAGAGAGTATATTTTAGAAAATCATAAGATAAATATTTAAATTGTCTCGGAAATAAAGCACCAACAAAATACTAATCTGTATAGAGGGCCGATAGCTCAGCTTGGTGGAGCGTTCGACTGATAATCGAAAGGTCGAGGGTTCAACTCCCTTTCGGCCCATTTTTATGGCTTAAAAGTAACAAATAAAGACGCATTGTGTCAAAGATTTACCGAATTTTTGTAAAGTCTATTTATACATCAACATCAAGAATTAATAATTATATTAATAGTCTTGAATTCTTAAATTTAGACAAGGTCATATCTAAGGAGTTATTGGAACCAAATCTTGACATATCTTTGTAGTTGATATTAACGATTAAATGATTGTAGAGTAAAACAATCCAATGATTTGATAAGGATGATGAGAATTGATTTTCTTAGAATTATCGATTTATCGATAGTTATAAAAATGATGAACGAATAACTTATAAACTATTTTAATAGACAATTGATATCTTACAATTTTTAAAATTGGCAATAATTACGAGATTGAAGATGATTAAATTATTTAATAAAATCAACAAAATCTATTGATAATCGAGAGCAAGCATTCCAATAATCAATAATATATAACCAATATGTATGTTTTATTAAAAATCTATAACTATTTGACATCAATTTTTAGAAAAAACTAAAAAATTAAAGATCTAAAATCAGTCTACATATTAAAATTAATAAAAAGACTTATCTGTATCACAGCACTCCGATCAAATTTCAATTAAATTAACATTATTTTTTTCTTTGTTTAGCTCTAGGACATACATTTTTGATAAAGGATGAAGTATATTAATACAAAGTACACCATTAATTAAGAGAAGTTGAAAATGGTAATCAGGAAATATTAGACCATAATATTTATCTGAAACATCAAGCGTCTTTATCATAAATGTGATATTCATATGATTCTTTAGACTTTCTAATACTGCAGGGTCTATTTTTTGATCCCTGTCTATATCTATAATACTAAATACAGGAGATTGCGATTTAAATTTCTCTATCTCATCAATAAAATCATATGACTGCATATTTTTTGCAACATATTGATCATTTTCAGAATTATTTCTAGATTTTTTAAAGAAATTAATATATCTGATCAAATCATCATTATGATTTTTAATTATCTGATTTAATAATAAACTATATGAATTTTTCAAACTATAGTTTAAAAATATGGAGTATAATTTTTTCATCGATTCACTAATAAATTGTGATAAAAAAATAATAGCGGCATTGATTCCAATTCTAGGATCATATTCAATCAGGACTACAGACTTATCTAAAAAACCACCATTAAAATCTCTGTCTATAATCTCATATCCAGAACTAAATTTCTTCGCAGTAGACAAATTAGCGGATTTATCTAAATCAGATTCAGAAATTTGGATAGACGGTGAACAGGGATCGCTATAAGATTCAAATGTCTTAAACATACCTTCATGTAACGTGAATAAATAAGAATTTTTTATTACATTTACTCCTCTTAACTTATTTAAAGATATTTCTCTGAGATCGCGTCCGTAATACTTTATGTTCCTTAATGTCACGACCCCATCAACTAAATAATCCAATGTGGATGTGGCTGTTCCTTCTCCGACTAATATTAGACGACCCCCAGCTCTTTCTAACCAAGTCTGTAATACTCGTTCGTTGTTTAATCTGGATTCTCTATCCATAAAAGATGCCACACCATCCCAACTATCGACAATAATTAAGGGAGCACGTACGTCCATAAGTTGATTTGTAATTCGTTCAAATAGAGATTCTGGTTCATCCAGTCGAGCATCTTCGAAGAATGGTCCAAACGTAGTTTCAGTTTTAGAAAATTTATTATGTAGATTGGAAGATTTGATTTTAAGGTATTTATTTACCCATTTAAAGTAATAAAATAATTTATTTGGAGAAACTCTAGTAGATATGTAAAAGAAATTATTTTTAATATTCAATTCCTTTAAAATAGCAAGACATAATGCTGTTTTACCGATACCAGGTTCACCTTTAATTAATAACGAATAAGTTTCATTTTTAAGAAAAAGTAATAGTTCATCTGGTATTTTAAAAGCTTGATTATTTTTGCTCAATAATAATACTCACCCAGAGAAATAAACACCTTCTATTATAATAATAGTTCTTATCATCAGAATATAAAAAAAATCTTTAAAAAAATGAGGTATAAAATTAAGATAACCATGGATTGATATTTTTCTGAAATCGTAATGAATCTATTAATCCTTCTGCATAACCAATGCTTAAGACGGCTAATTCATATTTATTTTGGTTAAGAAATCTCTCTGAATCAAGCAAGTAATATTCAGCGTTTTCTAGTACATTGTACATACCCTTATTATCAGGTTTATTGTTATTAGTGGAGATACTATTTTCTTTATCTAGAAATGACTTCATTGTTTTTAGCGCTTCTTTAGCTTTTGGGAGATATCTGTTAACCATTGATACGGCAAGGTGTTGGAATAGTTTTGTATTATCAGATGGATTGTCAAAATTTTGATAAAGTGATGTTATAGAATCAATTTCAGTAAAGTGAAGGTGTCCAGGAATGATTATAGAATGAGGTCCTTTACCAAAATCCATATTCTCAAAAGAGTGAATCTTTCCTGATTGAATTTTTTGAGAATCAGTTCCGATTCTTGATCCAACTATAATAAAAGTATCTTCTGATATAATTCCATATTTTAGATCTTTTTCAACTTCCACTAACATTTCAAGAGCTAATTGAGGATTTAGAAAGAAAAAATCTCTATCATCATTATTGTTATATTCAGTTAATATCAAGGTATGATTACCTACTTTTAGATTCTCATAAATAATATTATAGACACTTATTGCAGATTGAGGATCTGACATTATTGTAGTAGTACGACCGAATTTATAGTTATGAAGGCCACTTTCCCCGATGAAAGAAAAAAGTCCAGAAGAACCGTGAATAATACGTGTTTCAATTAAATTTCTTTTAGCTCTTATCAGTAATTCATTCAATGTTGTTGCCATAAATGGGTCACCATAAGTTACTATTGCAACAATTGCATTTTTAGATTTGGAAAGTATCTCTTTTCCATCCTCAATAAACCAACGTTGAACTAAATTAATTTGTTTTTTCTTCTCGGGGTCTATAAGTTGAGCTAGTTTTTCTATTTCTTTTTTACTTATGTAACTTGTGAATCTTTCAATATAAATTTTCTGACAACCTTTCATAATTTCTATAGCGTTTAAACTTATACTGTTACAACCGTCTATTCCTATTCCAACAAAGTATAACATGTTATTAAAAATAGATAAGATTGTCTTATTATCTTTGGGGTATCGTAGTTTGGATTATTTTCTTTGATAATTGTGTAACCTAGACATATGAAAAAGCGATCTTTTAAAGACCTCTATTCCGGTAATATATTCTTGGATATCAACATGCTCGTCTACACTATGGGAAGAATGAGGATCTCCCGGTCCATAAGTAACTACTGGTATTTTAAGCGCATTACCAATAATATTCATGTCACCAGTACCAGTTTTTCGTAATAAATTCGGTCGTTTTTTACAGACATCCAGTATTGCAAGAACTAGAGACCTTACCAAAGGAGATGAATGATCTGCTTCAAATGGATCTGTAAAATCTTCGATTATATAATTGGATTTTATTCCTTTTTGCCTAGAAATATTAGAAATTACTTTATCGATCATGTCTAATACTTGTTGGCATGTATTTGTAGTAGGAATTCGTATGTCCATGGTAAGCTTGCATTTTTGAGGAGTAACATTATGACTCGACCCTCCAGTTATTTCCGTCAGACTGCAACTTATTGAACTAGTTTTTTTTTCACTATTGTTTGTTTTGTTAATTTCCTTTTTTATGGCCTGCCAAAACTCATAAGATTCTTCAATCGAATTTTTTGCTAGCCAAGGGGCACTTGCATGAGCACTTTGGAGTACGTCGCATATTAGTTTAATTGCTAACCTACCTTTATACGATATCGTTATGTTCTCGATGCCACTCGGTTCACCAAAAATTGCATAATCAACCTCTATGTTATTTTTAACAAGTTGTTTGCTACCAGTAGCGCTTCCTTCTTCATCTACTACGCCTGCGAAAATAATTGTTCCGTTTTGTTTAGGAAATTCCGAAGCTGCTAAGAGCATGGCGATTAAAGGAGCTTTAGCATCTGAGGAACCACGACCATACAATAAACCATCTTCTATTCTGATAGGCACTTTATTTGGAACTGTATCCATATGTCCACAAAGTAGAATCCTAGGGTATCCTGTTCCCTTTGTAGCTATAACATTTCCTACACTATCTATCTGAGCCTGTTCAAATCCCAGATCATCAATACATTTTTCCTTAAGCATATTAGCTAATTGAGATTCAGATCTTGAGGGTGTATAGAGCTCTATTGATCTTTTTAAGAGTTCCACAGCATAATTAGGTGAGACCAATTTTAATAATAATATTAGTTGTATTGCAAAGAGTAATCTACTATCATATCTTGAATTGGTATTCCTGTAACTCTGACAGTATTTTTAAACTCTGTTGTATTATTAACTTCGTGAACCAATAAACCATCTCGTGAACTTTCCATAAGATCTACTCCAACTATTTTTCCATTTACTGCTTGTGTAGATTTTATACAAATATCTTCGAGCTCTTTTGTAATTGGACATGATTCTGCTCTGCCTCCTAAAGCCATATTGGTTTTCCATTCGCTATTTTCCGAATAACGATATATAGCAGCCACTACTGTATCGCCTATTACTATTGCTCTTATATCCCTAGGCGGTCTATCAACAAATTCCTCAAAATAATATATTTGATAAAGTGGAAACATATGTTGTCTATCTTCAATTACAGCCTTCGCTGCATCTTTGTCTTTTAGTAACGCAATTAATCTTCCCCAACTTCCAATTGTGGGTTTAATTATGGTCGGATATCCAAAAATATCAAGAGCAGAAAGTGCGGCTTCATATGAAAAAGTTGTTATGACTTTTGGAGTTTTTATTCCAGCGTTTTTCAATTTCATATGTGTAAATAATTTATTACCACAAACAATAGAAGTATTAAGTGGATTAATAACACTAGCTCCCAAACCTTCCAGTGCAGCAGTAGAATGAAGACTTTTGAAATAACTAACACATCTTTGTATAATTATTTTATTAGAATAGCTAGGACCGTCTAGTTCCAAAATTAGATCTTTACAATCAACATTCGTTATGTCAATTCCTCTTTTTCTAGCAGACTCGTAGATAGCTTTTTCTTCCCAGCGTATATTATCATAAAGAAGAGTGAGGGAGGTTCTGTTCTTTCTCTCAGTCACTGTCCCCAATCCTCGCCAACTACTTGAGATGGCTTAATACTGAATCCATCTGCTCCCTTGACTAGTTCATAGCTTGAACCACAATCTGGACAGGCAACTATTTCACCTTCAATTGAATCATCGGGGATTCTTATTTCTGCATCACATTCTTTACATTTGACCATATTCTTTTACTCCTTTATCACATTTGGCGATCCTTCATTAAGTATTTTTCTTTCTAGACGTTCATCCAGAAACAATTCTAAAACGTCACCCATTCTAAGTTCCTTTAATCCACGGGCAAGAGTTTCAGCCTCATGTTTGCTTGTTTCAAGACCCAATAACGATAAAAGGTAAGCTGCTCCGTTTTTACCTGCTAGCTCGCCAAAAACGATTTTTCTTCTATTTCCCACAAGTTTGGGTTCAATTATCTCATAAGCAGAAGGATTTCGAAGAATGGCTGCAAGATGTGTTCCCGCTTTGTGCTTATAAGCACTATCACCTACGATCGGTGTAGATTCTGGAATCTCGAGACCTGTATATTGAGATATTGTTTTTGATAAATCTTTCAACATATGTAACCTAAAATTATTGCTAGATTTGTAAATGAGATTTAAAGCTATAGAAGTTTCAGCGAGAGAAGGTATTCCGGTTCTTTCCCCAAATCCATCTATTGTTGTGTGAATCTGATCTGCACCAGCTTCACATCCAGCCAATGCATTTGCTAGTGCCAATCCAACATCATTGTGACAATGAACATCAAGGGAGCTCTTGGATTTATCAATATTATCATAAACCATTTTTACCAAATTATACATGCCATTTGGTCGCATAATTCCAACAGTATCAGGGATACTTATTCTTTCAACGCCCAGTCCATTGATTTCTTTGCACATTTCTAATAGAAATGAGGGTTCAGTTCTACTCGCATCCTCCATTGTAAATCGAGATTTTAATCCATGGGATTTTATATATTCGACTACTTCTATTGCTCTCATTTTTGCTTCTTCTCTAGAAATTTTTAATTTAGCACTTAAATGTATATCAGAAATTCCCATATATGTCGCTACCCACGCAGCGTTAGTTTTAATTGCTGTATCCACATCAGATTTTATTGCCCTAACATGGGCAACAATATCTGCTTTTAATCCTTGTTTAATTATGATTTTGGTTGCTTCAAAATGATCTTGAGAAACAACAGGGCTGATTTCTATTTGGTCAACTCCAAAAGAATCTAACATCCATGCAATTTGAATCCGCTGTTTGCTAGTAAAAGATACTCCAGGATGTTGTTCTCCTTCTCTTAGAGTCGAATCTAGAACCTTTATTTTTTTTTGTCCCTCATCTATTTTATTATAGTAATGCGCATAATAGTTAGGATCGTCCGATTTTAGTGTCATTGTAATGCAACTTAAACATCTTTCGTATATGATATAAATGTTTATGACGAAATTATTTAAAAAAAAACGAAATCATTCTATGTTGATGAAACCAAGATTCTGTATATAAACAAAATTACTTTAGAGTTTTTAGGATAATCACTGTATTGGTATCAGAAACGCCTACAATTTTTCTTACATCATCAATGTAGGAATTGATTTCTGATATAGTAGAAGCACTTATTATTGCCGCAATATCATATTGTCCAGTTATCTCATATACTACTTTGACTCCCTCCAGATTTAACAATCTAGCGGTGACGGTAGAAGTATCTGACGTCGAAGCGACTGAAATTAGAGTTATTGCGCTTGTCTCTTCCTTTTGATTTACTTCAATAGTAAATTTTTTTATTATTTGATTCTCTATTAAATTTTTAACTCTTCTTCTTACTGCAGATTCTGAAAGTCCTACAGAAGTAGCTATTTCTACAAATGATTTACGTGAATCATTTTGTAGGATCCGAATAATTTGTTCATCAAAAGAATCAATATTATTTAACATTTCTTCTAACCTCTTCTTTGGTCAATATCTTATCCATGATTTCCAAGGTTTTTAATACCTTTACTTCGTCTAACACTAAAGGAGGAAGTAACCGAATTATATTTCTGCCTGAATATAACATAAGAACTCCTTCTTTTATTCCATCCATTAAGACGTCTCTTACGTCAAAGCGTAATTCTACTGCAAGCATCAATCCTAATCCTCTTACGTCCCGAATTATTTTATGTTTTTTTTGTAGCTCTAATAATCCATTTTTAAATAAACTTCCTATGTGAAGAGCATTTTCTAGCAGCTTATCTTCCACGATAGAATCAATTGTAGCTATTCCTGCAGAACAAGCAAGTGGGTTACCAGCAAAGGTTGATGAATGCTCGCCGATTTTTATGGAATCAAGAATTTCAGGTTTACAAAGAGTCAAGCCCATAGGCAATCCACCAGCAATACCTTTGGCGAGACACATAATATCAGGAGTAGTATTCCAATTTTGTCCGGCCCACATTTTTCCTGTTCTACCCAATCCAGTTTGGATCTCATCAAAAATTAATACTAGATTATTACGGTCACAGATTTCTCTAATTTCTTGTAAAATTCCATCTTCCGGGACTATTATACCGGTTTCTCCCTGGATTGGTTCAACTATTACCGTTCCGATACTTTCATCCAATACCTCCTCGATCACTGATGGAGTATGAGGTGGAACAAATTTTACTCCTTCAAGTAGGGGCTGAAACGATTTTCTATATTTCTCATTGAATGTTACAGATAAAGCCCCGAAAGTTTTTCCATGATATCCACCATTCATAGAAATTATTCCACTTTTTCCAGTATACTTTCTCGAAAATTTAATTGCTGCTTCTACGGATTCTGCTCCGCTATTACTAAAGAAAAACTTTGAAAGTTGTTTCGGAGAAATTTCTGACATTTTTTGCAGAAATTTTAATCGTGTATCATTATATATGGACATGTGACAAGTTATTAAATTTTCTATTTGATCCTTAATTGCCTGTACCACCCTGTCATTACAATGCCCAACCAAGGCAACTCCATATCCTCCCATACAATCAATATATTCTCTGCCAGATGTATCCCAGACTGTTGCGCCTTTCCCCTTTGATATATTGACAGGAAACCTCTGGTAGATGTTTCCTACATAAAGATCCTCGCCGTTCATTTGCTAATCACCGTACAATTTGCATGAGAAAGAGCTGCAGATATAGGATTTTCTACATTGCCTGATGCAATAATCGCTTCTTTTACACCCATTTCTATAGCTTCGGTACAAGCAAGAACTTTCTTTTCCATTCCATGACCAATTTTGGGCAATGATGCCTTAGCTTCGCTATAATTCATATTTTTCACCAACTCATCATCTAAAATTAAACCATTTACATTGGTAATAAAAATAACTTTATCTGCACTCAGACTGCCCGCAACATAGGCCGCAGCCCTATCACCATCTACATTTAGAAATTCAGTTTCCTCACTCAAAGCGATCGGAGAAATGATAGGAACAAAACCATTTGACAACAATATCATTATCAGAGCAGGATCTACATTTTTTATTTTTCCAGTATATCCTCCATCAATTGCCATCTTCCTACCCTTTGCATTCAGAATAACCAATTTTTTCTTTCTTTCTGCTTTTATGGTTGCACCATCAATTCCAGAAATACCTACTGCACGTATATTGCTATTCAATAACATTTGGACAATGGCTTTGTTTATTTTACCAGACATCACCATCGTATAAATCTCTACAGTCTCTTTGTCTGTAAATCTGCTCCTCACACCTCCTGGAGAGACTATAAACTTTTGTTCCTTACCTAATTTATTTCCAATATTTGTGACTTCTTTTCCTCCGCCATGTACAAGAACAATTTTCTCCTTTTCCAGCAGAGTTTTGATGTCAGAAATAGTAGAAGGATGTAATCCATCTACTATACTTCCACCTATTTTGATAACTATCATACTGGAGTCAGAGGAGTGTATTTAAGACCATCCATTTCATCAAATCCAAACATGACATTCATATTTTGGATTGCAGATCCTGCGGCACCTTTCATTAAATTATCAGAAGCGGACAGTGCAACAACACGTTGATTATCTTCATCTATATCAAATCCGATATCACAAAAGTTTGAACCTATCAAAAATTTCGGATCGGGGAACTTGTAAAGTCCTTTCTTATCTTTTATGAGACGTATAAATGGTTCATGACTGTAGAACTCTCGATAAACTTTCCAAAGCTCTAACTCACCAATGGGCTTGTTGAGAAATGTATGATTTGTAGTTAGTATTCCTCGAACAAGATTTACGGCATGAGGACTCATACTAATCTTGATCTCTTTTTTTGCTATAAGACTTAATTCTTGTATTATTTCACCAGTATGCCTATGTTTTGCTGGTTTATATGGTCGAATCACTCCGTATCTCATGGCATGATGAGTACCTGCGTTAGCTTGAGCTCCTGCCCCAGAAGATCCAATTTTACTATCAACAACGATATGATTCGTGTCAATAAGATCATGTTCTATTAAGGGTTTAAGTGCCAGTAAAGAAGTGACTGCCATACATCCTGGACACGAAACCAATTTTGCGGCTTTAATCTCCTCGCGATGAAATTCTGGGACACCGTATACAGACTTGGAAAGAAGTTCTGGATATGGATGCTCCCATCCATACCACTTTACATAATCTTTAGGATTTTTTAATCTAAAATCAGCAGAAAGGTCTATAATTTTAACATCACTATCGTAGAGATCTTTCACTATTTGATTTGCACTTCCATGTGGAACTGATACAAAGACCAAATCACATGAGTCTAAAACTTTTTTAATATCCATTGGTGAAAAAGTGAGATCAATGAATCCTTTAAGACTTGGATGAACTCTATGTACATATTCTCCGGCTTGTTGTCGAGAAGTCACCATATTAAGCTCCACTTTTGGATGACTTACAAGTAGTCTAATTAACTCGCCACCAACATATCCTGATGCTCCTATGACTCCTACCTTCATTATGTTAAACTATAGATCAGAATATTGCTGTATCTTATGAATTTTATTATATGTGTAAAAGGATAATCCCTATCATTATTAAAATTAGGATATCTTCTAGTAAGAATTATTTTTTTGAAAACTGAAGAACATAATCAATCATGTAACCTGCAATATTAGATTGCGATACCTGAGAGGCCCCACGAAATTCGACAGTGCTATTAATTTCATGAACTACAAATCCTCGAGTTTTATCTTCCATTATATCAACACCAAGAATTCCCCCGCCAACTGCTTTAGATGCATTTAGAACAATCTCCTCAAGCTCATTCGTTAAAGGAGCTAGGACAGTATGACCTCCTCTGGCTACATTTGTTCTCCATTCATTATCTGCAGAATAACGATATATTGCAGTTACGATTTGGTCTCCTACCACGATACATCGAATATCGCGTGGCGGTCTCTTTATCATTTCTTGAACATAATATATTCTTGAAAATGGAGAATCGTTTTCTTCCCGTGTTTCTATCAACATATTTGCAATCTCTTCATTTCTTACCGGAAAAACACCACGTCCCCAAGATCCCACTATTGGCTTTAAGACGATTGGATAACCAAGCTTATCGATCAGAAGTTTAAATGAATCTGAGTTAAAGCAAAAATATGTTTTTGGAGCAGCTACATTGGATTTTGCTAAAATTAGGGATGTTCTTAATTTATTTCCACATATTTCGCTTACTTCATACTTGTTTATTACCGGATATCCCAAGAACTCTAAACAAGAAGTGATATAAAGTCCTCTAAAATGACTGATACATCTTTGTAGAAAAATATCTCCAAAATATTGGTTATCATTAAATTCAGTACTTATTGAAACAGATTTTACATCGAGTAATCTAGTATTAACTCCTTTCTTTACTGCATCATCGTAGAGAGCTTTTTCTTCAAATCGTAGTTTATCATAAATAATAGCTAGTTCCATTTTTTTTCAAGTTTATTCTCCCCAGTCTTCTCCTACGGATTCTGCATTTTTTAATTCAATGTTACCATTTGACTTTGAAGATATTTCAAAGTCGCCTCCGCAATCAGGACATGAAACAATTTCGCCAACCACGGCATCGTCTGGAATATTTATTTCTCCTCCACAATCACTACATTCTTTCTTCATTCTATTGTTCTTCTCCTTTATTCTCTTTTTTATTTAAATTAATTGCTATAGAATTTGCAGTAACCGATTGTAATCCCCATAATTCAACAAAACCCTTCGCTAATGTTTGATCAAAAATAGAACCAGAAGAATAAGTTGCCAATTCGTTTTTGTATAAAGAGAATTCTGATCTTCTTCCTACAACCCTCATAGAACCGTTTTGCATTCTCATCTTTACTGTTCCTGTAACTCTGTTTTGCGTTGCATCTATAAACCTATCCAAATCGTTTACCAATGGATCTTGCCACAGTCCTGAGTAGGTCATCCAACTCCATTGTTGGTCTACCAAATGTTTAAATCGTAATTCATGGGAAGTTAAAACCATTTTTTCAAGATCTTGGTGTGATTCGATCAAGACACAAGCAGCTGGACATTCATAAATTTCTCTAGATTTGATACCTATTACTCTATCTTCCAAATGGTCAATTATGCCTACCCCATAAGACCCTGCCTTGATATTTATGTACTTTATCAAATCTGTCAAATTCATTCTTTGTCCTTCTACACAGACAGGAATACCAGCTTCAAAATCAATTTCTAAATATCCGGCTTTCGGATTATCAAACTTGACATATTTGAAACACTCATCTGGTGGTTCATTTAATAGATCCTCTAGATCGCCACCTTCAATAGATCTGCCCCATAAATTTTCGTCAATGCTATATTTCTTTACCTCAGTATTTACAGGTATTTTATGTTCGTTGGCAAACTGTATTTCTTTATCTCTTGTCAGATTCAAATCACGAATAGGAGCAATAATTTTTAGATCAGGATTTAAGCATCTAATAGTAATATCGAATCTTATTTGATCGTTACCTTTGCCGGTACATCCGTGTGCAATATATTTTGCATTTTCCTTTGATGCTATATCTACAGCTTTTTTAGCTATTAAGGGTCTTGCTAAGGCTGTAGCTAACGGATATCGATTTTCATACAATCCGTTTGCTTTTATAGATGGAATGATGTGATTTTGGGTGAATTCTGAGGAAGCATCAATATTATAATGTTTTATCGCACCTACTTGTTTAGATCTATTTGCTATCTCTTCGAAATCATCATTCTGTCCAATGTTTACGGTAACAGTAACTACATCTAGATCATGCAATAACTGTAAATACTTTATACATACTGAAGTATCAAGACCACCAGAATAGGCAAGTACACATTTTTCTTTAACCATAGTTAGGCGATGCCAATAATTACATTAAATTTAAACTTTTTGGTGACACTAGAATCTAACACCAGAATCAAATACTAAAGAATATGATGTACTGTTGATAAAATTGAGTGAACATGCTAAATGTTTTTGTATTCTATGAATAATCTTAGATTATTGTATAGAAGATATACAATTGATGAAATTAAACATAAAGTTATTGAAACTTTGAAAAAGAATGATGCAGGCATGTCTAGTGTCGAATTAGCTGATTCCCTTCATGTAAATCGAATGACCATAACGAAATATCTTAACATTTTGGCAGTAATAGGATTAATTAAAAGAAAGAAAATTGGTTCGGTAAATATTTGGACATTGGAACCGGGCGTCATGGAATTAGAACTTCCTTTAAATTATTTGCAAATACAACAAAATTTTATTACTGCATTATTAGGTAATAATAAGAACGAAACAGGTAAAATATTATTAAGTACTATTTATTCAGATAGGAATATTATTAGAATAATCAAAGATATTTTTATTCCTTCATTTAATACTTTGAATGAGATTTACAATCGAGGAAGATTAGGAGAAACAGAATTAATTTCGTTAAATAACCAATTATTTGACTTGATGATTTTACTCTCGCAGCATCATCATAGGGAAACAGCTAATTATAATGTATATAATATATTCATAGCTGGAAATGAAGATCAAACATATAATTCTAAAATTGCTTCAATAGCATCTGAAATAATAGGATATCATACTAATTATGTAGGAAATATAGAACTTCATATAGATCCCTTTTTTGATATAGACATTCAAAGGTATATAACCAAATCATGGGATCGTAAAAAAGGATTAAAGAATATTTTTATCTTTTCCTCAGAAGAAACTTCTCTTCGATTTCTATTTACAACTGCGAAATTTTTAAAAAATAAATTGACTGAAGAAATCAAGATAATCATATTTGTAAAACGAGAAATTTTGTCGATCGCTAAAGACCTCAATCCGGATTATGTAACCTCGGATATTAACAGTTTAATTGCATGGCAGGAAGATTTGAAAAAACATTTCTAGGATCAATAAATTTGGAGGTAAGATATAGAATTCTTTATTGAATCGTTTAAAACGATTGTTTGTCATAAATCGTATTTTTTTGATATTTTTTTTATATAATTAAGACCGTATTTAAGATCTGCTGTATAGTTTTTACGGGGAAGAATAGTTTCAAAACTGATTTTATTTTTGTAATTAATATTTTTTAATGATTTTATTATCAAGTCAAAATCTATATGACCTCGTCCTGGCATTAGTCTATTATTATCGGATAAGTGAATGTGTTTTAGAAATTTTTTACTGTCATTGATTACTTCAGCAAAATTTTTTTCCTCAATATTCATGTGATATGTATCTAATAAGAGGAGTAGGTGGTCATGACTAATCTTTGAAGAAAGATCTATAGCATCTTTTGCTTGAACAAAATAGGGTGTCGAATATCTATTCAAGGGTTCTAATAAGATATATACGCCATATTCTTGGGAGAATTTTGATAGATCTGATAAAATTGAAGTTATTTGTTGCAAAGATTTCTTTTTTTCTCGGGGAGAAATATATCTATGATTGAAATCTTGTGATTCTGAATAATCAGATAACAAACAGATATTAAATAAGTTACCACCTAAATAGTTACACATTTTAATACAATTTTGGATATATGTTATTGAATATGATAATTTATTATAATCATTTGTTAGAAGAATGGGAGTATGTCCGTTTTCAACATCTCTTTTTGTCCACGCTCCGGTTACCCCGATTACTGATAAATTATAGCACTTTATCTTATCCAGATATTGTTTCCAAGAAAATTGATTTGGGGTTCCCTCAATTTCTATTCCATCATAATTACATCTCACTAGATTTTCCAGAATTTTCTCGAGTGATTGAGTATTATGAAATGAATTGAGTGTGATACAATAATTTATCAAGGATAGCACCCTATAATTTGGTTAGATAGAACCAATCAAATATTTTCCAACATCTACTACGTTGATGGCATTTTCAGAGTCCTTTTGAATACCAGATTTAACATTAGAAACATAAAGTGAACAACCTTCCAAGGTTTGTGGATTGAACGGTCGTCCATGTGAACCTTTAATTAAATTAGTTTCAAATGGAATAGATTTGGTTTGAGGATTAATAAATAATTCAAGTGGATCATAACCTGGTTTTCTATGGATATCCACACGGTTGGCAAAATCTGGTGCATGTTCCTTATCGTACCACCAGTAGTAACTAAACCATTTATTACGTTTTGAGACTGCTATAATATCTCCTGTACGTTCATGGTTAATATTAAAAAATTTTTTCTCTTCATTAGTTATTATTATTTCTATATCAGGAATATTTTGAAGGATTTTTAACACGTTGTTGAATTCTTGACTAAATTTAACATAAATATTGGCAACTTGATGATCAACTACAGCAAATGCTTTACTGAATTCAAAATCTACGTATTCTTTTCCATTTATCTCTCTAACATTTAGCATAGAATTATCCCTAAGAACCAAATTGATAGGGATAGCATCAGTAACGTTATTAAAAGAATATTCTGAAAAAATTATAAATTCAGTATTATCGTAGATTCCAACGGTCTTTGTAGATTCGATAATCCTTTCAACAAGCCTATCAGCCTTTACTAGATCGTTATGAACTTCACTACTATCTTTTCCAAATCTTTGAGCTGAATAATCAACATGAGGAATATACGTAAACATCAGATTAGGTTTATATTTTTCGATGGTATATTGAGTTGCATTACAAATCCATTCGCTAGATAAGTGTGATGCGAATGGCCCCCAATATTTTGATAAGTCGAAATTACCAATTTTTCCCCCAATCTCTTCATAATAACCAACAGGTTTTGAATAGCACCACATGATCATCTTATTTTCTAGATGGATGGGTTTTGGAGTTATTATAACATCTGAATTTGCAAATAGAGTATTCTGCCAAAAAAGTACTGCAGTATTTAAGTTAGGATCTCTTCTCTTTATAAGATCCCATACTCTAGGAGCTTGAACTAACGAAGAATATTGTTCCCAAAATGATACATTATATGTATTGCGATCCATAAAACCGTTTGATACGATTCCATGTCTATTTGGATATTCACCAGTTAAGAAGCTAGTCTGTACAGAACTGGTAACTGCTGGAAATACCGGTTTTAGTTTGCAATATTCTCCAAGGTTTGCAAGATTGTTTATTGTAGGAAGATAGTTAGAAGCAAGATGTTTTTCTTCTAATCCAACTATATCAATAACTATAATATGTCTTTTCATGAATTTGTATTAGTATCTGGGTGTTACTAGATTTAAAGAATATGGTTTAAAAATGGATTTTTTCTATAAAAGGTGTCCTCTTTAAGATACTAAAAATAAAAAGCTATGTCATATACATCTTTTTTCCAAGAAATATAATAAGAGGTATTAAAAGAAGTACGGTGGAACCGTATAAATATCCTATGCTATCGGCGATAAAAATTGAATCGTATATAACCATAAAAATTATGAGCAATGATATTAATTTTTGTATGGAGACTTTATTCTTGTAGAAATATAGGTGTGAATAAACTATAGCAACTGTAAATATTATGGTATTTATTATTGAATCGAAGTTAAAGATGTCAATAAAAATTAAAAATAAAATTGAAAATATTATTAAATAAATTATAGAAAATGATAACAGAAAGTGGCTCTCTGTAGAATCTTTTTTGACTTCGTTTCTGCTTGTAAATGTAATTATAAAAACATATAAGAATTCAAAAAAGAGAATAATAATAACCTTAAGGCCAATAAATTGTAGATCGAACAAGGAAAAAGAAATACTTGAACCTAATAGAACGTTCAAGCTTCTTATCAATCCCATATTTACAGGTCCCAACGATCTTTCTTTTGAGTATAAATTATAGATAAAAATTAAAACAATTATTATAACAGTTATCAAAAAGCCATTGACACTTGTTAATATAGATAAAATTAACGAAGATGAAATAGATATAATGTAAATATAGAGAGCATTTTTCTTTGGAATTTTGTTTGAAGGAAGAGGTCGTGATGGTCTTTCTTTTTTGTCTTTTTTTAAGTCGACATAATCATTTAAAACTATTCCTCCAATATACAATAAAATAGAAATAGATATCAAAAAAAACAGATCAATATAATTTGTATCCTTTATATGAGTAAATAGAAAATATCCCACAAGGATATTTGGTATAGTGGTAAAAATATTTGGAAGCCTTATGAGAGTCAAGTAATTTGTTATGGTATCAGACCTAATCACATTTACACACCAGAGAAATGTATGTCATTAATAGAGGAAATATAGGATTGCATACTTTGTATATATTCACAACATCAATATAAGAAATTCCAAATTCAAAGATTGAATTCTGACAAAGGAAGGCATGTTTTAAATTTTATTATTTAAAAATTACTTTGTTGTTTTCATTCTACTAAGACTATGAAAAAAAATTTTTAGTATATTAGTCTAAATAGAAATTAACAGTAACTTCACGGTAGGTCTTAAATGTCTTACACGTATCAAAATCATGTCTTTCATTGGTAATGCGTACTCTCTCTATATTATCTACGTCATCCAAGTAGAATTTTACGTTTGCTTTTCCATCATCCTCAAATTCTTCATCGTGTATGTATTGTTTTTCTCCAGCAGCTCCTAAAGTAAAATCTGGCATCTTTCGTCTTCATTGCTGATTAATCTAACAGTTAATTAAAAATCTTTTTGTCAATAGCGGTCGTCATCATCATATCTATAACGTCTATGACCATCATGGCGTTGAGCTGTTGAACTTTGTATAATACTTAATATTATTAGTAAAGATATAATAGCTGCTTTGAGTAATATTTGATTATTATTTGGATTTTTCATATATTTATCTCGGAATTTTATAAATTTTACAATGGTGTCCAGATCATTCATCTTCTCAACAATACCTCAGTCAGTAAACAGGTTATCTATAGGTATTACAGATAAACCGCAGTGTTATTTTGCAGAAACTAGGCATACTAAGAAACTTGCCGAAAACCGGTTTACCATTTACGGTCAGACCATTAAATATGCTCAGCATTAAAGAGTAGTATTGATATTCTTCGTCTGAAATACGCACTGTCAGACGTATACGTTTATGTCTATCCTTTTTAACTTCTTTGTTGTTTTTGTTTATATCTGTAGACACTTGTGTAGATCTATCTTTTTAACTTCTTTGTTGTTTTTGTTAATACCTTGAGGATCTCTATGTAAGTTCTGAACCATAAAATGGCAGTCAAAAACCTCTAATATATAACAAACGTACTACTAGCTTTATTACTTTAGTATTACATACTGAAATTAATTTATTGTGGACACCAATATACTCTAGAAATTTTTTGAAAAAATATGATAAATAAGAAAAAAAAAGGATTACTAATATCATTTAACAATACATGGTCATAGATATATAATATTATAAAAATTAAATGGAGGAGGTGGGATTTGAACCCACGAACCCCTAAAGGACGGGATCACCCATTATTCAGGATTTGATCTTGAGTCCTGCGCGTTTGACCAGGCTTCGCGACTCCTCCAACTCAAAATTAGAGTTTTTAACAATTTTGCCTGACAATAATACAATTTTAGCTTGGATATTTAGAGTTATCATCCAAAATCAACTGACAATAGATCCGGAATTTTTAATCTAAATTTGATCCTGACTAATTTTGATACCAAAATTCTGATGATTTTTGTACTCTGTTTTGAATTTAAAATTACCTATATACAATAATTTTTTTCTTCTTCAAAAACATTGATCATCATTAAATACAAAATGAAATATAACGGAAGATTTTCATTTTATTTGCAATACCAATAGACAGCAAGAATAAATATATTTTCATTAACTTTTAATTTGGTGATAATTTTTTATTAATACGTTATTTGTTTTTAAATATGAACCTTTTTTCATTATTAAAAAATATAAAAACTATAGGATCAAATTCATGAGTTAATTTTGATTTAACTATAATGTATTTAATGGGTCATATAATTGCACACATTTTCTTAAAAAAAGACTATGCTGTGCTTATGCCGTCAAATGAAAATTATACCAACTTTTCCACTAATTTCAAAGAATTTAATAAATATCAAGTGCAAATTGATATAGCATTTGTCGGATCAAAATAAGAGTAACACAACTATTGATGAATTTGCCAGAGATGTAAAATATGGATTAGGCCGAAAAAGAAAGAGACTTGACCCAAAATACTTTTATGATAAGACAGGCTCAGAACTTTTTGAATCAATTTGTACTCAACCTGAATATTATTTAACTAGAACGGAATACAAAATAATACTAAAAAATATAGGAGATTTAGTTAATTATTTTGACAATCAAAATGTGTCCATTATTGAATTAGGTAGTGGTAGCTCTAAGAAAACCAAAATAATCCTCAAATATTTTCTGGAAAAACAAGAGAACAAATTGCATTATTTTCCAATAGATGTATCTTACGAAATGTTGTTCAATAGTAATAAAAAACTGCTAAAGGATTTTCCAAAAATTACGAGTTATCCAATATCCTCTGATTATTTTGATGGAATAAGACAAGCTAATGAATATATTCGTTCTAATGGTAACATTCCAGATAAAAAATTGATACTATTCTTTGGTTCAAGTTTGGGAAACTTTGAGCCAAAAAATGCCATCAATTTTTTAACATGCATTAGAAAAGGATTAGCCCCAGATGATTCTTTTTTGATAGGATTTGATATTGTAAAGAAAAAAGAGGTTTTGGAAGCAGCTTATAACGACGACAATGGAATAACAGCTCAATTCAATTTAAACATTTTAAGGAGAATAAATAATGAATTAGATGGAGAATTTGATTTAGAATCATTTAAGCACTTTGCTTACTTTAACGAAAAAAAAAGTAGAATTGAAATGCATCTTGTTTCAAAAATCAAACAAAATGTTAAGATAGGAAAAATTAACAAATCATTTAATTTTTTAAAGAATGAGACAATCCATACTGAAAATTCTTACAAGTACAGGTTAGAAGATATTGAAAATATCGCTAAAAAAAGTAAAATGAAGGTGGAAAAAAACTTTTTAGATGATAACAACTGGTTTAGTTTATCTCTTTTGGTTCCAAATTAAGATTATTTTGCACAACGAAATCCTGCAAAGAGGATCCGTTCGTGGGGTTTGAAGTAGTTTCTATAGCTGTTTCGAATTTGACGTCGTGGTGTTGCAAAACATCCGCCGCGCAAAACTTTTTGGTTTATAGCCCATTTATCGGTGTACTCCGGAAATTTTGGTTGAAATCCTGGATAAAGTGAGTATTCAGAGCTTGTCCATTCCCAAATATCGCCAATCATTTGATAACACCCGTAGAAGCTCTTTCCCTTTTCATAACAACCACATTTAGATGTTTTCCAAAGAAAAGATTCTAACAGGTTGGCGTTTTCGGGCTTTGGAGAATCATCCCCCCAAGGATAAATTGTTTTTCTATTTAGATCTTCATTCCAACTAGATGCCTTTTCCCATTCTGTTTCAGTAGGCAATCTTTTTCCTGCCCATCTTGCGTAAGCATCAGCTTCATAGTAACTGATATTTATTACAGGCTCATCAGGATCTACTGGATTTACTCCAAAAAAATCTTTTTTCATCCATACACCATTCCTTTTAAACCAGTAAAGAGGACATTGCCAATCAAATTCCTGAACATGATCCCATCCATCAGACAGCCAATACCTGTATTTTTGGTATCCACCATCGTCAATAAATCTCATGAAATCTTCGTTGGATACAGGTGTAGTATCTATTTTAAAGGGATACAAAAACACATTGTGCTCTGGTAGTTCATTATCATAAGAGAAACCTTCTCCAGAATATCCAAGTTGATATATTCCACCTGGGATAGATATCATCTCTTTACGCTGTTCTTCTGAAATAGTTTTTTCTGGGTCCTTGTTAACTTTAAAAGGTTTGTAGTTATCGTGTGGATCAGGAAACCTCTCAAAATAGTTTTGAAAATCATAAATCATCAATTCTTGATGTTGCATTTCATGTTGATTCCCTAATTGTATATCATACAGGATGTTTGGCAAGAGGTGTTTTTCATTGCCTAGTGCTTCTAAAAAGGAAATGACATTCTTTTCAATTTGCTTTCTATAGAGAAGACTCTCTGATACAGTCGGTCGTGGAAATCTTCCTCTTTCATTTTTTGGTAAAATCGTTTCAAATTTTTGATAATAAGAATTTAGATAATCTAAATTTATATTTTCAAAAGATACCTTAATTCCATATTTTGTCAATATCTTATGAAAGAACCATGTTACATGAGATATATGCCAATTTGGCGGGCTTCCAAACGGGTCGGATTGGATAACGGCATCCTCTATCTTGAGGGACTTGAAAAGGTTATCAGTTAATTTTCTGACGTCCCCAAATTCAGAAATAAGCGAGGAAATTTCCTCAGTTATCACCTTAGTCATCAATATTAATTGTGCTTAAAATTAATTAAATCTTTACCTTTTTTTAAAAACGTGAGAAAAAATAAGTTGTCAAACAATAAATTGACATAAATAAATATAACATAAAATAATCGATTAATATCTGCTGGAAGTTATGTACAAATGAGTCGTTTTTTCTCCCCTGATAGTGAGTCAAATCTAATAGAAAAATTAGTTAAGAATTCTTTCCGATCAATAGATGAAGGATTGTATGAGGTAGCAAATTTTGATCATACACATGATGCAATGAGTCTTACAAACAACATTCGTTCCATGATCAATATAAGAAAAGTACCGATCATAACTGAAGTAAAATTTTCTTCTCCATCAAAGGGAAATATTGTTGATAGTCAAAAGGTAAATCCAGTAAATATAGCTAATCAAATGATAGGTGGTGGGGCTATAGGACTCTCTGTTTTAACACAAAAGTATTTTTTTAACGGGTCAATAAATAACTTTATCGTTATTAGGAAAAATACTAGTGTTCCAATGTTGATGAAAGATATTATCGTGAGTGAAAACCAAATTGATTGTGCTAAAGAAATTGGAGCAGACTATGTATTGTTAATAAAGACAGTATTTGATAAAAATTTAGCTGAAGCAAGCATAGAAAAATTTTCAGAGTATTCATACAGAAAAGGATTGAATATTTTGTATGAGGTTCATTTAGACGATGAATTCAAAGAGATCCTTGATTTTAAAGTCAGAAGAAATGATTTAATTGGAATCAATAATCGCAATCTCGATAATCTGAAAATTGATTTGAAAACTACTGAAAATTTGTTGAAAAAATATGACAAAGGAAGGAACTTGATTGTAAGCGAAAGTGGCATTGAGAACACAGAACAAATAAGATATCTGAAAAAGGCAGGGGCAGATGCGTTTTTAATAGGGACGAGCATAATGGAAAAAGCTGAAAATATCTCGTCCAAAGTAAAAGAACTCGTTAATGATACGAGTAGCTACTAACCAGCCAAGAGCCCATCAGAAATCATCGGATTCTTTGAGTAATATCGCAACTCTAGCCAATATTAGATTATCTTAGTTAATTGTTTGTTGTTACAAAATTGGTATATAGCCTCATTCCATATCGCCACACCAGTCATAAGGTTTTAATTTTAATTTTAAAATATTGTCTGCATAATTAGAAAAATAGGAGTTCCCTGCCGATAATTTAATGAATTTTTGTTTATCTGTAAACCTCTATGATTTCAATCAATTAAAATTGGATATTAAATGAAGTTTATACCTCAAAAGTTATGGAGGTCTATCACTTGGATTTGATAAAATTTAGTTGTATTTTTAGTATATTATATAACTCTAGAAAAAATTCGAAAGTTAGAAAATTCTAGTAAATTGCTGTTTTGTGAAGAAACTTTTAGTGATTGAGGCAGTTGATATTCATCTAACCGGTATCAACAGTACTGCATTCCAGAAATTCCTACCATGCATTCCTATTATGCTCAAATTTTTTTTAAAATGTTAGTATCAGGTGAAAAAAATAAATTTTAATATGTTGGTAGCAGCCTCTTCAATATTTTAATAACGATGATAGGTGGTTATTTGGTAGCAAATTAATTATGGATTCTATATTTATCCACAATTCCAAATATATCAATTCATATTGTCTATAAATTGATTAACAGCATTACAAGATGAAATATAATTTTCCTAAAGATGGCAGATATGGAAAATTTGGTGGGAAATATATTCCGGAAACCTTAATTCCTGCTATAGAAGAATTAGAATATTCATATCAAAAATATAGCAAGGATCCGGATTTTAAAAGAGAGCTATCCGAATATTTGAAAGACTATGCAGGTAGACCAACACCCTTGTATTTTGCTAAAAATCTAACAAATTATGTTGGCGGAGCAAAGATTTACATCAAAAGAGAAGACTTGCTTCACGGGGGAGCTCATAAGACAAATAATACCATTGGACAGTGCATTCTAGCAAAAAGAATGGGCAAGAAGAGAATAATCGCAGAAACAGGGGCGGGACAACATGGTGTCGGTACGGCTTTAGCATCTGCTGTTCTTGGACTTGACTGTGAAGTTTATATGGGTTTAAAAGATACTGAGAGACAGAAACTTAATGTTTTTAGAATGAAATTATTAGGATCCAAGGTTCATCCTGTACTGTCTGGTTCACAAACACTAAAAGATGCAATTAACGAAGCACTACGGGATTGGATAACCAATGTCAAAACTACCTATTATGTAATTGGTTCAGTAGTTGGTCCTCATCCTTACCCAATGATAGTTAGAGATTTCCAGAGTATTATTGGAAAAGAAATAAAACAACAATGTAATGAGAAATTTGGTGGATTACCCAACGCAATAGTTGCTTGTGTGGGTGGCGGCAGTAATGCAATAGGTTCATTCTATCCATTTATTGACGATAAGGAAGTATCTTTGTATGGAATCGAGGCAGGGGGACGTGGTACAAAATCTGGAAAACATGCTGCAACTTTAGTATCAGGATCTATAGGAATCCTTCACGGGATGAAGACCTATCTACTACAGGACAGCACAGGGCAGGTTTCTGAAACTCATAGTGTATCTGCGGGCCTTGACTATCCAGGTGTAGGTCCAGAACATTCCTTTTTGAAGGAGATAAGGCGAGTAATTTACAAATCCTGTACAGACGAACAAGCCATACAAGCCTTCATGACACTATCAAAACGTGAGGGAATAATTCCTGCACTCGAATCAGCTCATGCTATCAGCTATGGAATGAAATTAGCGAAAAAGTTGCGGTCAACAGAAAAGATTGTCATCACTTTGTCGGGAAGAGGAGATAAAGACGTAGAAATAGTTCAAAAATATATTGAGAAATAATTGGAGATGGCATTATTGACGAAAATTGTATCAAACAGAATAGATGAAAAATTTAAGGAATTAAAAGAAAAAAAAGACAATGCTTTAATATGTTATGTTGTGTCTGGATATCCAGACATAAAAACTTCTGAAGACATTATTGTGGCTCTGATTGAAGGGGGTGCAGATATGATAGAGATTGGAATTCCTTTTTCAGACCCCATTGCAGATGGTAATACCATACAGGAGGCTATCCATCAATCCTTACTATCAGGAATTACACCAGAGCAGTGTTTGGAATTATCAGAAAGGATTAGGAACAAATTTCCAGACGTACCATTAATTATAATGACATATTCTAATATTTTATTCAGGAAAGGTTATGAAGAGTTCCTGAGCTTGGCAAAGGAAAAAGGTATCGATGGATGTATATTACCAGATATTCCCTTTGAGGAATCAGAAGAATATGTTACTGCAGCAAGAAAGACAGGTATTGCTACAATTTTCTTGACAGCTCCTAATACTGAAGAAAAGAGGCTGAAAGATATTAATGAGATTTGCTCTGGATTTCTATATGTTGTTTCGGTATTTGGAATAACTGGCGAACGTAAAAAGTTTGACAGATATACATATGACGTAATAAAGAAAGTCAAAAAGATAACTAAGAACAAGATACCTATTGCAGCAGGATTTGGAATAAGCAAACCTGAACATGTGAGGAATATGCTTCAAGCGGGTGCAGATGCAGTGATTGTTGGAAGCGCTATTATAAGAAAAATAAAAGAAACTGAAAATAAGAAAAACTTACCAAGTATATTAAGAAATTTTACAGTGGACATGAAAACTACTTGTCATGAAATTAGAGGAAAATAATAGAGTTAAAGTATTATAAATAATCAACAAAGGACTAATCCAGAGATATCTTTTGCAAACAACATATTATTAATAGTAATATGATACGATCTTCCATGTCTATCGACTATTAATTCGATATCATCCAATCCTTCTGAAACCAATTCACCTTCATATTTTTTAATTACAACATGAATAGTTTCATGGGATATCAGAGATTCCATGAAAGGTTCAATATATTGAAAATCATTATTGCAAGAGATCGCACTGGATCTGGATTGAATGATAATCATGCTATCTTCATTGTCATATGTAAAATATGCTGGAGAATCATCAATAGAACATGCGAAAATAAAATCTCTAATAGACATCAGAAGTATATCAGAATGTATTTTAATTAACTGTATTTATCAGAAAGACATGAAATTGCTTTTATTAAAAAAAAATACATGAAATAAAAATCAAGTAAATTAGCTATAGAATGAAATATTCTGCCTTAGGATGATGGACTACTATAGCGGCAGTAGACTGGTCTGGTATTATCTGTCCAGATTCTGTTAATGTCATTCCTGATTTTGAAGGATCTAAAAGAGTCCATACCAACTTATGTTGAGAAATGTCTGGGCAGCTTGGGTATCCCCAGCTATACCTAAGACCCCGATTAGATTCGAGTTTTAGATCTTTACGGATTAAATTGTTAGTCCAATCAGCTAATGCTTCAGCAGTTTCAACTGCAAGACCATGTAAAAAATATGCGTCAGTGTATAGATTTTCTAAATTCCATTTTTCGATAATCTCAGAAACCTTAACTCCAACTGTAACCGCTTGAAATGCCACGATGTCATCCTTTCCAAAATAGTCAGTTATGCACAGGTTTTTTCTCTTTGTAGAACGCGGAAAGTCAAATACAACCTGACTACCGTCAGGAGAATCAACAACAAGTTTATTTCCGTTGTTATGACATCTAAAGTAGCCATACACTACTTTGGGTGAAAATAGATCTTCATCTATAACTTTTTTTTTCCATTCTATAAATAACTTTTCTGATTCATCAGATAATCCCTTTGCTGCCTTTCCCCTAAAACTCCAGGAAAGAACAAAAAGCGATTTTTTATTTATGAATTTCCACACTTCATTGAGATCGATAGTCTCTGTTTCAAGTCTAATAGGGATATTAATATGAGGAGGTATTGGGGGTTCAACTGGTTTAATGCTACTGTGTGGAAGTATTTTTTCAGTTGTCCCTATCGCAATTTTTGATTCTTTCCATTGCTGTAATCTTTGTCTCCAATTTAGTACATATTGATCTCTTGTATCAGACATTATATTATTGATAACATTTAATCCTTCAAAGGCTGTCTTGCAATAAAAGACTCCTGGTTCATAAATTTCTTTTTCTTTAGCAATTCTGTTAATATAATTACTGTTTATTGCGGCTCCTCCACACAATACGGGTATACTCAAATTATGTTCTCTTGCGTAATCTACAAATATCTGCATCTGTTTTGATGTTGAAACCAAAAGCGCAGAAAGTCCAACTGCATCTGCTTTTACTTCTTCAATTTTGTCAAGAATATTTTGTAATGGAACCTGTTTACCAAGGTCATATACTGAATATCCATTATTTGTCAAGATAGTTTTAACTAGATTCTTTCCTATATCATGAACATCGCCATAAACAGTACATAATACAATCTTACCTTTTGATACATCTTTCTGTTTAATCAGATATTTTTCGAGCTCAGCAACAGCTGCCTTCATACATTCTGCCGATTTAAGAACAAATGGTAAAATTATTTCTCCGGCTCCAAATTTATCTCCGACCTCTTTCATTGCTGGAAGAAGAGTATCATTTAGAGTCTGGACAGCAGCATCATGAATATCTTGTTTAGATACAACGTCAAAAAGTATCTCAAGAGAATCTATCTTTGTTCCTTGTTCTTCTTTTTTCTTATTCATTATATTGTCTTTTATTGCGCCAATTACATCTTGCTCAATACCATCGGGTAATCTGTTAACAATTCTATAGTAACATTTTTTATCATAACTCCATTTAGGATCTAAATCTAATTTTGTAATCTTTCCTATTCCCTGATTTGAGTCCTTTTTGTTTTCAAAATAAGATATTAATTCAGCTAGCGCGTTATTATTCAGATTAAATATTAGATTTTCAATGAGCTCCCTTTCCTTAGGAACAATATCACTATATGCTACTATGTCTTTAGGATTTATTATCACCGAATCCAATCCGGCTTTTATTGCATGATATAAAAAGACTGAATTAACTATTTTCCTTGCTTGAACTGGAAGTCCAAAACTAACATTGCTTAATCCGAGCGTGGTAAAGCAGCCGGGAAGATTTTGTTTTACAAGGCGGATACCTTCTAATGTATTTTTTGCAGAATCAAGAAATTCTTCCTGTCCCGTAGCCAAAGTAAATGTTAGTACATCAAAAAGGAATTGCCAAGGTTTTAAACCATATTTCTTCCCTGTTCGAAATAAGAGCTGGGCAGTTTCTAGTTTCTCTTGTGGGGTCTTAGCCATTCCCTTTGGACCAATACACATTGCAATTGCTGGTAATCCATATTTTGCCATAAGAGGTGCTAAAAGATGATATCTGCTTCCATCTCCTTCCAAATTTATTGAATTTATTATTGGTCTTCCTGGAATCTGTTTAATGGCCGCTTCTACTACAATAGGGTCTGTAGAATCTATTACCAACGGTGCTTCGATCTCTAAACTTAGTCTTTTGACTAGTTTACACATGAAATCCAGTTCGTCGGATCGTTCAGTAGTAGCAACACACACATCTAAACAATGAGCTCCTTCCTCTACCTGTGTTCTTGCTAAACTCACTAACCCATCAACGTCATCACGTAATACCATATCCTTGGCTTTTCTTGAGCCTTGACTGTTTACACGCTCTCCAATAATAAGTGGAGGAGGATTTTGTTGTATATCTACTGCATTTAATGCAGAACTAATTCTTGGGATCTTCATCAAATTTTCTATCCTCGCTAATATCTATTTCCTCTTTAATTGCGTATACAGAGTAATATTCGTTTTAATAATCATATAAAGTATTGATAACAATGAATAATTCTGAAGGTTTAGTTAGATCTGTTTATTATCATTTTTATAATATTTATCAAGCATTTTGTGTAATTGTGAAATGTGCTCAGGTGTTGTACCACAACAGCCTCCTATAATTCTGACTTTCTGAAATTTTAATATGAACTCCTCTAATTTTTTTCTCAACTGTTCTGGTGTCATCTTGTAGACTGCTTTACCTCCATCATTAAGTGGCATTCCTGCATTGGGTACTATTAATAGCGGAAGGTCATTTTGTTCATTTAACCATATTACGCTAGGAGTCATCTCATCTGGACCTGTGGAACAGTTTAACCCAAAGACATCAATTCCCATATCACTAACAGTTGTAAATGCTGCTTGTACATTGGTTCCAAGAAGCATCTTTCCGTATTGGTCCAAAGTAACATTGGCAATGAGTGGAATCTTCTTTCCTAATTTAGACATAGTATTCCTACATGCCTCTATTACTAACTTTACCTCGAGAATATCCTGACTCGTTTCAATTAGCAGCGCATCAACACCTCCAAGAATCAGACCTTCAGCCTGTAATGCAAAAGATTCTATTATCTGTTCCAATGGTTTTTGACCCAAATCGGGATCATTTGAGCTTGGAAGAAATCCAGACGGACCCATCGAACCAATAACATATCTCGGTTTATCGTGAAATTCATTACATACTTCTCGTGCCAATTCGGCTGCTCTTTTATTGAATTTAACTGTCTGATCCCCAAAGCCATATTCATCTAATTTGAATTTGTTGCCACCAAACGTATTGGTCTCTATACAATCTGCACCTGCATTTAAGTAATTTCTATGGATTTGTTTTATCCATTCTGGCCTACTCAATATCAAACCATCGTTAAAACCATCTTTATTATTAGGAAAATCCTGAGGTTGAGGGTTTAATTTCTGTATTTCTGTACCCATTGCGCCATCAAAAAGCAGTATTCTTTTTTTTAGAGCCTCAGAAAAAGATTCAATCATATGAAACATAATCGGATAGAATAAAGTTCAATTTATTATATTCTTTTGATAAATGGACAGATTCGCTTTTTCAGGTTAGATTTTTTTTATTTTTACCATAATCCCATGTGGAAAAATATAGTGGTGTAATTTCTAAAATAACCGAATTTCCATGTTCGACGTTTTCTAGTAGAATTTTTGCCATAGCGTTATCTAAGCTCCCTAGATACTTAATCATAATTTTTTTAGATATCATTAAATTGAAATCAAGTGATTGAGAAATTGCTGTTTTGCCTTTTCCTCTTACTCCTTTGTATGGAGGTTTGGGATCATCTATACAGAAATATATGGTTTGGTTATTTGAGATATTTTGGACTTTTTTTGAGTTTTTAGCAGTTTCAACATATATTTTATTCTTGTTTGGGTCATAATAGTACCAAGTTGGATGAATATTCGGGTGCTTTTTTTCATCTATTGTACCAAGATGAATGTTATGTGTTTGATTAACAAGAAACGATACAATTTCATCTTCCGTTAATGGATCACTAAATCCAGGACTAGCATTAAAAATTTTCATAATAAAAAGAGCTCATAATCGCATATAAGATTTTTTCTTTAATATTCCAAATAATATTTATGTTATGAAATCGAAAAGATATAAAAAAATTAAAAATTTATTTATTGTTCATCTATTAGATAGTTATTATGACTATCGTTTACCACTAAAAAGATAATAATTTTGAATCATCAAGAGGATAGATGTATGTATTAGCCCGTTCATCTCCAATTGGAGACGAATGCAGTAATATAGAGTCACGTAATTCACTGCCATCAATACCTGACCCACCAACACCGAGAGTACATTCTTCCACCATTTCATAATTATGTGGATCAATCAGGGTTTTACCGGGATAGGGTTCAAGAGTTATTCTCTCTTCACCAAGCACACCTGCAATTCTAAATCCATTACACATAATTCTACCTCCATCATTCAAAATTAGATCTATTTTATGATCCTTTCTTAAGGATAATAATGCTTTGAATAGGTTAAATGTTGAACCAGTGTTAATGTATTTTATAAAATCAGATTCGGGTATATATTTTGAGCCATAATCGTATCCTTCTTGACTTGTCAAAAAAATGACCTTTCTTATATCTTTGTTCAAAATTGCAATTTCTTTTTTTAGATATGATTCGATTATTCCAGATTTTTTAAAAGAATTTGCTGTTCGCGAAACGATAATAAAATAACTTGAATCCCGTTTCTGTTTGTATTGTTGATAAAGTTTACATAAATCATCATAAACACCAGAATGGCTGCTCTTGATATGATTGCCAAAAAAAGTCCAATCCCAGATCTGACTTTTGCTTGCCATAAGGGTATTAACACTGAAGAGAATTGCTCTATAACCTATCAAGATTCTGTGTGTCGATGCAAATACATTGTCACCGAGATTTCTTTTATTTCCTGTCAATTTTATTACTCCTCCTCCAGGATATCCAGGTACTTTGTAGATGTATCTTCGACTTTCAGGAGTAAATTCCGCAGCAAGAAAGCTAGTTGCCTGATATGGGATTTTTAGTCGAGATATGTACTCTTTAGATGCCCCTATGACAATCTTTGGTAAGATGGAAGATAACAATTTTAGTTTTAAATCCTCCTGAGTGTCAATGACCTGAATACCACGTTTAAAAAAATGTTCCAATTGTTCAGAAGTAATTTTATTCTTTTCGTATAGGTGATTCAGATTTTCTTTAAATTTTCGTTCAATAGTGTTCATTATGGTAAATTATATATTCAAATATTCCTGGGATTTATATTGTTAATCCATATATTTTGTAGGTTTATATTACTCTTGTAAAGATGTTGACATTACCAATCTAAAATATAAAAATATAATAGCATCCAATATTGCAAGTGTAATTAGTATATTTCTAAGACAATATTAAATATAATTCAGACAATATTTGTAAATATATATAAATTTGATTTATAGGCCTGCAATTGATTCAGACAAGGACCAAATATTTGATTTTTGTAAGAATACTTTTGAATGGGGTGATTATATCCAAGAAGTCTGGGATTGCTGGATTAATGAAAAAGATAGTTTGTTACTGGTAGCAGAAACAATGGATGCGATATTGTCTGTTAAAAAAATTGTTGCAATGATACACGGAAAATTATGTCATAAAAATATGATTTGGGTTGAGGGAATACGGGTTCATCCTGAATATCGAGAAAAAGGCATTGCATCTAGTTTAATTAAAAATATTATTACATATGGAAAAGATAAAGGAGCAACTCTAGCCTCGCTGATAGTATCTATAGATAACATTGAATCTAGAAAGTTAATGGAAAAATTGGATTTCAATCCAGTTTCTAGATGGATATATGCAAGCATCAAAGGTGTCAAGAATATCCATGAGTATTGTCATATAATAAAAAGAGCAGATATAAAAGATCAGGAAAGAATATACAATTATTTAACAGGATCAAAATATACGAGATACGTTAACGCATGGAGGTGGTACATACTAACAAGTCACGATTTATTTAGATTAATAAATAACGGTCAAATATATTTTTTTGATGATCAGAATATCAGGGGTATTGTGATCATAGATATAACAGATTTTTGGAACGGACAAGATAATTATAGAATTGTCTATTTGGATGGAGATTCTAAAGAGATAATTAGTAGCATGTTAGAATATTGTATATCCGTTTTTTACAATTATAACAATTACTATACCCAAAGGGATAAAAAAGAGCAAAAAGATAGATTTGAAACTAAGGAGATTAGAAACGAGAGAGTTCAAATATTCTGTCCAGATACCGATTTCAATTTCTCAGTTCTAAGTGACCAAAAGAAAGAATATTTTACAAAACTTATTCTTTATGATAAAGAGATATAGTATAGAAACAATAAAATTATAGAAGAAAATAAAGGGGGGAATAGTCTAAGACTAAAAGTTGCTGATAGTTACTTTTAGAAGAAATTTGTATATAATATCCATAAAGTAACAGAAACAAAAATAATGATATTTGAGTTTTTAGTTTAATTACAATTTTTAAATGTTTCCTATAATTATTTAAAAAACTGAGATATTCTGAGCTGTTGTCCATAATTTTTGTAAAGTTTACTTTTATTTAACCAATCCGAAATAGAGACTTTGAAATCTTTGCATGAGTACATTAGCGCAGATTGAAAATCATCAAAGATCTCAGCCGATCCTCTTCGTAGAACTTCTCTTATCCCTTCTCTTATTTGCCACACTCCAAGAGGAATGATATAATCTGGATGTATCTCTCTAAAGATCAATACAGTACTTTTTCTTTTCATTATTGACAAATATTCTGCAACCCCTAATCTTGCTGCAAAGTAAGCTCCTGCAATCTTTGGATAATGATCTAAACCATTTGCATCTTCAAAATCTGATTCTAATACAAATTTTTTATTCATATCATCGTACCAAGCTTCAACCATTTCAAAACTCCAGACTTCACTTGGAAGTAAAATTACAGAGTAATAATTTGAAAAGTGGTTATACTTCAAAACTGTAAATGAATCTATTGAAGGATTATGTTCTAATTCTTTGATTAAATATGAAGATATTATGTCATCTGTTGCA
Organism: Nitrososphaeraceae archaeon; assembly: GCA_035250975.1. GTDB lineage: Archaea > Thermoproteota > Nitrososphaeria > Nitrososphaerales > Nitrososphaeraceae > TH1177. The sequence continues at coordinate 9,381 of DATFEP010000040.1, read as the reverse complement.
GAGATGCTCCATCTAGTTGGAACTAGTTTTCTATTCTTCTTTTTTCCGAGCATACCTAGACTCAATATCTTATTTATTTGACTAATCTCAATCCCATTTTTGTAAAGTTCTACTACTGCCTTAGCGGCTTTAATATCACCATCAGAAAAATAATATTCAATTTTTTTGTTTGTAGTTATAGATGATACCTTAAAAGATTTTAGATCAACTTTGGGTCCGAAAGGAGGGGATTCAAAGTTGAAACTAGAATTTTGACTGAAAATATTCGAATATAACTGGGATTTGGAGTGGAAATTCATTTCGCTTTCTGCGGGTTTGGAAGACATTATTAATTCCTGTAAAGACGTGATGAATCTTTGATTAACGTCTGTCACCTTAAAGGAATTTACACCACGTACAAGAGATAAACGATAATCTAGAATTTCCTGTAGATTTTTTCCAATCCACATTTCTGGAGAATCCAAAACCTTTGTATCTCCATGTAGTGGAGGCACCATAGGACCTAAATTTACTCTAGGATATCCATATTGTCCTACAAAAACAGATGGTGGACTAGCGCCAGAAATACTTGAAGAAAAATTTTTTATATTTTTATTAAGATGGTCTATCCAATATTTTTCTAACCGTCTTTTAATATCTTCGTAAGATGACACCTGTTTTACTTATCAAAATATTGTTTTTATATTATATTAGTTGTATCATAAATTTATTTAATCTAAGTTTCACTATAACATACATGATGTTATTTCGTTTGAAGATAAGAAAGACTGTAAAAAGAATTGACAAAGGAGGTTCGTAGATACGTGAATGGGTAGAATTTAATGGGGATTTGATAAGATTAATACGTAATACTCTATTATTTGCTATTATATTTTGATTATACTAAAAGAGCTTACCAAAAAATTTGATAATTTTACTGCTGTTGATAACATCTCCCTGACTATCCAAGAGAATGAGGTATTCGGACTTTTAGGTCAGAATGGTGCAGGTAAGACTACAACTATACATATGTTAGCCACCTTGTTAAAGCCTACCAGTGGTACAGCCACTATTAATGACTATGACATAGTCAAACATCCATCAAAGGTAAGGGACAACATAGGAATTGTTTTTCAAGCTCCCAGCAGCGATGATATGCTAACTGGTTATGAAAATTTGAAAATTTATTCATATCTTTATAATATCTCAAGCAAAGATAGGGAAAAAAGAATTTTAGAGTTGTTAGAATTGGTGGGCCTTAGTGAGAGAAAAAATGATCTCGTCAAGAAATATTCTGGGGGTATGAGAAGAAGGTTGGAAATTGCACGGGGGTTAATACACAGACCCAAAGTTATTTTCTTGGATGAGCCTACCCTTGGATTAGATCCTAATAGCAGGAAACTTATGTGGAAATATATCCAAGAACTGGTAAGAGAAGAAAAGATAACTGTCATACTAACAACACATTATATGGAGGAGGCGGATCTTCTTTGTGACAGAATAGGCTTCATTAATAAGGGAAAGATCATCGCTATTGATACTCCTTCGAAGTTAAAAAGTATGATAAATAGAAAAGTTGGAGGAGATATTGTAAAACTAACATTTAAAAATACAGACAGAGACAGTGTTAATATCAAAGTTGGAGATAATAGTAACAAATTCATTTTAAAAACTATAAAAAGATTTGATTTTGTACATGACTTTAGATTAGACAATAATCTATTGACGTTGACTGTTAAGAATGCAAGGTTCAATTTACCGGTTTTATTGAAAGTATTAGATAATGTAGAATCAGTGGAATTTTCTGAGACCACACTGAATGACGTCTTTTATAAATTTACAAATGAAAATATAGATGAACAACCAGAAGGGGGATTCATGGAAAGGTATGCACAATATGACTAGAATTATTTAAATGGAGATGAAGCTGATTTGAAAAGTACCATAGCAAAGACAAGTTATTCTGTTATCAAAAATATTTATGCTATCTGGTTAAGGGAGATCAAGGTTTTCTTAAGAGAGAAGAGCAGGTTAATAGCTTCATTATTTACACCTTTATTATGGTTATTTATTGTTGGTTCAGGCCTAGGATCATCTACTAATACTTCTACTGGTAGTGAATTTAGTTATCAATTGTTTATTTTTCCAGGCATAGTTAGTATGTCTATAATATTTACGTCAGTTTTTTATGGAGCCTACATAATATGGGATAGAAAATTTGACTTTCTAAAGAGTGTAATGGTGACTCCTGTAAGGAGAGAGGTCATATTTTTAGGGAAAACCATAGGGGGAATGACAAATTCAATGATACAGGTTATTGTGTTACTGTTTATTGGATTCTTAATAGGAGTTGACTATTCTGCTCTGTCGCTAATACAAATTATTTTTATTAGCCTTTTACTATCTTTTCTGTTGACTTCGCTTGGTCTGGGTTTAGGAAGTTATATGTACAGCTTGGAAGGATTTCAGATGATCGTAAGTTTTGTTGTTTTTCCTCTATTTTTTTTGAGTGGTGCTTTATTTCCGCTACAAAATTTGCCACAATGGTTATATGTATTAACATCTGTTGATCCGGCAACATATGCAGTAGATGCCCTAAGAATTTCAATGCTAGGAACAGGAAATTTTATCTTTGAGTATGATGTTTTGATATTATTTGGTTTTACTTTAGGATTTGGCCTATTCGGAATGTTATCGTTTAAGAGGATGAAGGCGGTTTAATAAAAAAAGAGGATCTATAATTAAATTATATATTATTAAATAATGAAATTATTGATTCAATAACATAACTATATGTTTATCCTCAATTGGTAACATCTAATTGATCATTATTTATGTAACAAAAAGAAAAATAAATCACACATATATAAAATCAAATAAAAATGTCTTGCTAATCAACTAATAATTTGATTTGTGGAAGAAAAAATGAATTTCATTTGGTTAATAATTTCAGTGTACATTTAATAATAGCATTCATTTATTTGAATAATTTGAGGGGCTATCGTCTAGCTTGGATCAGGATACCATCTTCAACTTGAAGGTATAAGCCTGGGGCGCTGGCGGTCGTGGGTTCAAATCCCACTGGCCCCATATGGTATAAGGGGTCAGTTGAATTATTAAAGTTTTATCCTACAATAGACAGAATTGGTTTTTGATAAAAATATTATTATTTCAATAATCAAAATAAAGGGAATAAACTATAGCACCAGCAAAATGATTAAATCGAACGATTTTGGATTTCATCATATTTTTGCTGATACTTCTTATTCTTCTACTAATAGTTCCAACGAAAATAAAAAGGAATATGATGAAACAAATAAGAAAATAACATTTGTTTTACTACATGGAACAGGTGGAAATGAAGAAGATCTTATTTTCCTTGGAAAGGAAATTGACCCTAATGCATCAATATTAAGTCCTAGAGGTAAAGTATTGGAAAATGGTATGCCTCGCTTCTTTAGAAGATTGGCTGAAGGAGTCTTTGATGTTGAAGATCTTAAATTTAGAACTCTTGAGCTTGCTGAATTTATTCAAAAGTGTTCTTTGCATTATAAATTTGATTTAAACCAAACAATAGCGGTAGGATTTTCAAATGGAGCTAATATTGCCACCAGTTTACTACTTCTGCGTCCTGAGGTACTTCAAGGTGCCATTCTTTTCAGAGCAATGATACCCTTAGTTCCTAATCCTTTACCTAATCTTTCAAACAAAAAAATACTATTATCTGCAGAAGTAAATGATCCTATAGTTTCTAGAACTGAAACAGAAAATCTTTTTAGATTACTTCAAAAAACTAATGCAAATATCATGTTAAAATGGCAGAATTCAAGTCACAATTTAATTCAAGAAGATATACTTCTTGCAAGAAAATGGATATCAAATAATTTTTCAATATAAATTAGATTTTAAAGAAGTATTGGTCTAATTCAAATAATTCTATTTCATAATATCTTTCCGGCATTTGTTCAAACATTGGTTTGACTCCCTACTAGATCAGATAAAATATTGTTATCTTTAGAATAGTAATTTTCCATATCTTCTCTAGTATCCGGAAAGGTTAGAACAATAGTTTCTCTACCATTTTCTATATTTTCCAAAATTGCATATCCTTTTAATTCTTTGACTGTTCGCTTTATGTTTTTAAAAACTTCTGTGAAAATTGCAAACGCTTTCTACATCTGGATTATTTATTAAATCTACAAAATAGAATCCTTCTCGAGAAATAGATGCTTCTACATTGAATACAAAACAGATTTTTCCTAATGCTTTATCTAACAAGTATTTTGATTCTTTTTCTGCTTCTTCCACAGTATTAGCTTCTATAGTAACTGTTCCAACTCGTTCGTTATCTCCACGATAATGAAATAATACCTCATCAATCTTAATAATCGGACCTTTCTTGGGATCTTTCTGTTTTATTACATCATGAAGACCATCAATAGGAAAAGAAAACTTCCACTTACTCATAGTATAGTCTGCATTGTAAAGATTGATGATATAATAACATGAGCTAATCTTTTTACCGACAATCGCTCTTTTCTTATTTCATGACATAAAGAAAGGAAGAAGGCACGAAGAAGATCCTGGTTATCGTTACTAATGCTGGTGAATATGAGAAAGTTGGTATGAGGACTGGACTTTGGCTCGGGGAGCTGACGCACTTTTGGGATGTTGCTGAGCAGGCTGGATTTTCAATGGATATAGCTAGCCCAGTTGGAGGACGGATTCCTTTAGATCCTGAGAGCCTGGCTCATGAAGTCCTTGGAGAAATGGCAACCCAAAAACGTTAGTGACAGAAGATTTATGGAGCTTCTTCTTAAGAATACCAAGAAGGTTACAGACGTAAAAGTAGAGTATTATGTTAGTTTAAAAAATAGCTGATTGTATATAGTTAACGATCACTCACTTAATCCTATCTGTTTCATAAATGCATCATTATCCCAGAATAAATGCTCTTCAGTTATTCTGCCATCGTCCCATTGTGCTATCGTAGCCATCGTGAGGTTGAACTGTTTTCCTGTTGGTGGTATCATACTACCATTTGCAATAGGCATTGGTTCAGAGAAGGTGCCAGTCATGGATCCTGTCACGGCTGTCCAGTTACCAGAACCAAACTTAATGGGGTGAACTTTTATTTCAGTATCTGGAGCATAGACGAACATATCCATAATGTCTTTATCATGTTGTTCGATACCAACAGTCTGTCTCCCATCTGGCCATACAACCAATACATCTGGAGCATGGATTTCATTAAAAAGCGTCCAGTTTTGTTTGCTAAAGGCTTCAAAGTCTAATGCATCAAATCTTTCAAGGTTGGCCTTTACTATTGCTTCTTGATCTTGTGAGTCAGTAAGATTGGATTGACTATAAGATGGAGAAATCACATAACCAAAACCAATGCTTGCAACTAATATAGATAAGGTGAATATAATCCAAAAATATTGATATATCATTAAAATGGTAATACATTAGTATCTAATAAATCCAGATCATTTTACTAACTTTTGCTAAATAAACTAATAGCGTCTTCATAGCATGATTTCATTCAATGTGCTATTTTGTTTTTTATATTTGTTGAATATATTAAATAGCAAAAAATTGATTCTTGTTTTATCAGTTCATCTAGTGTTTTACTATTGTTAAGATAATCAACTGCTATATATAAAAACAGAATCCTGGAATATGTAATTCAGTTGAAGAACAAAATGTTTATCTTCAAGGTCAAAATCGAAATCTGTAATTATTTGCTCATTTTGAAGTTTTTGAGAAAGTTCTAATTCTGTGATATTGTTGCTCAATCTATTACCACCACTCTGAGGTTTTAAGAAATAGAATTATGATACAAATCAAAATTTATATCCTCAAATATTCTGGCAGCTGTCTCAATATATTAAGGTAAGTCACGAGTACTTAAAAATATATAAAAGTTATAGTAAACCGACATATATGCCTAATAGTAACTTTTAGCAATCAATAATAAATATATTAATACCATTATTTTGGACGTATGTTGTACAACACATATTAATGATAATGTCGTATTATTATTATGAGAATAACTCATCGTCCTAAGATAAAAAAGAATCAGAGCAAAGAAAGGCAAAAGCTAATTAGTACATCTGAATCCTATAATAGGGCTAAGGCAATAATTGCTTCTGTCTATGGGTTAGATATTATAGAAGACGAACCTATAAAAGCTAGATAGGATAACAAATTTTAACATTAGGATTTCTATGATTAATGGCATTTATTTCAATGGTATATACGTTGTTAGTTTCAAAATAAACGACAAGTATGTGATTCAAGGGACAAAATGTCTTCTACGAGGGTATCAGCATCAAGACATTAACAGGAACGATAATCTACAAAATTCGTGGCAGATAATGAGATGCATTTTTGAAATTTACTAAAAATTAGACAGATATATAAAATTTTGTTTTAATTTTTTTACGGTAAACTCTAATTGAGTTCTATTATTAGTAATAAAATCCTTACAACATTATGTTTATTAAAAAAAGGATTTTAGATTGGATTTAGAGAAATATCATTGTAGTCATATAATTAGGATACTTTTATGCCAGCATTGTCTTTATCATCTTTTCTTACTAACTTAGAGGTAATCTCTGCAATTCTTTTTCCAAATCCCTTTGCAACTTTTATATCCTTCTCATCAAAAGGCCTATCAGCTTTAGGTCCTACTATTCTACTGGGACTATAGGGACTGCCCGTCTCTGTAAGTTCAGGTATGGAATACGGAACCCCAACTATTATCATCCCATGATGCAACATGGGGAACATCATAGATATAGCTGTTGACTCTTGTCCTCCATGAACTGAAGCGGCACTAGTAAATACGCCACCTACTTTTCCAATAAGAGATCCGTTCAACCACAGGCGACTTGTTCTATCCCATAACGTTTTCATTTGTGCTGCCATATTGCCAAATCTCGTTGGTGAACCAAAAATAATTGCATCATATTTTGGAAGCTTATCTACAAGATCGTCTACAGACACTGGAGGATATTTTTTATCTAGGTTTTCAACCAATTGTGACCATGATGGATTTTTCGATATTACGTCCATTGGAACATCATCTGCAATTCGTATAAGTGTCACATTTGTTTCAGGTATCTCATTAATACCTTGAGAGATTTCCTCGGCCATACGGGCAGTATTTCCATATCGAGTGTAAAATACTATTAGTATGTTAATGGTTTTTCTATTTTCACTCATTTTAAATAAAATATGTCATATGATATAAATCTCTAATCTTTTTCACTTGATTAATAAGTATAAGTTTTATGACATGCTATGTTGCTTTCATACTATAACTTTCAATTATAATGAAAAGTTCTATAATATTAGAATCGCTATTTTTTATTATTATCTTATACCGTTACCCAATTCCTCAAGAAACGCAATTTCTGACAACGGTTTTCTTTCTCTTGGAGAATCTGGTTTTTCTCGATATCTTTCAGGCAGTATTTTATGAGAATCTTGGTATCCTATTGCTATCATTATGCCAACCTCATAGTCTTCAGGAATATTGAAAACTCCTCTGGCCTTTTCACGATCAAATCCACCCATTTCATGCATAATTAACCCCTGATTGAATGATTCAAGAAACATATTTTCATTTGCCGCTCCTAAATCATGGAAATGAAGTTTATTATAAATTCTATTATCAGAATAAGTTTTTTTTGTTATTGCACAAATTAAAATTGGAGCTCGTTTGGCATAATTGTTTATTTCCAATAAAACTGATCTTGCTTTATCAAGCTTCTCTGGATTATCATCAGTAAAAACTATGTAACGCCATGGCTGTTCATTTCTTGATGATGGTGCCCATCTAGCTGCTTCGAGAATAGAAAATAATTTTGATTTTTCTACTGGTTTTGTCGAAAATGCTCTTGCACTCCATCGTCTAGCAATTAAGTCGTGTATAGGAAAATCTGTTTTTGCTATTTTTGTTATCAAGTTACAGTTATTTTTATTACTCACAAAAAATCACCAATTGCCTAATTACTTTTTTTCTTGTCCTTTTCTTTTATAATCTTTCCACTTATCAACCCAATTCTCTATGTCTTGCAATGTTTTATGAAATTCTAATGCTAATGGAGTAAGACTATATAATATGTCACGAGATTCTTTATTTTTTGATATTATTTTTATCACTAGTTTCTCTCTTTCTAATTGTTGCAATCTTTCTGATAAAACTTTATTACTTATTCCTGACAATATTTTTTTTAATTAATTAAAATGAAGAGGTGAACTTGTGCCAAGAGTTTTTAATATTGATAAAGACCATTTTTTATCCATTGCTTCGACTATGCCACTAGCTTTACAGATCTTCGATTGTACTTCAGACATTAAATAATATAACTCATTTTTTGTATATAGTTTATCACATTAATTATTTTAATAATACTTATTATATGAATATGTACACACTATGTTACTAAATGGTTACCAAATCTTTTTATTTATTATCAATAATATAATTTAATGACAAGTGAAATCTTAGCCAGTAATAAAATTCATAGCTTGTTGACTCCTGCAACTGCACCCTAATAATGATAGATTTTTAACCACAGATGGCATTTGCAGTTAAATAAATAGATGGACAAATTCTAATTAATAATGCTGAAGGTCTTGCAAAGGCAGCAAAGATATTCAATGTTCCAACTATTTTAACTACAGTAGCAGAGAAAAGTTTTTCTAGTCTCTTCTTTCCCCAAATTAAAAAGTATTTCGAGATCAGCATATGATAGACAGAACAACCATGAATTGTTGGTAAGATCAAAACGTTGTTAAAGAAGTTGAGAAAATATAATGAGCTTAAACTAACAGAAGTGTTGCATTACTTTACCTTAATATTTCATAATGAGTATTATTCTTATATTGCTAAGTCCTGACTTAAAGATAGATCATGTACATATTAGAGTACCAAATTTAGAAAGATCTCTTGAATTTTATAAGTCTATTCTTGGATTTAAAAGAGTAAGACAAGAAGAGAATACTGTCTTTCTATCATCATCTAATAACCGAGATTCATCTAAATATTTAGTTGCATTAACTGAAATAAAAGATAGTACTACTTCTTACATATTTCAACGTAAACCAAGGATAGCTGGATTATATCACTTTGCTATTTTATTACCAGAAAGAAGATATTTAGCATATTTTCTAAAACATATACAAAAGAATCTTGACCGTGAATATTATGAAGGGATGACAGATCATGCAGTATCAGAATCAATATACATGCATGATCCTGATTTTAATGGAATTGAAGTTTATAGCGATAGGGATCCTAAAGAATGGAAATGGAAAGATCATTCAGTACATATGGTTACTGAACCATTAAATGTAAAAGATTTATTTAAAGATGCTATTGATGTG
>DATFEP010000007.1:0-7793 GCA_035250975.1 Nitrososphaeraceae archaeon | reverse complement strand
GAAATTTCTGTACTAATAGCCTGTGATGCAGCTCCGTTTATCTGTCTGTTTTCACAGTTAGCTGTTTGAATATGCGTAATCGACTTACCATGTTTGTTTTCTTTTTTGTATCCATCATAAGAATTGTATTCTTCATCAAATCCATTATACCCATGTGCAGATTGAGCTAATGCAGAAGGTATTCCAATGATTCCTGCTATTAGTACTGTTCCTAATAACATCGCACTATTTCTTTTTAATAGGTGAAATTCAGTATTCATTGTTATATAACAATCAGTATCTATATATCTGAGATATGAATGATTATCAGCTAGTTTTTATAAAGATGATTTTTTGTAAATAATTTTGATAAGATAATTCAAAAACTGGATTTTGTAAATAATATATTACTAATTTATAGTAATAACCATATCTTACTATCTTTGCTAGTTTTATTATGAAACATGATGACATAAGATTTTAATAGAATAAATCTTTGATATTAACTCAAATAAATATTATATCTTATTTGTAATGTGACAAACAATAATGTTGAACGATAGAGATGAATAAAATAAATCAAAATTTAATAATCAAAATTTAATAATCAAAAAAATATGCCCTGAATCGATCTAAACGTATTTTATCTTCTGATTTTCCTTTTTTTCGTAACATTATATTGTTTCATAAATATTGAAACGTAAACAGATAGATATTTACAAATAAAATCAGTCTCATCAATAAAGCAACATATTCATTTTCTAAATTTTCAAATACTTGAAAATACCCATTTAATAATAGACGCTAATTATGGATAGTAACATATGCACAATAGATTCATGATTAGAAAGGTGTATCTGTGTTACTCCTGATATCTCTTACTGCTTCAAGTATTAAGATACGAGATAATACATATAAAAATCAAATATAGAGTCAACAAATTTAAGATTCAAGCATGAAAATTATAACGGCACCATTTTTCATTCAAAAGAACATAATAGTATGAACAAATATTTTCACAAGATCCGTATTTATGATGATTACTCAATTTTACATTTTTTAGCCTTAGAAATATGGAATTTATTATACCAAAATAAAGCACCTGACATTATAATAAAATCAGTTATATAGAAGAGTTCCCAAAGCCAAAGATTTTCTAAATTACCTGTTACAAAATCATTAACATATCCATCATCTGCTATTGCATTTACTAATAATGACAATGAAGAAAGAAACCATGGAACATTTTGCTCATAATCTTTGCGTAAAGTTACAAGTATTATTAAAGAAGGGATGATCAATATAAAATCTAAAATTGGATACAAAACGGTTACAATGAGAGCTATAAAATCATTTTCAATGTTAGAATCATAAGAAAGAAGATTAACCAAATTATAACCAATAAAGACCGTTGTAATAATTGATACAGCAACAAAAGTTTTAGATTTTATTTTAACATGTAAAGAGCGCAATGTTATAAACAAATGTATAGCAAGAAATGCATATCCAGCAAACCATAAGGCATCCGTAGTAGTTACAAGTCTTTGTTCTTCTATTCCCAATACGTAATATTCATATAAAAGTGTAAAGTCAGCAGAAAACCACAATACAATTCCTAGAGTGAGAAACAAATACGATTTACCATGAAGACCATGGAATCCATACCTGCAGATAGCGATAATACCCAAAATCGAAGCAGTAGCTGCAGTTATATTTAATATCCAAAGAGAAACGGAATGTTTACTATACGCTTCTGAAAATATTACGTAAGCATTTGCGATAACTATAGAAATTATCATTGAGAAAACAAAATATTTTAGTGTTAGTCTATTTCCACTATAATTCTCTTTTGAGGGCAAAGGTTATTGACGAATATAACACCTTTTACTTTTAAGGATTCGTTTAATTTAAATTGGTAATTATGTTCTTACAAGTAACCGATCATGGTATGGAATTGTTAATTTAGTATATATATTCTAAATTTGCAAAACAATTAAAAAATAAATTTTCTATGATAAAAGGTAAACGTAATGTAATATAACTCTCTACATGCAAGATTCATTACTTTCTCAACTATTTACAAAAATTATTATATTGCAAGATTATCAAGTTTATGAGAAATGTTATGTGTGTAATCATATAGAACTAGGTGTAAGGACGTACAATTATAATACTAAAGCAAAAAGTAATTATTGTGTTCTAGCAAAAGAGATAATAATACCTCAAGTCATAAGAGCTCTTTATGTCAAGAAACATTATTATTTCTCATGAAAGTGAAAACATTATCCAAAATTTTATTTTTTACATTATGATTGTAGGATTTTTTTCTTTACATACACCTATAAATGCTTCATATGTCAATGCGGAAACTGTTTCACCCCTTTTTTTAAATAACACAATTAACAAAATCAATGAATTAGAACCATTTTATATAGCCACATCGATGGAATGTCTTGATTCAAAACAAATAAAGTCTCAGCCCTATGTAGTTTTTGAAGATAACTGTACAGGGAAAGGTATAATGAAAGGAATAGGAGAAACAGTCTATCAGGAAACTTTCTTAAACACGGTTATAGAAAATAAGACCGTATTTGGCCAAGGCAATGGAACAATTTCAACAGAAGACGGTCAATCATCGATAGATTGGGCTTCTTATGATGCAAATTTAGTGAAAGCTGCATATCCTGGCTATAGAGGCATAATATACTTTGATTCTGCTGTGGGTGATAAATTTACATTTCTCAATAATACGGTAGGAATCTATGAAAGTGATACAGATACTATTCGATCAATTTGGTTATGGGAATAAAATAAACACCGTACATAACTTAATTGTTGTTCGTTAAAGAAATTTATTTCATATTTTAAAAATTTAAACATTCTGTTAATTACATTAATAATAAACTCATTTTTGCACTGTGCCGATAATGTTACCAACTTCAAAGTAGTTCACTATATTATAACTAAACTTTTATGGTAACAATGATGACGATAAATTTCGTCATATCGTCATGTTATAAAATCACTTTTTTATTCGACATCTACAATCCCGAAATTTTTTCAGTACATCAGACTTATTTTGATGAATGTGGCCAATAGATTGTCAGTATAAGAGTGGATAATAAAAGATAGTTTTAATTGCGATTAATTTTAACAAAACCTTTCGTTGAATGTAATATTCATGGGCTAAATCTATTTCCTTTACGTGACGAACGGATAACAGAGGGAGAAAAGTTGATTAAAGATGATTTGTGTAGCACTGAAGATGAAAAAATTTTTACTGCCTACAGGCTCTTTTACCTTGATTTTTATTTTACTTCCGATAACCTCTGCTAATGTCATGTTAATTAGCGGAGATAAGTCAAATAATACTATATTTGTAAATAATACAAATCTTGACATTTCCGATTTAATTTATGACATTGATTCTAGGCCTTTTAATGTCTCATATGCAGACTGGACCGAGAGATGGTGGCAGTGGGCATATTCTGTTCCATGGGATACAAATCCCTCATACGATGATACTGGAAAATATTGTAGTGAAAATCAGCATGGTCAAGTATGGTATCTAACTTTAGCTTATGAACATCAAGTCACCCGTACATGTGATATTCCTGAAAATACTGCTTTGCTTATGACTCTATTAAATTCTGAATGTTCTTATGCAGAATTTCCATTTCTAAGAACTGAAGAAGAACTGAGAGAATGCGCTAAACGTATGCAAGATCTTGTTGTTGGAGGAAATGCGTATCTTAACGGTGTTGAAATACCAAATGTAAAAAATTATCGTATACAATCTAGTGTTTTTAATTTTACGTTACCTGAAAATAATATTTTAGATTTACCACCACAGACAACCCAAGCAGTTTCTGATGGAAATTGGATCTTCTTAAAACCTTTACCTCCTGGCAATTATGAACTTAAAATTAAGGGAAATATTAAAACTACAACAAATAATGAAACAAATAGTAATATAGGCAAAAGCGAAGTTTTCGCAGGCCCTGTAGGTTGGAATTATACAACTACCTATATGTTAAGTGTAAAGTAATAATATGAAGTTACTAATTTTCCATTATTTTTTACAAGAGAAAATAGACTGATTTTTGCATCACATAGATCTAACGCGCGACTGGACTGTACATTCCCTATATCGTCATTAATTTAGGATGAAAATATCAAAACATTCATTAAAAAATGAATTAAATATTTCGCTAAATAATCAATTTTATCAATTGAATTATAAAATGAGACAAACATAAATAATGTATTACTAGTCAATACTTAAATAATCTTAAATTAAAATTTCTATCCTTGGGGATGAAAAAATTGTCCAAAAAATATTTGTTTATTTCTTTTATTTTTGGTGCATTTGTTTTTTCAGCTATTTGGATATTCATCCCAGGGGGTGTAGTAATAGCTTATTCCTCATCCATGTCTTCGCCTTTTTTTACAGTTAATAACACTTCACAATATGTAGATGAATTTGGCTATCTTTACGTGCTGGGTGAAATTAGCAACGATTCAGAAGAATCCCTAGTCAACATTACGTTGAAAGCAACATTTTTGGATTCTGATGGACGGGCGCTTGGTGAATATTACAGAAATCCTGAGATTAGTGTTATAAATCCTAATGAAATCTCGCCATTTGAAATTATCTACCTAGATCCTTCTACATCAGAGAAGGTAAAAAATTTTACAATAGCTACAAACTTTCAAACTGCAAACACACAAGATACTAAACCCGAAAGTCTTTTTATTGAATCTGTTAACAGTCGCCTAGATTTTACAGGATTTTATTATATCAATGGAAAAATAAAGAATGAGGGAATAAAAAATGCAAATAATGTTACGGTAGTTGCAACCATATATGACAAGAAAGGAAATGTAATAGGGATAACCAAATCAGTAACAGAACCCTTTGTTATCCCATCAGGACAGACAGCTGCATTTGGACTTGCTGTAACTTCAAAATCCAGCACTTTTAAAATAAGTGATTTTTCGCTTAAAGCATATTCCAATGAATATTTGTCGCATACTGTTACTACAAAAAAAATCACTGAATAAAATAAAATAATTACTCGACTCCATATTTCTAGAAGAAAAGTTTCTGAAATAGATAGAAGAAATTGAAAGAAAAATCTATTTCGCTTTCTCTTTCTTCTTATGGTTGTTATTGTTTACCTTTAACTTTAATCGGCTGCTCCGCCACTACAAGCACAAAAACCAAATTCGTCTATTCTTGTATTACAAAAATCACAATAACCGAACAGGTTATAATCGACATCGATTGCTTTTTTACCAAAAATTCTGATATGGTCATCATTATTTTCATCCCTAAAGCTCAGATCTGAATAATCGATATGATTATTTATCAACATATCATATATACACAAACTCCCTTAAAAAGATATAAATAAATTTTACAAAATCTTTTAAAAGACGTTGTTTTTAGTAATGAATTTTGAAATTCATCGATTTATTTCATTAAATTAATAATTTTATATAATTTTTTAGGATGATCAATTCTATTTAATTCTATTTTATTTTATTTCTTAGAACAATCTATTCTTACTTTTGATTAAAAAAATAAAAAAGTTGATGGATTTAGTTTTTTTCAACTAACTCTATTTTATAGGATCGAACTGAGGTAAAATTTGGATTGGAAGGATGCTGGGTATCTCCGGTTTTGGCTGTTTTTGTGGTGTTGTAGTTTGTTTTATTACCTGCTCTTTATCACTTTTTTCAACTTGGTTTAATGGTTTTTGCTGTTGTTTCTGAATCTGGTTTAGGAGTTGTTGTTGCCCTTGTTTTTCTTCTATTGGTCCCTTTGTTACTATTTTGTCCTTATTTAACTGAATTATCTTGACACCGTGCTTTTGACTTTCATCAATTTGACTAGATGTTTGTTGTTTTTGTTGTATATTCGTTAAACTTTGATCGTTGTTCATCTGGGTTAATTTGCTATCTTTACCAGCTTGGTTATCATCACTGCTACTCTGTTTTTTGAGAGCGTTTGATGAAAACAGACTTTCGGTTTGTTTGCCATCTGTTAACAACCTGTCTATTATACAGTCAATTATAGAATTAGCTACTGGTCTCTCCTCATCAGATACCTCACCTAATACATCTACACGTAGAGTTTCTAGAAAAGATAGTCTTTCCTGGTTATCCTTCAGTTGAGAAAGATTTGATTCAAATTTTTCAGCCAAATCCCATAAATCAGCGACTGAAACTATTTCCTTATCTACAGGTGTTTCCTCACTATTTTGGGGAATCTGTACTCCAAGCAGATTTGCAAATACATTTACCAAATCTTTATCGTTAGCATCCTTTGATGTCAAGAAATTCAGGTAATAAAGAAAACATTCCTCACATTGACCTGTTGAATCTTGACCCGCTACAAGACTTGTCAGACCTGGTAGACCTTGTAGACCTCGTGGACCTTGATCTCCCTTCTCTCCCTTAAGACCTGGTAAGCCTGGTGGACCTTGTTTTCCTGGATAACCTGGTGGGCCTGGTGGACCTGGTGGACCTGGTTTGCCTGGATAACCTATTGGACCTTCTGGACCTTCTGGACCTGGATATCCGATAGGACCTATTGGACCTTCTGGACCTGGTTCACCTGGTGGACCCATTGGACCTATCGGGCCTGGTGGACCTTCAGGACCCGGGTATCCAGTTGGTCCTGGTGGACCTTGTGGGCCAGGTGGACCTTCGGGAATAGGAATAAGTACTTGTTTTGAGGATGGATAATCCTTCTTTTCATAGTTGTATTTTGGTGATTTTTCTTTGTCATATTGTTGATCATATTTTTTTTCATATTGTTCATCATACTCATAGACATTTTCCGTTGGAACATATTCTTGTGCGTTGATTGCCTGAGGAGCCATCATGCTTGTAGTTCCAAGCATCAAACTGCTCATAAGAAAAATGCCGAGTATAAGCGATTTTTTCATTGATGGTTAAATTAATACCATATTTATTTAGAAAGCTAAGAATTTCTTAGTTGCTATTCTAGTGTAATTTGTAGGTAAAAATCTTTATTTTTATTTTTATTGTTAAAATATTATATTATAATTCATTATTGTTTTTAAAGTGATTTTTCATGATACAATTTTCTTGAAAACTTGCAGTATTTTTTCTTATCTTGGCTAATATTGTATGCCTTAAATGTGAAAATACCTGTTCTTTAATCTAAAACAATATACGAAAATAAATTCCAACTTTCATCTTTAAAACGATAAAAATATTCTGGTTAGAGGTCTTTTTTTCCAAATTTCTTCTTTCAAAGGTTGTTTTACAATTTCATCTAAATTGTTATTCCACAAATATTTAACGTTAAATTTAAAAATATAACCAAGTGAACTCAAATCACCATAAACTTATATAACTAATTAATATATTTTGTAAAGTCGAGTTCTATTGGTAAAAAGTTCTAAAAGAGGTAGAGTCCGGGATAAATGGAAGGATAAAAAATGGATTATAGTTAATGCTCCAGTTGCCTTTGGTGGTAATCCTATTAATTATTTACCTGTTACAGATATTGATGCAAGTAACGGTCGTATTATAGAGAATACTCTGTATGATATCTATAAACAAGATCCAACACAACATCAGATCAAAGTTTTTCTTCAATTGGATAAAGTAACTACTGCTTCATCCAGTACAAAATTTGTGGGTCATGAGTATGCAAAAGAGTACCTAAGGAGTCTAATAAGAAGGGGAAGTTCTATGATCAACTTTATCAAAAATTACACCACAATAGATGGTCATACCTTTAGATTGTCTATCGTAACTTTGTCACAAAGAAGAAT
>DATFEP010000091.1:0-29783 GCA_035250975.1 Nitrososphaeraceae archaeon | reverse complement strand
ATTCTTTCACCATTAATTATTCTACTACTCTAGACATATTTTATTTTATTTTATTTTATTTTATTTTATTTTATTTTATTTTATTTTATTTTATTTTATTTTATTTTATTTTATTTTATTTTATTTTATTTTTTAGCCATCGTTACTTCTGTGATCCAATCACATTTCAAATTGAATTTTGAATGATGTTTTTCTACTGCTTCCCTGCTGGATGCCTCCTGCAGACAGTAACATAGATCAGCATCTCTGTTAAAGAGAATGTTAATAGGGGTAACATCAAACTCGTCCTTAACCTATTAATTCTTTTACTTTTTCATTTCAAAAACAAATGATTGCTCCTTTTGAATGTTTGATACGCTCCATAAAAATCTTTGATAATTGTTCTATTATGTCCACCATTTACTAATTTAATCTGTGCTTTGAAGTTGAATTTTGCAAATTCAGGTTTTTGTTTAGTTACTCTAACTGTCTCAAAGAGTTTGCTTACATTGACTTCTACAATATTTTCATTTTCTTCATTTTTATTTTATTGATTCATCTGATTCCTAAAAATGCTATCATCATAGCATTATATAAGGAGTTTCTATGTAGATATCGTGATATCAAATTAACAAAATATATATAACTTGAAGACATTAAAAATAAACATGACTCGTGATTTACTAATCAGAGGATTTGACGATCAAATTCATTCACAATTATCAGAATTAGCTAAAGAGAAGGGTGTATCTATAAATTCAATTGTAAAGGATGCTGTTGACAAGTGGCTCAATCAGCAATCAGATATTCCAAAAAAACATTATCTTGTAATTTATTCCGACGATGATTCCATACTAGGGTTACTAAAGACTATGGATAGACTTGCAAAAGAGAGTGATTTATTTAGATGTTTTTGTGGTCCACCTTCCACTAGTTCTACTAGCCTTCTATCTAGATTAAATTGGTATGATGGAACAGTAATGCCATATTGTTATGAAGGCTATGGAACACTCAAACAACAAAAGCACAAACCAAGTCAAAATAATAAAAGTATTATGAAATATTGTACTAAAGTTATGGAAAATATAGCAAATCATTCCAATAAGAAACAAATTTGTTGCCTTGATTTTCTTATAAATGATATAGCAAAATCTTCATTACAACAAGCCTTGACAATCGAAAAAGCTTATGATAATAGTAGAATTCCTGGACTTATGTATTGTACTTACAAGACTACAACTCTGCTAAGCTCAGATATAAAAGATCTTGTAGAATTGTTTGAAGGACATGACCAAGTTTTCATAATAAAACAAGACGATGTCCACAAGCTTCATATCACAAAGGAAAATGTGCATAAGCTTTTCTTTAAATGATTCTGTTAACACTAAATCAAAAAGTTAGCTGCATCGACAATCTAAATTTTAAATAGAATCTGTTTATACCGTCATTTATTAATACAAACAATAGATCAATTTGTAGATATTTCATGTACCAATAATAGTTATTAAAATGTTCTATTCCGTTCCTAGTAGAGAAATGGCAATTTGAATCAACGGCCTCAAAAAACTCTAGAATATGTAGTATAATATCTTGATGCACATTCTGCAAGAATATGATTTGTCGATAATGAACAAAAGAATCTTATCTTCAGATAGCCATGGAAAATTCACAACGATTGATGGAGAGTTCGCTAAAGTATGTTTTCATCACTTCCTACAACTAAGATCAGTTTTAAAAATTATTCCTATTTAACATTAAAAATTTCATTTACATTAGTAACACTCAATCCCGATTTTGGTCCTCCTCCTATTACAAATATAGTATCGTTAATCGACACAGCAGCCAATCCATGGCGAGCAGTGGGTAATGGTTCTAAAGATATCCATTTGTTACTTTTTACGTCATATTTTTCATTGTTGTTAAATGTTTTAGTAACATCTTCGCCTCCAAAAACGTATATACTGCCATTTATTGATGCAGAACTAATTCCACTTCTTTTGAAAGGCATTGATTCAAGAGTTATCCATTTATCTTCTTTAGGATCGTATCTTTCATTTAAATTGGAATTAACCATAGGATAAAGACCAACTATTCTCCCACCTATTATAAACAACTTGTCATCAACTACTGTTGATGCTGCATGATGTCTTGGAGTAGGCATTAACGTTTTATTAAATTGCCAGTCATTAGTCAATGGATTGTATGCTTCATTTGTATCCAGTATTTTAGAAGAACCATAACCACCAATGACATACATGATTCCATCTACAAAATTTGCAGTCATTGCGCCTCTTGCAGTAGGCATATGTTTACCTTCTATCCATTTGTCTAATAGTGGGTCATATATAAATAACTTGTCACTTGGGACCCAATTGGCAATACTTGTAGAATATCCACCAACGACATATATTTTGTTATTAAAACTGGAAGCAGCAGTATGATGTAGTGGCTGTGGTAATGGTGCTATTGACTTCCAAGAATTATTATCAATATTATAAACTTCAACAGTATTTAACACTCTACCTGATGAATCAAGTCCACCAATAACATAAATATTATTTCCAATGCTAGTACCGGTAACTTCTGTTCTAGGTGTAGGCATTGGACTTCCAATCTTCCAAGATTTTATTGATTCTGTGTATATAATGTCCATTAGTCCAAATGGAGACGAGAACAAAATACAAAACATTAAAGAGAAAAGTAATGTTGTTGATAAGATATATTTCATGATATAATAAACTATATTATAATAAATAAGAATACCTATTAAAACATTCTAAATTATTACAATGGATCAAAAAAGACATGAGTTTAGACTTTTTCATTATCTCATTTCAAATTAATTTGGAACTGGTTGTCTGTAGTTCGATTACTATAAATAGAAAAACAATGCAATGTGTCTAGTTATTCATTTATAATGAATTATCTTGACTATTACGGAAATAACAAATCAATTTTTTGGTTAATTCAGTAGACCCAATGGCGTAAATGCTAAAGTTTCTTAAATGTTATACTTTCGAAGATACATTACAATTTCATTTACCGGTATAGGTAAGACTTCCTACTCTGCTAGGAAATCTATGAAAAATAGAATTACAAATAGAATTTTATTTAATTTAACTCATGAGAAAGAAAGAGTGAACTAGAGATACTGTAGCCGACATTTACACTACATAACAGATCTAAAGTCACACTACAAGTGGAATAACAGATACCTAAAGTATGGAATAGACAGTCTACTGATAGAAGACCACACAACATCATATGTCAGAAAGTAACAAAAGAGATAGAACAGAAATACTGAATCTACATATAACAAAAAGATTTGGTTGCTATCATATTATTTAGTACAATAACTATATACAAAGTACTGGAAAACATGCATTGAACATGCTGGAATGCAAGATCAGAAATGGGAAATGGAAAAGATTTATAATAAAAAAACCAAACCGAATGGTACAGATGGTTATTTTAGGTCCATTTTAACTTGAGAATTCTGCTCAAAAAAATTACCTTGTTGATTGTCAGGATTATTACTCAAGAAAAACATCGAGGGATTGGTATGGAAGAAAAACAGGAGAAAATTGATATTTCCATCATTATAGAATATACGAAATTTAGTAGCTAGTATACAACAAGCAATCGTTATATTGATATCCTGTCCTTTCTATCATAAGCTTCACGTGCTACACTTATTGCACCTTTTCTCAACAGCATGGCTCTGTATACTATTTGTTTTGATATTTCTGTAGCTACTTTCCTTGGATTCTCTTTTTTCATAATTGCCTCTGTGAGTACTTCTTTTACATTTTTGGTTATTTTGTATTCAATAAGATCAAATGCTTCCTTTTCTGTTCTTCCTTGATATTCTACAAAGGATCCGATAACACCACCTGCATTGGCTAGGAAATCGGGTATAATCCAAACTCCATTCTTATGTAAATATTCACATGCATCAGATGTAGTAGGAATATTTGCTGCTTCAACAACCATTTTAACACCATTTTCAAGTAATTTTGATGCCGTTTTGTTATTTATGACACCCCCCATAGCTGCAGGAATAAAAATATCTAGATCAATTTCAAATAATTCATTACTATCCCTTAGAATATAATCATGATCTTTTAGATCTGAAAGCTTTGCTTTTCCCTTCATATCCTTCATTAGTTTGGGAATATTCAACCCATTGTCATCTTTGCTGTAAATAAATCCCGAAACATCGCTTATTCCTACTACCCTAATGCCCATTTGATCAAGAAATTTGGCAGTAAAGGATCCTACATTTCCAAACCCTTGAATGCAAACCTTAATCTGTTTCTTTTTTGGTATTTGTGTAATTTTTAATTCCTCTAGCATTTCAAGGGATGTTTTTACTGCTATACTTACTCCATATCCAGTAGTTCCAAGCTCATGCGGAATACCACCAAGCTCAGATGGTTTTCCAGTACATGCCCGCATATCACCTATTTCGTGGGCAAAAACGGCCATATCAAGTTCTGTTGTACCCACATCTGTTGCAGCTATATATTGAGAAGGACAATAAGGTTTAATCATTTTTGCAAACGATTTCATCCAGGATACCCTATCTACAGAATTTGGGTCAGCAATGATACCACCTTTTGCACCACCAAAAGGAAGTCCAGCTGCAGCACATTTCCATGTCATGGTCCTGGCAAGCCTAAAAATTTCTAATGGTGTAACACTTTGAGCAAAACGTATACCTCCTTTTCCTGGACCTGTTGAGGTATTATCAATAACTAAAACGCCCTTCATATTAGTATCAGGATCATAAACCTGCAGAACCTTTTCAGGCCCCCATTCATCCAATTCTTGCCATACCGATGTCAATTGAAATAATAATATCAATCCCCTAGATTATTCTTACCTTTTTTGTGAAATTGCTTGTTAGATATTTCATTTTTGTAGGTTGTTAATTTAATAATTCTTTCAATAATCAACTCATTATGCATATATCAACAGATTAAACTACAGTCTGTAGCATGATCTACAATATCAAGTGAACTATAACTATTTCTATTAATAGTTTATTTGTATTTGTATTTCCTTTTAATACAAATTGTGTACGAACAATAATTTCATTTTACTATTCGGTAACAATAAATAAAGATTTAAGAATCCTTTGCCTTTTATCATTAGATTATTTATTATAGTTCCTCAGAATATTTATATAAGAATCAACAAAAAAAAATAAAAGTATATTAAAATATATATTAACAAATGTCCTCGATTGATAACAAAGGGGAAAATGAATATAATTATGATGAATCGAACATAGTTGGAAAATCTGAAAATTCGGAAGAGGAAGAAGATGAGGAGATATCAGATAGAATAAAAAAAGAAATCATGAAATATAAAGATGTTATAGCTCAACAGAAAAAAAAAGATAGCAAATAATTTTATTACTAATTTACCATTGTTTTTCTACTGCCTTAATAGTTAACTCGAATTCCTTGTCAATATTAATTTCCCAAATATTTTAATCCTGATATTTCTATTTTGATTATTCAAATTATCAGATATTAAATCTAAAAGAAAAATAGAAATTTGGTTTAACAATTAATATTTTATTCTTTGTTTCATTTATATTCATCTGTGCTAAGGTCCACGTCACAGGCCTCACATTGATATGCTTTTTCTAAATTGGATGACATGTTGTCATTAGAATGTTTCTCATTTCTATGTTTATTTTGTTCTTCTTCTGTACTAAAATTCATGTCACAGGCCTCACATTGATATACTTTTTCTAAATTCGATGACATGTGATATAATAGTCAACATATGATTTAACAATTATTACTGTAATAGTCATGTTAAATTCATACAAATATCTATATTTTTTATCCGAAAGAATTTGTAATTGAATTTTTAATCGTCAATATATCACATTTACACTTGATAAATTTCATTGAGAAATTAGAATGTATTGCTATGTGTAAACTATAATTATAATAATAATTTATATTAATTAATTCAGTTTTGTGAATACTATTCAGAAAAAATTCACAATATTATCTACGATCCTATTTATTATATTATTATGGTCCTTTTATAGAGTCATAATTCAAAAAAATTAACTCTATAGATATTTGTTCAAGAAATTTAGTGTTTTTTGCCAGGCATCTGCTGTTTCCTTGGGTGCATAATTTTCATTAGACGGATTTGCAAAAGCATGTCCAACATCTTTGTAGATATAAATTTCGTTTACAATTTCGTTAGCATCTAACGCATTTTTGAATTGATTTACCTGTTCAACAGGGATAGAAGTATCCTTATCACCGAATATTCCCAAGACTGGCCAATGGATCTTTGATAGTGATTGTTTATCAGTTATCAAATTACCATAATAAATAATTGTTGCATTTAATGGATGTTGTTGACTGTTTAATGCTAATTGTAAGGACTGACCTCCTCCAAAACACCAACCGAGAGATGCAATTCTTGATTTGTCCACGTTTTCGAGTGAGCTAAGAAACCCCACTGCTGCTTTAAGATTAGTGATTGCTTCTTCTGGATTAGCTCTCACGATACCGGATAAATCTCTCGCACGATCTTGATCATTTGTTACCTTTCCATTATAAAGATCTACTGCAAGCACTACATATCCTTCTTCAGATAGCTTATTTGCTGTTTTTTTAATATTATCATTTAATCCCCACCATTCATGAATCATTATTACAGCCGGGAATTTATGTCCATTGTCTGTTGCATTTAAAACTGACGGATATACTAAATAGCCTATAGCATCATTATAGTAATTTGTTGTCTTATTTTGTAATAATATTTTGTATGGCAATTCGTTGGAATTTTGATCTGATATGGGTTTATCAATTTGACCATACAGTATATTTAAATTAATTAATCCAATAGAAATGAAAATTCCTAAAATCGAAAATAAAACTTGACATAATAAATTTATTTTCATCATATTTAATATCAATTTCTTAAAGTTAAACTTTTCTAAAAATTTTTTCAATTTCTGTCCTAAGTTGGATCCATTCTTCTGGGTGTAAACTTCAATGTATTCTTGTTTGGGTAGATTATTGTAAATATGATAAAGCTTGTTTATTAGCGGTTGTACTCAAATGTATATTAATTTCTTAATTTTATATATGAATTTCTTTTTATTATCGGAAGAAATTTTCTAATTTAGAGGAAATTATTAAATGAAATCCCAAAATTTATCCGACAGATTCTTTTCAGGACTATAATAATAATAGTTTGTAGTATATACTTTGAATCTAATTTGGGGACTGTTAACTTTTAGCATAAACTAGTGTAACCCTACTGATTTTTGAAAGTTTTTTTAAATGTATTACTAAATTTTTCTTAAAATAGTCATCGATTTATGATATTTATATCCTAAGTTACCGTTTTGAATCCTTTTCCATATTTCCTTTATTTTATAGTCTTTATTATGAATTATCTCTATTGTGCTTAAAAACTCCACGAGATAATGATGCAACATTAATAAATCCTAAATCATATCTTTTATTGCTACCGACTACATGGAACTTGTATTGTTTCTTATAAATATCTTGGTAAAATTCTGAATAATGTCTAGCAGCATCGTAAGTTAGAAATTGTGTTCTTACTCCTTCCAGAATTATATCGTTCCCATCGATATCTATAATTTTTATCACATAAAACTTGGGTAACTTCTTGAGATTTTTTATTGTAATGTATACAACTATAAGAAAAAATATAACCACACCCATCAAAACTAACATATTCCCAAATATCCTACTAAAGTTCAAAATACTATCTACTATATTGTGATCTAACCATGTGTAAAGTATACTGAAAACTCTAACAATTATGAATATATCAAAAAGCATATATTTTTACTCTCCCAAATTTTCTAATATTATTCATATCTAATTGTATATGTTCGAGCATTAATAAAAGTTCTATGTATAATTATTATTTATTAAATAGATAAAATACGCATATTCTAGTTTTTCATTTAATTTAAAGTTATTACATCATCGAATTAGCTGAAGAAAAAAATACCTGTTAACAGTAACTGATTTACGAGATTGAAAAAATAATAAAGGATCTGAATTGAATTAACAATAATAAAACCACCTTGAGGAAGATTGAAAAATATATCAAATTAAGATAAATGACTTTCATTTTATTTATCAACAATGACTTGTTCCCCCAGAAAACACGATTTAGTGTTAATATAATTTTTTTTGCATGTAAATATTCGACATTATCTTGTGATAAAGATTTTAGATTAGCACCGTGGGTCATTGAATAGAGTTTATATCCAATCCCAAAATAACTAACTATCTTAAAGGTGACTGTCTGACGACAAAATGGTCTTGACAATATATGGTATTTTATAAATATTTTAAGGACTGCGTTTATGAACTTCATTCAAATGAATCTAACAAAAACATATGACTTCAAGATGATGAGCAAATAGATGGTGTTTTTGTAATATATTAAATTACTAAATTTATGATACAAATTATCTCAACAACTATCCGGTTATCAGACCTCATCAGTATGAAATGTTTGTAATCAATAGGACCAGAATTAATATCTTATAAGGTAAAACCAAGAAAGATTAAAATCTTTTATTTTGAGATTGCATTATATGGAATTGCCATGGAACGATCCATGTTCAAACAAATTTGCAACGACTATTGGCTTGATAACATCAAATGGTCATTATGGTAATAATATAATGGCATGTGAATGGACACATCATATTTCGTATGATCCTGGTTTAATAGCAATCTCTTTAGGTCCCACGAAAGCCACAGTTAAAAATATTAAGAAATCTAAAGAGTTTGGTGTGAACCTATGTGCACTAGATCAATCCGTGATAGCTAGTGTGGCAGGTGGATTTAGTGGAATTAATTACAATAAGATTGAAGCTTTAAAAGAATTGGGATTTGAATTCTACCAAGCAAAAAAAATCAAATCTTTAATGTTAGATAGAGCTTCATTGAATGTTGAATGTAAGCTTTTACGAGAAATAAAATTTGGAGATCATATAATGTTTATTGGTGAAGTAGTATATGCGGTACAGAATCCAGAAAAACAATCGTTGATTTATCATGATGGAAAATATTGGTCATTACAACCCTTGGTAAAACCTAGCCATGAGGAACGCGAAAGAATAAGAAATGTTGTAAAAAAGTATAGAAAATGATTATTATGCTATTCATTACATTAAGATGAATTCAAGATGCCTTATTGCGCTTAAAAGCAAATGATTTAGTATCTAAAAACAAATTTGAGATTCATTATATATTTTATAAATTGAAAAATATATCGTTTATCAAAATAAAATAAAAATTAAATTATTTCAATAAAAAAAATTAACATCATCCATACAAACATAAATAGATTCTAAAACAAAATAAATTAATGAGATTTCAAAATTCTAAAGATATATCAGGTACTCGAAATGGTATTATGTTAATATTAACAATTATGATTATATCGTTGATATTTTCAACGAATGTATCTCTATCACAGACCGACAATAGAGAGTCTAATGACAATATCATAGAGTCATCAAAAAATAATTCTGTTCAAATAGGCGAACCAATATTTGTGGAAAAATATTCGATTTTATATAAAACACCGATTGTTATGAATGGAGAGAATGCAACGCAATTCGTTTTTTCAGGTAATGGAACTGTTAATGGAATAAATGTTAATCTTTTTGGAGAGGGAGTTTCGATTCCTCAATCACAAATGATACAATCAATTATTGGAAGAGCTTTTATTTCAACAGAAACAGAAGATGGTGGATATGCATCATACTTTTTTCAAGCAGTAGGACATTCTGAAGAAGAGTTACAAAAAAGTAAAGGAGCTGTATTCTTTAGTTCAAATGCAACAGGAAGTCTTTCTCTTCTTAGTAATATGGTAGGTATTTACAAGACAGAGTTAAACAAAAATGATGATCTAGGTACGTTTATTATGTGGGAATGGAAGTAATCTACAGATTTTAAACAATTAGGGAAGTCCGAATTTATGTGTTGTAGTTTATAAAAGTCTTATTAAAGTAAGATAAATTCGGGCTTCTAAATATGAAATTATATTTGCGATATCTCGTTCAATGCAATGAACGATTGACAAATCCCACTTCATATTCTTTTTCTTGTTGATTCAGGCAATAATAATTATCAAAGGTTCAATTCTATCTTTAGAATATATTATTACTATTTCAATCAAACTTTTTTTAATGCGTAATACATAAACATGAAGATAAGACAGTAAATTTTGAATATTACGTGGATCTGTTTTTAATAAAACGTTCTTCTATCTCGTTCAATCGTCTTATTAGATCTTCATTATCCTTAACTTGTAAAATAGAGGGATAATTTCTCATATTATTAAGAGTAGAAAGTACTTCCTCAATTTTAACTCCATGTAGTATATCATATTCAATTTCTTTACATACATAAGTAAGTCGTCCAAAGTATTTCTCATGATTTCTCTTTTGCAGTTTTGATGGATTTTCTGGCAACCCCATAACAAATCTCAGAATAGTTTTTTCCATATGTTGTATATGATATTCTTTCATAGGAAATTTATTACTAGTCTTTTCAAAAGCCATTCATATCATATATACGTCATACAACTATATAATATGATCATATTATAAAATCTCGAGAGGTTAAATAATTCTATCAATTATAAATAGTAATCATCTATTAAGTTTTTTAAAGAAAGATAATATTTTTTATAAAGATTTTATCATAGAAACATAATAAAATAAAGAAGTCTAATTTCCAATAAAAATGTTAATCGGAATTGAATTTACATTATACGAATTTTTATTTCAAACAAAAAATTGAAATTAAAATTAAAACTAAAAAGAAATTAAATGGATTTTATGATGATATAGCGCAAGAATTAGGACCTGCTTCCAAGTCTGGCATTTCCATTTCGTCATGTGTAGGCATTTTTTTGTTAATTGAAATTATAGTCTTATAATTCATAGGTCGTGGCGGTAATGTATCAGTTACAAATTTAATAAATTCATTCTTGGGCATAGATAGAAGTTTTACCTTGTTAATTATTGAACCAATAGTATCTGATATAGGAATTGCATGTTTTAAAGTGATTGAAGTTCCATTAAAATGTGCAGGAAGAATTACGGTGTTCATTGGAAATTTGAGGATTTTTTGATGGTAGGAATCATATAGCATTTCTGCAAATTGACTAGCTTGATCTCGCAAATCCGGTCTTCCGATACCATCAACGAAAAGTGTATCTCCGGTAAATAAATAACTATTTCGAGTATCATTGTTATCAATATTGATATTGTTACTATCAGTATAATTATGTTCTAGAATAAAAGACATGCTACCGTTTGTGTGTCCTGGCGTATGAATTGCTTTTAATACAACATTTTGGCCTATCAATATAACATCTCCATCTTGGATGTACTTGATATTATCAATATTAGATTTGCTGAAATCATAATCTTCATATGAACTAAAATATGCAAAACAATCTTCGGAGTTGATATCCTTTTTTTTATCTTTGACCAATCTAGCAACTCCCGAAACATGATCTGCATGTTGGTGAGTGTCGATTATTTTGGTTATTTTTAATTTATTTTCCTTTGCAATCCTCAGAAAAGACTCTCCAATTTCACGACTTGGATCTATAATTGTTGCTGTTTTATCTTCTTTGGAAGAAATAATATAGCCCATACATCCTTTCGATATTCTTCTTATTTGCCATATCTGAAATGGAGTATTTTTAGGAACAGGAACCTCTGCAATGTCAGAGACTTTATTCCAGCCTGCCATTCCACCCCTAACACTTTTTACATTGTAGCCTAGTTGATTTAACAATTTTGCAGCTATTAGAGACCTGTTTCCATGAGCACAAATTGTTACAATTTCTTTATTTTTTGGAATTTCTTTTAACCAGTTAGATGTATTTCCAAATAAATGATCAACAGGGATTAATTTCGGATTCTCATGTTTCTCATAAGATATTCTCCAAGATTCATATTCTGCAGGTGTTCTGACATCTAAAAGAAAAATATCGTCATTATTATCCATTTTCTTTTTTAAATCATTAGGATCTATCTCTTCATTAATTTTTGATGATGGATTATACATAATTTATTGTGTAAATATTTGAATGCTATATAAGATGCTTTAGTTACAAAAATGGCACAAATAATTTAATTATCGGCAGATTTAATATCATATAACGTTAACTGGTCATACTGCATGCACAAAATAACTTAAACATACTTTTTCCATTAAACTATAGAATTAATAGTTCGTAGCACTTTGATTTCTTCAGCCCATAATTTATTATTTGAAATTAACTTTTATATTTCGTCCAGCATCTTGGGATTATCTAAATGTAGTTTATATAAACAAGTTAGTCTATGTGAATTTTTTCATAAAGCCAAATCAAGTTTAATTGATCTGATATCGATTTATACCAGTCTATTTATTTTTAAATTTTCTGAATTTAAAATTTGCATTTTTACATAGTCATTAAACTGTAAATCAAGTTTTTTAAAGATAGATCTAACTATGAAAATGTAAGCTGAATTTTATGAATCTACGAAATTTCATACTATACAATTATTTTAAATTGATAGCTAAATCTATTTCCTTATCTAAACATGGTCCATTATCATTCTATTAATAAAACAAATTCATTTTATTTCACATTTAAGATATATTTAATTTCCACTCATTGACTGTTCAGTTATAACTCCAATCCGCTAAATTGTGTTAGAATAAAGTGGTTCATATTTTCCAACAGACAACCGTTTCAATAAAAATAAACATTATAACTAATTTATTACATATGTACGGTTGTCGGATAATTTGATCTAACATATGATGTCATTTTTATTTCTAGACTTTTTCCATGTTGCACTATGTTTTGAACGCACGAGTTACATTCTATATTTATGATTAATACAAATCTTTTCTGAATGTTGTTTCTTAAATCTGAATCCGCTTTCTTAAATCTAATTCCACAATATAGCTTATGATATACTTTTTTCCTCCATACCAAACATTCTTTCTATTAATCCTCTGAAGTAGCATTGTAACTTTTAGAATATCTATGAAGATATTATTCTATTCTATGAGCCATGATTAATTAATTAATTAATTAATTTACATATCAATTAATTTACAAATCGAGTTTTTTTATCATATTTCAATATTTTAATTAAGATTTCAATATTTTCTTCATATCCATATATTTCGCCTAGTTGTTTTATTTGTATTATTTTTTCATTTTGCATTATAATTTGATTATCAGAAAAGTAATTAAATAAATTAAACAAAATTATTTTACATTTTTATCTGAATTTTTAAAGCTGGTAACAAAATTATAATAGTTGTCGTAAGGAAATCAATAGCTGCTTCATTTTGTTTTGGCTATGATATTTCTAAAACATAGAATATAACACAAAAGACCTTATAAAGAGGTGAAGAAATAATTCTATAAATGACAATAAATACACATTGTGAATATGAAAAATTATTTACTTTGTTACCTACAAACTTTTAACAATATAATATTACTCTATTTTGTATAGTCATGTTATCTTATTTCAATCAAATAAGATGAAAAAAGAGTATCAGTGAATTTAGCTATAGTAAACTTAGTTATTAAAAATATATATTATTTGCAATAGCAAAAAAAACAAATCTAGTTTGTCATTTTTAATATATTTGAACTATTTTGAACGATTGTATTAAAGATACTCGAAAATTACTTATAATATTTATTCTCTTTTAAGATTATTTGAGAAAAAAAGTAAAGAAAAACAACACGCTGGTAATAGACGATCATAGTAAATGGTTAACTTCCAGAAGAGTTAAAGATTATCTGAATAGAGTAGAACAAATCCCACATAGGACAGAGGGTGAATCTGTATTATGCGAGTTTATATCTAAAAAAACCAAAAGAGTTCTTGATCTAGGGTCAGGAAATGGAAGATTGATAAAATTGTTAAAAGAGAAACTACCAAAAATAGAATATATAGCATTAGATTTTTCTCCCCATATGTTAATTGAACTAAAAAGGCAATTTTTATCCGATCCTTTAGTCAAAATAGTTGAACATGATTTAAGTTATGAGCTTCCGTCAACCTTAGGGAAGTTTGATGCAATAATATCAAGTTTTGCCCTACATCATTTAACACATAAACGCAAAAAAGAGTTGTATTTTGAGATATTTTCCATTAAGCCAGGAGGTTTTTTTTGTAATCTTGATCATATTTCATCAAACTCAATAAGATTAAGTAAATATTTTAGAAAAATAATGGCAAGAAAACCGGTAAATAAAGAACATGAAAAAAGATTGACTAAAATAGATATTCAAATACGATGGCTTCTGGAAATTGGATTTGTGGACGTTGATTGTTACTGGAGATGGTTGGAATTTGCATTATTGATTGGATTCAAGCCTATAAATAAATTGATTGACAAGTGTTAACCTAAATTTTTTAACCGAGCAACATCATAAATGATCAATTATAAAATTACAATTTGATTATTAAATTTATTTATAAATCATTGTCATTAGTTATTTAATTCTACAGAATGAGGAACATATCCAAAGTGGTGATATTTCATAAATGCAATAAGCATGATTTGATTGAAAAGTTTTGTCTTTTTTTTATTTTTGTATTTCCATAGGAACTTGAAAGTAATTTCTTATACTGTAACTGTGTGATATCCAGTAGCTCCGTTTGGAAATGGTTTCGTTAACTCAGAAGTTTGAACTTTTCCAGTTTGGTCCGTGGCTCGCACTATAATTTTGTAATTTTTCACATCAGGAGGAACATATCCAGCTGTCCAAAGCACCCAAGTATATGTTGAAAGTGGATCCTTTATTTGAGCAGTCTTCCATGTAGAACCACCATCTGTACTTACCTCAACCTTGGAAATTCCTCGATCACCTCCAAAAGCTATTCCCGCAATA
This sequence comes from Nitrososphaeraceae archaeon, assembly GCA_035250975.1. Classification (GTDB taxonomy): domain Archaea; phylum Thermoproteota; class Nitrososphaeria; order Nitrososphaerales; family Nitrososphaeraceae; genus TH1177. The sequence continues at coordinate 14,831 of DATFEP010000091.1, read as the reverse complement.
GGTACTCCATTATTAATTGAATTGTTAGAAATTTCATCCAATCCTCTAAATCTCTGGTGTATCGGAGCTCGTCCCGGAATTACGATTGACGAGCCAGTTTGATAGTTTGCTAAATTAGTCCATCCATTTCTTTGCCAATATCCTTCATATACACCACTGACCAACTCTATCTCAGTTATCCACTTTGGATTCATCATCCCGTAAAGCCCAGGTACGATAGCTCTTAGTGGGAACCCATGTTTGGAGGTTAGAGGAGCAGTATTCATTTCATAGGCTAATATCGTTTCATCCATTAGTCCCTTAGCTAGAGGTATTCCTACATCATAACCATCAGAACATCGGAATACTATATATTGTACATTCGAATTAACTATTGCTTTCTCAAGAATGTCCTTGAGACGTACTCCTTTCCATAATGCAGTACCAATAAGATCTCCGCCTATCTTGTTACTTATACATTCTAAGGTAACATATTCTTCAATTGACGGCATTGCCTTTATCTCTTCATAACTTAACGATATTGGATTATCCACTAATCCATTTATCTTAAGATTCCAATTAGCGACATTAACTTCTGGAATAACTGGATTTATATCTATACGATAAAATAAGTAGGTTGGCGTGACTTCTGAGGCAAGAAGAGATGCAAGTTTTGGGTCTTTGAATTCTTGTGGAATTGATATGGATTTGGGTATCAGATTAGGTAAATTTTTAGTTAGTTCCTTATCTTCTTGTATTGAAAATAAACGATTTAGTCCGAAAAAAATAACAGGTAAAGAAATAATAGATGCGATGATAAGACGGATAAATTCACCTCTTCCATAGTATAGTCCAGCCCTATCATCTATGACAGTGGTCGTAAGATGTTCTTTTTGTACTGGTACGACTTTTTTCGTAAAGGATGAAAAAAGCAGTCCAAATACTATTTGTGATGGTATAAGAGAGAGGATAATCACATAAAAAGGAATTGTTTGAATACCACTTCTAGCTTGAATTGTTGTTACTAACAAGATTGCAATTGACACTAATAATATATACAATATTGATGACGATAATACTACTTTCTTAAAATATCCAGTAATACCAGATTTAATAAATATTCTACCAAGAAATATTCCAGAGAGTCCATAAATTAAGATATTTATGATTATTGCTCCTATAAATGTAGAATATTTAGCAAGAGGACCTAAGGTCTCTATTGCCTCGGATTCAAATTCCCCAGGGGTTAAAGAAAATAATGCTTGTGATGCAAGCTCTGGAAGAAACAGACCATTACCAAACTCCTTTATCAGAAGAGATATTGCAATGGAAGCTACTCCTGAAACGATTCCTGCAAGAAATAAAAATGCAATGTAATTCGGCCGATGGGTCACGTAATTATATTAGACCTACATGATTTAAGGTTTATCATACTTTAAGTTTTTGGTAAGTTTTAAATTAAATGTGGTTTTTCAAAAAATTATATTGAAGCATATTATCAGTATAGAATAATCTACTTAGTAAAATTCATGATACCCACCTTTTCCATTGTTCTTATCATGTTCATCATATCCATCATCTGCTTTTCATGCATTTTGATTCCATCCTGTGTCAAGTTTAATTGTATTAGTGCCCCATTGATATTTCCTTCCTCTAAATCCATAACTGCTTCCATCAAATGCATCTTAGCATTATCAAGTGACGAACCAAATGTCATATTATGTCCTGGCATCATTAGACTAACATTATCTTGAATTAAACCAAATGCTTCGGAAATAGAATTTATCAAAAATGTAAATATAATAAATGTGGTAACAAAACTTAATTTTGTAAATAAGAATCCTTCTTCTACCATTTTCATAAATTATAAAATAATTGTAATTATTATTAAGAATTGCTAATACAAGAATATAATATTAAAAATGACTGACAAATTTCAGGAAATTTAAATTTCATTATAAAAAGATGCTAAATATATGAATATAAAATCTACAAGGATGATAAAAATAACCGGTTATAGTTCTTTTTTGCACAACTATGATTTGTGAATTTTAACCTAAAAGAAGACCTCAGACTTAGTACATAGAACAGATCATATTTCCGCAGCTTCTATTATATTTCCCTTGGTGGTTTCCCCCGTTTTTTATAAGAACAATATTAGCTGGAGTTACCTGATAAAGGCGTGTTCAGTGGTAGACATAATATATCTATCTTGTTTGATACATTGAACATTTTGTTGTAAGGGTCTGATTTATTCAATAATTTTTACATTTTTTATCCATTGTTTATCAGACTTTGTTTTTTTCAGATGTCGTAATGAAATTGTAAGGTTTATATAAATAACCAAAGCGTCGCAAGCTATTTGTTCTCTTAAACTTCATACAATTTTATAGTTAAATGTAGATTTTTTTTGCTAGAATCGATTTGAGTTAACCTCCTATTGTATGCATAAGGTTTAAGGTTGGTTTAAGTGCATTTAGTCTAATTAATTCTACTATTCCCTCTGGTTTCTTTTTTTGACACATATATATATAATCCATTATATCTTTGTCTGTCTTACCACTACGTATCAACGATTTTAAATCATATCCTTTTTGATCAAATAGACAAGTAAGAAATTTTCCATCAGATGTTAATCTTACCCTATCACAATTGTTGCAAAAGGGCTCGGTAATAGAAGAAATAAATCCGATTTGTCCTTTACCGTCAGCGAAATTATAGATAGTCTCGGGGTCAGAACAATGATAGTTGCTATCCTTTAAAGGAAATATATCCATAAAATGGGAACTAATTTTGTTTATTATCTCGTTCTTGCTTACTACCAGATCATTGTTCCAAATACCTGTCCCATCAAGCGGCATAAATTCAATAAACCTTAAAAGTACGTTGTAGTCTCTTGCAAATTTTGCGAAATTTATTATTTCGTCATCATTCCAATTTCGTATTACTACTGTATTGATTTTTATTTTTAATCCTAAATCCCTAGCCTTTTGAATTCCTTTTATAACCCGGTTCAAATTAGCTATACCGTTAAGTGTTCTAAATCGCTCTTCACTGAATGTATCAAGACTAATATTTAGGCTTGTAATTCCAGCAGATGACAATTGATCTATTTTTTCTTCTAATAGCATACCATTTGTTGTCATACTGATAGTTTTTATTTTGCTGATCTGTTTTAGATCAGTAATAAGATTTTCTAGGCATGGCCTAAGCAGTGGTTCTCCTCCAGTTATTCTTATTTTATTGATACCTAAATCTGCAAAAATTGATGTGATTCTTACAATTTCTTGAAAACTGAGAATTTCTTTGTCTTCGAACCATTTAACATTATGTTGAGGCATACAATAGATACATTTCATATTACACTTGTCTGTCACAGAAATTCTCAGTTTTCTAGCAATTCTGTCAAAATTATCTCTTAAAAGTAACTGGTTAGAATCTCGTTCCAAATCATTCACTTATAACTTATTAGGTTGTGAGTTGTAAGATTTTCAAAAAAAAGATTGTTCCATTTCTCTGGCATATCGTTAACTACTTTTTTCATACGAAGAATATTTTCATGATGTTTCGCCACAGCTTCCATACTATTCTTTACAATACATTATTATTATTATCTTTTTTTATGACTGTTAAAATGTCTATAATTGTCAAGTTGTTTGTGAAACTTACGTTTTAGAACCGAAGTTGTACCTTTAATATGCTGATTTCGTATAAAAATGCGTTGCAAAAAGCGTCTTACAAGTCCAAAAATACGCCTTACGAGAACTTTATGAATTCAATCCATAGCGATGAAAGCAAAGTTACGTATGGATATCATTTGAAAGGTTTCCTAAATTTCTGTGATTTTGATAGATATGAACAGTTATTGGAGATTTCGGATGAGGAGAAGTTTCACGCAATAAAGGAATATATCAGTCACAGAGTAGGGAAGGATAAGGTTTCCTATTCCAGTATAAAACTATCAACTGCAGCAATAAAGTTATTTTATGAAATAAATGGTGTAGAACATATTCCCAACTGGAAACAAATAACGAAACTGAAGGGTAAACCCAGACGTGTAGTAGATGACGAACTCTATACTGATGAACAGATTAAATTACTACTTGAACATGCGGACTTGACGACTATGTAACATTTTGTACTTCTGAATGTGCTTCGATGATAGACATTTATTTTAAACATCGTACAGAAAAGGAAGGAGAAAAACTTACAGACGATTTACCGTTTATCAGACATAGAACAAACTCTTTATGGAGTGAAAATGAAGGGATTTTACTCTTCAAAGGTACTTCAAAAAATGCTGGAACGCCTGAGATATGACGCCAATATTGAAAGTAAGACTGTAATAAAGTCGGGAAAACATGCCGAATCAGGAAGGATAAGAAAGCGTACGATGTGTGTACATGTCTTTAGAAAGATGTCAATACATACCGCAATAATCCGGATGTAAACGTGAACCATACAATAAAGGAAAAGTTGATGGGACATAAGGTAGGCCAGGGACTCGACTACAATTATGACAGGAGTGAGGATGACGTATTACTGCAGGAATACATGAAAGTCGTTGACTTGTTAACGATAGACGAGTCGAACAGGTTACAAAAGGAAAATACAGAACTAAAGAAAGAAGTATCAGTCAAGGATTACCAACTACAAAAACAGATTATTGAGAGAGATAGCCAGATGCAAAGACTACAGGAACAGGTTGACTTCATTATCGAGTCAATGCAGAAGTACAACGGGGCCAAGATGGAATATCAAAAGAAATGACTTGTCAATCACTTTGAAAAGATGGGTATGTATATGCCTGCTAAAGAGTTCATGGAATTTTATCCGGTAGAAACTTCAGAGGAACCCAATTTTGACGACTATCAACACAGTAAAGAAGAAGAACAGGAGTACAACAAAGAACGAACAGAAGAGAAAATAGAAAATTAGAAAGACGAAAAAGAAAATTTGGATTAGGAAAAAAATGAATAATTATTACTTTCCTTATTGGTTCTGGAAATACTCCTCTATCTGCAGTCTCACTGCATAGAGTCTGTCTTTCACGTCTCCTAAATCTTTGAGTATCATTTGATATTTTAAATCTTCTGATTGTTTTGATACAAGTTTTATAAAATAGAAATTTAGGGATTCATATATTTTCTGAAAGTCTTTTATTTCCTGCTTATACTGCTGCTGCTGCTTCAATTCTCATTTTACGCAGTCGCAAAGATAACATTGTCCGCCTGGATGCTGCAGGAACTCATGTCCACAATTCACACATTGCCCGACTTCTATCACTCATTTTTATCATCTCCTCCCCAGTTAAAAAGAATATTCGTCATATTCCCAACATTTGCATTCTATAGTAGGTTTATCCTCTGCAGGTTCGCTCTTAGTGCGTACCTCTTCCGGTAGTTTATCAACTTCCTGGATTGCATTGTACTTTATTCCTTAGAATACGGTATGTTGATGTTTGCATAAGTCGGAACGGTTAGAATCGTAGTCTTTGCAACTGCAGAACCCTCCAGCAAAGGAAGAGTTAAAGCGTACGAAGTAGTATCTATTGTCGCAGGATTCGGATTCTACATAAAAGGTATCCTTTCCTCGCAGTTGGTATACATGTCTGGAGAGGGCCAGGACTCTACCCCGGCCTTCTCGTCTGTTCTTCTCTTTTGATTCAGCTATATGTTTAGAAACTTCTATTTTTTGTTTCATATTGTAATATTCTATTACTTATATGCATTTATATAATTATTATGGGTAACTATATATAGTTATATAGATTATATAACACTTATAGTATAGCATAAATATAATAGATACAATGTTAATACAAAATCAAGATTTGGAAAAACGATCAACTATTCAGGTGTCTGAGGACTTACGCAATGCCTTGAAGGATTTGGGTAAGAAGGGAGAGAGTTATGAAGACGTTATCTGGAAGCTAGTGCATTTCTATTGGGAGAAACAGAAGAAATGACAGACGATATTGATGATGATCATGAGAATTTGTTTGAAATAATCGTCCATGACGACAACGATAATGAGTATAAAAAAAGAGTGTATGCTGATGAAAAAGGACGTTGGATATGGATAGCACGTTCTAGAGATGATGTTTTTAATGGTAATGGTGAATACATTAGACGTGATCGTTCACAAAGGAAGATATTTTGAAACTTATTGCAGAAATAATAAGAGATAATCAAGAAGAAATGAAGAAGAAACGCAATATCTTGTCAAGAACAGGATTGTTACTAAAGAAGAATACCAGAAATTTCGAATAAGACTACGAGAGAAATTAATTTAAATTAAATAAATTGAGTCCAAATAACATTTATCCTAAAGTATGCGGTTATGGGTGTAATACCAGGATTTATTGGAATACTTCGGTAAGTGAATACTGGGAAATACTTGGACAGAAAAAGCATGTATGTCCTAATAGAGTTTCCACGAACAAACCAACTAGTACAACTTCTACATATTATAATAAAAAACCCTGGAGTCCAAAACCCAAAATGTCTAATTCATTTGAGTTACTGCAGGGTTCAATATTACAGGTTCAAAAACAATATGAGGTATTATCTGACATTGTAATAGACACAGGAGGGAAAGTACACGGTTCCCAGAGGGATAGAGATACTAGAACGGGATTACTTGACTTGTTGGTTTACTATGAAGTTCCGGAAGGTAAGAGGGACGAAGTAAAAAGAAAGTTCGAGTTTATCAGAAACAAATCTTCTACTTCTAATAGTGCTGCTGGTACCTATATTCCAAGTGGTAGTAGTGTCGCAGCATAATTGTATATAATAAATCAAGACAAAATCTTCTGCGACTTACGTTATTGCTGGGAGTAGTAATGTTTCTAGAGGAATGAATTAAATAATTAACAAAAAAAAGAAAGATAGATAAATTTAGTCCTATGATATGATATCAAAAGGTATTCTTTCTTGGTTGTTAAAGTTGAGGTTGACGCATATATTTACTAGATTCTTTTCGAAGTTTATTCTATCTCCAAATCCGTTACCATTTTCTGTATTTGCTGCGTCTGCTGTTCCTCCTTCATTTGCTGCTAGCCAGGGAGTAGGGTCTTGAGGTATCTGGTTGATATCTATACCGTTTACGTTAAGGTTCTTATTGAAACATTTTATTTCTTGCTGATTTCCAATCTTTTTATCTTTTTTAGGTTCAGGATAATAACTATTATCATAGTTATCATATCCATATCTATTATCGTTGTATCTGCTGTTATCGTACTGGTCCCCGTATTGATCACCGTAGGAATATCTATTGTCATAATCTGTACCGTATGGTACTGCCTGTGCGTTTGTAATCGTTGATGGGTTTAGAGCCAGTAAGCCTGTTGCTAGTATTGCTCCCAGTATAGAAGCAAACATTATCTTTTTGTTGCTCATTACATTGTTGAATACGATTTTAATATATCTAAGGTTGGAAGGAACATTATCTAAAATTATAATATTCTATCATTCTGAATTATTGACAATAAAAACAATAGAAAATCATGTTAAGGTACAAAGTGAAATCCTAGTACTGCAGCAAGTAACTAAAAATATTTATCCTAACCTTTTCTTATTTCAATCGTTGTTATGTTATGGGAACCAGAAAACTAGATAGTCTTCATAAAGTGCACCAGGTTAGGGTTATTCAATTAAACGAACAGACATACCAGAGATTAAGGAATCATTTTAATGAATTTCACTACGGACCAGAAGACTTACGCAATAATAAAGTTACTACCTATGACGACATAATTATCAAGATATTAGACTTCTACGAAGAAAAAAATCAAGATAAGTCTTATTATTAGTTACCCAAAAAGTTCTCTATCCTTGAACACTTAAATACTAACACTTAACTGTAATGGTATATTATAGTTAACACTAAAATCTCTATAATGTATTTTTGCGGCACTAACCTTATTAAATCTAAAGCAGAGAGAAAAAAAGAAGTGTATGATATAACCTATGGAGAATCTTCACGCCCATTTAGTGGATAACTTTCACGAAGAAAATAATTGTAAGTGTTTGAACAGTAGTAAATAAATAAAAAGTAGGTTATAACGTATAACCTTTGTAGTTTTTATTATCCGGTTTCTCTAATGTAGGAATCTTGATGATATTATCAGAAGACTACTGGATTTTTATGATAGTATGGGAAAATCACAGAATATAATGTCAGTTTGTCGATTCCAGATACTGCAGAATGAGATGATAGCATAATGATGATTATTTACGAAATTTTTGTATATTTTGCAAATTTCTTCATGCCTAATTCTCGCATGATGTAAAATGACGTACAAAGACTTGTTAGATAAAAATTCGCACTGTTCATCTATCAGATAACCTCCTGAACGGGTTGGTTGCTGTGGTGTCCGTCGTTCGTCTGTCGTAGTCTGCGGGGATTACGATTCTTGCTTGGCTGGTTATCGGACAGGCCAAGCCTTCTACTATTATTATCATATTTGTAATTCAGTCTCCAGTTCTATACCTTCTAATTTATCCAACATTTTTTCTATTATGTCTGAAAAGGATTCTCCGAATATTCCACGTTTTTTAACTCGTTCATAAACATGCGGTTTTAATGCCAAATTATTAAAAACATATTTGTTGTTCAATGTTTGAAAATAAAAACAATACTCTTATTTATAAGAATTGTGAACTTAAAATACCAATAAAATTATTATATCATTTTATGTCTATTTACTTGTGTTAGGGGTACATATTTACGTGACAAACTTTACGTTTTAGAACATTGTCTAGAATTTATTTGCTACATCAATTCTTTAATGACTCATATTAGTTTGTAGCAAAATATATAATACAAAGTTAAAGCTATTTATGCAAAAAATAGGAAACTACATTGAGAATTGATACGTAAGATTAGCCAAACTTACTCCAAATAAAAAAAGTATAGAATGTAACTTTATGCAATCAAGATTTATATGAATATGATCCTAATAGTGCAGTTAATGTAATAATTGTGTTCTTCATATTGTTTCCCTAACTGACATATCCAAAACCATTTGTTAAAAACAATAATAATCCTTTTTTCGTTAAAATTACTGAATATATTTTGGTAATAACAAATTCTCATTTAAAATTTATTGTGACCAAAGTGACATAACACTTATCATTTTAAGACATTTTTATTCTATTTTTGAATTTATTGAATTGATTTTAATCAAATATAATTTATGGAATTATGAAGGTTATTTATTCTTCTAGAAGTTCAAGATTCTAGAAGTTCAAGTTTGATAGATATCTAATCTCCTTTGTATTTTAAATAATATTTCTTCTCCTAGAATCACTATTACAGACGTTGCAGATGATTGCAAATGAATATAGTGTAAACATACTTGATATTAAGACCTAGAGACAAGTTTATTTATTGACAATATTTTTATTTCTATTTTTAGGAATCATCTGTAGCTTATTCTTATCAAATGGAGAGATATTCGGAGAACTGGGAACGGTCCCACCTCCAACCTCCCACAAGGTACTGCCTACCTATGTGGTGGATATAACCACAGGTTCGGGTATTAGTTACAAATTTCAACATTTTTATCCCCTAAATATCGCCATACCAGTGGGGACTACTGTAGCATGGTTTAATTACGATCCAGAAGCAATACATACTGTAACTAGCGGGGCGCCAGGATCACCGAATTCAGGAAAAATGTTCAATTCAGGTATTATACCTTATTCTGGTTCATTGCAATATACTTTTGATACGCTGGGAAGAGTTGCATATCATTGTGAGATTCATCCTTGGATGATAGGTTCTATTTATGTAAGTGATTCTTTTAAGGAAGGTAATAACATAAAATTGAATTCTGGATCTGACATGGGTTTAATGGATAATTCTCAATACGATTGGGTTTTTAATGCTACCAAAAATGATAGAATTTTACTAGATTTCCAACCAACTTCCATTAACTTTGAAAAAACTGTGCCATTAAGTTACAATATTACCTTGCATGATGACAAGAAGTTAAAGACAATTTTTTCAAAGACCTTTGTTGCCCTAGGAAACGATCTTCAGATCGAACTTATTTCAAGCAATCTTGATGATATCTTGGTATATGGTCCAGATTTTAACGATCCTATTATAGGAGCATATCATGTTAGAAGTAATAATCCAGATGGAGAATATTCAATAAATGCTAAAATCACGGCAGTTGGTTCTAACTTGACACAAAGTGAAATATCTGATAAATTTAAAGGCATTATTGTTTCCTAGAAAGATATTCTTTCATTAGTAGAAGCATTAAAATTCAAAATTTTTTGATACACATAAGATATATATGTCGTTTATCAATAATGAAATCTTCAATAAATAATATAAAAATCATTTTATAATATTTACTAAGGACATTATAATATACCAAGATCTACAGAATTACTTCTTTTATTCTAATACAAAATGATCCTTCATTATTATAAAGATCTGCTCTTGCCATAAATTCGGAACCTTTTTTCAAAATATTACGTGGCCCGTCATAATCATAATAATTTAATACAGCATGCCATCTTCCGTTTACCAGGACAGATGCTTTCCCTGGCAATATTTTTTCAACATAGATCATATATTTTTGTTCTTTAGAATTTGGTATCTTATTAAAAATAATAGAATTATTTTTTACTGTTATTATTTGCTCTTTCTGGAGTTGATCAATTGCGTCTAACAATATCTTATAGTCTATAGAAAAATGATCGGACAAATATCTTAGATCAAATTGAGTTTTTTTATTTATTTTCTCTTTTACCAACAATTCATAAATATTTCTAATTGTTTTATCTATCAATTTATTATTATTTTTAGATTTATTTTTTGGATTAATAGTTCGATCAAATCTTGATTGTTTATTGTATAAATATTTGTCATCAAATTTATTTTCTTTCATTTTTGCTAATAAGTTGTAATTTTGTAATTTGAAATCATAGTCTTCAGTACCTAAATTAGTTTTTTCTTTTTCAAGTAATTCTTCAAGTGATTCTAATTCTTTTTTAGTTAATGGAGTTGAGGATATTTGACTTCGTTTCATTGGTTTTAGTGAGGTTTTTTTTGTATTGAATATATTTCTCATTTTCTCTATGCGTCTTTTACTTGCATATAGTAAATGCATATCGACAGAATCTTTTGATGCAAGTATTATAACTTTACCTTTTGACCTTCGGCCAGTTCTTCCTTTTCTTTGTATATGTCTTATTTCACTTGCAACAGGTTCATAAAAAATAACTAAATCCACTTCAGGGATATCTAGTCCCTCTTCTGCAATTGATGTAGCTATCAATATATTAAATTCTCCTCTTCTAAATGAATCTAATACATTGGATTGCTCATCCTGTTTCATGCCTATATCATTATTTTTGCTCGATTGTCCAACAAATCTACAAGATCTTATTTTTCTTTGTTTTAATACATCAACAATATGTGTAGCTGTATCTCTATAGTGAGTAAAAATTAAAATTTTAGAATTCGAATCTAATGAAAGATTTGTATTATTTGAATCCTTTATATGGGAAACAAATTTATTTTGATCTAATAAATCTATGATGTATTTAATTTTTGGATGGTCTGAAATATTTACAAGTTTCTTTTTTATTTCATCCATTCTCGGATCTTTTAAGAGTATGGAATGTGCTTTTCCCTCACTAGATTCCATTCTCTTGATAAAATTTTCAAGAGAATACGGACCTTGACTCTCGATTAATTCTATGCAGTACATTAAAGAAAGAGCAGATGACTGATTTAACAAAGCAGAGTATAACTGACCTTTTTCTTCAGTTACCGAAAATTGTAGATTTCGTTGGAGAACTTTTCCAAGTTCTAATAAATCACTTTTAAATATATAGTCAATATTCTTTTTTTGAATTAATCCACGATAAACCAACCATCTTAATTTTTCTTTTAATATTTCGCGAAATAGATGTACAATATTTTTATAATCGCATGATAGATCTATTAATTCCCAACTCAAATCGATTGGATTGACATATGGTTTTACATCAGAATCCTCTTCATTTCGATACTCGATATGTTCAATACTAAGATGTTCACAGATTTGGTCGATTCTGATACCATCTGATCCAGGACTTGCAGTCATAGCTAGAATGACTGGATTTAGTGACTGTTCTAGATATTTTTTTGCAATATATGTATATGCATAGTCTTTCACTACTCTATGAGCTTCATCAAAAACCACCAATCCAAAATCATCTAGAGATAGACGGCTTTCAAAAAGATCATTTCTTATTATCTCAGGAGTTGAAAATATCAATCTGATATTTTTATTATCCCATATCAACTTTCTTGTAGATGGTGGAATTTGACCGGTAACAAAGATTTTTTGATTGTTTAATATTTTAAGTACAGAAGAAAACGAGAACATATGCTGTAATACTAATGGTCTCGTTGGAGCCATGACTAGAACCCTCATAGTTTTAAAATTATAAAGGACATCCGCAGATAACAGAGCTGAAATTATTGTTTTTCCTAAAGAAGTTGGAAGAATGACCATTGAATTTTTTCCCCGTGACGAATTAACAATATTGGTTTGATACAATCGATGATCAATTGATTTTTTTTTGATTAGAGGATGATCTATATAATTTTCTGATTCCGACAGATTACTATATTCTATGTATTTATTATTTGACATATTATAATAATTATGTAAAATCTAACATATTAACGAGTTAATTTAATTCTTTTTGATGAGATTTGAGTTAATTTGTAATATAAAGATATTGTTTAAATATTTTATTTGATTTTTAGTGTTTTAAAATAATTTATCTATCAATTATAGTTACACTTTATCAAATATTTTTAAGAGCTTGCTTCCTCCTAGCACTTGTGTTAATTTCCTGTGTTTCAGAAGAAATTACTTCTATTAATTTCGCTCTTTTATTTGAATCTCGTTTAGTTCTCAACAGACGCCCTAATCGTTGAATGTACTCCCTTTTACTACCAGTACCACTAACTATTATACCCAATTCCGCTTCTGGAACATCTACACCTTCATCTAATACTTTGGATGTTACTATAGCAATATACCTATTGTCTTTAAAACCATCTAAGGTATCTTCTCTTTCCTGTTTACTTGATTTATGAGTTATAAATGGAATTAGAAATTTGTCAGAGATTGTATATACCAATTTATTATGTTGTGTAAATATTATCGTTTTTAATCCATGGTTTTCATTAAGGATCTTTCTTAATTCTTCCACCTTGGACTGACTGTTTAGAGCAATATCTAAAGCTTTATTCCTAGCAAGTAAGGCTTCTCTTGCATCTTTGTTTTTTCCTGAAATCATTATTAACTTTTGCAGTCCCATTTGACCGCGTAATTTAATCCCAATTTTTTTTAATAGAGTTTGATATAACTCGTAATTTTGATTATATTCTATTTTTTCTTCTGGTAATAACTTTACAAATCTTCGTTCTACAACAAAAGATGCCAAGTGTTTTTCTTTAGTTAAATCATTAACATGTGATTGAAACACTATACCTCCAACTAACTTTGGAAATTCTAGATGGAGATTATCTTCTCTTTCATAAGTAGCAGTTAGACCTAATCTATATCGAGAGGCAAATTGCTCTGCAATAGTCCTATATCCTGGTGCAGCTAGATGATGCAATTCATCGAAAACAAGTAGAGAAAATTTGTTTCCTATTAGATGTGCTTTAAGAAATGCAGAATCGTATGTAGAAACTGTTATACCACTAACATTTGAGTTTCCTCCTCCTATATTTCCTATTTTTAGATTTTTGAAATATATTGAAAGAACTTTCATCCACTGATCCATTAGATCTATTGTTGGTACAATGATAATAGCTGAAGAGTTTATTAATTCAATTATCTTGATAGCTATTATTGTCTTTCCTGACCCAGTAGGTAAAATTATACATCCTTTTTTGTCTGCGTTTACCCAATTTTCTATGGCTTTCTTTTGATATGTTCTTAAAGATAGTTTAATATTTGAATCAGATATAGTAAGAGATGGTGTTGGAATTATATCCATAACACGATCTTCATATTCGATACCACTTTGCTGTAAAAACGAGATAATATTTGAATAGTAAAATCCTTGTGCTCTTAATTGATTAGTTCTAGGATCAAATATTGTATATGGAATTTGAGCTAGTCCAGATATAATGATTGAACCTTTATCATATTGTAAAAATACTTTTTGCAAGATTATCAGATAATTGATTTTCTTATTTATTTAATCTTTAAAAACTGTAGGATATATTACAATGTATTAAGAAGTGCTCTTAATACGGCGGTCTTTTTCTCCATGCAATCATTATAAATATGAAAGGAATCATAAAAATGGCCGTAGCTATGAGAACCGGTTTCATTATTGCCTCATCAACTGGCATTCCTACAGCATAAAAATACGGAAAAGGATACAAACCTGAAACAAAAAACCATACCGCAACCATCATCAATATGAACGGAATGTTTCTTCTTAGAAAGCCGGAAGGTCGTTTTTTAGAGATTGCACATCTTTTACATTTTCTTTCCGATTCGATCAAACAAGATGAACATGTATTTTGATTACAGTATGCACATATAATATTACCAAATTTTGATCCACAGATATAACATTGGTTCAATAACCCTGTTAGAAAGATCGCATGCACATATTTAATATTTATTCAGGTATCTTTGTACTGAATAATTTTTTAGATTATCAATATAATAACTTTAACACTAACAACAACAAATACAAAAAAAAATAAAAAAAGAGTGGATTGAAGTCTTGATTTTCTATGGAATAGATCTGCTGTACAGTTTTCCTTCCAATGCTAGCTTGTACATCTCTGCTACATACGGGTTC
>DATFEP010000081.1:0-7441 GCA_035250975.1 Nitrososphaeraceae archaeon | reverse complement strand
TGATGAATGCTGATACTCTTTTTCTCTTGTAAATCCGTAATGAACCAAATCGTTGAATCCATTCCCAGACTGCAACATGACTTCTTTTCTCATCTCTAAAGATTACTAATGCTTTAGATGTATTCCGTAGACTCAAACCAAGAAAGTACAAATACAAAGAATACATTACTATACATATAGATGATCTATTTCTGACAAATCTCAATAACATATATTGTTAGAATAGAACGCTCACAGCTAAAGCTCTATCGTTAACTTAACATCCATGAAAATCTCCATCTGTATATTAGTTATCTTTTGTATCCTGTTTAGCCATATTTTGTTATGTTGTTCCTTTTATTAAATTTTGTTAACAACAGCCTCCGCTAGTGATGACATTCTTGTTCCCTGGTATCATCTTATTGTTGTTGTCTGATTATCTATCTTTATTGAGATCCAATCTTCTTTAGACTTTCCAGTTTCTGCTCGTACCTGTTCTTGTTCATGAATCTATACAATTGTTGTCTTGTTAGCATGTACCATATTATAACAAGCATCTCCTTTGCTGTTGCAACTATTGCTTTCCCATGTCCCTTTCTCTGTTTTATTCTTTCATAGAATGTTCTCATCTGATGGTCATGTCTTATTGCAGATAATGCACACTGTACCAGTATCCATCTCAACAAGGGAGAACCTTGTTTTGTTATTCTACCTGTCTTTATTTTTCCTGAGGATTCTCTTGTAGATGGTGCAAGTCCTGCATAACTAACTAGTTTCCATGGTGTAGAGAATCTTTGAATATCGACTATCTCTGTTGATATCAGCATGGCAGAAAATATATCTATACCTGTCATACTGAGAAGCATCTTTACATCTTGACTGTCTTTCCATGCGTATTTTGCTATCTCTTTCAATACTATTTCTATCTGGTTATCTATTGTTTCTATTGATTCTAGTGTTGTATTCAGTATTATTTTGTCTATTGGGGAAACTGATAGTGATTTAAGCCAGTTAATGCCAGATTTTCCAAATATATCTGTCTTTTCTGTTTTGTATTCATATTTGTCCAAAATAGCATGTATCTTGTTTGCTAGTTTTGTCTTGGTCCTAGATAATGTTATTCTATGTCTTACTAGACTCCTTTTTTCTCTAAATTCCTTTATAGGTACATATGACTCATATATCAATCCAGTTCTCAGCAGATCAGATAGTATACGTGCATCAAGTTTATCTGATTTTATCTTTGCTTGTGCTATTATCTTTGTCTTGTATGGATTTGCTAGTATTGTATCTATTCCATTATCTTCCAATGTATCGTGTATTCTCATCCACATGTTACCTGTAGATTCCAGTACTGCATTACATTTTTTTGTTCCATGATCATATATCCTTTTAATCAGCTCTAATATTCCCTGAGAATTGTTACCAAAGAAGAATTCATCCAGTATCTTTCCTCTATCATCTTTTAGTGCAGCTCTGCACTTTCTCTTTCCAACATCTATTCCAAGATGATTCAATTTTCTTTTTCACTCACCTTCTTTTTTTGCTTTTTGTTGGCTAACAGGTGGCAAACATCCATACACTCTCTATAGGAGTACTATGATAGCCACTTCACAGATACGGTTCAGTCAGCACCTCACTCTCATACAGAGTATGTTAAGTTTGAACCTAGCCAACATACAGGAATAGTAAACCTAGAAGATTTTCATATCGTCAGCACCCATAATTTTATCTAATTTTTATCTTTAATTATAGTTTATAAGTTACAGAAATTCCTGAATCAATGTACTAGAAAACAAGAATTGATAACTGTATTACTCATATTTCAGTACTTATATCATCTTTTTACTGGTTATTATGATAATTGTAAATATATAGCGTCCAATTATACAAATAAGTAGATCATACAAACACAAATATGACTATTCACTGGACATCGTTACGTACCTTTATATACCTTAGTAGCGGAAATATAATTATGTTAACAAAAGAAGAAATAAAAAGAAATGAAACTATAGCGGTAAATAAACAGAAATTTAATGAAAAAAATACAGCTAGACTTAACAAAGGCAACAGTAATTTCAATGAAAGAACAAATAGGATTACTAATACTATCAATGAATATCAAAAGACAAAGAATGACAGTCTTGAAAAAAGTTTAGATACAGCAAACAAATATCAACAACAAAATATTGACACAATCCAATCAATCTCTAACAACTATGTACAATTACAAAAGAATATTCTTAATACTTATCAATCAGTATTTTCCAAATTTATAGATAATATATATAACAACAAATCTTATTGGAATAAATTTATTTATCCACAAGGATATACAGATGTTTATAGTAATACCAACCAAAATATTACAGATAATGCAATAAATGCTACACGAAGAATAAATGACTGTGTATTTGGATATACAGAAACCGTTAACAAATCTATGGAAATTGCGCAAAAATACTATAACGATTCAGTTCAAAACTTCTTTAGCTTTGTAAATAAGGTTCAAAAATCTTACAGCCACTAATTTTTACTTTTTTATTCTACTGTAAAAAATTATTAGTTATTTAGTTTCGTGTGAAATATTATGAAAAATTTTTCTTCACAAGAAATTAGATTTTCTGGTGATTCAATAAAGAGTTGTGTAGTTTTTATTGATTTGGTAGATTCGACTAAAAATACCATTACAATGGACAATTTAGAACATATTAGAATCTATTATTCTAAATTTATGAATTCAATATCGGAAATAGTTAAAAATTATGATGGGAAAGTTATTAAAAATATTGGTGATTGTTTATTATTATATTTTCCAAAAGCATCTGATAATAAAAACGAAGAAGCTTTTAGAGAAGTTATTGAATGTGGTTTGAAAATCTTAGATTGCCGCTATGCTGTTAATCAGGAATTGTCTAAGCAGCATCTTCCCCCATTCAGCTATAGAATTAGCATGGATTTTGGTGTTTTAGATTTAGCTTTAGTTGGTGATTATAGCCAGATAGATTTATTCGGGGCAACTGTAAACCGCTGTGCGAAGATAAATTCATCCCTGTCTATTGCAAATCAAATAATTATTGGAGATAATTTTTATAGAATTTTAAAATCGTTTTCAAATATTGCTAAGAATTATAATTTTATAAATAATGGTGAATGTAAGATAACCGAAACAATCGGATACTCTACATATAGTATAAAAAAAATTAATGAATTGTATCTTGATAATAGTAGTACTACCTCTACTGACGACTTTATAGAAACTAAAAGTGAAAAAGATTTATTTTTTACTCAAAGAAACAATAACAAAAGAATAATTTTAGTCGATGATGACCAAGATATACTTTTTACTTATGAATCATTTTTAAAGGATAATGGTTATGAAATAACTTCTTTTACCAATCCCTTCAACGCATTGAATTTTATTAAAGATCTTCCAAATTTTAATGATCTACTAGTAACACTCGATATCAAAATGAAAGATTTGAATGGATTTCAATTACAACAGCAAATAAAATCAATCGATCCCACAATTAAAATTCTTTTTATAAGTGTTTTAGACATACCAGATGAAATATTAACTATAGTTCCAGGTTTATCCAAGGAACAAATATTGATAAAACCCGTTGATAGAAAGGTATTAATAAGTACTGTTAAAAAATTGTTAAATTAGTAAAATTCAACTTTTCTTATCATTATTAAAATGCAAAGTAAATCTTAAATATTATTATCTTATTACTATCACATTAGACTCTTATTTTTGCACCGCTATCGATATTACTCCCGACTGGCCCGTAGTTCTCTTGGGTTCACTGTATTTGATAGTAATAAATTTAGTCTTTTGATTGCTCGTATCATTTGCGGATATAACTAGTTGTTTTTTTGTTCATTGATTCTTGTAGATAAATCAATGTAGAATAAAGTTCAAATCCATTTGAACTGAACAACAAGCTTTTGAAGAAGATAATAAACTTGATATATCTATCAAAAATGAAGATAATACTAAAACAGATCTATCAGTCAAAACAGAAAATGATATATTCGAAATAACAGTAAAATTAAACGATGATCCAGAAAAAAGAAAAAGAAACAGAACTACAAGAAAACAATAGTAATGAGCTAGAAAATAATCTTAACACTAAACACAATGAGCTAAATCAATTTTTCAACAATAACGTTTCAGCTCCGTATTCTCTACTCTTTTGCCTTGCGCTTTTAAAATAAATCTTTTGTTAGATAAGATTTATTTTGGAAATCTATATTAAAACTACTAATTCTGTTTATTTATCGGGTGTTACAATATGTTTCTAATGATTAAGGCGTTTTATTTTGATGTCAAAAATGGGATGTTAAAGTATAATTTATTGAACGTTTACGATTCCTGTTTTTGCAAGTTCAGCTCCTAGACCATAACCTACTAATGCTATACCTGTTCCTAGTCCAGCCATTTCTATTCCCCCTTTGATCCAATTTTTCTTTGCCATACGAGCCTTTAATGCACCAACTATGAAAGAAGACAAAATACTAATGACAATAGCTATTCCAATAGCAGTTATTGAAGATATAACTCCAGCTTTGACTACAAAATAAGGAAGAATAGGGAGGATACCACCTAATAGAAAAGACCCAAACATCACTAATGCACCCTTCAAGGGACTACCAAGAATGTCAAGATTAAGTCCCAATTCTTCAGTCAACATGGTCTTGAGCCATACGTCTTTGTTTGATGTTATTTTCTCTACAATATTCTCAAGCTGCTCTCCTTCAAATCCTTTGGCACGGTATATATCTTCGATCTCCTTTCTTTCTTCATTAGGCATATTTTTTATCTCAAACTCTTCACGCTTTATCTCTGATTCTAATATTTCCCGCTGAGACTTTACTGCAAGATAATTCTGGACTGCCATTGCTTTTGCACCTGTGAACATTCCTACTAATGCAGCAAGAATAACAACATCAGCTACTATTAAAGCTCCTCCTACTCCAGCAACAATTCCCAGAGAGGTGTTTATACCGTCTCCAAATCCGAATATAATATCCCGGATATAATTACTTTCTTTGATGTGTAATTCTAGATGAGTGGTATCCTTAATCAATACTCGTAAAATAATTTCTAATATATTAAAGATATCTCTTAATTGGGAAAGTGTATTGTATTTTGGTAAAGCCACTTTTCATATATCTTTTTAATTTTATTTTTTAATTAAAGCATTACATTGAAAAGATAAAATATATTTATAAATCAAGTACTTAATACTTATTGTTACCAATAAAGAGATTAATAATAAAAAGGAATATATCTGATATTGTCTATATCTCGTTCTTGTTCCCTCTGTAAATCTTGGAAAATATCAGTATGAATATGTGATGTTACATGTTCAATGCAATAATAAATTGAACATTCAGAACATTGATTCCTTGGCTTGTTATAGCATTGAAATTTTGCACAAAGTAAGCCTTTCAGGAATTCTTCCATCCATTTATTAGCATCGGTAAAGTGAAGGATATAAAAGTGGAAAATATAGTGGAATCAGCAAATATCGGGGCATTAAAAAGTAGTTTAAATATTTTTATTGTTATCATCTTGTTTTTATATGCTATCAGTTAATTACCATTGTTATCATTTACTTTTCACTAATCGTGGAAAATATCATATTAAATTAAGTCAATTATTCAATATGATACGTGAACAAACAAGACAAAATCTTTTAATAAGTTTATATTATTGATAAATGTTGGATAGAGAAGAAATTCTTAGAAACTTATTTAATAAAGCCACTGAAGATACAATAGAAACTCTACCTTATACAATTCAAGTATTTCAGGATCCTTTATACGATTTAAGGAAAACAGTAACCAATGATTTGGATTTTCTTTTAGGAGCATTTTTTGCACAAGTACTTTTGTTTTATTCTGTTTATTGTTCCAACAAAGATATCAAGCCAACAATTGAAGAATCACATCAATTTAATTATGAATTATTTTCGAAAGCAGAAGAATATAAAACTATTATCAAAGAAATAATGGTATGAAAATACTTAAAAGAATCAACTAATTTCCAGAGGAAAAATAAAAAGTTTCATCGAATAGTTCCAGATTTAATAATTTTATTTCAATTCTTTCGATTTGTTAATCCAACATTAGCAATGATAGAATTTGAACATGCAAGACTAAGCAATTTCTTGAGAGAATGAAATTTTATTTTATTTTTATTAATTTAGAATGATCTATTATATATACAATAATAATATTAAAATAATTTAAACATAAATCTTAAATATTATTTTCTTTACTAACACGTTAGATTCTTATTTTAGCACCGCTATCGGTGTTACTCCCGACAGGCCCGTTATGTATTCGGGTTCATATACATGTGTCGACAATATAATAAACATACAAAAAAGGAGCTACAAGAAAAAATTACATAAAAGTTATCTACAACAGTTAACAACATTGAGAGAGATGTTCACAATTCAGAAAATAAACAATTAATATTGAAGTTCTATGATTTTATGAAAGGAATAGGAACATCAGAAAGATATCAAAATAATAATCTGAAAGCAATCATAGCATATAGTAAATCTCTTGAACCATCCATTTCCTTTTATCAAATCAGAGAAAAAAATCAAATATTTTATTTTTTGGATACAAAAATAAAATCTATAGAGGAATATCCAGACAAACGCTGGATAACAACAAGGAACGATTACCTTGTAAGAATCAAATATTTTTTCAGATGGATGTACAACTGTAAGGATAAAACACTGGATGATGTCCCATTTTCAGAATGGAAAACACCTGACTTTGTCCAAATCAAGAAAAAAAGTACAAAAAGAATTAGTGCATATCTTGAAAGTGAACTCTGGGAAAGAGAAAGATATTTTGACTATAATTTAATCTGTAACGATTTAATATTGAAGACAAATTTAATACATAATCTTTTAGAAAATGAGATTAAAATTTTAAATATACTTTTAAATCTACACAAATTAAAGCCTGTTACTACATATGATCAAATAAAAGATTCTAATGATGAAAATGTAGAGATCGAATTAGGATGGAAAAAGGAAGCAGAGGGTTCAGTGTCGGAATAAAAATAAAACTATATTCTACTTTCTTATACGTTTTATTTCCAATTTTAATTTTTTAAAATATAATAAATGTTGTTTATCTCCATGAAAATAGACACTAACCTAATAAGTTCATGTAGATATTTGATATGTTCTTAGTTAGATTCTGTCATATTATAATCAGTCTGATACTTTAGGTAAGTATCTATAATTCTTCTGATTTTGTTTTCATCATCCGTAGGCATTACCAGTTTTGCAATATTCAAGACTTTTCTTATATCTTTTTCATCTTTCTCAAGTAACAATTGTGCAATTAACGCTGATAAAATTGACGGAAGATAGAACTTTGATGTAAGTAAAGTAACACAAATTTTAACAAATTCTCTATCAGA
>DATFEP010000035.1:0-47097 GCA_035250975.1 Nitrososphaeraceae archaeon | reverse complement strand
GGAATTACCAACATGACAGCGCCTAACACCATAAAAATTATTCCTATTCTTCTCTGTTTCAATAAAATGCTTTATTTCACATGTTGTATAAAACAGTATTTCATATTTGATAGAAAAGAAAAAGAATTGTATTGAATTTTTAGATAATTCCATCGAAACAAATCAAGATTAGTCTATTATTGTATGATTATTTTACTTTTTTTAAGTTTCTTATAATAAAAGCTAAATACAAATTAGCAAAAACCTTATTATAATGCATGTAGGATTCAAATCTTGATATACAAGGTCCTTGTTTATTTTTTTATTCTATTTGAGACTTTATATTCATTTTCAGGATATTTTTATTAATTTCAGAAAAATTAAAAGTAAAATTATTGGTGTAATGATGATAAAAGTCAATATCAGAGGTATAATAAATAAACTATTAAACTCAAGTGGTATAGCAAATGGAAATGGAAAAATGTAGATAAATCCGTCTCTATTATTATTGTATTGCTCTTCTTCTGATATAGTACCGTTACTACTAATCATATTAATAAGAGATGGATATGATGTTAATACTAAAATTATACCTAGAAACAATATTGATGATGCAATTATTATATAAATAATATTGATTATCCTATGATTATTTTTTTTTAATTTGGATTTGTTTTCTTGTTGTCGTTGTTGTTTTTGATTTTCATGTTGTTTATTATATCTACACTGAGAGCAAAGAAACTCATCTTCTTTCATACAATAAGTACAAAATTCTCTACTACATCCAAGACAAATGTATCTAGCATCATTAACCTGACAGTTTTTGCATTTTTTCATTTCTATAAATTAATATAATTTAAAAGGATAAAAAAGAATAAAACAAAAAATACTGCTATTAAAGATATCGAAAATATTATAGATAATAAATTAATGACTTGATTGTCATTATTAAGTACTATTGGAATTGGACCAATAAAAAAAATTCCTCTGACAGTTACACCATTTTGCTTATAAGGTTTAGCTAAGAAAGAATAAATTAAAAGGCTACCTACTCCTATTAGAATAATTCCACTGATGAATGCAAATACATCAAAGATAGTCATAATAATCGTTATGGATTTTATATTATGGTAAACCAAATTTAAATTTTATAATTTAGACTATTTTGGGCACTATAATAAATATTGAAAATTTAAAAATGTTATAAATGATTTGAACCGTCTGAATTCTCCAAGATAAATCTGTTACTGTGCAATATATAAAGACAATAAAAGAAAAAATATGGCACCTAGGATTAACTACTAGTTAAGACTGAGAAAGAAGAAATATATGAAATTTTAACTTCATGTTTTAATGGTTATTTTTTTTGTTTTTTCTTATTCTAAATTTTAGAGAATTCAAACTTTTATAATTGTTGAAAAGTAATTTTTAAATATTCTAAGTTGATTATAATTCTCCAGAAAATATAATGAATTAATTATAAAGCTAAGTACAAGTCAATAGAACCCTACTACATAGAGGATTCTACTCCCGACGGGCCAGTAATTTTCTGCGGCTGACCTACATACAGATACCTAACAACAAATTTATAGAAAGATTCGTTGTTTTTTACCCAAAAGATACATTTATCAAACGTTATGACTGCTTAACTGGAAAATTATGTTTTGAAATAAAAAAGGGTATAGTTACTTCTCTCTGGTATTCGTTCGAATAATGGTTTAATTCTTTCCGTTATTATTTGAAACCATTTATTATCAGGCCTATGATATGCATCCATATCTTCTTTTGTCTCCCAAAAAGTTAGCGCTATAGTTTCTTGGGAATCGTTTAGACTATCCATAATTAAAAATCCTCTGAATCCTTTAATTTCATGACGGTATTCATCGAAAAAATCTGTAAGTATCTTTGTACCTTCATCTCTTTTACCAGCCTTAAACTTAGCCTTATTATGTTTTATATACTTGAATTCATACATGGTAGTGTTAAAGATTCGTATCCATGTATAAAATATATGATTTAAATTTGTTTTATAAACCAGTGGTTGCGGCACATTTAATTATAATCATGTTGTTAATTAATCATGTCAATAAATGTTCTGTAGTTTAGATTAGTAACAAATTTGTAACTCAAACGACCCGGCCCATTGATATTTAAATATTTTGGTCACATATGATAATTAGGTGAACGTAATTTTTCGACGCCTAAAAAATAATTTAAAATTCAGTTACTTTTAACAGAAGTTTTGTGACTATATTTAATATTATTTGTGTCTAATTGCCATTGCTAAATTTTACCTTCAACCAAATTGACCTTTCAAGTTTCTTGAAAGTAATTTAATTTAAATAATTAAATTTTTAATTTTGTAATAAATATATTGTTGATTTTAAAAAAATTATTGAGATATCAACTGGTAAATATTTTAAACTTATTCTCAAAACAAATATCATTATAAAACCAATTGATGTATTGAATGTTATGGTTGAACGATTGGTGATAGACTCACAAACTTAAGAAACTGACCGTCTTGTGTGAATATTTGAATGTTGCCGATTCCATGATCGGATACGTACACGCACTTTGTATCTCTATCAAACGCAATACCATATGGTCCCCTGAACTGCCCATTTCCTGAACCGAAAGTACCCCATTTCGTAATAAAATCACCGTTACTTGTGAACTTTTGTACACGATGATTTTCATTATCTACAACATAAACTTCATTATTGGAATCAACGGTGATACCAACAGGAGTATCGAATTCACCATCATCAGTACCAGATGAACCCCATTCTTTAATAAATTGTCCATCGGATGCAAATTTTTGGATTTTATTAAGCTGTGATGATACATACAAATTCCCATCTGGACCAACAGCAATTCCTAGTGAAGTAACGTTGTCCAATTTTGTAATAAAATTACCGTCATTTGTAAATTTTTGAATACGATTATTGTCACTATCACTCACATACACATCACCTGATGAAGAGTCTAAAGCAATGGCCCAAGGAAGATTGAATTGACCATCACCTGTCCCAAGAGATCCCCATTGTGTAATTGGAGCGCCAGTGAGTGTAAACTTTTGAATACGATTATTATTAGTATCAGCCACAAAGATGTTCCTAGTATTAGGGATCAATTGCGACACCTTTTGGAAACCTAAACTGCCCGATGCCGGACCCCTCAGAACCCCACGCCCCCACTGGTCCTGGAATAAGATTATTAAGATTTAGTATACGGTGATTTCTTTCATCTGCTACTAATAGTTTATTACCGAATACTGGATTGGCAATTCTATATATATCAATACCCGTTGGATCGGGGGGACGAGGAATAAATTTAATGAATTCTAGTCCTATACTGGTAAAAGAGAATTTTGTTGGTGGTGGTATAGGGCTAATTTGGGGAAATAGTACATGGATAGTAACTCCTAAACCAAATTTGAAATCGCCTGGACGAGATAATACTAATTTTCGAACTTCCCAATTTTCTTGAGGTTCTATGGAATTAGGTCCTATCGTCAGACTTTCGAATCTACCGACGTCTAGATTCCCATTTCGTATCCCAATTTTGTCAATGATTCCTAAACCACGCGAATCAGGGCTCCTTATGTTATATCGGATCATTACTGCTCTTACTTTCCATCCATCGAGAACATTTGGAGCAGGTACTGAACATATTAACCAGTTATGTTGATTCGTTCCTAGCTCGATAGTTGTCATCGTGCCTAAAACTGAAAATCTTCCGACTGCAGGATTTTCCACATGTAGCGCACTACCGTAGACCCATCTTTCTTCTATGATATTTGTTAAACTCATCATAATCAATTGAACTGAATATATTTAGGAGTATTGTTCAGATATTTGATAAATTGTGAATAGAAGATATGTTTTTTTATTATTTATTTATGTAACTAAAATTAGGTATATCATTCAGCAAAACGAGTTGCGGTATAATTAGTTAGTTAGTTAATAAATTCAAAATAAAGTTAGGAAATATGTGGCTATTTTTTTCATTTTTTACGTTCTCTTTTAATTTTACTATCTCGTAGATTGCAAAAAGTTAGATCTAGGGAACCCCCTGGTCAGGATGAAATCTCTGGATTCGATGGTTGCCAGTGTCAGATATGTAATGCATATCATCGATTTGGTTTATAGCTACACCAGTTGGAGTGATAAATTGACTTGGTTGAGTTCCGCGTGAACCCCATTTAGTAATGAAAACACCATTTCTGGAAAACTCTTGTATGCGATGATTCAAAGAATCTACAACCAGTAGAGAATTTCCAGAAAATGTTGCTATTCCCTCCGGATGATCGAACTGAGCATCACCAGTACCGTGCGTTCCCCATTGTCTAATGAAATTACGAACACGACCAAACTTTTTTACAAGGTGATGCAGACCATCAGTAACATATTTGTGATCATTTGAGTCAACAGCAACGTCAATAGGAGATCCAAGATGCCAATGCCTATCATCACCAGGTTGATATCTTCCCCATTTTGTAATGAATTGTCTATCGTTGTTAAATTTTTGAATTCTGAAATTTTGAGAATCTACGATTAATATATCGTCATCAGACTCTACAGCAATGCCATGAGGTCGAAAAAATTGACCGTCACCAAAACCAAATTCTCCCCACTGTGTAATGAAATCACCTGTACGTGTAAACTTTTGTATACGTGTGCGAATCGGTTCAGGATCATGAGTAAGACCTGAAGGTTCCTCTGTGACGTAAATATCATTGTTGGAATCAACAGCAATATGAATGGGGAATAAGAATTCACCTTCAGCATTACCTTTTTCTCCCCACTTGTCAAGAAACGTTCCTGTACTGGTAAATTTTTGAATTCGATGATTATTCGAATCAGCTACATACACATTTCCATCAGAATCAACAGCAATGTCATGTGGTCTGTCAAATTCACCGTCGCCGGCACCGTGTGATCCCCACATTCCCTTAAAGATATGTTGCATAACTAGAATTGGAAACCTCCTACTATAACAGATTCATTGACATTATACTTGTTAAGAAATATGTAAAAATTTGTTTTCTTTGATTCAAATCTTAACATTAACAACAAAATCACCCCAGTACAGTTAAACTTATCTGTTAATTGACAGTTGAACACAATAAACTAAATATTGGAATTATAATAAAATTAATTGATTCGATGATTCATACAAATTTTCGGATTACAGGCTAAAATGGCCGTTACCCGACCCGAGCCATTTTATAAATACTCTGGTAATAAGAATGAGTAATAAATAATTATTATCATGATAATGTAATAAGAAATAGAATAATATCGATAGCTTGAGGCATAATATGAATTTCTAACATTAGAGGAATATTTTGATATTGATCTGCCTTGATTCAAAATTATGACTATAAGCATAAATATATTGAAAAATATTCAGAATGCATTATAGACGTGAATTGGCATGAGGATATCAAAAAAGATCTTATTTATTACTAAGTCAATTTGATCTGAATTAGTGAATATCATCTATTTTTTTTATTTTGTTTTTTTTATTTTATTTATTAGTAATTTTCTATCTGACTCAGAATCTGCAGTATTAGAAAATTACATTAAAATTCCTAATTCAAAAGAGATTTATTCTATAATAAATGCTAATAACGGATATATATATGCGAGTTATACAGAAACAGAGGAAATAACAGGTATTGTTGCTGTGATCAACTCCACAAACAACTCTGTTATTGATACAATCAAAGTAGGTAATTTTCCACTAGCATTAGTCCATAATCCCAATAATAACCTACTCTACGTTGTTAATTCTGATGATGATGATGTTTCTGTCATCAACTCCACAAACAACTCAGTTATAGACACAATCAAAATAGGTAATTTTCCAGTAGCATTAGTTATTAACCCGAATAATAATCTCCTTTATGTTGTTAATAATGACGGTAATACTGTTTCTGTCATTAATTCCACAAACAATTCTCTCGTTGAGACAATACAGGTAGGTCAGTCTCCTGTGGATCCATCTCTTAATCCGCTCAATAACCTCCTCTATGTTGCTAACTCTGGAAACAACACTAACACTGTTTCTGTCATCAACGCCACAAAAAACTCAGTTATAGATACAATCAAAGTAGGTAATGATCCAGTAGCATTAGCTATTAACCCTAACAATAATCTCCTTTATGTTGCTCATAGAGATAGTAATATTGTATTTATCATCAACTGCACAGATAATACCATTATAGACACATTGAAAATACACATTGAACCTGCGGAATTAGAGATTGATCCGACAAAAAATGTACTATATGTCACCAGTGATGATGACCATATGTTTTCTTTGATTGATTTAATAAATTCGAGTAAAACATATGACATCTTAATGGATAGGGTTCCTGGTATAGCAATAATTAACGAGAAGTTTTATGTTCCTTCAGCTGATCCAGAACTTATTGAAATAATTAATCCTATTAATAATAATATACATTATATCAAACTTGATAGTAAAATCATGAATATTACATTTAACAATATTACAGGTTTGATGTATACAGTTGATTGGCCTAGGGAATCAGCTAATGAATATAAGATTGACGAGAGTAGTTCTACAGGCGCTCTTATAAATTCCCTATTATTAGATAATAAATCTAAGACTGATATTGAAATAAACAATAATAATGGCCTCCTCTACGTTACCAACTCTGGTAACAACACTATATCTGTCATAAACTCCACAAACAACTCTGTTATTGATACAATCGCAGTGGGCGAAAACCCAAAAGAATTAGCTCTTGACCCTAATAACAACCTCCTCTATATAGTTAGTTCGATTAATATGACTGGTGCTGGTATTTCTGTCATCAACTCTACTGACAATTCTATTATAGCTATAATCAACGTAGACAAGGTCTCAGATCTGAGTTTTAATAAAAATTATAATCTTCTATACGTTACCAACTCTGGTAACAACACTATATCTGTCATAAACTCCACAAACAACTCTGTTATTGATACAATCGCAGTGGGCGAAAACCCAAAAGAATTAGCTCTTAACCCTAATAACAACCTTCTCTACGTTACCAACTCTGGTAACAACACTATATCTGTAATAAATACTACTAATAATTCACTTATAAAAACATGGGTTACCTATACAAGAGTAATAGATATTTTATCCAATCCACTAAATAACCATGTTTATACACTAACTTCACACAAGGTAGGAGAATCGATCTCTATCAGAAATTCAATTGATGGTTCATCGTTAGAAAAAATTAAACTGAATAATCCTTATGATGCATTATTTAACCAGAAGAACAAAATGCTTTATGTTATTAGTACAGAAGATAACATTACCTTCGTTATCAACTCTACAGATAATTCTATTATAGACACAATCATAGTGGGCAAAGCCCCAGTAGCATTAGCTCTTAACCCTAATAACAATTATCTTTATGTTGCTAATAATGATGAAAAAACTATTACTGTCATCAACTCTACAGACAACTCTATTGCAGACACTATCAAAGTAGGCGAAAACCCAAGAAAATTAGCTCTTAACCCAAATGATAATCTCCTCTACGTTGCTAACTTAAACAATAAAACTGTTTCTGTGATTAATACTACTGACAACTCTATTGCAGACACTATCAAAGTAAGCGAATATGTAGCCTCGTTATCTTTCAACCCAACAAAAAACCTCCTCTATCTTGGGAACCGTGATAACAACACTATTTCCGTCATCAACTGTACAGACAACTCTGTTGTGAAAACAATTGAGGTCGATGAACCTGCACGTCATTTATATTATGATACTATGAATAATTTATTATACGTAGTGATAAAAAATACCGTTAGTGTAATAGATGGTATTACTAATGAAGTTATTGCAAATAATATCATACTTGGAACTCATATTACCAGAATAGCAGGAGAACATAATGGTCAGATTTATAGCGTTAATCCTGGTTATTATTACGTATCTATAGTGAATAAGATAGTATCTAAATAAGGTAACATATATAATATATAGTGAGAGCATGCTATAGCATGGTCTTGGCACTAAAAATATCATTTTTTATTAAGTGGATTAAAATTTATCGGTGTCTATCGTTATGTGTATTTAGGTGCTATTTAATAGCCTACTGTAGAGTAAGAGTAAGAGTCTTGAGTTTCTATCTATCTATTGTTATAATATAATTTTTCAATATTTGAAGAAATAAAATTATAAATTTATAATTTTATTACTCCAGCTATATATATATTATAGATATTTTTTATTTAGGTTCATATTGTAAACAATGAGTCAGACCCGGCCCATTCGGATGAAATGTTTTGGTAACATACAAGATGTAGAGATAACATATTATCACTATTTAATATCTAATCTATTTCTACAAAAATTTCTTCACTTTTCTCATCAACAATGACAGAATAGGAGTTAAGATCAGTAACCCAATTTGTTTTAGGAGAACCTTTAGCGGTGCGTATATCAAAAATTCCTTGATGCCAAGGACATGTAAGATCATAATCGTCTAACCATCCCTCCTCGAGTGGTCCTCCTTGGTGCGAACAAACTGAATCCATTGCATATATTGTCCCTTTAACCATTCCAAACACAATAGATTTATCTCCCACTTCAGCTTTTACTAATTCGCCTTCTTTCAAATCCGTCCTCTTTAATGGAAGTTTAAATTTAGACATTATTATATTTAAACGACTTTTTACCTTATAAGATTGTCTTTTATTTGTAATAAATTTATTCTTAATTTTTATATCTTTTATTTGTTTCAATAGTTTTGTTGATTTTGGATAATTAATCTCATTTCACAAGAAATGGAGTTTGTAATAATAGTATTATTGGTTTAAGTAATATCATTAAATAACGTATAAATAAGATTCTATAAACAATAATGACTATATTATAAACTTGGATTACTCGAATGTATTTATATTATAATCCAATATTTTAGTAACCGAAAGTAGAACCCACATTTGATTGGCGAAGATTCCAATCCTTATGTACAAGAGAATTAATTATTATTATAAATGCTGCTGTTAATTTAATTATATCAATTTACATTCTGTAATATGGATTAGTAACAAATTTGTAACTCAAATGACCCGGCCCATTACAAATATGTATATTTTTATACGGCGATTTTCGATAAATTGACCTTTGCCTTTTCCTTCACTTTCCCTTTACTTCCTCACATTTTTATAAAGATTCATGTACCATATTTAGTATTAGCAGGATCATTGGGAATTGCAGATTCTTATTCTTTTTTCTTCGTATCCTTAAAAGGATCGGAACGATAAAAACAATATTATTATTTTCTACATCTTCAATTTTTGGGATTTGCCACAGTGTATTTAAATGAAAATATTATTATTTATCAAATTATTGCAATGGGAGTAATATTAAGTGGGTGCTATTTAATTAAAAGATAACGCATATTTGTCTAATGCTAGGTAATTTTGTTTATCGAAGTTTCAGAATCTTCAAGTGTTATTAACCTTGAAATTGGAAACATGTTTGGAATAAAAAACATTTCAAAATTAAGATATGAAATTGAATAAGTAAATTTTAAAATGTATAATTTATTATTATTCTGATATAATAGAATATTATAAGACTTTTCTATCAAATTCGTTTATATCTTTTTATAGGTAACATTAATAATTAAGTGAGTGCAATACTTTCTACTGTTCGATAATAGACAAAATATTAAAAGTAACAAATTTGATAAATTTCTAGTCATTTGAAGATTCGTATTGATTATGTTAACCTTAATTTACTTACAGTGATAGCTTTCTTCTCATTAATATTATTTAGTAATAGTCTACTTCAAAGAAATATAAACCATGAAGACAATTTAATCAACTCAATTTTTGCTCAGAATAGAAATGCCTTTGCAGTTGGGATGGATGTTGAAGATGACGAAGAGAAATCGTTTGAGTATATATTTGATCCGTCTGATTATATAGAAGATGCTGATTCTGAAAAACAATTAGATTCAAATACTAACAACAATGTAGAAGAAGATATCCAGTCAATAAAAGAATATGAAGAAACAGGACTTTCCCATGATAATAAAGAAGAAGATAACGATGAATCTACATTTACATCAAAATCAACGAAAGAAGAAGAATCTGACCATAAATCAGATTTCAATTTTGTAGCTGTAGGAGATTGGGACTGTAAATCTGAAACTAAGGATACTGTAGAAAACATTTTGGAACAGGATCCAGAAGTGGTGCTGGCACTGGGAGATCTTTCGTATAATGGTAACGCAGAATGTTGGCTGGATATAATTGAACCAATAGCAGACAAAACTGAAATTGCAATAGGAAATCATGAACATGATTCATCCAAAACTTTGAGAGATTATATACAATATTTTGGATTGGAGAAACAGTACTATTCTTTTAATTATAAAACTGTTCACTTCATAGCATTATCTACAGAAATTCCATATGAAGAAGGATCACAGCAATATGAATTTGTAGTTCAGGATCTTGAAGAGTCTTCTAAAGATCGATCAATTGACTGGATTGTTGCATTTTATCATAGACAAGCATACAGTTCTGGAGGCGGTCCTGAAGACGATGATGATTTTAGGGATACATATCATCCATTGTTTGATAAATATAGGGTAGATCTAGCTCTGCAAGGGCACTTTCATGCCTATGAAAGATTATATCCAATTAGCTTTAATTATGATGATGGCTATGAACCTATAGTTGAGGATTATGATCCCTCATATTACATAAACCCAAAAGGAACAATTTTTATAACTGCCGGCACAGGAGGAGCACATGATATGAAGATGTCAGAAATTAAACCCTTTTCTGCTTTTGGATTAGACGGCAAATTTGGAATACTAAATATCTCTGTAGAGAATAACGGAATTACATTAAAAGGTTCGTTTATAGAGAATAATGACGAGGAGCGTGTATATGACCAGTTTCAGATTATTAAAGAAAGATAATAAATAAAACAGAATTATAGTTACTTTTTCTACATCAATATATTGAGCAGAAAATTTAAATTACAATGAATAAGTCGTGAAGCGTATGAAATATGGGATAAATTATTATGTTACTTTTGTCTATTTATTAAGGGCATATTCATAATAAAATATTGATAACGTTCAGATAATAGTTCCATAAGCAGAAATTTGTTAAACTTCCATATATGACATTAGTCAAATCGAAACCCACCTTTGCGATAAGACAGTTACACTATAGGCAAAAATGGCCGTTACATGACTGAATCCAAAGAACTTAGTTTTAGTCACATATGATATTGAAAAAATGCTAATTATCAGGATTTTTGATATAGATTGATTACTATACATTCTTTATGTTTTTGAAGTTTAAAAATTGAGTTAATAAGAGCAAGTTAAAAACCAATTCATGTAGAAGAATGGAAGAGTCATTAAACCAGTCGTTTTTCAAACATGAACGCGCTTTGTTTAAATCCTAATTTCTTATAAAAGTTATGTGCTTCTATTCTATCGTTTCCTGATTCGAGTCTTATTCTATAACAATTATTATTTTTAGCAACAGATTCACATTCGTTTAATAGTATTGTACCAATTCCTTTATCTCTATATTCATGACTCACTACAAGTTCTGGAATCCATAATTCTAGTTTTTCTAGGTTTAATCTTTGTATCAGAATGTAAGATAACAATCCTATTATTCTGTCAATACTCAAATCTCGATCAGGTATTATTGCCAACAATATTTTGTTTGTATCCATAGATAAAAATGACCTAATAAATTCTGAAAATTTTTGTTCTTGTATATTGTTTTTTGGAGAAGGCCTACCAAGTTCACAGAGGAGTTTCAATATTGTATCTATATCTGAATAAGTAGCAAACCTCACTTTTACATCCAATTTAAATTAGATTTAGCATGTAAAAATTATTTATAATATTAACTAAGAAAATTGTAAACTTATCATTGTTACAAGCAAATGACATCACTATTGAAATTCACATATGCAAATAATTCTGGGAAGTATTATTTTCCAATAGAAATACATAATGCATGGAATAAAATACATTATTTCCCAAGAAATTTGATTGTCAATATTGTTTATTTCAATTATTATATGAAATCTATTTTATACTCTAGCGATATTATGACACTAGCAGGGGTAATTTTTTATGTACATTCATATTGTAATCAATATTTATTTGATCTTGCCCATTCTAAATATATAAATAATTTTGAATTGAGTTTGATAATGAAATTAAAACTATTTTCAAAATGTTGTAGCAGATAACGCAATTGTCATTTAGAAAGAAAACTAGAAAATGTTTTTCCAGATGAATGATAAAGTAACAGATCCATATTTACCTTGGTGTCCAAACAATATAAACTAAAATAATAGGTTCAACTGTGACCTATAATAAGTACAGTACAGTTGGTTTAGTTATTCATTCGTCGTCTTTTTAATTCAAGGTCAAATACAAAACATAGAAAATAGGATGAGTTAGTCTTAACTTAACAGCATCTTTTAAATTTACCAACAATATAATTACTTGGCCAATTTTGTACTATTCTGAATGCAGAATTCCATTTCTGATAAAAAGGTTTCTATCTTTTGTTTTAATACTGGTTCTATTGCATAGCCAATATGTTCGCCAATCTCTCTATTTTTACAATAAAACTTTAGCGTAGGTGTACCTTCAATCGATATCCTATCTAATAATTCCTGATTATTTTGATCGTCTACCATAAGCTTCAGAAATACCAACTTATCATTATATTGTCCAGATAATCGATTATACAATGGCTCTAAAGCTTGACAAAAACCACAACGAACTGCACTAAAGTTAACTACCACCGGGAGAACAGAGTCTGTTACTTTTTCTTGCCATAGTTTGGCTGTTATAGTTTCTATCGCCGTACAAATTATTATATATATCACACTTTTTTTGTTTTTCTATAAAAGATGTAATTGCCCTTAACTTGCAGATTGATGATTAATTTAATTGTGAAGATAATGTATTTGACTGTAAAATTAATAATATTTTATTTTTTATTATATAATATTTATCTGCCGTTTTTTGGTGTAAATATATTTACCAATGATCGCATTTTATATAGAGACAGAGGAAAATAACACTTTCTGCATATGTCGCATATTTGTCCAATTCGATAAATTTTTAAGGATAACATCATACTGTATTACACTATATTTAGAAGAATATTATATAAAGATTAATCATTGATTTTGAAAGGTCTTCGGATAAAACAGATTTATTCTTTCCTGGTTAATTTAAATTGTAGATAAGGTATTATTTATAGAGACTACTGCTTACAATATCCTACTGTGTATTATACTTTCATTTAACATAGATTTGTACTTTCCATTTCGTGGTCTAGTTCTTAACCGTCCTCCACAACAAGGACATGTTGCAATAGGCCACATAATGAAAATATTGCATATCTGACAACGTTTTTGACCTAATATGTAACGCTGACCATTTTTAGGTTTTAATGCTTTGTGTCGCAAGCATATACCCTTACATGTCATTTTAAAAACCGTTTATAGTATTCAAATTTTTAATTTTGAATTCGATCACCATGTTAAAAATGTATATCATTAAACTTTGTCTCTATCTCGTTTATTCTATCTGGATAACCTTCTAATTTTCTTAAATCAGAAAAATCTGAATCAGTTTTTATTTTTTCTAAAAATAAAACAATTTCCTCATTTTTTACACCATGTTTTATATCGTATTTAATACGATTACACACTTTATTAAAACCACCATATTTTTTGAAAAGTCGTTTCTGATATGGAGAAGCATTTTCTGGAAGACCTGTCAAATATTTAACAACTGTTTTTTCCATATTTTTTACATGCCATTCTCTCATGGGATAATTATTTGGTATCAAAATAACCATTATTCTTTATGAATAAGGGATATATAATATGACCTTTTTTAGAGTAAATTTCTACAAAATTCGAAATTATTGTTAATCTTTATTTATACAACGAGGAAAAGAGAATAAAATTGGCTGTCAACGTTCTTATTATCATTAAATAATAAAATATTATGAAAAAAATAGAAATTTTTAGTAAATTCAAATCATCAAAAAATGGTGAAACACGAGTTGTATTTGATAATAACAAAGATAAACACCTTGAATACTTTATGAATGGAAGCTGGCGACATAGTCCAAAATGTAAGGATAATACAAACAAGGTATGTGACAAAATACACAAACAATAGTATAGATCACTCTTTTGTTATTACTTTCCAGATCTATTCTTATTTATATCTATAAAAGAGATTCTGATATAATTTTATTATGTTATAAAAAACTCTATAATTGTTTCATATCTACGTGATTATAACGTGTATATTCAATGTTTGTTATGACTTCGATAACCTCAAAGTTTCTTCAAATGGTACCTAAAAACTCGACTTCTTTATCTCTGAAGGAGTTTCATAGCTTCAAAGTGTTACGTATACTAAACTATAAACTAAAAATCTAAGTAATGCATAACAAAACAGTGTAATATCTTATTTTTGTCAAATCGACTATCTAGATCTTATTAAAAAGAAATTCATGTTTTGAGTAATTTTGATTCTTGTAATAAGTTAAACCGGAATTCCTGCATAATATAAGGATTCGATTAATCTACATCATAAATTCATTTCAGTAAAGTTAGGATCGTTTCAAGATCAATCTTTAGAGGCATCGAAAGATAAAGTAAAAGTTTTATAAAGATTTTGAATGTTAACAAGGAATTTTCAATAAATCTTGCAAATATTCTTATCATTCGACTAGACTACTATCACAAAATCATTCATTTTTTAGCAAAATAATAATAGTAATACTGATAACCTGTTCTTGTTTGAATATTAGAGAAGACTCGTTAAACCTACATAGAATGCTTAAAGGTAAAATAGAGATTCATAATCGTGTGCCTGTGGAAAATATCTTTGAAAAAGAAAATGGCCTTATCAATTTGATATACACTCCTGGTGTTGCATATGTTGCGAAAGAAATAAGCAAAGATAAGGAATTAGCGTATGAATATACTTCGAAATGGAATAATGTTGCAATAATATGTGACGGTACACGTGTGTTGGGTTTAGGCAATATAGGACCTGAGGCTGCAATTCCAGTTATGGAAGGAAAATCTGTTCTTTTTAAGTTATTAG
The DNA here is from genome assembly GCA_035250975.1 of Nitrososphaeraceae archaeon. GTDB lineage: Archaea > Thermoproteota > Nitrososphaeria > Nitrososphaerales > Nitrososphaeraceae > TH1177. The sequence continues at coordinate 31,934 of DATFEP010000035.1, read as the reverse complement.
GAGGAATAAATGCAATCCCATTATGTATCGCTACACAAGATAAGGAAGAGATAATAAAGTTTGTAAAATCTGTTGAACCAATGTTTGGAGCGATTAACATTGAAGATATCGAATCACCCAAAGTTTTGGATATTATAGAACGATTAAAACATGAAATTTCTTTACCTGTTTTTCACGATGATCAACATGGGACAGCAATTATTACCTTATCTGCGTTACTTAATGCTCTCACTTTATTGGAGAAAAAATTGACAGATATCCATGTGGTAATATTAGGTGCTGGCTCTGCTGGTTATGGTATATGTAAGATCCTTCATGCAGCAGGATGTACAGATATCGTGGTAGTAGATAGTCATGGATCTATTTATGAGGGACGTGATCACATAACGGGCAATCCATATAAACAAGAAATAGCAACCAAAACTAATCGTCGAAAAATTAGTGGAAATTTAGATGATGTGTTAAAAGGAGCGGACGTTTTTATCGGAGTTTCAGGAAAAGCTAAAGTTTTAACTAGCCAAATGATAAAATCTATGAACGCAAATCCGATCATATTTGCCTTGAGTAATCCAGATCCAGAAATATTTCCAGATGATGCAATAAAAGCAGGGGCTAAAATCGTTGCTACTGGAAGATCAGATTTTCCTAATCAAATTAATAATGCAACTGTCTTTCCTTCTGTTCTTAGAGCTTTACTAGATCTCCGTGTAAAGTTTTTAAGTGAAGATCTACTTGTTACTGTGGCACAATCAATTGCAGGATTAGTTGATAAACAACATCTTAAAGAAAATTATATAATTCCACAAATTAATGATCAAAGGATACTACCAATCGTAACTCAAACTATGACAGATGTCATGAAACAGCATCTTTCAAAATAGAGGGTCAATTCAATATTTATCTGACGAAGAAAATCTACTTCATAAGAGTAAATCTAATTCTAATTCAATATCGATAACATCTTTATTAAAGACATATAATATTTAATTTATCTCTCGTGCCCTAGATATCAACATTCAATATTGACGGTTCCACATATTACACAATAAATTTAATAGACACTTCATAAAAATAAAACTTTATTAATATCTCTATTGTTAGAAGTTTGAAATGAAAAAATATTTTACTTTATATGTTATATTTGTCCTTATCTTATCAATTATTTCTATCATAAATTTTTCAATCAGTTTTGCCCAAACAATTGATACATCACAAAAATCTGAAAACGTAACTAATTCTTCAACATTATTAGATTCTATCCCTGTTACTACAACACCTATAAAATATATTGTAGTGATATTTCAGGAAAATAATTCATTTGATCATTATTTTGCTACATATCCAAACTCTGAAAACCAAGAAGGAGAGTCAACGTTCATTCCATTAAAAGATACTCCTTCTGTAAATGGTTTAACAGAAGGACTTATTATGAATAACACCAATTTGGTTAAACCATATCGTCTTGAGCCCTCTTTTGCAACCAAGATTGCCGAATGTGGAAATAACCATACTTATACAGCAATACAAAGGTCACTTAATAGTGGCCTTATGAACAAATTTGTCCAATATTCCGGACAAGATTATGGTAATTGTGATTCTGCGCAAGTCATGGGTTACTTTGATGGTAATACCGTTACAGCATTATGGAATTATGCACAACATTACGCTATGAGTGACTCATTCCATAGTTCTATCCTAGGTCCATCTCTTCCAGGACACCTCAATCTTATTTCAGGGCAAACACATGGTGCTTCCCCTTCAAATATTGAGGACCTTGTAATTAATGGTTCAGTGATAGATGATTTAGATTCTTTCTATGATGATTGTTCAGAAGGTCAAACTATTTCCTTAGATGGCAAGAATATAGGAGATCTATTAAATAAAAAAAATATTACTTGGGGATGGTTCCAAGGCGGGTTTAAGCCAACTAATTGGGTTTCAGAAGATAATAATTCTACTAAGAATAGAAAAGCAGAATGTAATTCTTCACACCAAAATATAGTTGGGAAGAATATTACAGATTATGTTGTACATCACGAACCATTCCAATATTACAGATCGACATCTAATCCTCATCATCTCCCGCCAAGTGCCGTACATATGATAGGTCATACAGATCAAGCTAATCATCAATACGACATATCCGATTTTTGGAATGCTTTAGATACGCAAAATATTCCATATATTAGTTTCTTAAAACCGCCGGCATATCAGAATGGGCATTCTGGATACTCTGATCCATTTGATGAACAAGTATTTATTACAAGTACAATTAATAGATTGCAAGAGTCTCCTGAGTGGAACGAAATGGCAATAATAATTGCATATGATGATTCAGGTGGATGGTACGATCATGAGATGCCTCCAATCATTATGAATTCCGATCTCCCCGGATATGATCTTCTTTCTGGAGCCGATCTTCTCTGTGATACTTCCCCTGATGAAAAAAGTTATGATGGACGGTGTGGATACGGATTGAGATTACCAATGCTTGTAATATCGCCATTCTCAAAGGAAAATTATGTTAGTCATCATGTTATTGACCAATCTTCTATCATAAAATTCATTGAAGATAATTGGCAATTAGGAGAAATCGGTGATTTATCGTTTGATTCTATTGCAGGTTCAATAAATGACATGTTTAATTTTTCAACTGGACATGATTCCGGAAAGTTACAATTGGACAAATTTACAGGCCAGCTTTCAAGTAACTGAAAGAACCAAATACAAAACAACATGTCACATTTCATATTAAAATATTTTAATTTCATGTTAGTAACAAAAAAGGTTTATAGAGGAATAATGAAAGTAGCAAACAGTTATACCTTTGCCAAATCTTCGCTGAATCATATCTACACGAGTAGATATAAGAACGATGTAGGAGTTCTATAACTGGAAGATCCGCGAGAGTCTATCAAAGAGGATAATAAAAAGTCTTGGCAATTATCTTAATTGCCCGCAATTGTTAAATTACTTTCACATTTCTTTTAAAAATAACTCAAAGTATCATCAAGTATATTTCATAACTAGTAATCAATAAAAGTTAATTATATAAAATGCTGACTATTTCTCCTCTTATGAAGATGGTAATAAATTGGATTAGGAGAAAGATGTGGAAGCCAAAAGGAAAAATATATAGTTTGAAATGCAATCAGTGCAATGAGGGGTTCTTATCAAGCTATTCGATGGACGCTCCTATATGCGGACACTGTTTACAACGTGTTAAATCTCATGACACTACCATAAACACTGAAAAACATTGCAGGATCTGTGGTAAAATTGGAACAATACATTCTTCTGATAAATGCGATAGCTGTTATTTTAAGTAGGTAGAAGAAAATAGTTGGTAGAAATAACAATCAGAGACATGTTAAGGTAAAACATTTCCCTTAAAATTGAAAATTCCTAAAAATTTGTGAATTAGATTTCATGTTTATTATTTATCTCCAAGACTTGGGTTGACTATCATATGAAAAGAATAGAATTATAATAAGTTATTTGGATTAATGTATTTAATTTTCAGCAAATACCTACAACATTTCGTAGTTTCGAATTGGATAGGTATTTAAAAAACATCTGCTAACTTATTTTAATAATTCTACTTGACTTATCAATTTGAATATTTATTAAACGATATGGGTTATCTTTTATTATCAAACTGTATATTTTGATATATTAAAAACCAGTCAGTGTATTTATCCATTAGCATAGCAATGAAAAAAGTGGAATCCAATTCTTTCGATATCTTCTAATTATTGATACTTTCATGTTATAATATTAACTAAATTTAATTTTATGAGTGGGTAAAATAGGTTCTGGCATATATTTACAACATGATTTTTTATTAGATTAAATTCTTTGGGCAAATCTTTCATATAAGCTCAATCTAAATATGTATTAATGAATAAAAAAAAGAGGAGTGATAATTCACAAAAGAGAGTAATATCAGCAACACTATTTACCGCCATTTCTGTTTTGGCATTTGCATTATTTGTATCTGTAATCCAAGACAACATTCTTACGTATGCAGAGTCGCCTTCCTCAGATTTACCGAATAGTACTTTGTTTGTTACCGGGTCTGCGACTAGTCATGCAAAATCAGATAAGGTAATTGTTTCTCTTGGAGTCGAGACTACAAATAGCACGGCGGAAGAAGCTTTAACCTCCAATTCTAATCTTATGAAGAAAGTTCTTACTAACTTAAAAGAAGCAGGTGTACAGGAGAATGAAACAAGTACATCTTCATTTACCATAAATCCCAACTATAATTATTCTGAATACGGTACCCGTGGCGATCTTATTGGCTTTACTGTATCCAATTCGATTCAAGTGGATAGCTCAAATATCGACCAAGTTTCAAGATGGATAGATACCGCAGTAAAAGCTGGTGCAAACAATATCAATAATGTTTATTTTAGCTTATCGGATTCGAAACTTGAAGAGATCAAGGATAGTTTATTTAAAGAATCTGTAACTAAAGCCAAAATGAAAGCAGATATAGTTGCTTCTGCAGCAGGAATGAATATAGTTGGAATCAAATCAATAGCAGTTGGAGGGATTGGATCACCTCCTCCGATAATGCCATTTCCTGGGCCTTCATTTACTGCGAAATCTATAGGTTCTGAGGCAGATTCATCAACTCCAATTCTAGAAGGTGAACACGAAGTTTCCGTGAGTGTGAGTATTATCTATTTTTTAGATAGATAACCAATCTCATTTTTTTATAATCATAAAATGCTTTAAAATAGAAAGCAAAGAGTACGTTGAGCTTTTTTTTGATTATGTTATCAGTTTTATACACTATATAAAATTAATGTGCACTGTTTACAAAAAATCTAGTTAATCGATATTCAACTTGAATATATTATTTGCAATATCTCAATAATAATGTTAGTTTTAAAGTAGGATCAAAAAATGTGGTTTATTGTTAAGGCACTAATTCCCTCATATCGTGGTAGCAAGATAGGAAATAATCCCAATTTTAAATTTTCTTGAAAAGAGATTATAAATCAATGTGGATTGAGTCTATCCTACAGAAATATATGGCGAAAGAACTTTCATTTCATTTTGCATATTGTGCAACCGATAAATATCCCGATTTGTTGCAGACCCTCTTTTTTCGGCAGTTCGATGCTAAAGTTAAATTTTATTCTCCAATAAATTTCGAGGTTACTTAACAGGTCAATAAATAATTTTCAACAGATAATTCGATTACACGTTACTGATTAGTAAATATGATAATCTCTTTAGTGTTCTGCGTAGTAGGTATCAGGTAACAGTTCTTGGGATAATTTTCAATAGTATGCAAAGATTTTTTATAATTTTATTTCCACATATCTTGTAATACCTCATTATACCAGTATCAAATAGTTTTATGAAAGATCATATTTTCCTAAAATTCAATAAAATAGATATATGAAACAGGCTTTTTTTAATCGGTGATTCGCAGTGATCGAAACTTTACTGGAAGATTACTGACTCCATGTAAAAATACATCATAGAGAGGTTTCAAAGAGTCCTCACTATAATCATCATCAAATCTTAAATCCTCCAATCTATCTATTACTTTGCTCAAGACTATCTGGGCTTCTAGCTTCGCTAAGGTTGAACCTAAACAAAAGTGGATTCCATATCCGAAAGCTATGTGATCGTTAGGGGTTCTATTTATATCAAATTCTTCAGAATTTTGAAAGACTCTTTCATCATGATTAGCAGAGCCTATCCATATTACCACCCTTTCTCCTTCATTCATTTTATGTCCATGAAAAACTGAATCTTTGATTAAAAAACGAAAAAGCGCCTGAACGGGTGACCTATAGCGTAACGTTTCTTCTATTGTTAGCGGTATCAAGAAGTTTTGTTCATCTTTCAATTTCTTAAATTGTTTAGGATATTCAAGTAATGATCTAATTGTATTGCCTATAAGGTTTACAGTGGTTACGTGGCCAGCTAGCAACAGGAGCGAACAGAATGCAAGGATTTCATCTTTGGATAATCTTCTATTATCTACTGTAGCTTTTATCAAATTTGAAATAAGATCATTTTGAGGATTTAACTTTCTTTTTTCTATGATGATATTGAAATAAGAATCCATTTCATTCTGAACTTTTCTGAAAAGTGGCTCCAAATTTCTATCGAGAAAATTAGTCGTATTTGTATTTGAACCAAGTAATCTATCTGCCCATTGTCTAAATAAATCATGATCTCTATAAGGAACACCAAGTAGTTCTGCAATAATGGTTACAGGTAAAGGGTAAGCTAAATCCTCTATGACATCCATTTGACCTCTTTCGATAACTTGGTCCAACAGATTATTTGTAGTCTGTTCTATTCTTGGTTTTAAGTTGTATATTGTGTTCGGAGTAAAAGCAGAAGATATGACATTTCGTAACTGTCTTTGAAGAGGTGGATCTAGTGTTAGAATACTAGGCCTTACTGTCTGTACTTGATCAATTTCGCTATATCTATCTTGATCGTTTTTATTTTTAACCTCGCTTCTCTTTTTATCCTTTTCTCTTTTGTTTTGTAGAAAAGTTAATCTTTGAATGTCAGACGAAAAAATCTTATAGTTAGAAAGAACTTCCTTCGAATCAGAATAACGAAAAATTCCCCATATTTCATTTTTAGAATCGTATTCAATATGATGATGACTTCGCATTTTAGCATAAAATGAGAATGGATTCAAGCGTTCATCTCGTGATGGAAAAACATCCATATGTTGTTTGATCGTTATTCTATTATAAACATTATCAAATGTCTTCAAAATCTAGAAAAATATTATTTCCTTCTTTTTAATCTATGTGATAATTCAAGTCAGTTAAAATTTTACCATTTATAATTATGTTTAAAATTATAGGTAATAAATTTATATGACTTGAATCTAATGCTTCGCATAATAATTATTATGTAATACTTATTGCTGCTTTGTTTTGAAACTATGATTATCGTCAATTTTCATTAAAAAGATAAATCAATACTTTGATAAGAAATCTTTTTTATCAATTGTTAGCGTCAAAAATTTATATCATTTTTTCGATTTCCATAGGTGTCCAACAAACCAAATATTGGCACTCATTGATGTTCAATGGAGATTACTTTCACATTCTATAATTAAAATATTTTTATAAAAGTAATTTGTTATATTTTTTTATGGATTCCAATTCTTATAGTTCTATTTCTGAAAAGAAACTTGAAGAATTTATGCAAAAAGCGTTTGCGGACATATCTAGTAGTATGAGTGCGATGCTTGTGATTCTTGGAGAGAAATTAGGTTTATACAAAGCTATGGCTAAATCTGGACCCATAACGTCCTCAGAATTAGCATCACGAACAAATACGTATGAGAGATATGTCCGAGAATGGTTAGCAAATCAGGCAGCAAGCGGATATGTAATTTATGACCCGAAAAACGGCAAATATTTTCTTCCACCTGAACATGCAATGGCTTTGGCTGATGATAATAGCACAGTGTATTTACATGGTGCCTATCAGGTAATGCGTTCTATCTTTAAAGATGAAGATAAATTCATTGATATGTTCAAAACCGGCAAGGGCTTAAGATGGAGTGAGCATCATAATGACTTATTTGAAGGAACTGCAAGTTTTTTTAAACCAAATTATATCTCAAATCTTACAAAATCCTGGATTCCATCACTTGATGGAGTAAAAGAAAAATTAGAAAAAGGAGCTAAGGTGGCAGATATTGGCTGTGGATACGGAATATCTACTATCATTATGGCAAAAGAATTTCCTAATTCCATCTTCTTTGGTTTCGATAATCATTTACCATCGATCGAAAAGGCTAAGCAGCAAGCCCTATTAGAGGGATTGGAAGGACGGGTAAAATTTATGACTAATTCTGCGAACGAATCCCTAGAAGAAGATTTTGATTTTATAACTTTCTTTGATTGTTTGCATGATATGGGTGACCCAGTAGGGGCTATGAAACAGGCTTGGAAATCTCTAAAATCTGATGGAACTTGCATGATAGTTGAACCAATGGCAAATGATAAATTAGAAGATAATCTAAATTTAATTGGCAAGACTTTCTTTGCTGCTTCAACTCTCGTATGTGTACCGAATTCGGTTGCGGATCATGGTCCGGCACTAGGGGCTCAAGCAGGTGAAATTAAAATAAGAGATATAATAAAATCGGCAGGGTTTACTAGATTCAGGAGATCGGCACAGACTCCATTTAATATCATATATGAGGTCAAAAAATGATTTGTCATTAACTTTTTTTTCATTTTTCATTTTTCCTTTTTCATTAAGTACTTGGCTAGTAAAATTGAAAAAATTCTTAAATAAAGACACAATGTAATTAAGAAAGTTAAAAATATAGTTAGTTTTAGCGGTTTGACATTATAATATGTCAGGTCACAATTATTTATCTAAAAGCACTCAATTTAAAACCATTCCAGTTGACTAGTACCGTTAGAGGTAAACTGCTTGCAATAATCATTTATTAACAAATTTGTAGTATTATACATGTAGGATTGAAAAATCATTGTATTTTATTTTGAATATTGAGAAATTATAAAGCAATGTGGCATAAATTGCATGAAATTTAGGAACAAACAAAAAGATATTGCGACATTGCTAATATTTTATAATATCTTGAATTACAGAATCATGAATAATAATAACATTTCACTACAACGACATGATATGAAGTTGTAACATGATATCTTAAAGATTGTGTTATTACACAAGATCTAATTAGTCGGGAATATTTTACCCTTTGAATCTTTCGATTTGTCCTTACTCTTACTCTTACCCTTATCTGACTCTTTATCTTCATTTTTAGTATCAGATGAAGATGATAATGCTCCTTTGTCTTTAAGCTTGCATATTCCTATCTTGGTATCTCCTTCATCAGAATTAAAACCAATTATTTTATCCATCTTATCGCAAATATATTTATCAGCACCTTCACCACCATCAAGTTCATCAGCTCCTGGCCCACCATCAAGTTCATCATCCCCCTCATCTCCCATCAATGTATCATCTCCTTGGTCACCTTTTAATCGATCATTCCCCATCATACCACTTAGTAGATCATCTCCTCCACCACCCAGTATCTCATCATTACCTTCGGCCCCTCTGATCTTGTCATTATTAACAGTTCCCTCAATTATGACGTCCACCTTTATGGTTCCGTAAGAATTGGAATTAGAAGTATCAACTGAATTTACAGCCTCATTTTCAATAATCGTAGTAGAATTACCTTGACTATTTATCTCACTTAAAGGGATAGCTACGATAATTGTTACTATAAATAAAATAACGGATGCTATAAAATACACTCTTATAAAATACATGTGATTTAATATAAACACTATATTCTTATTATACTGAATTACTAAAAAATTGATCTATCTTTTAATATTGATTCTAGCAAGCTTGCTTATTTCCGTTACGGCATTAAATTAATAAATGTTATTTTATATCTTTTTCATATTGCCATATTCTACTTAAAAGAGAGATAGTGAAGGCATTTTATCCAAATATCAAATGATAAAAAAGAATTAAAAAAATTGATCAATAACTTCAGGTCGACCATTCTAGATAATGTATAAATAAATCATTTATATACATTGAAAATCAAATAATGGTTATCACCTAAATAAGGAGTTACCAAGGAACGAATTTTTCGGAAATTTGGGTATTTTTGGTACTATTATTCCTTTATCTACATATTTGCAATTACCCGATACGCGGTCATTTTCCAAAGAATTAAAATCTTTGATTTTGTCTTTTTTATCACATATAAATTTATCAGATCCTCCACCGCCAGACATCTGATCCTTTCCAGGTCCACCTTCTAGAATATCATCTCCTTTACCTCCGTCTATTTCGTCATCTCCTTCTGCACCGTAAATCTCGTCTTCTCCAGCGTCTCCATTAATTTCATCGTCACCCAATCCACCTTCTAGAATATCATCTCCTTTACCTCCGTCTATTTCGTCATCTCCATCATTTCCATTCAGCGTATCATCTCCTTTACCACCATCAATTGTATCATCTCCCGAACCACCTTTAAGTTTGTCATCTAGATCCGTTCCTTCTATTATAACATGTGCTGTTGGTGTAGCAATGCCAGGAAAACTGGTATTTTCGGATTCGTTATCTACTACTTCTTGAGCTCCTAGATTGTTATAACCTATGCCTATCAATATTATTAATGAAATGAGGAAAAGGTATAACTTCACAGATATCAATTATTTTTATCGACATTTTATTAATTGCATTCCCATTTAAAATAGGTATGTTAAAATTATTCTAAAAAAAATATCTTAAGAATCTTATATCACTGTTTATAGTAACTGTTTTCCCTAATTTAAGATGTAATCATACATATTTCCAATAAAGCTAAATACGAAACGATCAATTTTGTTTCTTATTTTATTCAAAATATTTAAATAAAAATATTAACAAAATAAATCTGTGAACAAATATTTTTGTATTTGTGCAATAAAGTAAATATTATAATGAACTTTAAAATTATACAGCGTTTTTTTTATTTCATTTTTCTTTTCAATGCATTAGATTTTATTTTTTTATTTTTTTAAAAACTCGATATAAAATTGCTGTTATCGTATCTCTTTCAATAATAAATTCTACAAACAGGATTGAAAATTGATAAAAAGAAAAAAATCTCAAGTATGGATTAAATCTAATTTAAATTCTGATAATACCTAATCACTATCCTTATATGAATTAGGTTACAATTATTCAAGACCAGTATTTTTATCTTTGCTATTTATTTGAAATCATAATTTTTCTAAATGAATGTTTTTTATTAATTCGATCGTCAATTCGTATATTCCCAACATTTGTGTTAACATATTGGTTACTTCCATTTCCTTTTCTCAAATAAGACAACAATGAGATTTTGGTCTACCCTTTCAATGAACCTACTGTAAGACCTTGGATGAGTTGTTTTTGAAACAATAACATCAACACCACAATGGGTATCAACGCTATGTTGATTCCAGCAGTCAAATAACCCCATTCTATTCTGTAAATAGAAATAAATTGATATAATGCTACCTGAAAAACTAGTGAATCAGGTCTATTTGACAAAACTATTGGAAGAAGAAATTCGTTCCATGAAAATCTAAAAGCTAAAACTGATGCAATAGCAAGTCCTGGTGTAGATAATGGTATGATTATTCTTCTCAGTATTCCAAACCTAGAACATCCGTCTACCAGGGCAGCCTCTTCTAGCTCCTGTGGTATAGTTTCAAAATAGTTTTTCAAAAGAAAGATGTTAAGAGGGATAATCAAAATCTGAAAAGTAATCATAAGTGTAAATATAGAGTTTAGTAATCCTACTTGTGATAACATAAGATACAAAGGAATTATATTTATGATGACAGGGATCATAAAAAGACCAAGCACTATACTTAAAAGTATGTTCTTTCCTCTAAATTTGAACCTGGCAAAAGCATAACCTCCTAAGGCACTTATGAGCACGCTTAGTCCAGTACTACCTAAACTAACAAGTAAGCTATTTATCAAACTATGAAGTAGACGCGGTTCCGTAATTACAAAAATATAGTTTTCTATGGTTGGATCAGAAGGGAAAATCTTTGGAGGAAGAGAGACAGCCACATCATTAGATTTTAAAGAGGTAGAGAATACCCATATGAGAGGAACCAAAGTTATAAAGATGTAAATGAATATGATAGAATAAATTAGCCATTTATCAGTCAAGACTAATTTTGATTTATTTCCAGAATTGATTTTCATAACTCGCTTCTCCTATTAAAAATTTTTATGTAGGTTAAAGTTAGAAGCAGATTCATAATTATCAAAAAAATGCCGATAGTTGCTCCACCCGAGAACGAACCAAATTCAAAAGCCTGTCTGTACATGTATAGCGAGATCGTGGTAGTGGAAAACAACGGACCGCCTCCAGTCATGATAAGCTGTAAATCAAAGAAATTTATACTCCATACTGTTATAAGAATAAGATTTGTAACCATAAATTGTCTTAAAAGTGGGATCGTTATGAAAAAAAATCTCTTTATCTTTGTTGCTCCATCTATTAGTGCAGCTTCATAAAGAAGAGGATTAATTGACTGAAGGCCTGCAGTCAAAAACAAAATCGTGAAGGGAGTACCGTACCAAATATTTGTTAAAACTATAGACCAAATTGCGATATTTGGATCCGAAAGCCATCCAACAGAGTCCAATCCAAGCTGTTTTAATAGATAATTCAGAATTCCAAAATTATCATCATACATGAATTTAAAAGAGAAAGCAGTTATTACGGTTGAAATACTCCATGGAATTATTAACAACATTCTGAAGAGATTAGTTCCTTGTATCTTTTGATTGAGTAAAATAGCTAGAACAAGTCCTATGGTAAATTGAGCTAGAACCGACCCACCAGCAAAAAATAAAGTTAGTTTTAAAGATTCATAAAATTTAGGTTCTGTTAGAAGGTCAATAAAATTTTTCAATCCAACAAATTCCCAGTCTTTTAAAATTGTCAAAATCGACACATTATGAATTGATACATAAATATTCCATATTAGAGGAAACAATAAGAATACGACTAGAATTAGTAAGCTTGGAAGCAGATATAAATATGGTTCAATGGTTGCTCTGTTACTTGGCATTTCCAATGTCGTAGTTCAAAAATATTTAAAAAGTTATGAACGTCAGGTCAATATTACTTTTTATTTTAATTCGAATTTCGTTTTCACTACTTCCATCCAAGCACTTTCATTGAATCTTCTACTGCCTTATCAAGAGACTGTTTCGGGTCAGCTCCTTGATAGACTTCCTCAATTGCTGTGCGTATGTGATCTGCAATTTGTGGATATTCAGGAATGTTGGGTCTACCTTTAGCGTAAGGAATAAGTGAAATCAGCTCTTCATAATATGGAATAGTAGATTTCAATTCTTTCGAGTAAATTCCTTCTGCAATGCTCTTCTGCGTAGGCAGATAACCTTCTTTCAAAAGCATAGGCCTAAGAACATCAGGATCTAACATAATAGTGATTAATTCCCATGCAAGGTCTTTATGTTTGGAAGTTTCAGGAATGCTAAATAGCCATCCTCCCATCATGGTAGATGTTTTAGTGGTATTATTAGGAACAGGAAACATTGTTATCAAACCTATTTTCTCTTTCAGATTCTTCCATTCTTCTTTTGGGAAATGACCTAGAATCCAGGATCCTTCTAACATTACAGCAAATTTTTTATCTGCAAACTCTTGACCCCAAAAATGGTTTATTTGAGGTTTAATACCGGTGTTAATTTGATCCCTTAAAAATTCAAGTGCCATTACACCCTGTTTACTATTGTACGTTGGAAACCAGTAATTCCCTTTTGATGGATGACCGTCTCTTAATTCTAATATGTTACCACCCAACATCCATAAATACGGATACCACATATCAGGAACATGATTTGCACTCGTTAGATGGATTGGTTGAATATTCTTATCAGGTAGTCTTTCTGATAATATTTTGAATCCTTGTAGATATCCATCCCATGTTTTTAGTTTTTCATATGATAAGCCGGATTGATTCAACAGGTCTTTCCAATACCATAATGCTCTGACATCTGTCCATGCCCATATTCCATATACTTTGTCTTTATATATGCCTCCAAGCCAGTTATTTTCGTACCAGTCTGAAGACTTATTCCATACTTTTGTCTTTTCAGTTATATCCGTTAGAAATCCTGCTTCGGCAAATTCACCCAGCCAAATCTGATCAAGTGAAACAAGATCCAATTCTGACTTGCCAGCCATAGCCGTAAGAATTTGTGTCCTTGTATCTGAATATGGTAGAACACTATATTCAATTTGGATTTTTTTGTCAGGATGTATTTCGTTTAATTTCTCTAGAGCCTTTTCAATGAGTATATCCCATCTTTCTTTCGGTTCAGCAAAAATAGCAGTTAGTTTGATGGTCTCTTCCTGGCTATAAGAATTAATTATCGTTACTGGATTGAAAACAGTAATACTACAAAATAGTGAAATTGGTATCATTAACAAAATTGCTATATTTTTCGGTTCAAGAAATTTTATAACATGAGCTTCATTACTACTAGACATCAAACAATAAACAAGACGATATTTTTTAAGGTTATCTATAGGCTATTATGATCTATAAATGATTAGATAAAGCTAATCAAAATGGCTAAAATTAAATAATATAGAAAGTCTAGATAACATGATATTATCTGTCAAGGGTCAGGGTAACTGGATTAAGCAAGAAATATGGAAACTTTACAGCAATTGAAAATTTTTCAATCCAAATAGCAGATGGTGAATTCTTGGTATTATTGGGTCCTTCCGGATGTGGGAAAACAACAATCATAAGATGCATCTCTGGACTAATAGACCCTAGTGATGGACAAATATTTATAGACGACAATTTGGTGAATGGAATTCCTCCAAAAGATCGCGATGTTGCGGTAGTTTTCCAGAATTATGCATTATATCCTCATATGACAGTCTACGACAACATCGCATTTCCTCTTAAAATGAGAAAATTATCTAAAGAAGAAGTTAAAGATAAAGTAATAAAAATCTCTCAAATGCTGGGCATTTCAGAGTTGCTAAAAAGAAAACCTAGAGAATTAAGTGGAGGCCAAATGCAGAGGGTAGCATTAGGAAGAGCGTTAGTCAGAGAACCTAAACTATTTTTGTTAGATGAACCTCTAAGCAATCTAGATTCAAAACTGAGGATACAAATGAGATCAGAAATAAAAAAACTTCAAAAACGTGTCGGCGTTACTACAATATACATTACTCATGATCAGACTGAAGCAATGGGTATGGCTGACAAAATAGTTATTTTAAATGAGGGAATAATTCAACAGGTAGGTACTCCAGAAGAAGTTTATAAAAAGCCACAGAATATTTTTGTTGCAAATTTTATAGGAAATCCTCAAATAAATATTTTGAATTTTGAGATAATAAGAAAGGAAGATGGTCGACCAATTTCCTTGAAATCTGAGAATATGTCTATAAACATTCCTAAGATATGGTATGATGTACTTTCGTCTTTTGGAGAATCTATAAAAAATATATCTTTGGGTATCAGACCAAAAGATATATTTTTAGCTGATTATAGTGATTCTAATTCTATGCATTTCAAAGGAGAACTTTGCTTTGTGGAAATGCTAGGAGATGAAACAATATATGAATTTAAACTTGAAAATAATAGTATCATTCATGTAAGTAATTTATCTGTAGATTCTTCTCTTAAAAATGGCAGCAAACTCGTTTTGGAAACCAAGTATGAAGATATACTCCTCTTCAATGCCGATACCGGTATTAGAATTTTATAATCTAATGGATAAATCTTCTTGGTTTAATAAATCCAATTTTTTTTTCGAAAATTAATTTATTCCAATCAATTAATAGTATTAGGATAGTCATAATTATACCTGCAACATCTATCCATATTACAGAAGCAAAGCTCAGATCTATTATATCTGTAATTGAAAGTAAAATATTTTTTGATAAATAAATCATTAGCAGATATACCGAGAATCTTCCAATCCAGAAACCTGCTATTATCTGTAATGATCGAACTTTCATAAGCCCGTAAGAAACAAAGAGCATGTTGCTTGGCAATGGTAATAAAGCAAAAAGCATAGTTCCTAGAAAATATCCATATTTTTTCTTTTCCAAATAATCTTTTAGTTTGTTCAGACTAGATTTACGCTCGTCATTTATTACTTTTCTTCCTATAGAAGAAAATCTCATCAGTAAAAATCTTCCTAATGTAGCTGCAGATGCACTAATCACTGAAAGAAGAACAGCGTCCAAAGCAGGATTCAAAGTATAAGACATAACCACTATGGCCCATGTTGGGGGAGTGAGAATGGGTATGATACTTATAACAAATATAATTGCGAAAACGAAGAGGTATGAATTTTCGGAAGAGAAGAGTAGTTCATTTAGGAAGTCCAAACAATACTAGTTCTTTAAAGATTGGCGGGTCTATTATTTCTTGAGCAATAATTTATGATAAATATCTATGAATAGACTGAAATGATCTTTTCAACGTGTACTATTATCTTTCCAATTATGATTAGAATGGATTATTTTATTATTATAAGAAATTATGATTCAGATATTCTGTTGAAATTTTAATATGTTTTTAAGAATATATGTTCAATGATTTATGACCAGCCTCATACAATTTGATGATTGTATTAGAATTCATCGCTAAGAATTCTAAATTTTCATTATAGTGGTTATGTTAAAACAAACTTCAAAACTACTATTGTTTGACAGGCTATGAGTGACCTAACTAAATATGTTTAGTCAGAAAAATAGTTGTGGAATAATTATCTAGTGAATATCTGGTTGTAGTACTTGTGTGATTTTCCGATCGTCTACATACAATATATAAGATAATAGGAATTTTTGGATTTTTTATCTATCTTTAAAAAAATGGAAAAGATAATCCTATTGTTTTGTAAGTCTTATTTTTCTTCCAGAAATCCCCTGTGTTATACTATCTATTCCTATCACCAGTAAGCTGATTGAGATTATCAAAGCTAATAATATAACTCCTATCAGAGGGACTGCAAATACTACTATAGAAGCTATGATTGCAAAGCTTCCCGAAATTACGAGAAATATTCTCAACCATTTTGCTATATCCTTTTGAGATAATCCAGTGATGACTCTAGCCACCCCTATGAATAAAAGTCCTAATGCCATTAGTGTTAGTAAGAAGCCAGTGGTAAATCCTGGATACGTAGCAACAAAAACTCCAAATCCAATTCCAATAACTCCTAGAATAATATTTCCTATCTTTGAAGTTTTCGAAGCTGACTCTGAGGAGCTTAACCCATGAACAATCCTTTCGATACCTGTAATAATCAAAATGATAGACAGGATTGTTATCATGTATGCCAAAGCAAGAGCAGGATTCAAAATCACATATAGAGATAATCCTATAGCAATAATTCCAAGCATAATTTGGACAATTCTTAAATAAGTATTACTCATATTCGTCAACTTCAAGAAAGCATAATAAAATGCTTTGGTTAGTACGAATTCAAAAATTATTTAGTTTCGCTATATTATCATTTGATTCTATACCTTCTCGGATATCACACTTATATAAGAAATCCATTTTCTCGATTTGTTCCCGTAAAAAATTTATATCATATTATCGATTTTCACAGGTGGAACAAAGGGCATATATTCAAAATAAAAAAACAGTTTCATTAAATGGAATTCCTTTTTCCACAATCGTTATAAATATACAACAGAAACAACCCTTTTGAAAAGTGACATACTTATACAACGAATTAAGTGTAATAATATTTATTTCTAGTATTGTAAATTTATAACATATTAATTCGATAACACACATCTTAAACTTAAAAAGTACTGGTTCTTATCATTCATCAAATTCATCCTAAATATACTATCTAACATAAATTCACACCATACATATGTATGTTATAATCAGAACCTGTTAATTTTCGATCGTCTTTATGATAATATAAAATAATTTGAGTACGAGATTAGCCTCATGATGAAGATTTTATTCCAAATCCTTAGAAGGTTTATAGAATAAGAAAAACTATTAGACGAATTTAGGTTAGACAGTATATATTTCTCTGTTATATTGTCAACATATTGGTAATCAAGTAATAAAAATAAATATTTTCAATGAATGAAATTTATACACATCAAATAGTAATAGATATTGCAACAATTTTGAATAATAATTATCCTATGAAGTAGAATCCAATTGCAATAATGACATACACAGCAGTTAGCATTACACCCTCAAACCAATTACTTTTTCCATCATGTGCAATTAGATTAAGAATAATGGCAGCAAGAAATAAAGTGACTAGTTCATAAATCGTAAATTCCAGCGTAAAAGGTTGATTTGTCATTATTCCAAATATTACCAAAATAGGTACTACAAATAAAGCTATTTGAGTACCAGAACCAGCTGCTATTCCTATCGATAAATCAATCTTTCCTTTTCTTGCAAGAATAATAGCACTACTATGTTCTGCTGCATTTCCAACTATTCCAACTATGATAGCCCCTACAAATAATTCTCCAAAACCAAATTCTTTGCTGGTTTCTTCTACCGATCCCACTAGAATTTCACTTATCGCAACCACCCCTATCATACTTACCGCTAACATCAAAAAAGCCTTTTTCTTACTCCAGTGTTTTGCATACTTGTGATCACTATAAGTTTCATTTTCCCCTTCCAACTGAGGAGATACAAATAAATATTTATGGGTAACAAATGTAAATATTATTCCTGCAATATAGACACCTAATAGCAAAAATGCCAGAGCATCACTCAAAAATTCAATTTTAATTTGATTCTCTATATCGACAGGTTTCAGTACCGTGCTGGATAGGACAGTGGGAATAGCTAATCCTATTATTGCCAAGAAGATCATTGTTGACTGAAGTCCTGCATTTTGTATACTGAAAAGTTGTTCCTTTCTTCTAATACCTCCAGCAATCATACTCAAACCGAAAATTAACATTATATTTCCAAGGATCGCACCAGTTATTGATGCCTTTACTAGATCTAGTAAACCAGCATTAATAGCCACTACCGCAATTATTATTTCCGCAGCATTTCCAAATGTCACATTTAGTAGAGATCCTAAAGTAGTCCCATAATGAGTGGAAAGATGTTCGGTAGAATCTCCTATTAACTTTGCAAGTGGTAATAATGCTATTACTGCAATAATAAATAAGATAATGTGATTTGAATGGAGTAAATCTAATGAAATGGCAATGGGGACAAAGATTAGAAGAAAGAAAAATATTGATGATTTTGTAAATTTTATCATTGTATTTTTGATACAAGTATACTATAATATTTGAATGTTTATTAGATTGTATGAATTTCTGCAATATTATTGATTGTTATGTATTTAATTATCTTTACAAAAAAGATTTACTAAAAAAATTATATTAAAAATTTCAAGATTTAATAGGACTTACTCGAAAATAGATCACCATATAAACTAAAAAACAATATAATTTAATTCGTCATTCATGTTAATTCTAAAAGTCACTTATTATATTATATATATTGTTCATAATAGAATTTTTTTTAATTTTTTAAAATAATTAAATGTTCCTTTTTATATTTTAGATAATTGCTAAAGCTCTAATAGGAGAACCAGTCGCACCCATAATTTTCAGTGGAACGGCGATAAATGTAAAATTATTTTTATTTATCTTTTCGAGGTTACAAATATTCTCTATTATAATAATATTATTTTTTAAGAGTGCCTGATGTGCTATAAAGGAACTATCTTTACCTGCGTCTATACTTGGAGTATCTATTGCCACTGTATTGATCTTATTATCTATCAAATAAGTAGCAGCTTCTATCGATAGACCTGGATTAGAAGACATATAATTATCAGAAAAATAGTGTTTTTCCCATCCAGTTGAAAACACGATCGAATCTCCTGTGTTGATGGATACACCACTATTGACAATATCTTCTAACGAGATCAATTCATTAGGATCCTTATGAATTCTAATTATATGTGTACTTGACATGATGAACCTATTCACGTCTATCTTATCAACAGAGTAACCTTCCTTGATAAAATGAGATGGTGCATCCATATGCGTCCCTGTATGGGTACTTAAAAACATTGCTTCTAAATTATAACCTTCAATTTCATATTTTGACCATTTTATAAATGCGACATCAGGTGAACCTGGAAATTGCTTGAGTGTTGGAGAGATTGATTGAGTTAGATCAATTATCATCAAAATGACACTCCATCTACTAGTTATAAATTCTCTTGTAAATTGCAAAAATAGGAATTCGAAGATTTAAAAAAAAGCATTTTACAATCTTTTGCTTGTTCTTGTAATGTGATATTTGTAATTTTATGACTGCTATATCAATATACCCTGTACCGATAGCGCAATATGTTATAGTTTAAAAATTAGTATATCTGATTATATTGTTAAGGAGGAAGGATTTGGATCAGAAATAATATCTCCTGTATAGGTAATAATGCTTGCTTATGATATGCTCAGTGGTATTTTTCCATAAGATTTGTTTTTTAAATATTATTTGTAATAAAATATAAAATAAAACACTTTACATTTGAACCAATGGAATTAATACAAAATCTAATGTATTAATTCCTAGGAATTATAGGATATTCTTTATTTAAATATTGAATCCATTATTTCTGGAAGGGCCAAAATGTTTCTCTACTTCCTCTAACCTTTCTATTACACCTTCTTTTTTTCGAAGGTCAATAAAAGAAGAATCATCGTGAATTTTCTGCAAAAAAACTTGAACTTCTTCACTTGTTACTCCATGTTTAATATCGTGATTTATTTTTCCACAAGTGCGATATATATTATTAAATCTTTTATGCTGTCTCTTTTCCCAGTGTGATGGATTAGGCGATAATCCTGTTACAAACTTTACAATAGTTTTCTCCATATGTTTAATATGCCAGTCTCTCATTGGAAAATTATTATATACTGTCATAGTTTATAACCGCCAATCTTGTATATATATTAATCTATCAAGTGATTCTCAAAAGAACATATTTTCTCAATTTAATTATTATAAAATTCACGTAATGTATTTGCTTTCATTTGATCCCTTGAATTTTTAATTCTGTCTCAAAACATGGTAGTTTTTACATTTTATATGTGAAATGGTTTCGTATTGATTTACCTGTGTGCGGCTTAAAGTTTGATCCTCTTATTATTACAATAATATAAGAGAAATGATGATTTATCTAATTTATCTTGAAAATCCTCAAGCAAATCGCGATATTTAGATGATATCTAACATTATATTATAGATAAGTAATAATTATGATAGAATGAATTTTAACGGATATACTCTCCCAAAAAAATTCTTTTCTTCTGATAACGCATTAAGTTATGACCTGGTTGTAAAATATACGACTTTTGGAAAGGATTCATCATGGAAAAGGCATATTATGAAAAATGTTAAAGGAGAACATATACGTATTCTAGACCTTGCATGTGGAACAGGGATTTGTTCTACATTTATTCCAAGCTCAAATTTAGAGATGTTTGGAGCTGATATGACATATGATTACATTACAAAGGCAAAAAATAGAATGAGGTACTCATTTCTGACAAATTGCGTGGCAGAGTTTTTGCCATTTCAATCTGACACATTTGATGTAATAATATCTTCATACCTAGCTAAGTATGCAAATATTCCTCTTTTGGTGGACGAACTCTGGCGCATTATCAAGAAAAATGGATCGATAATTGTTCATGACTTCACATATCCTACTAATTTCTTTATGCAAAATATGTGGAAGTCATATTTTGTAATACTAAAGGTAATTGGAAAAATAGTTAAATCGTGGGAATTAGTTTTTTCTGACCTAGATTATGTCATCGAAAAAAGTCAATGGATTAAGGATCTTGTAGAGGCATTAGAAAAAAAGGGATTCAAATCTGTTAATTACAAGCATTATACTTACGGAACAGCTGCTATTGTATCGGCTATAAAGTCATGAACGAATCTACCAGAATTAACGAATGGTTTGTACCAAATTTTGGTCCAGTAAAATTCAGAGCATTCATTGGATTGTTGTTTCTCCCGTATACTGGAATGTGTATTTCATTTACCATTATAGGATCTATGCTTTCACCTACGATATACTGGGATAGAGTAGTAGCTATATTTACAATATACTTTTTGGCACTAGGAATATCAGCTCATGCGGCAGACAATCTCGGTTCAAAAAAAATTAAACCATGGGGTAATTACTTTTCAAAGATAGAGCTAAAAATAATGGTTATAGTTGGTCTTTCTATTGCATATATTATTGGAATTTACTATGTAATAACTTCGGTAAATTTGTTATTATTTATTGGAATCATAGAAGGATTTTTCTTATTTGCTTATAATTTCGAGCTTTTTAGAGGCGTTTTTCATAACAATTTTTGGTTTGCCTTATCTTGGGGAAGTCTACCATTATTAGCAGGCTATATAATCCAGACAAATACTATTTCTGAGCTGCCATTAATTTTAGCTCTATTTACCTTTTTAGTTTCTTTTCTTGAAATAAGATATTCCAGAGAATACAAAGAAATTAAAAGAAAAAATTGTGATAATAAAAAATCAAGGAAATTAGAGTCACGCCTCAAACTTCTCAGTTCCTCCACAATTTCAATTTGCATAATACTAATTATTTACAGAATTTTCTTTTTATAAGATTTTAAATTTCAGTAAATAGTAGATAATATATGAAAAAAATTTTACACATAGCAGATCCTTATCAAGTTACATTGAATGATATTTCTAAACTTGAACAAGCATGTAACACTAAATTAAATATTTATGAAAAAGTCTTGTTAGTGAATAATGGCACTACAGAACAAGTACTCCAGGTTTTATTAAATACTCCCACTAAGATCAAAGTAATCAGACAAAACGAATCGAAATTTATTATGAGACGTGAATCTAATATCATATCTAACGATAAAATAAAAAAAGTATTATCATCAGCTATTTCTAGAATATATGTCAAAAGAATTCCTTTAGAAATAATAAATGAAATAAGATTGGGTAGAAGTGGGATTGGTATGATAATGATGAAATATCAATTAGAAACATTTAAGAAAATACTAAAAATTGGATATAATTCTAGTAAACAAAATATTTTTAGGGAATATAAATTGTTTCATAATTATATTAATATATGTGATATAAATGAAACATTTGTGATGAGATTTTAATTTATAATATTGTTAAATTGGAGAGTGTATTGTATATTTTACTATATTATAGTTTCCGCCTTTTCTTCCAAAGTGTATTATCTTAATTGTTCAACACTTTCCTCTCAATCAAACTCTTTGCTGAAGATTGGTTAATACATGATAATATTTTATAGTAAATATCTATCTTTCTTATGATGAATTTTCTTAGTTACAATTATTATTTTTTCTTTAAAGAAGGTAAAAATTATTAACAACCAAAATGTCTATTTATGGTTATTGAGTAATTGTTATATTTCATCATAATTTAGAAACTATCATGATTGTGTTATGCTGCAACAATCTTAAATGACCTTGTGACTATTACGGAATCTCTTTGTCCGCACAAATATCACAATATCTTTCTATAAGAATAGCCCCATCGCCTACATTGAAAAATGCTTCTTGAGTAGCTAAGTTACCACATGTTACACAAAATTTTGCCTTTTTACTTGTTTCAATAGACGGTCTTATCAATGAAAAGGTTTTTTCCATTTTATTATTCCCCTCCTATGCATCTTCTGTTACATGTAATGGCCTGAGGAGATAAGACTTGAGCAATTTCATCAATCAATTTCGTACTTTCATTCATTGATCTATGTGGTTGGTATGTCTATATGAACTTGTCTAATACAAGGTCAGTTATACAAGACCAGTTATACCTACATTAGGATGTAGCATTCAGTTTTATTCAAAAAACATTTTTATAAACTTATGCAAATAGTTAAGACAAATCTGTGAAATGCCTATAATTTATATAGCCTAACAGTCTGTTTGAAAAGAAGATATCACTTTTTATGGGAAGCTCTGAACAAGTATTCCGAAAACATTCTTGTATGTCCTAGTTATAAATACCTATATATGATAAAATATTACGGCTATTTCTATATTTTTATCTCATTTTAAAATGACTAATTTAGTTAAAATAGAATGCTTTACGCAACATCAAGAAAAGTTGGTAAGTTTATTGTTAACGTAATATTACCTTAATCTGGATATTTGTGTATTTAATCCTGTAACGATTGTTATTGTGATTACCACAAGATATAAAATATTTTTTTCGAAACACGTTAAATATGTTACTAGGCACATATAATGAAGGAATCATATTTTGACACACTTGATTATAACATATTCAATAATTTTATCTCTTGATAGTTTATCCATCTTTAATATAGATCTGTATAGAATATATTCTAGAACAGGATGGTACTCGCAACAAATTTTATACTTTAATTTTTTTCTGTTTTTAATATAGAATTCAGCCAATGGAGAATAGACATGAGAACCTATTTTAACAATATCAATTACTTTAAATTTTTCATTTGTTATAATCGACGAAACATAATCTAATAAATAATGCTCAGATGCCCAACTAAAAGATAAAATACCTAGTTTTAATAAATTCTTTACCGAATTGAATAATTTCGTAATAACCGGTAGAGCTATAACCATTATTCCTTTCGGTTTTAAGATGTATCTTGTTTGGGTGATAAAATTAGTTAACGGTTTGAAATGTTGTGCTGCCTCTAAGCAGATTATTCTATCAATCGATTCCTTCTTGAATGGTAAACTAAGAGAAGAACTATTAATTAGACAAATATCCTTGGAATATCTTCTTGACTTTTTTGAATTAAAAAAATTATCTTTTATTTTATTGGCTATCACTTGTTGATTATAATTGATATTTATACAATATAGATCTAAAGAATTATATCTATTTTTCCACCATATGGCAGGGGAAGATAAACCACTTCCCACGTCTACAAGATTTCTTGCTGTATCAAGTTCTGCCATTTCCCCAGTTATTTTACATAGGTTAATTTGAGCTTCATCAGGCTTTCTAATTTCATCAGACCAATATCCAAAATTCAACATAGTACTTCCTGTGGTAATGTACATTAGTGGAGAAAGAACATTATACAAATTAATTACATCTCTTTGATCTCGTCTAATTGACCATAGTAAAGCATTAATTGGATTAATAAAAATCATAATTACATTCATTTTAGAGATTTATAAAATTAATAATCGTTTGTAATATTTGTTAGTATAAAGTTTATTTTTTATTACTTTGTTACTTGAGCAATCAAATTGTGATTAGTTACTGCTCGTTCTATGTTGTAGATTGTACCATCCATCCTGAATGAAATGCCTAGTATTTTCTCTCAAAACATTAAAATATATTTCACCAATTACTCTTTTGTTCCATTATAACTGAAAAGGAATGGATAAACCTAGAATGAAACTAATTAGGAAATTAGAAAGCCAGATATTGTTTCATATTACTAGTATATTGTCGTGCACTTTCATTTTTCTAATGGATCTCAGATAAAGAATTTAAAATTAGTTCTCATATTAACCAGCTCTTTTATTTCTGTTGAGGTCTTAGCCGGGTTCTTATTAAATAGTCTAGTTTTGATAGCCGATGCAGGGCATATGTTTATTGATATATGTGGTTTGTTTCTAGCTTGGTTTGCCATAAAGTTTTCACAAAAACCTCCTACACCGCAGAAAACCTATGGATTCTATAGATTTGAAATACTAGCGGCACTAATAAACGGAATAATAGTATCACTTTTATCATCATATATTATTTACGAGGCTTATCGTAACTTTTTTTATTTTGAAAAGACATTAGATTCAATATCTATAATTTCTATTGGAATTTTTGGTTTGATAATAAATCTTATTGGAATATCGTTATTACAAAAAGACGCCAAAACTAACTTGAATATAGAAGGAGCCTATCTTGAAGTTATTAAAGATGCGATAGGTTCGGCCGGTATAATAATAACTGGAATTATAATCTTTTTTACAAATTTTTCTTTAATAGACCCGATTGTCAGTGTTATTTTGGTATTATTTATAATTCCTCGTATATGGTCACTTGTTAAAAAGTCGATTCATATATTGATGGAAGGTGTTCCTACAAATATATCATATGAAAAGGTTAAAAAATCTATCTTGGAAATCAAGGGAGTGACAGGCGTTTTTGATCTTCATATTTGGACAATATCTTCAAATCTGGATGCGTTAACGGCTCATGTAGTTATAAGTGATAAGAGTAAATCAGATTTAATATTAAGAGAAATAATGTCATTATTAGACAAGAAATTCAATATCTCTCATAGCACCATTCAAATAGAAACGTATCATGAGGCAGATTCAAATTAAAAAAGTTGGTTCTTTTTTTTGTTGTTTTAATCTTTTTCCTAAAGTTATTTCTTGCTTTCTTACTGAATTTTATATTACCTTTTCAAATCTTATTCTACATGGTGATTACGTATCAACTGATCATAGAATCTCACAGACTTTATATTTACAAATTCAAATAACCCATATTTTGATAATTCTCTACCAAACCCACTATTCTTTATACCTCCAAATGGGACTCGCGGATCTGATACTACTACACTGTTGACAGTCACAATTCCGGATTGCACCAGTCTAGATAGTCGTTCGGCCTTATCTAGATCTTGTGTCCATATACTAGCTCCAAGTCCAAATTCGGATTCGTTGGCGAATTTAATCGCCTCCATTTCGTTTTCTACAACTGTTATTGGTGCTACTGGACCGAAAGTCTCTTCCTTTGCAACGCGCATTTTTGGAGTGACATTGTTTAGTATTGTCGGTTCATAGAAATAGCCCTTTCTAGATAATCTTTCTCCACCCAATAAAAGGTCTGCTCCATCCTTTATAGAACTATGAATTACTTCATCGATAAACTCCAAACTGTTGAGAGTTATCAATGGTCCTATGTCTGTATTTTCGTCAAGTGGATCTCCAACACGGAGTTTTTCTGTATTTTGAGTAAATTTTTCAATAAATTCATTTGCTACTTTTTTTACTACAAAGAATCTTTTGCTTGCAATACAACTTTGACCACAATTTATAAAACGCCCCTTCACAGCTCCTGCGGATGCCTTGTCAATATCAGCATCGTCACATACTATAAACGGGTCGCTGCCTCCAAGCTCTAATACTGTTTTCTTTAGCTGAGATGTCGCTCTCTGTGCTACTTTGGAACCAACCGGAACACTTCCTGTAAATGTAACCGCGTTAACATTGTCAGAATCTATCAAATATTCAGCGATATTGGAATTTCCAACTACTGTTTGAAACACTCCTTCTGGTAATCCTACTTTGTTAAATATTTTCTCAATTTCTAAGCCACACTGGACAGTTGCGCTTGCGGGTTTAAGTACGATGGTATTTCCTGCTATTAACGAAGGAGCAGCAAATCTCAAAGCTTGCCAATAAGGAAAATTCCATGGCATTATACTTGCGATAACGCCTAATGGCTCAAAAGTTATAAAACTCTTTCTTGCATCAGTATTAATAATCTCGTCAGTCATAAACACTTGGCCGTTATCAGCATAATATTCCATGGTCCAAGCACATTTTTCTATCTCCGTTCTTGCTTCTTTTATCGGTTTTCCCATTTCCATTGTCGCAACCTTAGCTAGATTCTCCTTATTCTTCCTAAATTCAGTAGCAAAAGAATGCAGATAAATATCTCTTTTTTTAAAATTTTCCTTCCAAGTATTAAACGCATTCTTAGCTTTAATCACAGTTTTATCAATATTTTCATATGACATATTCTCGTATTCATTAACAATTTCTTCCGTAGTGGGATTAATTGTCTTGAATTTTAATGATAGCATCTATTCAATTGTCAAAATATGCTTATATAAATTGTTATGAGGAATTCAAGATATAATACAGTCTGATTTTATATTAATTATTTATTTTTAGTTTTCTGTCAAGTTCTGTAAACACCCTGTTGTCACTTCCTGCGTGTATGTCCAAGTTAAGATTTTTCATTATGATTAGTAAATTTCAATATCAATAAAAATACACTATTTTTCCTTTACTATTGTATCACTAGTATTTTAATCTAATACAAATTATTAACATATGAGAATATTTCGAGTACCAACAACAGTTGAATTAGATTTTAGAAACTTTCTCATTTGATTGATTTCAAATCTTATTTGTGTCATTTTGAACATTTTCATAAAGAACATAAAAAATCGTTAATAGATTTGATTATATTTATTAACAATAGGTAATATATTATTCTATCATATGGTTATTGTATAATTCTATACCATTTAATCTACTCTTATTTATCTTGTTGATGTGATAAATTAGCCTTGAATAAGTTTGTAAAATGATATTAAGACGACACAACAAGAATCGAATTAAGTTTACAATTAACCTCAATGTAGTATTCTTTGACAATTTTCTTTTTGACCAATAAAGTTCAATATTTTTTCAAGATTTTTTTCTAAAGATTTAGATGTATCTATAGTCAAATGCTTTTCTGACATCTTTTCATAAAATCTTTTCATCTTCAGATATACAGAAATATCTGCATCTGAATAATCCCTTTTTCTAGATTGCAGTCTTGAAAATATAATATCTTCGGGGCAGATACATTCAATAATATATATATCATTTCTTTCCGAATCTAGTTTTTCAATAGCTTCATCCCTAGATATTTTCCGGTTGAATGTTCCATCCAAAATACAATTAGTCCCTGCAGAAAGTAAGTATTTGGATATTAGAAACAGTACATTATAAACTAGAGCCCGTTCCCATAAACTGTATTTGGGTTTTTGAATGATTTCCTTTCTTATCTTATCAGTAGACAATAATACTGCGTTGATCTTTTTTGATAGTTTCCTAGCTAGAAATGTTTTCCCGGTTCCCGGTAATCCACAGACTATTATTATCAAATAGATCAAAAAATAAAATGTTCCTTAAAAAAGGAAATTAACGTTTACGAGCTACGATAGTGTGAGTTTTCTCTACATACCATCTGATTTCATCTTTAAAAGTTGACCACCATTCCAAAAACTGATCACTTGTATTTGATTGGAACATTAGAAATCCATTGTATTCTGTTCCCCAAGCGTGATCATACTCTCCAATAAGTGCTATATCCTTAGGTAAGCTACTCTTTATTTCGTCCCATTTGTGTTTTGCTATGCTCTTTTCTTCAGAATCTAATGGTCTGAATCTATAAAATACCAAAAATGTAGTTTCATTTCCCATGTGCATATTGATTATGCTGGAGATAAATAAATGGATCAGTATAGTTTAGATTTCATACTATTTTTTCACATATGTCAAGGAATTGCAAGTAATATGACTTACTCTTTAACCATCTTCAAGACAAAATAAAGATAAATTATCAATTTTTCAATTTGTGATTTATTATTTCGATGATTTAATCTTTGTAAAATATAAATGAACTATTAATTTTAAACTTTACGTATGAAAGCATATTTTGTCATTTGCAATGTTGTCACCATTTCATTTAAATATTCTTTTTAGGTATAAAATAGTATAATGTCTTCAAATAGTGGATTTAATGAAAGTCCAAACCACTTTATGGTTTTGGACGCTATATCGAGAGGAATGAAAAAGATAGACTCCATCTCTAAGGTTACCAAACTGTCTAAGGCTGAAGTGGAGTTAATTGTTAATGATCTGATTAGCCAGAGATTGATAGTAAAAAGTGTAAAAAAAGGTTTCTTTGGTAATAAAAAGGTGGAACTTGATATCGCTAAAACTGGAATAGAAATTCTTAATACAAAAAAACAAGAATTGTATGAAAAATCAGAACGTCTTCAACAGTTATACCAAACTGGCGACAAAACTCAAATGCAAAGCTTTATGGATTCTAATAGAATGTGGATACCGATGATGTTATTCTCAGGAATTATGAATATGATGTTTTTTGCTTCTATGATGTCTTTTATGGGAATGGGAATGAACCCAACTGAAAGTTCAATGACAGAAGGACAGATAGACCAATCAGGGGCTGAAGGAGCAGCGACAGATACTGGCGATGCTGGTGCGAGTGATATGGATACAAGTGTTGGCGAAGCAGATTTTGGTGGCTTCGATGGTGGAGGTTTTGGCGATTTTTGATTTTTTACCTGAAAAGAATGGCTTACGATTCAAATCAAATTAATTTTTAGAAACACAATGTAGGTAAAGTAGACATTTTACAAAAAAAATTAGGTTTAATATTATTTATTTATTATAAATATTAAATTTGAACGATTAGAAATAGAATAAATATACTATAATTTGAAATAAAGTGGTCCTTATTTTTTATATGATAGATTATTTCAAATTGCCAATCATTTGTATGGCTTCTCATAAATCTTCCGACGTAACTAAAGTCAAAGTTGAGATTGATCCGTCTATATTTTTAATATCGTTTTGAAATTTTTCTCTCAAATCGTCCATTGTTTTAACCATTATTTCCAAGATTAGATCATATGCGCCGTTAATAATGTCAACATTTATCACATTGTCTATTTTTTTAAGACTATTGGCAATCCTATACTTATTAGCGGGTTCACAGATAATCAAAATATACGCCTTTATCATACTAATATACAACTATTGCATGTATAAAAAAATACTACTTTTTTTTACATAATAACTGAGAAAAAAAGGTAATAATGTTTAATAAGATAAATTATATCTTGTTTGTAGTGCATATAAACAATTTCAAAAATGGATTTGGATATATTTTTTGGTATTTAGACTAATTTGATATAAACATCACAGGAATGGCATACTAATACTATTATCTGATTATTGATTAATTCTGAACAACTGGAAATTGTCTGTGGTTGTATCTGTTGTAATATATTTTAAAATAAATACATGAAAAATTTTGTATCATCAATAGAAATTCAAGAATCGAAAAGGATAGCATTTGGTTACCTACAAGAATCTAACTTTTGCACAAAAGAAAAGGCGTCTTTTCCAAAGTGGGTATGAACAATTTGATGGATATCCTTTACCTAAAACTATCTTGGAAATTTAGGATTTAATCATTTCCTGAAAATGCCAAAATCAATGGTGATACATTATTAAAATATTTAGCAAGAATTGAAGAATTTTGATAAACTTATATCTTTTGTCTAGCTTGAATGATTAAAATGGATCTCACAACTAGCGATTTAATAGCCTTGAGGACATTCATATACTGACATTGTGTTTGCATTTTCGCAATAATCAAACAATTTTATTACTGCAATCATTTTTCTTATATTCAATCTCATAGATACATTGTTTGTAGAATGATAAGCATATTTCTTATACTTTATCCTATATTTTGTATGATCAAAAATATCTGCTAAATATTATAGAGTGTCTGCCTTTACTGTATTTCATTCTATCGACACATATTCCATAAAAAAAATGTTGTGTATGATGAGTGTTAAAAATAACATTATAAGTAATTATCTAACCAATTATGTTTGATCTTATTATTTTGGTCAATTTTATATTATAGCAATTGTATAGAAATTAAGAAATTATTTATCAAACGTTTTTTAGACATAATTAATTTTATTAGTATTGAAAAACAAATACTTGATAACCTTTTTACAAGCAAAATATATTCAAGAATAAAAAATGTGACATCAACAGAAATATACACAAGGGTGTAGTTAAGAAGATCGTCTAGTCTATTCGATAAATTCAAATATTATTTATCGACGGAAAGATTCATCCTAGTCTAACGATCAAAGTAAACATATTAAAATATGAATTTATTATATAAATCTCATAACATGATAACTCAGTGTCCTGACTGTTCTAAAACCGGAAAGAAGGATAACTTTTGTGATAATTGTATTAAATTAGCAGATTACTTTGATGTTTATAAATATACAGAAAATTTCAATAATAGTGAATTTGTTGGAAGAATCAAAGCTTACAGATGGAAGGATGCATTAGACTTTATAAAAAATTCATTCTTTAAGGAGGAACCTGAGCTTATAACCAACTGTGAAAAAGATTTTGCTTTTGTCGAAAAAAGATACGTCAAAGATAATATGTTAAAAGGCTACAAACTTTATTTAAATAATAATTCATCTCAAGACAACGTCTCACTCTGGAATTTGACTTGATAATTATTTTTATCAAATTGTCAGAAAAAGAGATCGTTAGGCTGTTATGCTATAATTTAATATCATCTGTCTATTATTTTCTATTCTTAAAATGTAAGCTCCAAATTAGTCTAAAATTTTGATATGACCATTTACACAAAAAAAATCCTTTTAATAGGAGATTTCACCGATGATTTAATATAATAAACTTTTTACGTTATAAAATTAGAATA
>DATFEP010000026.1:0-4163 GCA_035250975.1 Nitrososphaeraceae archaeon | reverse complement strand
AGAATTGATGATGTAATTGCTGCTAGTAAATCAAAGTCACCACCTTCTGGTCCTTCTTCTGGATACGGCAATGATGGCATGGTACCAGGAATGGATGGATGAATGTCTGATTTCTAATAATAAATTTATTTTTTTATACTTAATATTATGAATAAAATTAGGTTTGATATTAAAGGTATTTAATATGAGTGATACACTAGAATCTGGAAGCGTATCTGGTACTAATATTTATAAAAACGATAATCTAAATACTGATTTAATTTTAGATATTCTCGGAAATTCAACTCGAAGAAAAATTTTATTTTTGCTTTCAAAAGAACCATTATACTTTAATCAACTATCAAAGATTATCGGAATAGGACAACAATCTGTTCTTCGTCATATGAAAATTTTAGAAGACTCTGGATTAATAGAAACATATACCCAAGAAAGTAACTTAGGTGCACCTGATAGAAAATACTATCAGCTTGCTTCCACTTTTAGTGTAAATATGGTTTTCTCACAAGATGGTTTTTATATTAGAAATAATGAGATCAAAGAATCAAGATATAAAGAATATGCAAAATTATATAAAGAACATGAAAAATCAATAGTAGACTATCATAATAAAAAAAACAAAAATTTTCACAAAATTGGATTATTATTAGACTTATTTAAAAATAGTTTGATTGAAATTGAAAATGAAATATCAGCGCATGAAAGTAAAATAAATGATCTTCACGCATTAAGACAAATGATTTTACGAGATATTCATAGAATTGGAAAAGATAATTTTGAATTCTCGGAAAGACAAATAATTTATTCATTTATCGATAAACATACACCGCCTTCTTACTCTTCTTCTGTTACAGAATTAACAGATATACTTAATGAGAATGAAACAGCTATTAAAATTTCAGTTAAAAACCTCACTACAAATAGATTTAAAGAGGATAAAACTTCTATTTTTGAAAATTAAAGAATTATAAATAAAATATTATGAAAGGAAATAGCATGACAGTAAACAAAACCTTCTAATATGTTCCGAAAATAACTGTAATAGAATTTAAGAACTTGGATTATAGGAGTTAAGTTTCTATTAAAATGGAGTTTAATATGGTTTTCTCATCAAGATAGCGTTTTATGTTAATTTTTGCTTGTTCTCTCGGATCTGTTAAGTTAAGCAGTAAAAGATATAGCTGAGAACGTTCCCTTTATAGTATGAAAGTTAGATTTGAAACAAATAGAACATCCACTGTTATAGTTATGTATTCTCTTTATCTATACTTTCTTGGTTTAAGTTTAAGAAATACTTAAGGCATTAGTAATTTTTAGAGACGAGAAGAGAAGTTATCTTTCTGTATGGAACTGGATTGAGAGATTTGGATCCTGTCAGATCTATAAAAGAAAAAGAGTCTCTGCCTTTATTATAAAGGAAACAGTTATTCAAATCGGACACCAGCATTTCTGGTTATGGATATGAATTGAACCAATTCATAGTTCTGTACTTGGAATATGCATTTCAGAGGAGAGAAACATGCTTGTTGAAAAATTCATTAGATCTCTTGTATCGAACTATGGAAAACATATTGTATACACAGATGGAGGTACATGGTATGATGGAGCATGTAAAGTAATTGGATTTAAACACTATCTACATTCTTCAATGGGGAAAAGTCTAATGGAACGGTTAACAAGATTTGAAAGATAGAATAGAAAGTTTTGATGACTATTATTCATGTATTCAAATTGAATGTAATTTATTTCAAGTATATAACTGGATACAATTCTTTGTATCCATGTATAATGATACAATAGCAAACAATAATAATAATTGTTTTGAGTTAGGAGAGGTGAATATTACCTTAAATTGACAGAGCCATAATTTTTGAAATGGATTTTTAGCATTGTTATTAGCTGATTTTCTGTTCATTACTCATGATTGATTTTTCGTTGATACATCTCTAGTTTGCAGGAAAATTACTAACCCCACTTTACAGGCGAGTTCAAACCATAGGATTATGATGGGACCAAAATTCAGCTCAAATTAGTTTCACATCCCACTGGCCCCATTATATAAGCGGGTTCATATAATTGGATTTGCTATTACATCTTGTAAATAAGAGGAGAAAGATCTCATAAATGCCAATGAAACTATCTACAACAATAGAAAAAATACAAAATATTTCTAATGCCAAAAATATAGAGATAATAAATAATTTTCTTGAATATGTGAGAAATAATGGTTCTTCAGAACATCATCAAAATAATAATTTAAAAGCTGTAATAACATTTAGTAACTTTCTACAAGAAAATTATTCATTTTTAGATATCAATAGAAAAGATCAAATCTTAGAATTTCTTAATACTAAAGTTAAAAGCTATTATGAAGATCCTGATGAAAGATGGATAACAACTTGGAACAATTACCTCAATCGGTTAAGACTATTTTATTTTTATAGATGGTTATACAATCATACTAATGACACTGATCATGAAAATTGGCGAACTCCAGAATTTGTCAGGATAAAGAACAAAAAAAGTAAAAGAATATCTCCATATTTAGAAAGTGAAATTTGGGAAAAAGATGAATTATTGTCTATAATCAAAAATCAACCATATAAAGGGAAGAAGGCAGCTCTAACATTGTTTTGGGATCTAAATGGAAGAAATCATGGAATTACTAAAATTAAAACATATTAGATTCAGGGAAAAATACGCAGAAGGTGAGGTCCCCCTGAAGGTATTAATTAAAGAATGATAGACATTTTATATTGACATTAGTCTTCAGTGTCAGACCAAAAAGTGTTTAGGAAAAGGTGACAACCTTTAGAGCCTCACTAATCCCATATCTTTTTTATCTAATGATATGGATTATCGTTACACTTTGTGGATCACGTTGGCTAACTATTTCATGTCTTTATATTCTAAAAGAGACGTCTGTGCTCTGCCATCATACACCTATTGTAAACAACATCCATGCCATTTTCCTTTGCTTTCTTTTCCGCCTCCTCATTGTAAATGCCTTCCTGCATCCAAATCACCTTAATGTCATTTTTTCTGTTAAGTGCATCATCTATTACAGGAGGTACATCCTCTGATTTTCTAAATATGTCTACTACATCTACCATTTCTGGAATGTCTGTTACTGTTGGATATGATTTTCTTCCCAATACTTCAGAAATTGTTGGATTAACTGGAATAACATTATATCCATGTTCGATAAGGTATTTAGGTACAAAATTTCCTGCCTTTTCTTCATTTTTTGACATACCAACTACTGCAATATTTTTCAACTGGTAGATTTTCTTTAACTCTGAATCTGAATGAGAATCCTGCTTTGTCATACTATTATTATTATAGTTTTATACAATAATATTATTGCTATTATTTGGGCTGTACGAAAATTTTTTGTTCATTTGTTCTTCTCTAATCACGTACTAGAAATGCAATGGTTTGAAGATAATGAACTTGTATTATATAGTAATAAAGAGCGTAATGAATTTGCTTTTAAGACTGATAGTGAATCAAGGCTCTTAATTTAAGATAACATTCACCTCCTCTAACTCAAAATCATTATTATTATTCGTTATTGTATCATTATACATAGAAACATAGAATTGTATCCAGTTATCTACATGCAATAGATTGCATTCATTTTGTTACATAGAAGAATGGTATTCATAAATAGTTCTGTTCAATTCTTGAAATCCTTCATTACTCTTTCTATCAAAGTCTTTTCTAATGCTAAATGCAATAGGTGTCTTAGATGTATTTGCATCATCTAATGAATTTATACGAACTCATAACCAATAATCTCTATTTCCGATCTCAATCATTGTTTCATCTATTACAAATTAAGTCATCCTTTTCCTCTTTTAGCACTGAATAAGCTCGTCTTTTTATCGATCCTCATAAAGGCACATATCTCAGATGTTCATTTTGAATTATGGATAATGCTTTAGGTATATTATGTATACTGAACCCAAGAAAATGTGAATACAATGGACGTTCGGTTACAAATTGTAAAATCATTGGTTGGAATACGGAAGTCACAGCTAAAGTTCTTTAAATTAAGACTCAAGTTTTTTTAAAAAGAATAAAAACTCAAATAACTGGTCCCACTTTATAGAAGGGTTCAAATCCCACACATTGAGCTTAAAAGCAGTACTAAATCCATTTTA
>DATFEP010000008.1:0-4225 GCA_035250975.1 Nitrososphaeraceae archaeon | reverse complement strand
AAGAAGTAGAATCGAGTAACTAATTTTGATTGAAGTTGTAAATTATGACGTAAGTTGATAGATGGGAGGTGAAATTTTTTCTTCCATCGAACTCAAAATCTGGTCTATACAGTCATGAGTAATGATCGATGGGATTGATACCCTAAGCTCTGATGGTACCAAGTAATTAATGTGATTCAATAGCTGATATCTTTTTCCAATATCTTTTTCTTCGCGGCACATATTTATCAGGTTAATAAATTGTTTACTATTTTTTAGCATCACCATATTATGAACTTGCAGATTTAAGAGCTTTCGCTATCAATATTTTCTAGTATTGTTCTATATCAAAAACATTGGAAATTTTTAGCTAAATTTTAACAGAAAAAATTTCATTTTTATTTTTTAATTAAGGACGACTGATTGTTACATACTTTCTGATTTTTAAACTATTTAGTTTTCTGAAATAAAATGTGGGAGTTTTCTGTAGCCTCTCAAATTCTAGATTTTCCACATTATAGCATTTTCCAAAGCATACTACAACGAAGTTATTATCTTACTACCATTACAGGACATGATGAATGATTCACAACACCCTCTGCTACACTTCCAAGTAACAATTTTTTAAATCCGGTTCTTCCCCTAGTTCCCAATATTATCAAATTTATTTTTTCTTTATCTGCAAATCCTACTATTTCACCGACAATCGATGATACCGAAACAATGATTTTATCTGTTACAGAAATACTGGTGTTTGCAAGTTTGCTTTTTATTTCGTCAAACCATTTTTGCACGTCTTTCTTTTGCGTTTCTAATACATCCTTAATAGCTCTTGGAGTAGTGACTCCTAATAGATTTGAATAAGCAAATCCTAATTCTGAATACAATACATATAGTATTATTAATTCAGCGTCATATTTTTTGGTGAGACTAATTGCATACTCAGCAGCTTTCTTTGAATTTTCAGAACCATCTATTGTAACTAATATTTTTTTTATACTTAAAGACAAATAGAAAACTCCTTTGCTTGATACTCCCTTAAGGAAAAAAATTGCATAATAATAATAAATAATAACAGTACCAATAAGAAGATTGTGTTAATATGCTAAACGAACTTCTCTGATACTAGATTCGATCCACTAAAAATATCGTTCAACATTCCTTGTAATATTTAATCATAATACGAAAAGATAGTTACCAAGACAATGCTGTAATGACCATCATACATTTTTAATTTGAAAATTCAAATGACAATTTTCATAGCACTCTGCAGCTAATCTAATAAAATTTTGCAATTGAAATTAAAAAGAGGAGGACCATTAAAGGTTTGTTTAGTATCTTAAAATTAGAGATATTGAGATTGACTGGATCAGACATAAATGTAATGATGCCATTTATTTTTTATGGAATGCGATTTTTGTAGAAAAGGGTGTGAAAAGTATAAATCGTTCTACTCTCCTTCTGGGACAGATCCCTGTGAATACCATATTTGTACAGATTGTCTGAAAAGCTGGCTTAATGAGATAAAACAGTAAAATCGCAAATTGTGATTTGACTAGACCTAAATAAGACTAATCTTAATCAAACTGGAGAAAAATAGTCTAGTCATGAGGATAATTCAATATCCGATTACGACCAACAATTCTGAACTTGTACTGCTCGCCATATAAGTTAGAATAGAAATGAGCGTAACTCTTTGCAGCAGCAAATGTTGTGAAATTAGTTCTTAACCCATCTACGGCTGTTTTATTACCATAGACGTCTTCGATTTCTATAACATAAAATTTTGGTAGTTTCTTAAGTTGCTTCATTGTCATGTATATTATTATTAGGAAAAATGCTACCACAGTAAGAACCAAGAGTAAATGTTCAAAACTTTTTACAAATTCTAAAACATTATTTATAACATTTTGCTCGATCCATTTCGATGAAAATGATAATAATCTGATAATGATTGCCACAACATAATCGATCACTTCATCCACCTCCGAGCAGCATCCATAGTCATAGGTATTATTTCTCTAACATCCTTAAAAGAATATCTGTAAGTTTTGAAATGAAAATTTCAGGATTTATTGGTTTAGATCAATTCCTACGTTTTCTCGCGTTCATAACTAGTATTCAAGTTCTATTTAGAGTATCAATTTTACAAAAATTCGAACTTATAAAACAATCATATCTAGAATTAATTGCCATCTAAAACAAAAAAATTGAGTAGAATTTTGATTTTTAACTCAAAATTGGATCTATTCTATTCAGTGCTCTTTAACAGGTCTATGGCCTCTACTAATTTGGCATCAGTAGCATTAATACGCACATCTAGCTTAGTTTGATCGACCTTATCCTGTATCAAATCACGCAATTCTTCTCGCATCATATGTTCAAGGACCTCCATGAAACTAGGAGAACCTTTTTCTTCAAGTTCATGTTCTACATGTTCGAAATTGTCTAGATAAGCAGTATTTGCTAATTCTTCTGCGCCTGTGTAGTTGCTATTCTTAAATTCAATCGATGTTTGATTCAGCAGATCCCTGGCATTTTGTAAGTAGTCGACAAATTTGTTTGATTCATCCTAGCTTTGAGCTGTTTCATTTTCTTGTCCAAAGCGATGCTTTAGTTCAGAATATGATGCTGGCAACAAAATAGCACCAATTAGTATGGTCCATCTTAAATTGAAATTCATTTTTTTCATTGTTAGGTTCCCCTAATTAAAATTTGGCTGCAATTTAAACAAACTTGAAAGTCCTCCAAGAGAAGGTAAATAGATTATTTAATTGAAATATGAAATTTGGTTTAGATGAAATTCTAATGCTTTTTATTTGCCAATCCCAAAAATGAAATCTAACCAAAATTGAATATGCCTAATTCGATCAGCTTGGTCGCAAGAACAGCTTTTTCAAATCCACTGCATCTAATTATTGGTTCAATTACTGGTATAGTTTTTTGGATTGTAACAAACACATTTGACAGTATTTTGTTTTTTTTCACCTTTTTTGGCATTCTATGTTCCAAGTGACATGGTTGGAATATTTTTTTTGTCTTGCATAAATTCTACTTTAGTGGGAATTTTGGTAATCTTTAATCTTCATATCCTAAGGAATTTAAAGTTAAGAATAAGTAAATCAGCGGTGGCAGGTACTACAATCAGTGTTATTTCCAGTGCATGTGCAAGTTGTTCCACTTTCGGATTCATACTTGCTTCAACCTTTGGTGGATTGGCTGTTGTAGTTTCCAATTTTCTGTCAGGCAATCAGACAATAATAAGAGAAATTTCCACACTTATTTTGTTAATTGCAATTTGTACATGTTATATTAAGATTAGAGAAAGTTGTAAATCCCCTTATCGATATCAAGTACACGACAAGTAAATCGAGTCATCATTATAGTCATTTTCGATAATTATTGTTTCTATTTAGGGTATCATATAATTTAAACATATTGAATACGATTGGCCAATATGTGATTATGAAAATTAAACATTCCCTTGAGCAAATTTTGTGAATAGAAAAAAAGGAGTTGGTTGTTACAGTATGCATGTGTTTCGTTGGGATCAATAGATAATAATGATATCTATTTTACTTGGTAAGGTTACCAATCATGCCACCGGCGTTTTCAGTCATGTTACTCAGCTTCTCAGACGCGTTACCGACCATACCGCCCAGCTTCTCAGACGCGTTACCGCCCATCCCAGTCATGTTACCGGCCATACCGCCCAGCTTCTCAGACGCGTTACCGCCCATCCCAGACATGTTTTCAGCAAACACAACAGTACCAATTGCTGGTACTAGTAACATTCCCAAAGCTAAGGTGATTGCTATTGACAAAATAAGAGTTGTAGCCATTTTTATAAGAAACTATACTACTTTATTTAAATATTTCTTGAAAATTTGCGAGTAGAAAAACTACATAAATTCATGATATGTTCGTTAAATACCTGATGAATTACATCATTTTAGTCAAAATATAAAAATATTAGTAAGAACTGAAATATGAGCTGTAGCAAAAATTAAGATATTACCACATTATAGCAATAATCTTATTGATATTTTTACTGCAAGCTATAACTGATAGGAATTATCTTACTGTTAGCGTATATTATTCAAAATTTTGATCCTAAATTTTAGATAAACCTTATTGATTTATAAATTTGAATAATAGATAAGCATTTGGAAAGAATGAACTCGATTTTTAGCTACGGATTGTTGCCTATTCGAATAATGGCAGGCGTGGTATTTATCGCTCATGG